>NZ_JBHUGZ010000001.1:0-930570 GCF_042682145.1 Mesorhizobium newzealandense | reverse complement strand
AGGTCGTCGAGAGCGGCTCGTTCTCGAAAGCCGCGACGCAGCTTCATGTAGCACAACCCGCGTTGAGCCAGCATGTCAGGCACATGGAAGAGGAGCTTGGCCTTGCTCTCCTGCATCGCGGGCCGCACGGCGTCAGTGCGACCGAAGCGGGCACGCGGCTGATGGTGCATGCCAAGCGCATCCTTGCCGAGTTTGCCGAAATTAACGACAGTGTCCGGGGCGCCGCCATAGCCCCTCGCGGCGAAGTGCGTTTCGGCCTACCGGGTACAGTGAGCGAGCTTCTTGCGGCGCCGCTGATCGAGGCCGCCCGCGAGCGGTTCCCCGAGGTGCGCATCCGCATCGTTGAGGCGATGAGCGGCTACATTCTGGAATGGTTGAAGCGCGGGGAGGTTGACCTCGCGATGATTTATGCAACTTCGGATCCCCGGGGGCTCGCGGTACATCACGGCTTGTCCGAGGAAATCTGTCTCTTTGCCGGCCCGTCGATGCAGGGCCAGGCCGACTTGCAGGGCTCTTCTGTGGAGCTTCGTGACGTCGCCGGACTGCCCCTCGTTGTGCCGGGCCCGGGCCACGGCCTGCGAGAACTGATCGAAGCCGTGGCAACGTCAGTCCAGGTCGCCATCAACCCGGCGATCGAAATCGACTCCTACACCCAAATCAAGAGATTGGTGACACGTGGCATCGGTTACGGGATCCTGCCGCGGATGGCGATCAACGCTGAGGCGCAGGCCGGCTTGTTTCGGGCGTGGAGTTTCCAAAACCCGCCAATTACACGTAAAGTGTACCTGGCTTACTCGACCGAACGGGCGTTGCAGACAGCGCCCCGCGCCGTCGGGCAGCTATCGTGGGAGATCCTTCGCCAGCTGGTCAAGGACCAGGTCTGGAGCGCAGAGCTACCCAACGAAAACCAGCGACCCAACCTCTTCGGCTAGGGTGCTGCAGGCGGGCGGCCGACTGTACCGTTTCGCTATACCTCCCATTACAAAACGCTATTTGACGGAAGGACCCCTTCCGGTGCGATGGTATCGGAAAAGCAGCATAAGGAGCGAGCCATGCCAGGCGCGCTGGAGGGAACGACCGTCATCTCGCTGGAGCAAGCCGTGGCCGCGCCTTTGGCGACGTCCCGTCTGGCCGACGCGGGCGCGCGGGTCATCAAGCTCGAGCGCCCCGAGGGCGACTTCGCGCGCGGCTATGACGATTATGTTCACGGCCTCTCCAGCTATTTCATCTGGAACAACCGCGGCAAGCAATCCTGCACCGTCGATCTGAAGCAGCCGGATGATCTTGCGCTGGTCGAATCCATGCTCGCCACCGCCGACGTGTTCGTCCAGAACCTCGCACCTGGCGCAACCGACAGGTTGGGCATCGGCAGCGCCGACCTCAGGCGGCGGTTCCCCAGGCTAATCGTGTGTGACATCGGTGGCTACGCACCCGGAACACCCGACCACGAGCGGAAAGCCTACGATCTGCTGATCCAGGCGGAAGCGGGCTTGGCGGGGGTCACTGGGTCCGCAACTTCTGGCCCGACCCGGGTCGGCATATCGATCTCCGATATCGCTACGGGACAGGGGGCCTACGCCGCTATCCTCGAAGCCCTGATCATGCGCAGCCGAACTGGGGACGGGGCTCACCTGCAGCTTTCCCTTTTCGACACCCTCGCCGAATACATGAACGTGCCATATCTGGCGCGCCACTACGGTGGCAAGGAGCCGCGGCGGCTTGGGCTCGCCCACCCCTCGATCGCGCCCTACGGGCTGTTTCAGGTGAGTGACGGGGAAATCCTGATCGCCGTCCAGAACGAACGCGAATGGGTCGTCTTCTGCGACAGTGTCCTGCGCCGGCCGTCGGTTGCAACGGACCCGAGATTCGAGCGCAACGTGCTTCGCATCAAAAAACCGCGAGCCGCTTGACGCATGCGTGCAGGCGATCTTGGCGACCTACACCATGTCTGCATTATGCGAATTGCTTGACAACGTCAGAATTGCCTATGGCCGTGTGTCGACCATGGCGGAACTGGCGGTGCATCGCAGTGCCACCAAAGTATCGGTTGAGACCGCAGTTGGTCCGGTTGAGCTGTTTGCGCCGCCGGTCACTGTCAATGGCATGCGTCCCGTGCTTGGCAGTGTGCCTTCGCTCGGGGAACACGATGGGGCTTTGCGGCAAGAGTTCGGTCCTCCAGATATGGTAGGTCCCAAACGGATAGGAAATGCAGCACTATGAGCTTGACCCGCGACCTGACACGGTTGATCCGTGAAAAGCCAGTGACCGACCGCGACCTCGAATGGGCATCGCTATTCGTCCTGGATACGCTCGGCTGCGCCCTCGGCGCATTGCCAACCGAGCCCGCCCGCATGCTGAAGGTGGTCGCCCCGCCGGCGCAAACCGATACCGCCCGCAAGGCGTTCTACCTGGGCGGCCTAGCACATATCTTGGAGATGGATGACCTCCACCGGGACTCGGTGACCCATCCCGGCAGTGTCGTCATTCCTGCGGCCTGGGCGGTAGCCCACGACCACGATCTTGGCGGTAAAGCGTTTCTTCGCGCGGTTCTCGCAGGATACGAGGCCTGCTGCCGGGTCGGCACCTCCGTCGGCAAGAAGCATTACCGGGTCTGGCACAACACCTCGACCTGCGGGCCGTTCGGTGCGGCGTTTGCCGTGGCGGAGCTCCTCGGCCTCGACGACACCAGGACCGTATGGGCGCTTGGGAATGCGGGTACCCAGTCATCGGGTCTTTGGGAGTTCCTTGCCGAAGGCGCCATGAGCAAGCATCTCCACACCGCCAGGGCTGCGGAATCAGGCGTCATCGCTTCGTTCCTGGCCAAGGAAGGATTCACGGGCGCGCAGAACATCCTGGAAGGCGAGAAGGGCTTCTACGCCGGTCTGTGTCCGGACCCGATTCCGGAGGCCGTCACGGCAGGGCCTGAGCGGGCCTGGCAACTGATCAAGACCTCGATCAAGCCATGGCCGTGCTGCAGACACACCCATCCGGCGATCGACGGCGCGATCGCCTTGCACAACGAGATCGCCGGGGAAGCCATCGCAAGGGTTCATGTCGGGGCTTACCGGGCGGCCCTTGACGTGTGCGACCGGCCCATTCCGGAAGATCCGTACAGTGCCAAATTCTCGCTGCAGCACACGGTGGCGATAGCGCTCGCGGACGGCCGCGTCGATCAGGCCAGCTTCGATGCTGATGCACGGCAACGAATGGTCGGCGAACGCAAGAAGGTCAGGGTCGAGCTGGCGCCGTCGATCGATGCCGCCTATCCGGAATCGTGGGGTGCCGAGGTGATCGTCGAGACGGCTTCCGGCAGACGCTTTTTCGCCGCCCGACACGACGCCAAGGGCGATCCCGATAACCCGGTGACGGCAGCCGAGCTGTCTCAGAAGGCGCGCACGCAGCTCGTCGCCGGCGGCACTTCGCAAGCCCGTGCCGACGACCTGATCGGCGCTATCCTGGGCCTTACCGACAACCGTCCGGTGCGCTCGCTGGGTCTGTTTGAAACCGCTGGGGACGCGCCTCCCCAGGTTCATGCCGCGCGGAGCGCCTGATGTTCAAGGACTTTGACAACGAGGACATCCGCGACGCCGTGCGTCGGCTCTGCGAGCGGTTTCCGGGCGAATACTGGCGCAAGCTCGATGCCGGCCGCGCCTACCCCGTGGATTTCGTCAACGCGTTGACCGAGGCCGGCTACCTTGCGACGCTGATCCCCGAGGAATATGGCGGGTCGGGCTTGACGCTTTCGGCAGCGGCCGCCGTGCTCGAGGAGATTCAACGGGCGGGATGCAATGGTGCGGCTTGCCATGCGCAGATGTATGTCATGGGCACGGTGCTTCGCCACGGCAATGAATCGCAGAAGCAGTGCTATCTTCCGCAAATCGCCTCCGGAGAATTGAGGCTGCAGGCGTTCGGTGTAACCGAGCCGACCAGCGGCACCGACACCACTTCAATCCGTACCTTCGCACGGAAGAACGGCGATCACTACGTGGTCAACGGTCAGAAAATCTGGACCAGCCGGGCCGAGTACTCGGATCTCATGCTGCTGCTCGCCCGGACCACCCCGAAGGATCAGGTCGCAAAGCGCACTGACGGCCTATCTGTGTTCATTCTTGATATGCAGGAAGCACTCAAGCAGGGTCTCTCAATCCGGCCGATCCGGACGATGATGAACCATTCCACGACGGAGGTCTTTTTCGATAATGTGAAGATCCCTGCCGAAAACCTGATCGGTGAGGAAGGCAAGGGTTTCCGGTATATCCTCTCCGGGATGAATGCCGAGCGGATCCTGATCGCCGCCGAATGTGTCGGCGACGCCAAGTGGCTGATCAACAAGGCTTCCACTTACGCATGCGACCGCAACGTCTTCGGCCGGGCCATCGGCGCCAACCAAGGCGTCCAGTTTCCCATCGCTAAGGCTTACGCGAACATGCGTGCAGCCGAACTCATGGTCCGCGAAGCCACGCGGCTCTATGAGGCCGGTCAGGACTGCGGCGCTGAAGCGAACATGGCCAAGATGCTGGCTGCTGATGCTTCCAATGAAGCCGCGAACGCCTGTATCCAGACGCATGGCGGTTTCGGATTCGCTGAAGAGTATGACGTCGAACGCAAGTTTCGCGAGACCAGGCTTTACCAGGTTGCGCCGATCTCGACGAACCTCATCCTGTCCTACCTCTCCGAGCATGTGCTCGGGATGCCACGTTCGTACTGACGGTAAAGGCCAGTGGACGCGACCGAACAGAAGCTATCGGCAGAATGGATTGGCCGTCAGAGCGAAAGCATCGATGTCGTTTCGGAGCGCCTCGTGATGAGCTTCCGCGCCATTTTCGAACCGCATCTAGCGCCGCTGCCCGCAGATGCCGCCTCGTTGGGCATCCATTGGTGCCTGTCGCCGGCAATCGCCGGCATGGACCAGTTGGGTGCTGACGGACACCCCGCCAAGAACCTGTCGTTGCCGCCTGTGCCGCTGCCGCGCCGCATGTGGGCTGGTGGTGAACTTCAGCTGCATGATCACCTTAGGGTCGGTGACAAAGTCCGCAAGGCGTCCACCATCCTGGACATAGTGCGCAAGCAAGGCCGATCCGGTGAACTCTGGTTCGTCGCGGTCGGCCACGCTTATCATTCCGATCGTGGTCTCGCACTGAGTGAACGGCAGGACATCGTTTATCGGGAAGCTGCGATCTCGGGAAATGGCGTGTCTCGAAACACCTCACCGGCCGAGCCCACGGCAATCCGGCCAGCAGCGCAAGTGTGGTCTGTCGTTCCTTCGTCCACGTTGCTCTTCCGCTACTCTGCGATCACCTTTAACGGTCACCGTATCCACTACGATCTGCCTTACGCGACCGAGGCTGAAGGCTATGAGGGGTTGGTTGTCCATGGCCCCCTCCAGGCAACGCTTCTCCTCAACCTCGCGGCGTCCCAAGGCGCCGGTATACCCCTGACGTTTCGCTACCGCGGGATAGCTCCGGCGATTGTAGACCGTGAACTGACGGTCAGGGTCGGCATCGATGGTCAGCGACTCTGGACGCAAGGCGGGAGCGGCGCCGTGCACATGGAAGCCGATATCGACCGGGGTGTGGCCTGATGTCTGCGCAGGGTGACTTGCATTTTACGCCTGTCGCGCCTTTGTTCGTTCCGGCCGACCGGCCAGAGCGTTTTGAAAAGGCCGACCGGTCCGGAGCCGACGCGATTATTATCGATCTTGAGGACGCCGTTGCGCCCGCCGCCAAGGATGGCGCCCGGTCCAACCTTCACCATGCCCTGACATTGCGGAACCCCACCTACGTTCGGATCAACAGCCAAGACAGCAGCTGGTACACGACTGACCTTGCTGCAGTCGGGGCGCTCGGGCTTCGGCGCATCTGCCTGCCAAAAGCGGAGTCCGCGGCGATCCTCGACGCGATGGTTCGGATTTTGGGTGACGACATCGAGATCATGGCGCTGATCGAGACGGCGCGAGGGCTGCAGGCGGCGGGGGCGCTGGCCGCTCATTCGCATGTCGCGAGACTGGCCTTCGGACCCGCAGATTTTGCGCTGGACTTGGGTGTGCCCGCCTCCAATGACCTCAAAGCGCATGCCATGATGCGGCTGGCGGTGGCGAGCAGGGCCGCCGGCATGCCCCTGCCGTTGGATGGCCCATCCTTCGAGGTCACGGACACCGCCAGACTGGCCACCGAATGCCAGCAGGCCTTAGATCATGGGGCCGGCGGGAAGCTTTGCATACACCCTGCCCAGACTTCCCATGTCATCTCGGCTTTCCAGCCGAGTGAACAGCAACTGCGCTGGGCGCAGCGCGTCGTCGACGCGGCCCGGGACGGCGCAGCGCGCCTTGTCGACGGCAAGATGATCGACGCTCCCATTATCGCCCAGGCCCGGGCACTTCTCGCGCGGGGCCGTTCGCAACTCAGTGAAGGTGTCTAACCATGGCCGTATCAGCGACACTCCTCAACAAGATCAAGGACAAGGATCTGATCCGGGAAGCGGGATTGATCGGCAAGGAGTGGCTCGGCCAATCCCGGTCCGGACAAACCTTCGAGGTCACCAACCCTTCGACCAGCGAAGTGCTGGCCAGGCTGCCCGATTTTACCCGAGCCGACATCGCCAATGCGATCGATGTGGCCTATGTCGTCCAGAAGGAGTGGGCTGCCCGTACCGGCAAGGAGCGCGCTGCAGTCATTCGGCGCTGGTATGATCTGACGATCGCCAATCTTGATGACCTGGCGACGATCCTGACCGCTGAAATGGGGAAGCCGTTCGCCGAGTCCAAGGGCGAGATCCTCTATGGCGCGTCCTACATCGAGTGGTTCGGCGAAGAGGCCAAGCGCGTCTATGGCGACACTATCCCCGGTCATGCCCGTGACAAGCGGATCGTCGTGATCAAGCAACCTGTCGGGGTCGTCGGCGCTGTTACGCCCTGGAATTTTCCCTCGGCGATGGTGGCGCGCAAGATCGCTCCGGCGCTGGCGGTGGGCTGCTCGATCGTCTTCAAACCGGCAGCCCTGACGCCACTCTCCGCCTTGGCCCTCGCCGTACTTGCGGAAAGGGCAGGGGTGCCGTCCGGGCTATTGAGCGTTGTCCCGATCACGAAGAGCTCGGACTTCGGCGATGAGGTTTGCGAAAACGAGAAGGTTCGCAAACTCACGTTCACCGGGTCGACCGAGGTCGGCCGCACCCTGATGGCGCAAGCCTCGGCGCAAGTCATGAAGCTCAGCATGGAACTGGGCGGCAACGCACCGTTCATCGTCTTCGACGACGCCGATGTCGATGCGGCCGTCGAAGGAGCCCTCGTCTCCAAGTTCCGCAATGCTGGCCAGACCTGTGTCTGCGCCAATCGCCTTTACGTGCAGAGCGGTATCTACGAAGAGTTCGCCGACAAGCTCGCGCATCGCGTCAAAGCCTTCAAAGTTGGTGACGGCTTTGCGGAAGGCACCGAGATCGGCCCGCTGGTCGATGACCGCGCCGTGGCCAAGGTCAGGCGTCACATTGAGAATGCAGTCTCTCAGGGCGCCAGCATTGTGGCGGGTGGGCCAGACCACCCTCTTGGCGGCAATTTCATCTGGCCGACTGTCCTGACCGGGGTAACCTCCAAGATGGCGGTCGCCCGCGAAGAAACTTTCGGGCCGTTGGCGCCCTTGTTCCGCTTCGATGCGGTCAATGACGTCATTGAGATGGCAAATGACACCGAATTCGGGCTTGCGGCCTATTTCTACGCCCAGGACATGAGCCGTGTGTGGGCCGTCGCGGAGGCCTTGGAGTATGGCATGGTTGGCATCAACACCGGGCTCATTTCGACTGAGGTCGCGCCGTTCGGGGGTATCAAGCAGTCAGGATTTGGCCGGGAAGGTTCGAAATACGGCGTCGATGATTACCTGGACCTGAAATATTTGTGTTTTGGGGGGCTCACGAGCTAAGGCGCAACGCAAGCCTTCTCCACTCGCGGGCGAGCGTTCGGCCGTCGGAAACCGCTTACAGTTAACTGACAAAAATAGACCGGAACGGCGGGATGCATACCACCTTGAGCGCGTCGAAGAGGATGGGACTACCGCGGCGATTGCGGTTTTCTATTCGACGCGCGAAGCGGTAACCATTATCCCCGAGCCTGGACGAGAACTACCGCTTGTGCTCGTGACAAGCAGATATGCGGCATTGGATAGCAAAAGCCCCCAATCTCCCTTGGGCGGCTCTGCCCTTTTTGCGGTATACAAATCGCGATGTCGGGCGCGCCAGCGCCGCGCCTTATCTTCCAAACAGCTCTGAATGTGAGCCAAGCCTGACAAATTCGACGAAGTCGTCATCGGCAGTATAGACAAGGAGAAAGTCACCACCGATATGTGCTTCCCTCGCCACTTTCCACTCTCTACCTGAGAGCTCGTGGTCGGCCCACTCAGCGCCGAGTGGCCTTTTCAGAATGATCAGCGTCATCAATTCGATTGCGCGACTCATATCCATTTTCCCGGCCTTATTGTATCGGTTCCAGTCCTTTCGAAATTGTCTGGTGTATTCCGATGCTCTTGGAAGGGAGGTGCGTCTGACGTCGCTCGGTTTCTTCAAGCTGCTTGCTCGCTGAATTTACTTCTTGCCGTTCAGCTCGGCGAAAAGCTCATCCGGTGTCATAAAGCGAGCCTTACGGGCCTTCCTGATCTCACGAGCCTCCGTCAGGGCGGCGCGGGTTGTTTCGTTGGGAACCTTGAGCTCGAGAGGAAAGCTTTGGCTCGCCACAACTCGATGAAGAAACACCCGAACGGCATCCGAAAGCGAAAGACCGAACGACCCAAGAACCAAGGAAGCCTCTTCACGAATGTCATCTTCGACCCGAACATGAATCATTTTAGTGGCAGCCACATCAAGACTCCTTATAACGAACAACTCGCCGGTGGCCCACTCACATCGAATGGCGATATGACCCCCTATATGTGTCTCAATTGCGATACAGTCAAGGGCTATTGAAGTTCGTGGCGACTCCTGCGCCTACCGGAGTGAAAGGCGGCAATCCAGGCTGCGACTGCCCAAAGATGTCTGCGGCCGTCGACGGCACCTGCGTGCGGACGCGGCACCTTCAGGAGATCGAGCATGAATGACATATGGTTGGCGATGTAGCCAGCACTCGGGTTGGTTAGCTCCAGCCTTTGATCGCAAACCATGAAGCGCGATCGGCCTCAAAAGTCCCGTGCGACCTCCATCAGGATTTCGGCCGCTGTTTGGTGGCGTTTGCTGCCGATGTTATGGAATGGATCTGCCAGCTTACCGGGGCGCAGACGTCCGACGTTGTTAACCCAGTGACGCCAGACGACACGGATCATGCCGTCTCAAGCACGTCGGTCCATCTCGGCAAACTGCGTCCCGCTCGATCGAGGAAGAGGACGTCGGCGACGGCACCGTGCCAACGTGGAGCGGCTTCACGTCCTCTCTGCAACGGCAGTTCGTGGGTGGCGAGCACGGGACCATTTATGTACGCACTCCACTAAAGTATCGTCGGCGCTTGCGTGCCCTCGTTGCGCGGCCGCCACGTCTGCCGGTGCTGAATGCGGGAGGCTACAGCCTTCAAGCTGTTTGAATATTCCAGATCGTCTAATTTCAGCTCACAGGAGTAGACCACCGTCTGGCGCATCGCAACGATCACGTGGTCCTCGCAGTCGTGCTCGGCCTCGGCCGCCCGCATCCTGAGTTGTTGCCCGCTCCGCCGCAGAATTGGTCGCAAATACGCCCGGGGTATTCTTCAAGCTCTCGCTTCATCGCCTCCGGCATCGGCACGAGCGGCGGCGTGGCGTTGCCCTGCACGATGCCGCGGCGTCTCGAAGTTCGAGTCGGCGCCAGCGCGTTCGCCGGCGATGTTACTCGAACGTTATCCACGGCACGCCTTGAACCAAGCGCCCACCGTGTGAACAGGAATCTCCCATCCGCGCAATCCTCTTGCCGTTGATCCGCGCGATTGAAGAGCCTTCTTTAATGCTGTCGGAGGTTGTCGGCGCGCCGGAACATAGGCATCTGTCGCTCACGGTGGCGATTGGAACGCCCTCCACGCAGACAAAATTCTGACCGGTCAAGATCACGGGGCCGCCGATATGCGGCCGTGGTCCAGGCTCGACCAGGGGGCAGATATGCATGTGGCCTTTGAGGCTAACAAGTTGTCCAACCATGTCCATCTTCTCAGTCCCGTCCCATTATGCTCCCAGAAAGTTGATCGAGATCCACAGGAGCCATCCGGCGATTTCAAGATGAGCTGATGGCACGACGACCGTTCTCGACTTCGACGGAGCCCGGACGCCGCGGGCTAGGGCATGACCCATTCGACCAGACATTTCCGAGCTGTTCAGGACGCGAATGACCGACGCGAGAACACCACGAGACATTTGCCAACAGCGGTGACATGATCAAGCTTTCGTGCTCCATCAGTTCGTACCGGCAACGCGGCCGGAGGCCGCCCGATTGCAAGACTTGAATTACCCTGGGCGGAAAAACCCCAAGTGAATGGGTTTAGTTCCTAGGACACAGGGCTGCCAGGGCGGCAGCCCGAGCCCACGGATGGACAAGACCTTCAGCAATAGCAGCGAGACGCTGCTGTAGCGCGGGCGGAAACGCTCCCACGCTTGCTCCAAGGACCCGCGCGGCCGCGACACGGTTGTCCGGGTCGTTAAGACTCTCGGCGAAGGTGACCAGGCGCTCCTGTAGCTCGGGCGGAAGCAATCCCGCGCTCTCTCCGAGGCTTAGCAGCGCAGTGACACGATCGTGTGGGTCGTTAAGATTCTCGGCGAGCACGACGAGGCGCTCCTGTAGCTCGGGCGTAAAACGTCCAAAGCCCTTTCTCAAGATCCACATGGCCTGGTTGAGATCTCCGGGTTGGGCGAGCCCCTCGGCGAGCACGACGATGCGCTCTTGTAACGCCGGCGCAAACCGGCCTACGCCCCATCTGAAGCCCCATAGGGCTAAGACGCGTTGATGAGGCTGGGCGAGCCCCTCGACGAGCACGACGAGGCGCTCCTGTAGCTCGGGCACAAGCTTTCCCACGGCTGACTCCAGGGCTGCGAGGGCCGAGAAGTGATCTTCGAGGTCAGGGCTCACGACGAGGTCGACGAGGCGCTGCTGGAGCGTGGGCGCAAGTCCTTCGACGCCCACTGCGAGGCCCCGCAGAGCTGTGACGCGATGCTCGTACTGGGCGAGCCCCTCGGCGAGCACGACGAGGCGCTGCTGTAGTGCGGGCGCAAGCTCTCCTAGGTTCCGTCCGATGCCCTCCAGGGCTTGAGCGCGATGCTCGGGATCGACAAACGCCTCGGCGAGCCTGACGAGGCGCTGCTGTAGTTCCGGCGCAAACTCTCCTGCGGCCAGTCCGATGCGCTGCAGGGCTTGAGCGCGATGCACGGGATCGACAAGCCCTGCTGCGAGGTCGACCACACGCTGCTGGAGCGCGGGTACAAACTCTCCCACGCTTATCCCGAGGGCTCGAAGCACCGAGACGCGGTCTTCCGGGTTGAGCTCCTCGACGCGATCGACGACACGCTGCTGGAGCGCCGGCACAAGCCCTCCCACACCCATTGCGAGACAAACGAGGGCAGCGACGCGATACTGGGGATCGTCAACCCCCTCGGCGAGTTCGACGAGACGCTGCTGGAGCATGGGCGTAAACTCACCCACGGCCAGCCCGAGGTCCTCCAAGGCCAAGAAGCGATATTCGGGGTCAAGCGCCTCGGCGCGATCAATGAGACGCTGCTGGAGCGCGGGCGCGAGCCCTCCCACCCCCCGTCTGAGCGCTTCCAGGGCTTGGAAGCAGTGCTCTTCGTCGTCAAGTCCTTCGGCGACCTCGACGAGGCGCTGCTGAAGCGTGGGCGCGAGCCCTCCCAGCCCCCCGCCGAGGGCTCGCAGGGCAAAGACGCGGTGCTCGGGGTCGTTATGTCCTTCGGCGATGGCAACGAGCTGCTCCTGCTGCACGCTGGTCAGGCAATTGAAATTGGATGCGAGAGATTCCAACACGCCGGGAACAACTAGTGCGACAAAGGGATTCGCGACTCCTGGCTGCAGGACCATTAACCTGTTCCAGACGGCCTGAACCCGGATTGCCATCTGGCGCCTTTCTTCCAACGCCGCGGACATTTGGACAGCAGCACGCAGCTCGCCGTCTGTCTGCGACACCGCCAGCAGATCGATCGGGCTGAGCCTTTCCGCAATCGCGCCGAGTAACTCCGGGAGCAGCCCCGTTATTCCTGTTACCTGTTGGAGCCAGTGGTCCAGTTGTGGCATCATTTCGCTTGGTGTCCTCACTCACAACTTCGAGCCTTTGGTCCGGAGCACTTGGCATCAGCGCGACTTGATCTCGCGGGCCAGTTCGTCCTGAGCTGGGCCCAAACGCCAGCTCCACATGGCCGTCGCCGGTCGGGCGCGCCTCGTTGAGCGTTGGCTACGCGGCTTTCAACTCCTTGCCCATCGCCTCACCAGCCGCTCCTGCCGGGCCGACTACTGTCCCTGTCTCCTGGCCGGCAAAACGGCATTTCTTTGTTTAGCTGCGATGTGCTGAAGCGTCCCATATAAAACGGATATGCCATCATGCGCGTTCGAGAGCATTCAGCAACGCCGGATCCAGCGGGTGATGCAAGCCCTTCGGCGCGGCGGTAGTGGGGTCAGTTTGAAACTCCGTCCCAACCACAATAGGCGCTTTCGCCTATACGCCGTCTGGAAATAGGCGGAAACGAAGGCCATCTTCAAGCTATGACCGATAAGCATCCAAAGCGCCCGCGCGACGCAAACCAATTGGCGAGGTCGATAGTTGACATCGCGACTGGCGAGGCGCCGGCTGAAGAAGATCTCAAGAACAAGGCCGCTGTGGAGCTAGGGCGGCGCGGTGGCAAGATTGGCGGCCGCGTGCGGGCTGACCGCATGTCGCGCAGAACAAAGGGCCGAAGCAGCGACGCGATTAGCTGCATCCGCCCGCTGGAGAAGGCGCGGCGACTAGGCGGCTTCTGCTGCCTCGATTTCCGCAAGTCCATAGTGAAGTCGAAATCCATCTGGATAGGCTCTTCGTCCGACCTCGCCTCGTTGTAGCTATCGACATCGACCTTTAGCTGCCGAACGTCACCAACGATCCCGCGGCCGCGCTGCTGGAAAGACATCTGCATATGGTGCCGTGGGGCGGTTCGAATATCGTCCCAAAGAACCATCTGCTGGCCGCCTTGTCGGGCGAATTGAGAAACAGCCCCCCGCGTTGCCTCACCAGGATTGTTCCCTACGACTGGGACGCTCAGTGTAAGCGGTGCACCAAGGCACCTTGCAATAGGCCGATGAACATGGAGTTTTCGCGCCATGACATTGGAACATGCAGAGGGCGATTTGGTCGCCGAGTTAAGCGGTGCGGCGGCGGCCGAAGACCGTGCAATAGTGATTGGGCGTGCGCGGCAACGAAGGCTGTGGAGCTGCACCGAGAAGCGCGCGTTGGTCGACCTGGCGAGCGCGGCGGGGTCGTCGGTGACCGAGGTCGCGCAAGCGTTCGGCGTAGCCCCATCACAGCTCTATGCCTGGCGCAAGCAGATGGCCGGCGGCGAGCCTGATGCCGATCAGGCGATGGCGACCTTCGCGCGCATCGACGTGAGCGATCTGCCCGAGGTCGAACGCCCCGTCGCCGATTGCCCGGACCCGGCCGGCAGGATCGTCGTGGCCTTTGCGAACGGCGCGCGATTGCGGATCGACGGGATCGTCGATCCGACAGCGCTGCACATCGTTCTGGCGGAGTTGACCAGGTGATCACGGTGGTGCCGACCGACCGGATTTACCTGTGCTGCGGCGCGACCGATATGCGCCGCGGGATCAACAGCCTGGCACGCATGGTGCAGCAGGTGCTTGCGCTCGACCCGCACACTGGCGCGATCTTCTGCTTCCGTGGACGCAAGGGTCATATCATCAAGATTCTGGCGCATGACGACCAGGGGTTCTGCCTTTTTACAAAACGGCTTACCGATGGTTGTTTCGCCTGGCCAACCACGAAGGATCAGGTCACCGTGTCGCTCACCAAGGCGCAGCTTTCGCTGCTTTTGGACGGGATCGACTGGCGCCGGCCAAGCAAGATTTATCGACCGCGTCTGGCTGGCTGATCTTGACGTTTCTCATTGATTTTGTGTCGATTCTGCTTCCGTAAAGAAGCTCTTTCGGGTATGTAATTTGGGTGTCGGAACAGGCTCCCTCAATCGCTGATTTCCTCGCCCGGATCGCCCTTCTGGAGGCGGCCGTTTCTGCCCGTGACATCACCATCGCCGAGCGGGATGAGCAACTGCGAAGGGAGCGCGCCGAGGCCGCACTTCGCATCCAGCGCCTGCAACTGCGGATCGATCGCTTCAACCGCAAGGCCTTCGGCCGCTCGTCCGAGAAGCTGGGCCAGATGCTGCTCGAACTCGAAGATCTCGAGACCGATTTCGCCGCCGGCGTGCCCGATATCGAGTTGCCCATCGTCGCCGACACCGACAAGGTCCGGGTGTTGCCGGTGCGCAAGCTCAACCCCAACCTGCCGCGCAAGCGCATCGTTCGCGAGCCGTCTTGCGCATGCTGCCCGGGCTGCGGCGGCGATCTGCGCGCCATGGGCGAAGATAGCGAGGAGATGCTCGATCTGGTCGCCCAGGCCTGGCAGGTGATGGAGACCATTCGACCCAAGTACAGCTGCCGGACCTGCGATAAAATCATCCAGGCGCCGGCACCAGCCAAGGCCATTGCACGCGGCAAGCTCAGCTATGCCGCGCTCGCCCATATCATGATGGCGAAGTGGGGTTATCATCTACCCTTCTACCGTTTATGTTGACATCAACATAATGCAGAGCGTTTTTAGCTTGGCGTCGCGCAGAAAGGCGGCTGGCGAGAGCGCGCTGTGGTGGATCGCGACGGTGAGCTAAAAACGTGTTGGACTAAGCCGCCGGCACGGGTGGCCGCTATGGGCGTTCAATTGAGGCCGTGCCCATGAACAGGCATGGCGTGGGCGCGGATGCGGTCGTGGACGCGGCGATTGCAGGGGTCGGTGCGCCGAAAGCGGCACGGATATCGGTTGCGGCAAGGTGAGGACCGGCGCCGCGCCCTGCCGGGAGAGGCTGCCCGGGGGTGATGGCGCACACCTTCGCGGGACCGGCTCGGTTTTGCGGCCGAACGGCCCGGGCGATACGGTGACGACGAAAGCTGAGCGCTTCTTTCATGATGTATCCCAGTATGGCGGGGGTCCGGTGACGCCGTCGAACGTTTCGATGACGATCATCCGCCCCTGATGACAGGCCGGGCATTGCCGGAGGGAATGCCCGGTAAGGTCCTCGTAGCGGTCGCGGTAGTCCTTCGCCGAGCAGCTGTTCGACGCCTCTGGAGCCGGCATGCCGAGCAGGTCGCGGCAGTGGGCGAGCTTTTGCGCGCGATGGCGATTGCCGAGGAAGCCGTAATAGCGGATGCGATGGAAGCCGTCGGGCAGGACATGCAGCAGGAAGCGGCGCATGAACTCGTCGGCCGAGACGGTCATGACCTTTTGCCGATTGCCGTGCCGATAGTCCTTCCAGCGGAAACGAACGGTGCCATCCTCGATGGCGACGAGGCGATTGTTGGAAATGGCGACGCGGTGCGTATAGCGGCCGACGTAGTCGAGGACCTGTTCGGGTCCGGCGAAGGGCGGCTTGGCGTAGATCACCCACTCGGCCTTTCGAATGGGCTCCAGATAGCGCCGGAAGGCGTCGCGCTCGCTCAAGGCCTGCAAGCTAGAGAAGAACTTCAACTGGCCGGCCGCGAAGGCTTTCTCCAGGTGCTCCAGAAACAAGCGTCGGAACAGGCGCGAGAGCACCCGGACCGGCAGGAAGAAGCCGGGTTTGCAGGCAATCCATCGCGTGCCGTCGGCAGAAAGGCCACCGCCTGGGACGACGCAGTGCAGGTGGGGATGGTGCAGCAAGTTCTGGCCCCAGGTGTGCAGCACGGCGAAGAAGCCGATCTCGGCACCCAGGTGTTTGGGATCGGCGGCAATGGTGCGCAGTGTCTCGGCGGTGGCGCGGAAGAGCAGACCGTAGACGAGCGCCTTGTTCTGATAGGCGATGGCGGCAATGTCACCCGGCAGCGTGAAGACGACGTGGAAGTACTGGGTGTCGAGAAGCTCGGCGCGACGGTCCTCCAGCCATTGCGCGCGGGCCAGCGATTGGCAGCGGGGACAATGTCTGTCGCGGCAGCTGTTGAAGGCGATGCGCTGGTGGCCGCATTGATCGCACTGCTCGATATGCCCGCCGAGCGCGGCGGTGCGGCAGAGTTCGATCGCCGTCATGACGCGACGCTGCGCGGTGCTGAGCGACGCGTCATGCTGCACGCGATAGGCTTCGCCGTAGCGGCGGAAGATATCCGCCACCTCCGGCCCCGAGCGGGCCATCTGCTCGAGCTCAGAAGTACTGAGGCTTGGCCGGTGGCAGCGGGGTGGGGGCCGGACGCGGCAAGAGCTCGTACGGGCTCGACGTGGCGCAGACCTTGTTGGTGGCGATCCGCAGGTAATGGGCGGTGGTCGCGAGGCTGCGGTGACCGAGCAGCAGTTGAATGGTGCGCACGTCGGCGCCGGCCTCCAATAGATGGACGGCGAAGGCGTGCCGCAGGCTGTGCGGCGTGACCGGTTTGGGCAAGCGGGAGAGGTCGCGCGCTTTCGCGCAGGCTTGTCCCACCGCATCCCTGGTGATCGGCTGGCCGGCACGATCGCCGGGGAAGAGCCACGCCTCTGGCCGGCGCACCTTCCAATAGCTGCGCAGGATCTCCAGCAGCTTGGGCGACAGCATCACGTAACGGTCCTTCTGGCCTTTGCCCTGCTCGACGCGGATGACCATTCTCTGGCTGTCGATGTCCGTGGTCTTCAGCTGAACCGCCTCCGAGATGCGCAAGCCGGCGGCATAGCAGGTGGTCAGGATGGCATGGTGTTTGACGTTGAGGACGCAGCCGAGGAATTGCTGAACTTCCTCGGGGCTGAGGATGATCGGCAGCTTCTGCGGCTTCTTGGGGAACGGGAGGACCTCTTCAGGCGCCCAGTCCCTTTCGAGCGTCACACTGTAGAGAAAGCGCAGCGCCGCGATGGCGGTGTGGATCGAACCGGACGCCAGCTTCTTCTCGTTGGTCAGATAGACCTGATAGGTCCGAATGTCCTCGCGCCCGAGCACGTCCGGCGACTTGCCGAAGTGGCGGGCGAACAGCGACACCTGTTGCAGATAGGAGAGCTGGGTGTTGAGCGCGAAGTTGCGCACCTGCATGTCCTCGCTCATGCGTTGCCGAAGTTGGGTCATGACAAGCTCCTTTGTCCGATGGAATGGGCTGCAAGCAGCCACCCCATGCTCGCGCAGTTGGAGCTCCTATTGAACGCCTGACCGGCACGACAGAGGACGCCCCAAGACCGCGCCGTCGGCGTACACCCCCCTTGCCGCTCCGCCGTGGCGGAGCGGGTTAGTCCAAACGGTAAGATGTTGCGCAGAGGATTATGCTGCGGAGGCTCCATTTCCTCCCTGATTTCAGGCAATCTGGAGTAATCTCCGCAACATAATTTATTGGACTCAAATAGCGTTTAGGAACGCCATCACGCCCTTGTTCTCTTTCCACGGCCTTTCCGGTCGCGGAGCGGCGGCGCTGCAGAGTGCCATCGCTTTCGCTTTCATCTCGAGATCGATCTCGGCGTAGATGTTGGTGGTCTCAAGGCTTACATGTCCGAGCCATGCACGGATGGTGTTAAGGTCGACACCCGCCTGCAGCAGATGGCAGGCGCATGTATGGCGGATCACGTGGGGTGTGATCGGCCTTGCAGCGAGCGATGGCACCTGTGCCGCACATCGCTCGACAAGCCGATAAACTCCGAACCGCGTATATCGTTTGCGATGGCGGCTGAGGAAGACGGGCTCGCAGGTTTCCCGTCCCTGAATGAGCTCGCCGAGCGTATCCTCTGTGCGCGCCCACAGTGGGCATTGGCGGATTTTGTTGCCTTTGCCGTGAAGAGTGACGAGCGCATGATTATCGCCGCGCCGACTGATCTGAAGATCGCCGACCTCTAATCTCGTGGCTTCCGAGACCCGCGCTCCCGTGTTGTAGAGGAAGAGCAACAGGGCATGCTCGGCCCGGCCGCGTAGGGTTTGGCGGTCGGGAACCGTTACAAGCGCTTCCATTTCGTCCCTGCTCATCCACGAGACCGGCTGCGGCGCGGCCTTCTTTGTCGTGATGGCACGGATCTGCGCGCACCAGGCAAGATGAGCTGGGTCACGGCTGGCGACAAAGCGCGCGAAGGATCGGATCGCCGTCAGACGTTGGTTTCGGGTCTGTACCGAGCAACTGCGGCTCTCCTCAAGATGAGCAAGGAACTGCAGTATGAGTGCCGGAGTAATATCTTCGACATTCAGACGATCCGCTGATTTGCGGATCTTTGTACTGATAAATGGCAGCAGCAGCGTGAAGCTGTCGCGATAGCTCATTTGCGTATTGCGGGCGAGACGGCGTTCAGTGACGATGTAATCAGCCAGAAAGCGCCGAAGCCAAGGGCCGAGTGTACGAAGATCACGCATGGTGTCCTCCGTTGACGTAGCGGTCGAAGCAGGCCGATGCTTCGTGTAACAGTTCCGGTGTCATCGACAGGTAGACGCTTGTGCCGTCCAGGTCGGCGTGACCGAGATATGTCGAGAGTGCTGGTAGCAGCCGTTGCACATCTGCGCCGTCGCGATACCAGGACGTCAGCCGATGGACGGCTGCAGTATGCCTCAGGGCGTGGAGACACGGGGCGCGTCGGCCATCATCCTTATGGTCGATTCCGACATGCTTGAGTAGCCGTTTGAATGCATGATCGACATTGTGTTTCCTTACCTGCGTTCCGTCGCGGTTTGCGAGAAAGGCGGACGCCATTCCTTCTGGCAGGGGGCGATCGGCACGGAGTTCGGCATAACGTCTAAGGGCACCGGCAAGTTGAGGCGCTACAGGAACGAGACGGCTCTTGTAGAATTTGGTGTTCCTCACCGTCAGGATGGCGTCCGCAAGCTCGACATCCTTCATGGTCAGATGGAGCGCTTCGCTGGTTCGCAGCCCCGCGCCATACAGGATCAAGAGCAACATATGGAAGGTCTCGGCGTCGAGCCGGATACTGCGCTTGCGGCTAATGCCAATGCTTCCAAACAGACGCTGCAGTTCCTCACGGGAGTAGATGTAAGAGGGCGCTGATTGCGGCTCCCGCGGCTCTTCGTCCGCCGGCGGCAACGGCGAGGCGACAGCATAACCGCGACTGATCGCATAACGGTAAAAACCGGCGAGAGTGCCATATTTGTTCGCGCGCCAACGCGTGAGCGGACCGGTTCCAGCGAGAAAGCGGCGCGCATCGCTTTCGGTAACCGCATCGCAGCACGCGTGCTCGGGGAAGTTCTTGCAAAATTGGTACAATGTCCTTGCGCTGGTGATAAATCGCGCGCCATGGGCGCGCCGCCATACGACATAGTGGTCGACCGCTTCACGAAGAATCATAGGAGGCCTCCCAGATCGATCTCCGCAACCTCGCGAAGAACATTGAGATTGACCTTGGCGTAGATCGCGGTGGCCCTCGTGCTTCGATGACCGAGATAGTCTCCGACCGCCTTCATCGATAAACCTTGATCCAGGAGATGTTGGGCCGCGGCATGGCGTAACGCATGTGGGCCGCGGCGCTTGCCTGTGATTCCGAGATCATTGAGACGAGTAAAGACGATCCCCTTAATTACCCCGCGGGTAAGCGGCCTAATCGGGGCTTTCATCGTCAGGAACAGTGTCCGTTCAGGGTGCGCGGGTCGAACCTCGCGCAAGTAACGCAGGATCGCTTGCCCCACATCTGGTGACAGCGGATAGAGATGGGTGCGTCCGGGCTTGGGGCAGCGTACCCGCAACATCTCCTGCTGCCAGTCCAAGTCTCCCAGCTGCAGGCCGCTGACTTCTCCGGCACGCAGACCGTAGGTGATCAGCAGCATCAGGATAGCGCGGGCGCGTATCTCGTGGGGATGGTTTCCTTCTGTGGTAGCGAGTAGACGGGTGACCTCGTCTCGGTTCAATCCCTTCGGAATTGTCTCGCCCGGATAGCGCCGTGGCGGCATGATCCCGTCGGCCAATCCCGGTCTGCACCAAGCCTGCTGCTCGGCGAACCGGATGAACCTACGAAGTTGTTGAGCATAGAGATGGGCGGTTGAACGATTAAAACCGCGCGCATGATAACGCGCGATAAACTGATCGAAGTAGGATATCCCTGCCGACGATAGATCGACGCCTGTTTCATCCAGCCAAACGAAAAAGCTGTCGACCGTTCGACAACAATCATCGATCGTCTTCTTCGCCCATCCGCGTTCGGAGGCCATGCGCGTGGCAAAGATAGCAACCTCGCGCGTATGGGAGTGGAACATAGCCCGCGGCTCAAACCAGCCCATAAAGCGCATCCACCGCTCAGCGTGCCCGAAGAAGCGCCGACCTGCGCGAGATCGTGACTTGCGTTCCGCGGGTGAGGACCACCGCCGGAGCGCGTTCTCGATCTTGGACAAGTTCGAACTGTCGTTGTCGTGCAAATCGAGAATGCGCACCAAATCCCACTGGTGGTATGCGATCTTCCGCAATGTCTCGATCTTAATGCCGAGACGCTCGCAATGCGAAAGATACTGAAGCCGCTCCTTCTGCAATGGGGCGGAACGATAGCGCGCGATCGTGCGCGGTTGTCCAAATAGAATTTCAAACATGATCCGAGTCTCCTTGTTGTTGGAGCCCTGATCATGCCACCGGCTTGGCTTCAGAAAATTATGTTGCGGAGATTACTTCAAATTGTCTGAAATCTGGGAGGAAATGGAGCCTCCGCAGCATAATCCTCTGCGCAACATCTTACCGTCAGGCACAGATGATGGCCGCCAAAGGCGTCGATGTCGAACGATCCACCCTTGCGCGCAGCGCCGGCTACGCCGCCGCCTTGCTCGATCCGATCTACAATCGCATCCGCGAGATCGGCCGTACCCGCACCAAGATTAACACCGACGACACGCGGCTTCCGATCCTGGCGCCCGGCACCGGCAAGACGCACAAAGGCGCGCTCTGGGTTTACGTTGCCGACGACCGCAACTCGGGTTCGCAGGAACCGCCTATCGCCTGGTATCGCGCCACCATGGGACGCGCCGGCGAGAGCGTGATGACCGAGCTCGCCGGATTTGCCGGCACGCTCCAGGCCGACGGTTTCAGCGGCTATAACCAGATCTACAAGGGCGGCGCCATTCGAGAAGCTGCCTGTCTGGCCCATCTGCGTCGCAAGATATTCGACGTTCACGACAGCCAGCCGACCGAACTCAGCACGACGGCGATGGCCGGTATCCAGGCGATCTACCGGATCGAGGAAGAGATACGGGGGCTCCCGCCCGCCGAGCGATTGGCCGCACGACGAAGCCGGACCCGACCCCTGGTCCGGGCGCTGCGACGACAGCTCATGAAGCAGGGCAACGGTTTGTCGCGCCATGCCGATATCGCGAAGGCCTTCGCCTATGGCGCCAGGCGATAGCGCGCGTTCAACCGCTTCCTCCACGATGGCCAGCTCGAGCCCGACAACCTGATCGCGGAGCGGGCGATTCGTGGATTTACGGTCGGCAGGCGCAATTGGCTTTTCTCGGGCAGCCTCGCCGCGGCAGAGCGGTCAGCGGTCGTGCTCAGCATCATCGAGACCTGCAAGCTCTGCGGCGTCGATGCCGAAGCCTACATGGCCGATGTCACCGAGCGCATCCAGAACGACTGGCCAGCCTCGTGCTGGGACGAACTGATGCCATGTTGGGGTGGACGGCTCCCAACGGCATCGCAATGTGCCAGAATGAGTTCGTTGAAAGCTCAATCGAGGGAGACCGTCCGTGGAAGAGATTATCAGAATTGGCATGGATACGTCAGTGCGCCGGGAGACTGGCAAGGAGTAGGAGGTGAAAGTCCACCACGATGAAGGGCTAGCAACCCATATCGGCCCCAAGCCGTGCGCAGGCAACCGTGAGGATGTCGGCGAAGCGTCGGTAGGGGAGCGTGCAGGCCAGCCATTGAGCCGCGAAAGTCCAAAATCCCGGGTGCCGACGGCGTTGACGTTCCGGAAGGCAATACGATTGAGCGCGTTACGCGAGCGCTCAGCCGACCCGGCGTGGTCTGAGACCCTGGCATGCACGGAAGCTCCTTGTACGGGAACCGGGAGATCTCTGGATTGGCCACCCAACCCGTCCTGCGGGTGGATGGTCCGCAGTGGGAAGGCGAGGAGTCGTAGCCGCTGATGAACGATCCAGAGAAGTCTGACTTCGGCATAGTAGCTGTGAAGCCGACGAACAAAGCCGGGCGACCGGTGGCGGAGTTGGTGGAGCGAAGGCCGGGGACCAAGGGGAACGCGGAACAGCAACGCATGCACCGGACACAGGGCCGGGATCGCATGTCCCAGTCGCTGGATCGCGTACGGAAAGCCGCAAGGCTGAGGAAGAAGGACAGGTTCACCGCGCTCTTCCACCATATCACTGTCGACGCACTCCGGACGGCGTTCTACGCGCTCAGGCGCAAGGCCGCCCCCGGGGTGGATGGCATGACATGGCAGGACTACGAGGCAGAGCTTGAGCCCCGGCTCATCGATCTGCACGCCCGGGTCCAACGGGGAGCGTACCGCCCGCAACCGTCACGCCGGACGTTTATACCGAAGGCAGATGGGAAGCAGCGGCCGCTGGCAATCGCAGCTCTGGAAGACAAGATTGTCCAAGGGGCGACCGTCATGGTGCTCAACGCCATCTATGAAGGCGACTTCTGCGGCTTCTCCTACGGGTTTCGACCGGGGAGAGGGCCGCACGATGCGCTGGATGCGCTGTGCGTCGCGATCGACCATCGGAAAGTGAGCTGGATAATTGACGCCGACATCCAAAACTTTTTCGGGGCGGTCAGTCAGAAATGGCTGGTTCGCTTCCTGGAGCATCGGGTCGGCGATAAGCGCATCATCCGCCTGATCCAGGAATGGTTGAAGGCAGGTATTCTCGAAGACGGGGTCGTGACCGTAGACGACAAGGGGACGGGTCAAGGCTCGGTGATCTCACCGCTCCTCGGCAATATCTACCTGCACTACGTACTCGATCTGTGGGCGAAACGCTGGCGACAGCACGACGCCGCCGGCGACATGGTCATCGTGCGCTATGCCGATGACCTGGTGGTCGGCTTCGAGCGCGAGGACGACGCCCGTCGATTCCTCGATGCGATGCGCGCGAGGCTTGAGGAGTTCGAACTGTCGCTCCATCCGGACAAGACCCGCCTGATTGAGTTTGGTCGCTTCGCGGCGGCTAATCGCAAGCGGCGCGGCCTCGGGAAGCCGGAGACCTTTATGTTTCTCGGGTTCACGTTCATCTGCGGCAAATCGCGCAGCGGGCGCTTCCAGCTTCAACGGAAGACCCGCGGCGACCGCATGCGGACGAAGCTCAGGAACATAAAGGAGGAGCTGTGGCGTCGGATGCACTGGCCCATACCCGAACAGGGGAAATGGCTAAGGCAGATCGTGAGCGGGCATTTCGCCTACTTCGCGGTGCCGACAAACGCGCGCGCTTTAGCCGCGTTTCGGCACCATGTGGAAGAACTCTGGAGGCGCACGCTTCGGCGGCGTAGCCAGAAGGACGGATTCACATGGGGCCGGACCACAAAAGTGACAGAACACTGGCTCCCGAAGCCACGCATCCTTCATCCATGGCCCGACGTGCGCTTCGCCGTCACACACCCAAGGTAGGAGCCCGGTGCCTTAATTGGGCTCGCCGGGATCTGAGCGGGGGGCGCCCGGTAACGGGCGTCCCTACCGCGAAAAGAGCGTTTTCCAATTGCATGGCGTGAACGCAGGCGAGCAACCAGTCCTTCGCAAGAAGCTTTCGCGTAGGGAGATGGTGAAATTCTTCGAGAAAACGCCGCCGACTACTATCGCACTCGAAGCCTGTGGAGGCTCTCATCATTGGGCGAGGCTGTTAAGTTCGTTCGGTCATGAGGTGAAATTGATAGCGCCTCAGTTGGCGAAACCTTATGTGAAACGCGGCAAGAACGACGCGGCGGACGCGGAAGCTTTGTGTGAGGCGATGAGCCGACCGACGATGCGCTTCGTGCCGGTGAAGACCGCGGACCAGCAGGCGGCGTTGATGCTGGTCGGTGTGCGAGAGAGACTCATTCGCAATCGAACGCAGCTCGCCAATGCCATACGCGGGTTTGCCATGGAGTTCGGCATCGTCGCGGCCAAGGGCATGTGCCGAATCGAACCGTTGCTGGAGCGGATTGCGGCGGATCAATCCCTGCCTGAATTGGCCCGCGAGCTTTTTGCCATGCATGGCGTTGAGTATCGCGACTTGCTTACCGAAACGAAAGCCGTCGAGGAAAAACTGACCGCGTTGCATCGCTCCGATGAATGCAGCAGGCGCCTGGCCGAAATTCCGGGTGTCGGGCCGGTCGGCGCATCGCTTTTGATGATGAAGACCCCAGATCCCCGAACGTTCAAGTCGGGTCGCGATTTTGCCGCTTGGATAGGCCTCACGCCCAAAGACCATTCGACTGCAGGCAAGGTCAGACTGGGGGTGATCACACGTGCTGGCGACGAAATGCTGAGGAGCATATTGGTGGTTGGCGCGACTGCTCTTCTTCAGCACGTCAGAGCAGGTCGAAGCAGGCATGCTTCCCGATGGCTCACCGAACTACTGCAAAGGAAGAAACCGAAGCTGGTTGCGGTGGCGCTCGCCAACAAGATTGCCCGTGTCGCCTGGAAGCTCATGGTGAGCGGCGAGGCGTATCGGCGGACAGAGGAGCAAACGCAAGCAACATAGGAATTGGCCATCACGGTGAGCAGAATAGAATGCTACCGTGTTGAGCTGATGCTGTGAACTTGCAAGAGAAAAGCAGATGGTGCGATCGATCGATCCAAGACGCGTGATACTCCGTCAGTTCCATTGGCCTTTCAAGGTCGTTGCCGTGTTAGGAACATGCGTTGCGGAAACCATCTGGAGGTCTCGAAAAACCTCCCCATTTTGACCGGTTTGTGATTCACTGCCGTTGCGATTTGGAAGGAGGGATTGGATGCGGGGACAGGCCGGGTTCTGGGATATCGATGAGCGCTATGCTCGGCTAAGCGAAGCCGGCGATCCCCTGGAGAAGTTGAACGCCGTTGTGCCGTGGGAGGTTTTCCGCAAGCCTTTGGCCAAGGTGCTGAAGCGCTCGGACGGCGCCAGGGGCGGTCGTCCTGCCTACGACCCGGTGATGATGTTCAAGATCATGGTGCTGCAGGCGCTCTACGGGCTGTCCGACGACCAGGCCGAGTTCCAGATCCAGGACCGGCTGTCCTTCATGCGCTTCCTCGGACTGGGGCTCGGCGACAGAGTGCCAGACGCCAAGATGATTTGGCTGTTTCGCGAGCATCTGACGCAGGCCTGCGCGGTGGAGAACCTGTTTGCCCGCTTCGACAAGCACCTCGCCAAGGCCGGCTATCTGGCGATGGGCGGGCAGATCGTCGACGCCACCATCGTGGCGGCGCCGAAGCAGCGCAACACCGACGCCGAGAAGGCCGACATCAAGGCGGGCAAGGTGCCGGACGCATGGAAGGAGAAGCCGGCCAAGCTGCGCCAGAAGGATCGCGATGCCCGCTGGACGGTGAAGTTCTCCAAGGCCAAGGTCGCCGAGGAGGGAAAGGCGCAGCAGCGCGACATCGCCATTCCCGCTTTCGGCTACAAGAACCATGCCGCCATCGACCGCCGGCACGGCTTCATCCGCGGCTGGAACGTCACGAGCGCATCCGCCTATGACGGCGCGCAGCTTCGCAACGTGCTCAACCGCGCCAACACCGGGTCTACGGTCTGGGCCGACACCGCCTATCGCTCGAAGAAGAACGAGGAGTGGCTCGACCGGAACGGATATGTCTCCGAAATCCACCACAAGAAGCCGAAGGGCCGGCCTATGAGCGAAGCGACGTCGCGGGCCAACGGCCGGCGCTCAAAGACCCGAGCCTTCGTCGAGCACGTCTTCGCCCGTCAGAAGGCGCAGATGAAACTCTTCATCCGCACGATCGGCATCGCCCGCGCCAGGACCAAGATCGGCATGACGAACCTCGCCTACAATCTGATGCGCTACGTCTGGCACCAGGGGCGAACTGCGCCTGCATGACGCCAAAAGCGGCGGAAAACGCCGCCGCGACGCCAAACTCGGCACCCAGCATCAACCTCAACGACCAAAACCGAAGCCACTTCCCGCCATCAGCCCGGGCCGAACCGCTTTGCCGCCCCACAGGTCTCGGAAATGCCGTAGTTCGAGGTGCCCATCTTGGCCAGTGGTCATGTGCGACCACACACAAAGGCCGCACATATGGAAGCAAGCGATCCGATCAAAAATATCTGTAAAAAACACTTGCAAGTGGGAGCCGTCCACATATGGAACTGGGGGCGCCGCGAAGAGATGCCGCTCTCCTTGGCGGCATGAGCGCGATCGATGACATGGCGCTGTCGGACGAGGCGCTCGAAGCCTGGATGGCCGCCAAGACCGCCCGCCGCCCGTTGGTGCGGACCATGTCGGCGCTGGATGGCTTCGTAACGGCGGCGGTCACCGGGCCGCGGTTCGCGGACCCGCAAGACTGGATGTGCCCGCTCATGGGGTTGCCGCGCGACGTCTTGGCCAAAGGCTCTGCAACCGATCATGCCGTGTTTGCCAGCCTCGCCAGGATTCACAACCGGCTCAACGAGACGCTGTTCGACAGACCGCAGGATTATGCGCCCCGATTCGCCACCAAGCCCAGCGGCGGCATCGACCCCCGGCCGTGGTGCCAAGGGTTCTACGCGGCCATGAATCTCAACATCAAACGCTGGAAACGGCTGCTCGACCTCGACAACCCCAACCACGGCCTGCTGCTGCCGATCCTGATCTACTGCATCGACAAAAAGGGCAGGCCCGCCCTTGGCAAGCCCCGACCGGGGCCCGAGACCGCGCATTTCATCGAGCACGAGGCCTACAAAGACATCGCCCTCGTCATCCCAGCCCTCCGCGAACTCCACTACGTCACCCACTACCATCAGTGATCGGCGCCGGCGCGCCGGCCAACGAGCGACCTACCATAGACGAGCCACAAGACGATTTTGGGCAAGGTGCCTTGGTGCATCGCTTACCGCTCAGTTGACCATTATCTTGATGGTCGCGACCGCCGGCGGCGTATCAAATGCCATCGCGTGAACCTTTTCCTTGCGCCATATCTTCACCTTGGTTTGCTGCCTGCGTTCCCGGCTCGCCGCCATGGTTCTTCGTCAAACCAGCCAAGCAACTCCTCGGTAACTCCTGCAAATGGATCAGGTCGCCGCCGTTCTCGCTTTTGTTTTGATTTCAGCCACGCGGTGGGACGGGTTTCGTCGCCCCCTTCCAGGCAGTTCGCACTCCTGAGAGGAACCTACCGAGCGCGGGCTCCGTCACGGGTGCCGCATGGCCTTCATCATCGCTGGCGTGGGCGGGCCTGGTGTCGTCGGTGGGATGGAAACGGTGGCTCCGAGCCTGGGAGTCGTTGCCAAAAGCCGATCGTCGCACCGGCGATGCTGATACCCTTGCCGCTGATTTCGATCGCCTGCTGACCGGTTTTGCCCATTGCCACAAGGCGGATCTTATCGGGCGTCACCTCGATGCAGTTGCCGGCTGAAGTCAGGAGGTACTGACCCTTGACATCGATGCAATAGGAATTACCAACCTCCACGGTATGGTCCCTTTCTGCCTTCAGATAGACCTCTTCGCAACCTTGTTTGTCCTCGAAGCGCAGCTCGTTGTAGGCATTGACGGCGCCCTGATCGGTGTGCGTTCGGAAAGTCGAGCAGGTCTTGTCCAGCGGCAGGGTTTCAGGAGGCAGGTTAGAGCCGTTGTAGACGACACCGGTCACCAGGGGCCAATCTGGATTGCCGTGAATAAAGTTCACGACAACCTCCTGGCCGATCCGGGGAATGATGACGTGGCCGAAGCCCTTACCCGCCGAGCTCTGGGCAACCCTGATCCAACAGGAGCTGGTGTCGTCCTTATTGCCTTCGCGGTCCCAGAAGAACTGCACCTTGATGCGGCCGAACTGGTCCGTCGCGATCGTATCTCCCTTTGGGCCCACGACGACCGCCGTATGCGGTCCCCGAATCTCCGGCTCGGGCGTGCGGCGCGGCGGGCGATACTGGGTGGTCGCGGGGATAATCTCCACCGTGCTACGATATACGACTTCTCTCTCCCGACCCGCGGCGTCCGCTTCGGTGCGAATGTCCCCCAACTCTGCGACCAAAGTGAAATCACTCGCGACCGCCAAAAACCGATCACTGGGCGTTGGGCGCGCACCCACATCGCCATAGTAAAAGGGATTCGCAGCCTTGAAGATCAACCCTGTTCTAATCTGGCGTGCCGTACATTCGACCCGCGCACGATAAGCGTTGCAGGCGAGCTCTTCGGCGCGGATGCAAGCATAGAAATCCCCGTCCGCTTTTTCGGTGTAGCGTCCCGGATAGACGAAGGTCTCCCGAATTGCCGTGGAGCCGCCGCCAAAGGCTGTTGAGGTATTGACTGGCCTGAAGCGCCCGGCCTCGGGAGATCGGATGAAGGTGCCTTCCACAGGCTTGCAAGCTGGAATGCCTCCGATCTTCACGGAAGGAACTTGCGCGACGGCCGTGAGCTCTGCCCTCGGCTTCTCATGGTTGTAGTCCTTGAGAACGACCTTGTTCGGCTGGAGCGACACGACCTCCTCCCAACGCA
The DNA here is from genome assembly GCF_042682145.1 of Mesorhizobium newzealandense. NCBI lineage: Bacteria > Pseudomonadati > Pseudomonadota > Alphaproteobacteria > Hyphomicrobiales > Phyllobacteriaceae > Mesorhizobium > Mesorhizobium newzealandense. The sequence continues at coordinate 901,887 of NZ_JBHUGZ010000001.1, read as the reverse complement.
GGATGACGTCGTCCCGATGTAGATTTGGCGCAGGCCTGAGGTTGTGGTGCGTCTCCACGATCTCGGGCGCGCAGGCGATGTGGCTCGCGGCGTTGTCGACCAGCACTAGGTCGTGTTGGTCCTCCGCATGTTCAAAATAGTAGTAGATGCCGTCCTGCTCCATCAGTCGGCTGACAAAGGCCAGATCCGTCTCATCGTACTGGACGCAGTAGGAGCGCTGTGGGAATCGTCCGGTGGTCTGGTTCTTAAAATTTCCTTTGTGTTCCCGAAAAATCGTGGTGATGATCTCTATGCTGGTCTTGTTTTGAAAGATCCGACTGTTGGAGCGATAATCGAGAAGCGAAAGCCAAGGTCGCATCTGCGCCACGTAGTTCAGGTTTGCTCCGTCATCGTGCCCCAAGTATTGGAACTCCGTAACGATGCCGTGGAAGAAGCGCATTGCAGAGCCCTTGAGTTTAAGGCCTACCGCCAAGCTTTGCCCGGGAATCGTAGCAAAGTTCTGGATCGGATGGCGGCTGACGAGCCTCACCTCGTAGTGGAAGAGTTGCCCCAGCCGCTCGGTGCCTGTGAGCCGTCGGAGAAAAACATCATCGGGGTCGAACGCGGCCAAGGTGACCGCAGCAGAACAATTGCGCTTCAGGAGATTGTCGATTTTTGATCGGACCATCATTGTGTTCCTTGGTTTCGCTGCGATCTGGCGTAAGTGGAAAAGACCCAACCGAAGACCCGCTAGCAAAATGTGATGGAAAGCGTCGTCGAACCGGTGTGGGCGCCACGCTCAAGCAGTTACGGCGGAATTGGACACAATTGCTCCAGCCGCTGATCAGGCGGGGTAGTCGTTAGGTCATCGGCGTCCCGCCGCATCTCCCGCTTGCCTATCCAACTCGTCCAGCCGAGCCTGCCGCGGCGACCCAGCCGCACTTCCGGCATCTCCTCGCGGCGGAGGACAAGATTGACCTCCCAGTCCAGTTCATCTCCAATATAATTGCGGATGATCTGAGCCATGGTCCTAAGACCGAGAGCCCCGGGCAAAAGCGACTCGTACTGAACCAGGCTGAGCGGACCGACAATGAGACGAAAGCGGTGGTGGTGCACTCTGATCCTCCTACCGGCAGTAGCCGTGCAGCCCAGCCTGCCCGTGCGCGGGTCGAGGCCCAGGAGGCAGAGCGAGACGCGGGGCAGTTTGACCCATTGCGGGACAAACTCACGTGTATCGACCGGCGCCTCGAAGAAGCTCGCGACGATGGCGGCAAGCCCCTCGGGATTGCGGGTGTGTGAGGCGAGACGGCCGGTGAAGTGGAGTTTGGCCAGATCGGGCATAGCATCTCGTGCAAGCAGGGCGGTCATGCCAAAGCCGGCGAGGGAGGCGAGCTGAAGCGCGAAGCGATCTTCGTGTGGCCTGTCGTGGCTTACGGTCGGCTCACTCTCCGCCCAGGCACGAAAGAAGAACGAGGCCATACGGTGATGGAAGATATCGGCAAACCTGACCAGCGTCTCATCCGCGGCGTTTTGCTGTCTGAGAAGAGCATACTCCGTCAAATGCAACGGGAGAGGACCGTTGGATCCGAACAATCCGAAGAGGTAAGTGGAGATTCGCGCAAAATCAGTCTCCCCTCCATCCGTCACGCCCGCGATCGGTCGCGTCGGAAAGGCGAGCGAGGGCTCTTGGCCGATCCGCACCCGATCCAGGCTCGGCCGGCCCGATTCCCCCAGTCGAGGTCGATCTGAGCAGATCGCGTCGACCCGCCGCAGAGCCTCGAAGAAGTCGTAACCATGCGGTTCGGCTGCAACGGCGCTGAGGAATTGGCCGAGAGCGTCCGCAATCAGAGGATCGCCCGGCGGCCGGTCATCGTCGGCCATCGCATGATCTCCCCTCGTTGCAACGTCGAGACGACCGTCTCCGTGAAGCTGTTGATCGAAACGTATTTTGCGAAGAACTGGTTGAGTACCGAGGCGAGCGGAAAGATGCCGACGCCTTCGAAAGCCGCTTCGTCCAGGGTGATGCCAACCTCGATTCCACGTGCCACGGCGGCTTGTCCACCGCCAGGCAGCCGCCGGATCGCAGGTTGTGACCGGATCTCCCGGATGCCGTCGATCTGCCGTGAGGCGCACGCATTGTCCGGATCGATGTAGAGGCGCAGGAGTTCGCGCAGCGCCTCTGCGCCTTGGTGACCACCCCTGTCGGAATTACTGACTGAAAGGTAGTTCAGCGAAAGGTGGCTGATCAGTTTCCAGGTGAAATCGCCGTTGGCGAAGGAGTGGCCTGGTCGGCTCGGTGGCGATATGCACCGGGTGGCGGTAACCGGAGCGCCGATTTCCAGGGTGAAGTCGGTCTCGTCTCGGCCGATCGGTAACAGCAGCGGCAAATCCCGGTTCGAGCACAGGCAGCGCACCGACAACTGCTGAGGTCCCGCCGAATAGGGACCCGCCCGGCGATCGACCAGAGAGACGAAGGTCTCGCTGCCGATATAGCCAGTTCGCGCCCCATTCGATCGTTGGTGCTCCGACATCTGCCGCTGCTCCCGCCGGAGCATGTAGTACCTGGAGTGCTGCTCCTCCCGGCCGTGCGCGCTGATGCTGTAGAAGGGGAGGAACTCGGCGGGGGCTGCTCCGTTGCTCTCTCCGTAGCCACTCATTGCGAGGATGGAGTGAACCTCAAAGTCGAGGGGCCTCATCCTGTCTACGATTACATTATGCTCATGGTCTTTTTCCCTCACGTGAATTCGATCAGCTTGGCGTTCGAACAAATTGATCGCAGGGGTCGCGAAGAGAGCGATGTTCTCAGGTCCGAGATGACGTTCCAGCCGTGGTTCGACTCGGCCAAGCGCGAACACGATCTCGAGGCTTTCCGTCGTTGACAGGGACACGGCGTCGGCAAGCCCACTCACCTCGACGAACAACGTCCGCTCCGCGATGGCGAAATACTCCTGCAGGAGACGGTAACCGTCGAAGGAGCGTGGGACCTCGGGCAGGAGCGCGCAGTTCGGCTCGAGACCACGCTGCCGCAGCATATTGAGCGGGATTCTCTCCTGCCAAGTGATTGGCCGGCCGACGGGACGGGCAACGATGGCGCGTGTGTCGGCGATCAGCTGCTCGGCAAGCGCCGCACCGATGCCACCGGGCCCGAGAAGGTGTAGTGTCAGGGCCTTAAGTGAGAGTCGATTGAATGGCATGCCGTTGGTGGTACGAAGCCGCAGTCGAAAGGCAGCCTTCACCTGTTGCCGGGCCGGAAGATCCAGGGAGGAGATCTGCCCGGGCGTCGCGAAGTAGTCGGCGGCGCTCACCATGATCGGCCATAGATGGACGTCGTGAGCCGTGCGGAACTCGCAATGGGTGACGGCGCCCGGAGCGAGTCGGCCGAAAAGTTTGGTTCCGCGCGGCACGACGTATGCATTCTCGATCGGTCCGGCTTCCGCATCCGGTTCGAAGCGCACGATCGTCATCGACGGTATCGGCGGTAGAAAGTGCGGATACACCATCTCCAACAGGTGCTGCGTGAAATTCGGGAAACGTGACTGCAGCTTCAGCTGCACCCGCGCGGCCATGAAGGCGAAGCCTTCCAGCAGCCGCTCGACATAAGGATCGGCGACCTCTTCTGCTTCCATCCCGAGCCGTCCGGCAACCTTCGGGAAGGAGCGAGCAAATTCGGCCCCCATCTCGCGCATGTAGGCCAGCTCATCGTTGTACAATCCGAGAAGCCGGGGATCCATCAGCTTGTCTCCGGATCCAAACCAACACGGACAACTTGGAGTTCGGGATCCACCTCCGTGCGCATTGTCATCGGCAGCGGAGCAGGCAGCGCCCACAGATCGGCCGCAATCTTAAAGCGAAAGGAGCTGCAGTCCTGTCCGTCGTTGAGGACCATCACCTTAATACTGCGCGGTAAGAGCCGCGGCTCGAATCGCTGCAGGCTCTCGGCGATTTCGTCTCCCAAGGCGCTCGAATCGATGCCTTCGCGGATGTGCCCGCTGAGAGGCCGGACCCCGTAGTTGAGTGTGCTGGCCGCGACGAGGGGGTATGCGTGGAGTGCCACGCTTGAAGCCAATTGATTCGTGTTCAACAGCCAGGACACGTCGCGTAGAATCACCTCTTGTAGTTGGCGAATTGAGAAACTGCGCTTGTCCTGCGTTTCGCACGCGCTGTTCGGCTCATCGTCAGTGAGCCTGTCGAGGAGGGAAGGCTGCACCAGATCCCGCCTAAGATGCCTGGTCATGTTCGATCTCCAGAATCGCAATTTTCGACGAGGCGACTGCCAATTTCGCCACCGTCAGCTGACAACCAGCTTATTGAACTCGGCGCTGTTCGAGACCTGGTTCCAGATCCCTTCGCCTGCCTTGGTTAGAGCGCCATGCATATCCTGCTTGTAATAGATCATCTTGCAGGCGCCGAACCGGCAGGTGATCGTCTCCTCCGGAGCGTCTTCCGCATAGGCCCACTCGACCTTCTCGATCGCGAGCATGTTGAAACTCCAGTGCAAGAATAGGTTGGAATCAGCTGTGAGAAGTCCGCTGCCTGTCGACTTGAAGAGCTTTAAGTCAACGTCGTTAAAATGCGCGCCTCGACCGCAGGCCACGTACAGCGCGGATGAGGCGCTATCCACCTGCTTCTTAATAGTGAAAACCTCGAATTCAGCCTTGCCTGTCCCAGCGCCGACAGTGTGAGGCCCGATGTTGAGCTTGTTTTCGATTGAGAAGCTCCATTCGTCGGCAAGCGTAAAACCATCCTTCAGGATAAGAGATTCCCCTTTGGGCTGAATGCCATCCTTGGACACTGTGTTGAACTTCATGACTGCGTCGAACGCCATGACGAATTCTCCTTCGGTATCGTGACACTGGGGCCGGGCGGTTTTGTCATATAGAGCTGCCGGGTGCGGCGAACGGCCCTCTGCGGACCAAATTTGCCTTCGCCACTTCCTTTATGGAAGGACGTACCCTCTCAGCCTTTTCGGGCAGACGGCAGGCGCGACACCAGCCTCAGAGAGATGGTCAAGCCTTCAAGCTGGTAATGCGGCCGCAGATAGAATCTGGCAGTGTAATAACCAGGATTGTCTTCAGCCTCGTCCACCTCGACCTTGGCTGAGGAGAGCGGCTGTTGTGCCTTGCTTTCTTCGCTCCCCAGCTCGGGCGAGGGGTGGACGTAACGCTGGATCCATTGGTTGAGCCACTCCTCGACCTCATGGCGCTCTTTAAACGTGCCAATCTTGTCCCGAACCAGGCACTTCAAATAATGGGCAAAGCGGCAGATTGCGAAAATGTAGGGTAGCCTAGCGCTGAGCTCAGCATTCGCTGACGCGTCCAAGTCTTCGTACTTGATCGGTTTGTTGACGGTCTGAGCGCCAATAAATACGCCAAGATCGGTATTCTTGCGGTGCAGCAGCGGCAGAAGGCCGTTCTTGGAGAGCTCGGCCTCGCGGCGGTCGCTGATCGCGGTCTCAGTGGGGCATTTTAGATCAACGCCGCCGTCGTCGCTTCGGAAGGTATGCACCGGCAGGCCTTCGACGAGGCCACCGGATTCTACACCGCGTATTCTGGAGAGCCAGCCGTAGAGCTTAAACGAGCGTGTGATGTTTACCCCCATGGCATAGGCTGCGTTCGTCCAGAGGTACCTTTGGCTATCGCCGCCGTCCGTCTCCTCCTCGAAGGCGAATTCGTCGACCGGGTTGGTCTTGGTCCCGTAGGGCAACCGCCCGAGGGTGCGCGGCAGCGTCAGCGCCACGTATCGCGAGTTTTCGCTCTCGCGAAATGCTCGCCAAGTGGCGTGCTCGGGCGTTAGGAAAATCTTCGTGATGTCGCGTGGGTTCGAGAGCTCGCGCCAAGAGTCCATCTGCAGCAGATGCGGGGAGACAGCAGAAATGAGAGGGGAGTGGCTTGCCGCAGCAATTTGCGCGAGTCCCGATAGCAATTCTATGTCTGGCGGGGTATGGTCGAAATAGTAGTCGGCAATCAGGCAGCCATAGGGTTCACCGCCGATCTGCCCATATTCTTCTTCGTAGATTTTCTTGAATAGCGGGCTCTGATCCCAGGAGACGCCCTTGTATTTTTTCAGGGCACGAGAAAGCTCCTTCTTGGAGACGGGAAGAAAGCGAATCTTTAGCGTCTCGTCTGTCTCGGTGTTCACCGTAAGGTGATGCAAGCCCCGCCAGGCTGATTCCAGATTTTGGAAATCCTCGTGATGGAGGATCTCGTTGACTTGTGTGGACAGCTTGTCATCGATGGACGCAATAATCGACTGGATAGTAGCCACGATGTCGTCGCTGATCAGGGACGTGTTACCAAGCGCCTGCTCGGCCAGTGTTCTGACTGCGCTATCCACGGCATCACGGGCTTGGTCCGAGTAGATCCTTAACTCGCATTGTAGCAAGCTGCTGAAACCGTCCGGATCAAACGTAGCAACAGTGGCGTCTTGCAACACGGCGGAGATTGTATCTGTGGACGTCATGATCAATTCTACTTCGTCTCTGTGGGTGGCAACTGAGGCGCTTTATGTTCAGCCTCGGGCACGCCGCTCAGGGCGCTGAGCAGGGACCGGTCGGCGAGCAAATTGGCGATCAACCGCTCGGCACCGTTCTTGCCGTCCATGTAGGCTAGAAGATTAGAAAGCTGCGTTCGCGCCTCAAGCAGCTTGTTCAAACTGTCGACCTTACGCGCCACGGCCGCAGGCGAGAAATCGTGCATTCGCTCGAAACTCAATTCGATGGCAAGCTGGCCTTCGCCCGTCAACAGGTTCGCTACCCGCATCGCCACCCTGGGCTTCAGCGATTTGAGCCGATCATCGAAGTTGTCAATGTCGATCTCCATCATCTTGCGCTCGGCAAGCGGAGGCAACGGCGCGGCAGGATCGCCTACGAGATCAGACATGACGCCGACCACGAAGGGAAGCTGCACCTTCTTTTGCGAGCCGTAGGTCTCGACGTCGTATTCGATTTGGACGCGAGGAGGGCGATTTCGCGAAATGAACTTTTGACTGCTCTCCTTTGCCATGTGTTCCATTCTCCTTGTCGGCTATGAAGTTGCGATGCCTCAAGTACCCTCGTCGGCAATCAGGCCGGCTATGGAGCGGTAGTGCGCAGCACCCTCCGGCGCCAGCTCTGCCACTAGAGCCATGAAGTCCTTCGACACGAGACGCTTCGCCCGCTCGAGCAGCGCTGGTACGGGGCTGGCCGGCTCGTTAACTTGATACCAGCGGCAAACGCGGCCGAGGATATTGACGACGTCATCTCGGTCGCGGATCTCTCCCGGATATGGGGCGTCGCCAGAATCCTCCGACAGGGGCATTGCGGCCACGGGCTCGGAGCGTCTATGGGCATCGACCAGTTCCTTGCCTTGGCGAAGCAGCGCTGTTAGAGGTTGGAAACGGACGGCTTCGGCCATGTCGACGCGCCGCTTAACGCTACCATCCAAATCGATGACCGCCGAGAGGCTGGCGTCGAGATCACCGCTTGTTTGGTCGAACTGGCCAGGATCGGTGTCGCCAAAGGCGAGTTTGATGGTCGTGGTATCAACTTCACATGGCTGAGACTGCTGCGCTGACATCCAGTCACCGAGCGCAAATGCTCCGAACCGCCTGGAAGCGGTGAGAGGAACGCGGCGGATGTCCGCCATAAGCCCGGAGGGATCGCACAGATTTGCCAAAGCATTGAGACGCACGGTCTGGTCGCCGCCGTCGTCTGCATCCGGCCGCGGATGTAGCTCCGGCCAGTAAATCTCGACATAAGCGACGAGAAGCTCAAGGCTCTTGGCCAGTCCAGAGAAGCCGAACTGGCTGACAGCGGAGCGTGTCAGCAAGACGCCGATGCGAAGGTCTTTGGTACGCGTAGCAAGGTCGAGGCCGAGCCGCCACACCTCTTCCCAATTGGGAGCCTCTTCCGCCTTGAGAGAGCCGCCGATATGCTGGGCAGGCCTCCCCTGCGACGCCATCTCAAATTCCAGGAAGCTTAAGTCGTAATCGAGAGCGTCCCCGCACGCGTTGCCCTCGCTGACCGGCCTCAATAGATATTCTGCATCGAGCATGACAACCCTGGACGTCGTGACTTTTACTGGGTCCGTGCTACCCCGATCCCGGAGTGCCTTGGGCCCTTTCGCTCATTTTAATGATGATCCCGGGATATTTCGCATGCGTGATTGATATGCAGGTATGCTGAAGCGCGGAGTCCACGCTTCATCCTGTGGCTGATATCGGCTGCGCATGTAGAGGAGCAGTGAATGCCTGGGGTGAGCGGTTGTGTGCGTCAAATTCTGCAAAAAGGGGCGGCCACGAGGCTGCTTGGTCGTCGAGCCTGACCGAGAGCAACTCTGTCGCCGTGCATCATGGAATATTGATTGTGCATGGCAAGGGGCGGCTGCCAGGCACTAGCATGGGACGCTCACTATCCTGGTATGGAGTGGCGGCAGTGACCACGGAATGGTGGATCGAAGGCATGACCCAAGGGGAAGCGGAGCTGGACCACGTCCTGGACGCATGGGTTGCAAAAGAGGATCAAAGAGAAAATGAGAATCGGGAAGAGGCAACAAGACGCCTGCAGCGATGACTGGCCAGAGCAGGTTTGACCGGTGCCGGCGACGCTGACGCCGAGCGGGAGCTCGGATTCACATCCGTAACGAGATCGCCCGCGAAATTAAGGGCGAGCTGACGCGCCAGGTGTTTGGTAACCGCGACATCGATCTGTGCGGCAGATTAAAAAGCGGCGAAGCGGAGGCGTCGTAAGGGCGACATGAGGGGTGGAAATAGAGAACCTAAAGGCGCATTAACGGTGACCCAGCGGCTTCTTGACGGAGTGGCTGGGGATCCGAGTGCGAGGAGTGTATTTTACGCTTGGGTTCGTGCACTCACCGAGGTTGGTTCCCAGAGCACGGCGCCACCCCCTGCAAGGCATTCTGCACTGCTGAATCCGGAGGGAGAGCTCGGCAGGAAAGGAGCGGGGAAAGGCGGAACGGGGCAAGGATCGAGCCTTTCCGCGCGCGCGGTTAAGTACGGCTTGTTCCTCGCGGGTGCGGGCTACGCCTACAACGAAGTCGCCAACAACTTCTTCCTGTCCACCACGGCGTTGCATGACGGGAAAATGGGCTTCACCAGCAACGAGCGGCTCAGGACCGCTCACGCGAAAGCGAGGGAGTATTATGACAGCTATCACGCCGCCGGCGCCGAAACCCAGCGTTCGAGTGAGCGCACCGCGGATCGAATCCGTACCTGTGGCAACAATCAATTTGCAACGTTGATTGATTACCGGGCGGCGACCCGCGTGCACGTCGCGCGCCTCGTGGACGATGAGCAGGCGCGCGCGTCACTCATTCTGAACCTGGCGTGCATGAAGGGTCATCTTGTTAAAAATGAGTGCGTGACCAAGTACAGGCCGCCGCAAGTCCCCAAGGATCCGGACCTTACAAAGAGCCAGCTGTACGATCAGAAGAACAAGTACGCTTTGACAGGCGTACTCAACGAGAAGACCGGTGCCTACGGCTACACGTCAAGGTCAATCACTCATCCCTTCGTGAACAAGGGTGCCCGGCACTTCCACGATACCATCCGCAGCGAGAAGGGCGTAACTCTCAAGCGATGCAACGAGACACTCGAAGCACTCCTCGACAAGGACTGCGGGCTTGGCGAGGAAGCTCAGTTCGCGGCCGGCCAAGCCATTCTTAATTTTAGACAGGTCTATGCTGCGCACTGGGGCCATGCCGAAAAGGTCGTGATGAAGACTCTGGTTGAGCACGGCTTCCTGTCACCGGTGGAGACTGAGAAGCTCGATTCGACTCTGATGTTCGAGAAACCCGACAAGAACAAGCTGCAGCGCAACACTAGCTTGGTGGGTCCGTGGCTGCACAATTTCGAAACCCGGCTCCAGGAGATCCGATCGGGTCAGGAGCCCGCAGTGGTCGCGGATCTGAACCATCCGCAAATCGCGGACATGAAATACCTGCCCATCGCGCATTTCAAGTTGAACGAGCAGGGTAATGGTTTCGAGGACTGCTCTGGACTGGGCGATTCATTCACATGCGCCAATGCCGTCGCCTGCATCAACCACGCTCGTTTAATGAGTGGTCGGCAGCGGCTCTCGAAGGAAGAGGTCATGGTAATCATTGCGTGCGTCAACGCAGTGTACGATGACACGGGTTCAATGCGGCATACGCTTCACGAGATAGCGCGCGGCTGTTTCGCGGGCGCTGGCTACACCATCGAGGATGCGGATGAGTTCTACACGGTTGTCTGCCGAAAGGCAGCGGAAGAGTTTTATGGTGGAAGGAACCTCTCGAAGCGTATTGGTGATAGTGTCGGGCCTTCTACGTAGACAGGCCCGCGCTTTAACCGATACCATTGGGAAGGACCGGCCTCGACGGCATTCGATGTTGCTTGGCGATCATTCGCAGGTGGTTCGATGCGTGCAGCGTCGGATTCCGCTGCTTCGCCGTTGATCCAGAAGGCATTTGGTGGACCGCCGCGGCTCTAAGTATCTGCTCCAAAAAGAAGTGAGTGATTTCAGCGGGTTGTGATTCAGTCGGATTGCTGAGATTCGACGGAGATCACGATGCCCTGGACCGAAACCACTCGCCCTCACTATGAACGGCGCTGCCCGCGCTACGCAAGCGACCTGACGAACGCGGAGTGGGCGCTGATCGAGCCGCTGATGCCGGCGCCGAACCGGATCGGCCGCCCCCGCAAGACGGACCTGCGCGAGGTTGTGAACGCGCTGCTTTACATGGCTTCGTCGGGCGGAGCATGGCGGCTTCTGCCCAAGGACTTCCCCCCGTTCTCGACGGTGCAGAAATACTTCTGGCGCTGGCGTGACGAAGGACTGCTGCGCACCATCAACAATGAACTCGTCATGGCGGCGCGCGAACGCGAAGGCAGGGAAGCAAGCCCGTCTGCCGGCGTCATCGACAGCCAGACGGTCAAGGCCACCGAAAGCGGCGGAATACGAGGCTTCGACGCTGGCAAGAAGATCATGGGCCGCAAGCGCCACATCGTCGTCGACACGCTGGGCCTGATGGTCGGCGTGGTCGTTCACGCCGCCGACATTCAAGACCGCGACGGCGCGCCGGCCGTCCTGAAATCCATCCTCAAGCGCTGGCCGTGGCTGCGCCATGTCTTTGCCGATGGCGGCTATGCGGGGCCGAAACTGCGCGGCGCCCTGCAAAAGCTCGGAACGTTCACGATGGAGATCGTCAAGCGGTCGGACAGCGCCAACGGCTTCGAAGTCCTGCCGCGCCGATGGGTCGTGGTCCGCTGTACAATGTTGCCAAGTTTGGTTTCGAGTGGTCGGTGCGCATTGAGCGTCCACGCCGTATGCGGTCGCTTGTTGAGGTTCGCCGCGGTTGGGATGCGAGTCGATTTGTCGCGGCCGAATCAGAGCCAACTGGGGATTTAATGCGCCATCGACGGCCGAGCTGCGAGCCGGCCGATGGAGGCGCACATGGTCCGGCGCAAGGATCGCCCTGTGCTGCGCATGCAGGTATCGTTCGAAGCGACAAGAACCGGCCCCCAACATCTGCTCGAGGCCTACGCCCATCTTGTGCCGACGATACGGCGCACGAAGCAACGGCAGAAGCGTCGAGCGGACCCCTCATCGAAGGTGACGAAAGCGATGACGAGATCGGGAGGTGAGCAATGACCGAGACGCAATGTGCGCTCTATGCGCGGGTGTCGAGCGAGGCGCAGGCGCGCGATAACACGATTGCAAGTCAGGTGATTGCGTTGCAGGAACGCATTGCCACCGACGGCTTCATGCTTGAGCCAGGTTACAGCTACGTGGATGACGGCTACAGTGGTTCGACATTGCTTCGACCGGCGCTGGAACGGCTGAGGGATGCGGTTGCCGGTGGCCAAGTCGACCGTCTCTATGTCCACGCCCCCGATCGGCTCGCCCGCCGCTATGCCCATCAGGCGCTGCTGATCGACGAGTTTCGTCGTACCGGTGTGGAGATCGTGTTCCTCAACCGCCCCATTGGTGGCACGGCCGAGGATGATCTATTGCTTCAGGTTCAGGGTGTGATCGCCGAATATGAACGGGCCAAAATCCTCGAGCGGAGCCGGCGTGGTCGCCGTCACGCGGCACGCTCCGGCTCCGTCAGCGCGCTGACGGGTGCTCCCTTCGGCTACCGTTATGTGAGCCGCGACCAGAGTGGCGGCCTGGCACGCTTTGAGGTCGTGGAGGAGGAGGCACACATTGTTCGACTGATCTTCGCATGGGTCGGCCTGGATCGCATGAGCTTGCGAGGGGTATGCCGCCGGCTCGAGCAGATCGGCTGCCGGACGCGGACAGGAACGACGCATTGGTACGCCTCCACGATCCGCGGCATGCTCGCCAATCCCGCCTATATCGGACGGGCCGCTTTCGGGCGAGCCCGCTACGTGCCGCCACGACCGCGGTTGCGGCCGATCCGCGGCCACTCACAACCCTCGCCGCACGCCACTTCGCGCGTTCCCGTACCGCCTGAAGAGTGGATCGAAATTCCTGTTCCCCCGCTCGTCGATCCGACCGAATTCGAGGCGGTCCATGCTCAGCTTGAGGAGAACCGGAAGCGCAAGCGCCAACGCACGCCGAGCTCGGACTGGCTGCTGCAGGGCCTCGCGGTGTGCCGGCATTGCGGCTACGCCTATTATGGCAAGCGCGCACCTCGCGCCCGCAAATACGACCCGACGGACACGCTGCGCTACTATCGCTGTATCGGTATGGACGGTTATCGCTTCAGCGGCCACCCCGTTTGCGACAACCCGCAGGTGCGCGGCGATCACCTGGAAGAAGCGGTGTGGGATCAAGTCAAAGGTCTCCTGGAGGATCCGCGCCGCATGGCCGAGGAATACCGTCGCCGCCTCCTTGCGGCCCGTGACGAAGTCCGTGAGCCGGAGGAGATCGCCCGCCTCGAACGACAAATGGCCACCTTGCGTCGCGGCATCGGTCGGCTGATCGACAGCTATGCCGAGGGCATCATCGACAAGGCGGAATTCGAACCGCGGATCGCGGGTCTGAAACAACGCCTTTCTCAGCTTCAGGTGCGGCACCAGGCAGCGGTCGACGTGGCCGAGAACGAACACGAGCTCTCACTCCTGATCAACCGTCTGGAAGATTTCTCAGCCAAGGTGAAAGCAGGGCTCGCCGGCCTTGACAGGATCGGAACGCAGCAGATCATCCGTACCGTGGTCCGCCGGGTCGAAATCGACAACACGCAGGTAGAGATCGTCTTCAGGGTTCCGCCACTCGATGGCTCAGCCGGCCAGAAACCGCCAAGCCGGACAACCAGTTCCACGCAACATTGTACAGCGGATCGTCGAGCGGACCTTCGCATGGCTGGGCAGATGCCGAAGGCTGGCAAAGGACTTCGAGCGGTCCATCGAATCCGCACAGGCCTGGGTTCTCATCGCAAACATCCGCATGCTCACCCGACGGCTCGCAAGAGCCTGAAAACACCGCGGTCGTTCTGATTCAGACACTTAGATACGTGATCTTGTTCGCACCCGTCAGCGTCCGCCGGCGCTAATACACTGAAGATCAGCTCGCTGGCCGTCACGTGGACGCGTAAGCACCAACACGCAGTTGGGCGGTTTCGGTTGCCGCTCCGGCCCACCACTCGCGGCACGCCAGAAGGGCTAGATCGACGCTTGCCCGCCCCCGAATTCAGCAATCCGCACGCGGCATCAGATTGGAATTGGCGATGTCGCATTAGAAACGGCATCCGTTATCTCAATCCGAGAGCCCTGTATGGCAAATCGCGGCAGCCAGCAGCCTCTTTTGGCGACCCCAGACACTGCATTCGGGCCGCGAATGGTTGCATATCGGCTACGCATGTTAGGGAGCAGTAGAAGCCTGCTAAATTGCCGCTGCGGTTGAATCATCGGTGCGTCAGACGCGGGGCAGTTAAGGTGTCTTTAGAAAACAGGGTGGTGTGGTCGGAAGGCCTGTTTCTTCGACCGCAGCACTTTCAGCAGAACGACCGTTACGTGGAAAAGTTGCTGCGCGGCAGGACTGCCGCTCTACATGGCTATGGCTGGGGCATCACTGAGCTCCGCATCAATCGCGAACTACTCGCTCTCGGCAAGATCGCTGTCGAAACGGCATGTGGCGTCTTGGAGGATGGCACGCCGTTCAGCATCCCCGATGACGCCGACCAGCCAACTCCATACGATGTTCCGGAGTACCTTCGGGATTCGCTCATCCATTTGGCGGTACCGCTTCATCGAAGCGGGGCCGTTGAAACCGACGTGCGAGCGGAAGCTGACGTGCCGATCCGCTTCGCGGGCGTAAGTCAGGATATCATCGACACAAATGCCGGCGAAAGGGGCAGCGCCTCCATTGAGGTGGCGCAGCTGCGGTTTCAGCTCTTGCCGGACGCGGCGGATCGGTCAGCCTTCACTTGCCTCCCGATCGCCCGTATCATGCAAGTCCGGGCCGACCGGCAAGTCATTCTCGATGAGGCGCACGTCGCGCCAACTCCCGACTGTGCCAGCTCCCACGTCCTCTCGAACTACATCACCGAGATCACTGGCCTGCTTCACCATCGTGGTGAGGCTTTGGCCGCGCGAGTTTCGCACTCGGGGACGCATGGGATCGCGGAAATCGCCGATTTCCTTCTGCTACAGGCGATCAATCGTTACGAGCCCTACTTCTCCCACCTTTCCAAGGCAGCGGTCGTAAACCCGGAATCACTGTATGGCGTCATGCTCCAACTGGCGGGCGAACTAGCCACCTTTGCCCTGGTTGAGAAACGTACTCAGACCTTCGGTGACTACAAGCACCACGCTCTCGCGCATACTTTTTTGCCTGTGATCCAGTCTATCCGGTCGTCACTAAACGCCATACCCGAACAGACGGCGGAGCCGGTGCCGCTACGGCCGCACAAATATGGGTTCCATATCGCCGAGGTGACCGATCGGTCGCTGTTTACGACCGCAAGCTTCGTGCTGGCCGCTCGGGCCGATGTCGAGATCGAGCGACTCCGACGCGAGTTCCCGCGCTATGTCAAGATCGGGCCGGCCGAGAAGATCGAAGAACTCGTCAAAGTCGCATTGCCGGGCATCACCATCAATCCCATATCGGTCGCGCCGCGTCAGATTCCGTTCCATGCTGGATTCACCTACTTCGAGGTCGATCCGCACAGCCGCTGCTGGATGGACTTGCCTCGCTCCGCCGCGTTGACCCTGCACGTCGCCGGCGACTTCCCCAAGCTCGAAATGGCACTGTGGGCCATTCGGGCCTGTTAGCAAAACAGTTTCCTGGGGCGCCCACTATGCAGAAGGCTCTGTTCTGTGTCCGTGAACGTCTCTCCCCATCAGCGATCGAAAGGGCGCTGGGGCGGACCCGTTCAATCTGGCCCAGCAAACATAAGGCGGCAAGCTGGGATGCGTTCGGCCGTGTCCTAGATGAAGTCGTCTCAAGCATCGAAACTGATAAGCTCCGAAGCTTCGACGCCCACTTCGAATCCGCGTATCGCGAGGGCGTCGGCGACCTGCACCCGGCACAGGGCCGTGACGAGAGCGCCCGTTCCGAGAGGCATGAGCTGGGGGGTGATGTTGATTGAAAAAACGATCCCAATTTACCAGCCACCGGCCCGTTTGCCAGCCGAGAAGCCGCTGGAAATCCCTCCGCCGCCGGCGGCGGCACCAAACGAGTCTTTCTGGGAGACGCTTGCGCTCCATCAACCTAATCCGCTGATCGCGGCCGCGGCGGCGCTGCTGGGCCTTTGCGCTCAACTCAAGCGCGGTGGCAGCCATTCCGACGTTGAGGGATTGCGCCTGAAAGTGTTGCAAGAGATTGGTGCCTTTGAGCGTCGTATCATGCCGCTTGGACTGTCCTCCCCAGCGATCAAGATCTGCAAATACGCCCTTTGCGCGACAATCGATGACGTTGTTCTCAACACACGCTGGGGCAGCCACAGCGTCTGGATGACACGGAGCATGGTCGGATCACTGTTTGGCGATACCTTCGGTGGCGACCGTTTTTTCGACGTGATGGCGCACCTGAGAAAAAAACCGCGCGCCAATCTCGAACTCCTAGAACTGCTCTACTACTGCATAAGGTTGGGCTTTAAGGGCCGACACCGGGTCACTATGCGCGGAGCCGCCGAGCTCAGCGTACTTTGCGAAGACGTTTACCGTCTGATCCGCCGAGGCCGCGGTGATTTGGAGCGCGACCTGTCCCTGCACTGGCGCGGGGACTGTGAAGATCGGAAACTGCGCCGCAAATTCGTTCCGATCTGGGTCGTCGTAGCGCTCTTGGCAGGTGTCCTCCTGTCGATCTATACCGGGCTCCTGTTTGCACTAAATGCCCGCGCTGACACAGTCCTCAACGATCTCGCGAAATTGCCGCCGAACGGCACAGGGAGCGTGGTGAGGATCGTACCGCAACCAGCCGTTGCATTGCGCGGCGATCGACTGCGTCACTTTCTCGAGCCCGAAATCCGTGATCGACTCGTCACTGTGAGCGAGGACGCGCAGCAGGTCGTCGTCACCATCCACGCCGCAGGGATGTTCGATTCTGCGAGTCCGAAGGTGAAAAAAACATTCGTGCCGCTTCTTCTGCGGATCGGCCAATCTCTTAATGATGAGGCAGGAACGGTCGTCCTGATCGGGCACACCGATGCCATGCCCATCCAATCGCTCGTCTTTCCTTCAAACCACTACCTCTCGCTTGCCCGTGCCAAGGCGGCTGGCGAGATTATCAAATCCATGATGAGCGACGCAGGGCGAGTGCGAGAGGAAGGCAAAGGCCGCGCGGAGCCGATCGCGCCGAACAATACGCCCGAAGGCCGCGCGCAGAACCGTCGCATCGAAATCATCATCAGGAAGACACGCTGAGAGGCAGCCATGAAGTCAATCCGAAAGACGCTTCGGTCGCTATGGGTGCGTGTCAGCTTGGCGGGCATCGCCTGTGCTTTAATCTTCATCCTCGGACCGCACATCTCGGTCGGTGAATCTACGCCACTCGACGACCTCGGCAGTCAAATTGCGGCGTCGATGGTGATTCTCGGATATGCCGTGGGCGTCGCGCTTCAGTCTAAACTCGACGGGGTTCGGGCTTATTTCGAAGACCTCGTCCAATCACAAGTGTCCGACGCGCTGGACGGGACTGGGGCAGAGCGAAAGAAGGCGAATCCCGCGAGTTCCGACCCCGACGTGGTCCGAGCTGGCACGGCTGCTGAAAAGGAGCTGCAGACGACACTCCTTCGTCTCCGCGAGACCCTTACTATCCTCAAGGGGCGCCGCTTGGCCGGAATCGTCGGCAAGAGCTGGCTCTATCAGCGGCCATGGTATCTGGTCATCGGCCCCCCCGGATCGGGCAAGACCACCGCAATCGTCAATTGCGGGCTCAGCTTTCCGCTGGCGGACAGGTCCAGCCGGAGAGCCCTCGGGCGAACGCGCAGCTGCGAATGGTGGATTGCCGACGAAGCGGTGCTGATCGACGCCGCCGGCCGCTACACGATTCATGAAAGCGATTCAGAGCGGGACAAAGCGGCTTGGCGCGGCTTGCTTCGGCTGCTCCGTCGCTATCGGCCGCGCCAGCCGCTGAACGGGGTCTTGGTAACCATCGCAATCAGCGACCTGAACTCGACATCCGACGACGTGAGCGTCGACCAAGCCAGTTGCATCCGTCAGCGGCTCCTTGAACTAAACAGGGAGCTCCGCCTGCAGCTGCCGGTCTATGTTCTATTCACCAAGAGTGATCTGGCGGCGGGATTTGTCGAGTTCTTCGGTGAACTTGGTGGCGAGGGGACGGAGGCCGTGTGCGGATTCACATTCGCGAGAGAGCCTTCGGAGGGCGACGGCGATCCGATGGAGTCTTACATACCAGCATACGATGCGCTGGTTGGCCGCCTGAACGAAAGGCTGCTTGAACGAATGCAGCAAGAAAGTAACCCCCAAGGTCGCGCACTCATATTCGACTTTCCACAGCAGGTTGCTAGCCTGAAGTATGTGACCGAGCAGTTCTTGCAGGAGGCATTCGCCCGGAATCCGTTTCAGGAGCCGATTATGCTCCGCGGCGTCTACTTCGTAAGCGGGACGCAAGTCGGCACGCGGTTTGATCGTGTTGCGGAGGCCAGATCTCAGATATTCGAGGTCGCTAGGCCGCCTTGTCCTGGGCTCCCTGGCCCGCGGCGCAGTTATTTCATCGGCCGGCTGCTCCGCGATGTCGTTTTCGCCGAAGCTGAGCTCGTCGATGCCGATCCCCGCTTCCTCCGGCGTCAGCGGCGGGTCCGATATGGCGTCTATGCGATCGGTGCGGCGGCCATGATCGCCGCTGGCGTCTTCTGGACGGTCACCTATGTTCGAAACGTCACGCTGATCGAGAGCGTTCGTCTAACAGCTGACAGCTATGCCGCAGAGGCCAAGAAGCTGAACCTCGACCGGGTTGATAACAGCGAGCTTCGACCCATCCTGCCATTGCTCCAGCGGCTACGCAATATCAGGGGCGGCAATGCCGACGGCGACACGGCGGGCGATCGCCTCGCGGGATTGGGTCTCGACCAAAGCAAGAAAATCTCGCTTCAAGCGCGCGCGGCGTACCACCGCGCTCTCAATACTGTCCTGCTGCCACGGCTGATCTCCCGCTTGGAAACATTACTTGCGGAAACACACGATCCTTTGTTTCTCTACGAGGTACTGAATGTCTACCTGATGCTGGGTAAGCAGGCTCCGCTCCAGCGCGAGGTCGTCAAGAACTGGATGGCTGTTGACTGGCGCGTGATGTTTCCGGCCGAAGCGGACGCCGATCTTCGGCACGCGCTCGCTGATCACCTCGACGCCCTCCTGGACCCGCCACTACCTCATGTAGCGCTTAATAGTGAACTGATCGAGAAGAGCCGCGCGAAACTGCAGGCCGTCTCGATGCCCCGCGGCGTGTTCGACATCATCGCGACCAGTCCCGCGGCCTCGCAGCCGCCCACTTCGAGTCTGGACGACCATGCCGCGCCGTTAGCGGAAACCGTCCTGGTCCGTAAATCGGGACAGCCGCTCAGTGCTAAAATTCCTGGCCTTTATACACGAATGGGTTTCTACGGGACTTTCCTGCACTTGCTGCCGCAGGTGGCTGACGCTGTCGCTGCAGAAAGCTGGGTGCTCGATGCACAGGCAGTCGCGCCGGCCGCGGCCGGTGACGTGAGCCAGCAGCTGCGGCGCCCGGCGGCAGACCTCCACCCCCGGGAGTTCGCGTTCCGCCGGGACCAGCTCATTGGCGATGTGTCTCTGCGCCCAATTGGCACCATGGATGACGCGCTGCGAACCTTGGATACGCCGTCCGCGCCGACGTCGCCGATGCTGCGGTTCCTTGTCGCGACGGCGCAAAAGTTAAGGCTCGAGCAGCGACCGGCCCCCGAGGACGGAATGACGAAAGGTAACGGCGTCGCAAAGAGCGAGGCACCACCAACTTACGTTGCGGAACTGATCCGCTCGCGAGCGGTCGCGGACAAGCCTGAAGCTTACGTCCGGCTCTATATGGACGATCATCTTAGGTGGCTGCACCAACGCGTCGACATACTGCCGAATAGTCAGGTGAGCGCGCAGGCGCCGATCGACAGTGCGCTCCAGAATCTCGGCGAACTGTATCGTTCGCTCAGCCAGACCCAAGGGCTGACGGGTTCGGACTGCTTGGAAAAAGACGATCAGGCGGGCGTTGCGATCCGCCAAATTGAGTCGGGAGCCACCAATCTGCCCGAGCCTATCAAACAATGAACTCAGAGGCGAGCTGAAGACGCCAGTTACTTTGATGGGTGAGCGGATCCTGTCCCACCCTTCACCCGACACACCATAATCAAGGACAGGATGAACTGGAGACAAACAATGGCTAAGGCCCATAACAGGCAAAGAGCACTGACGTTCCTGAACCTGATCGAACAGACCAAAGGCAAAGCCGATGTGGAGTTCTGTTTTGCCGTTGGCACAATCGGGGATCCGGAGGAGAAAGCTGTCGTGCTGGTGAAGAAGAGCGGGCTCAATAGTCTGGTCGGAATCCTGAAAAAAATGCCTTATGAAACCGGTGAGGATGGTAAAGCAGACGGCTTTGCGCTTCTGCAGCGCGGCACAGGCAAGATGAACGAAGACGGCGTTATCCTTCTGCGACTTGCCCGCGGAGGCAAAGCCGGATTCCAGCAGGTGAAAAGGAGGATGAAAGAGTATTTCAGGGGCTTCGGCCTGAGGCTACCCGACATGGAAGAAGCTGGAGTGTTAACGGAACAAGACGTTCGGTTATTTGAAGGCACTGTCATGACGAACTCTCAATATCTCCCGGCAGACGACGATGAACAACCGACGAACACCGTCAAGAACGCCGAGGATACCCTTTCGGAACGTGTCGAAAACGGGGAGGGGATAGACCGGAGCGAAGCGGAAGGGCATTCGCAGCGGCCTCTTTCGGACGTGCTGAAGCAGGGCGTTGCCAGCGCGGCGGCAACAATTTCCAATCACGTTCTAAGTCTGAGCGAGCAAATCGGCGCGGGCCAGACCGCCGAGTTGGCCCGATTGACTAAGAAAGTTACCGATTGGCTTGGGCCGATGCTGGCTGCGACGCCCCCGGACGAGCAGGAGGCAAAGCTGCACAACTCGACCAGCCGGTTAATGCTGATGTTGGCATGTCCTGAGAATCTGCGAAATCTCCAATACGTGGACGAGACGGCCGACGGCGTGGTCCAGGACGAGACACACGGCTCCGGCGCGGAAGAGATCGCGGTAAACGGCATAGATCTTAACAGAGTCCCGACCAACTCCCTCAAACAGGACGAGGTGATAGAGACCTTGTTTCGCCTGGCCAAGGCCAAGGCTCAAGAGCGACAGCTTTCCTTTGCCCTGGCGGAGGCGAATTCTGAAAAAATCGCGATGATAGTGTCGTCGCAATGGCCCAAGGAAGAAGGCGATGCAGCCCGCAGGCGCGAGATTGTCGAGCGTCTGATCGCCGTGGTGGAGCAGCGGCTTGGCAACGATGATCACCTCGTTGATCTGCTTGGCGTCAAAGTGACCGACCATCAGAAAGGCAAGAAGGTCATCGTGAATTTGGTCGAAAACATCAAGGACACATGGGAGGCGTGTCTCGGCACTGCGTTGACACTGAGGGACGACGTAAAGAGCAGGATCAACCGGCTGATCGATGTGGAAACCCGTGGCGGAAGCTGGAGGCGTGTCGACGACATCTTCCTGCAGTTCAATGATGAGCTCTCGGATCAACTCACCGCCCTCATCGAGGAAGAAGGCGAGGCAATGCCAGGCGCGATTGAGCGCCTCGAAGCCACAGTCCATAGCAAGCTCAGCTATCTCGACAGCAACGCGACTGTTGCATTGCTCGATAATCCTCCAATGGACCTCGGCCCGGGCACCATCGGGCAGACGCTGCGGGCGGGGCTCGCCGACATCATCAACGGCCTAAAGCGCATCAAATCCTCGCACGCAACATCCGCGCCCTAGAGAACGACGGCTTTATCAATCTGCAACCGAACGCGCCATCCTGGCCCTGACTGGCATGCCCGACTTCAACGCTATTGCGATGTGACGAAACATTCGGCCGTCGGGCCTCGGTTTGTTTCGACGGTTTTGTTGTGGGGGCTCAGCGCGGCGGCGATCTCGCGGCGCAGCCAACTATTGCCCGGGTCGTGATGGCAACGCTCGTGCCAAATCAACCCAATCTCATAGGTCGGCAGTTGCACAGGCGGGTCGACGACCGTCAGCGGCAGCATGGCGGCGAGTCGCGCAGCAACGAGCTGCGGTACGATTAGCACCATGTCGGTTGTCGAGATCACTAGGGCAGCCGTCAGCACGTCGGAAACCAGCATTGGGTCTTGGTCCGGCAAGCTTAACCTAGCCAGGCTATCATAGATCAGGCCGAAACCGCCGTTGAAGTTCGAGGAGATGGCCGCGTGGCGGAGCGACGCAAGATTCTCCCTGGTCCATCCCCGTGTCACGGCTGGGTGTTCGTGGCGTACCAGGCAAGCAAAGCGGTCGGTGTACAGGCTGCGCCGCATGTAGCCAGGGGGAGCGGCGTCAATCTGCCCGATCGCCAGGTCGATCTCACCCTGCTCAAGCCGGCTCGCGGCATCGCTGAGGAGCCGATCGGTGGCAATGTCGAGATGAATGCCGCGCTCGTACAGCCGCGGCAGCAAGAGCAGCGCTTGATGGTCGGGTAACATGATCGTTGCCTTCCACCGCCTTTCCGGGGAGGCGGAGCGGCTCGTTACGATCTCACTGATCGAATCTAACGCTGCCGGCAGCATTTCGGCGAGGCGATCGCCGAGCGGCGTCGGAGTCAATCCGGTTGAGGCGCGAACCAGGAGATCGTCATCGAACAGGCCGCGCAGCCTTGCCAACGCCCGGCTGGTTGCCGGTTGGCTTCGGCCAACGTGGTGGGCCGCACGAGTTACGTTACGGTACTCCAGCAGCGCCTCAAGCACGATCAGCAGGTTCAGGTCGATCGATGCAAGGTTCGGCATCTGCCGTTGCCGCGCGGCGTTACGACGTTTCATTAGCTGCGATCCCACGTACTCTTTTGCCTTCTTCCAGCCGCAAGCAGGCTCAGCCGTTTGTCTCTCCTCTTGGGAGGGTAGTGTTCTGCGAGCTTCCTCGCGGGCATCGGCTCTGCATGTCGGTGCCACTGAGGCTCTTGGGAGAAACCGGGGTCAACACAGCACAATCCGCGTTTCGGCGAAGCCGGAATTGCAAACCGATTCGTTTGGCCGCAGTTGCCTTTGGTCGAATCCTCACCCCTCCGATCAACCGGGCCGTGCGTGGTCACCGGGACGGCGAGACGGCAATTCATGAGCTTGGCCTTGTTCCGACAATTCTCGCTCGCGGCCGCAAGTAACGATTGCAGCAGCCAATTCGCCTCCGCTTGACGAGGCAGTGGTCCTCATCTGAAATCTCAGCGAAAGTCACAGACTTAGTTCCGAATAGAGCGGTCTCGTCTGAGTGCCTGGATGAGTGAGTGGATCTATCGTCTCTGCTTGCGCGTCGCATAATAAATGCCGCCGTCCTTAGGCGATTGACAGTGTCATTGGTAATAATCATGAATGATAAAAAGAAAGGCAACTTGGTTAGACACCTTTTCTATTTGGCTTCACGGCTTTTACATTTGACAATTATTTGATAGACGTATCATTATATTAAGTATGATATATACGCTCCTTTACAGAGGTGAGCATCCTTCTTGACGTCCTGTTTAAAGTGACTTGCCGCGTTCGGCGGCCGGAGACTACATGGCACAATGGCGTTGACCCGCTGACCTAAGATGTTGCGATAGGTCTACCCTGCCCAGCCGTTTGGAATTGCTAAGAGTCTATGAATTTTTTTGAAGGAGATGTTGCGACTGACGCGTATTGGCGAGTGCTGATCAGGAAGGGGAGCATGAAAAAGCTGGGGGTCGTCAGGCGGCCAGCTTGGGTGCATTTTCTGGTCTCAGCCGTTTCTCGCCAGCGCTTGAAGTCGCTGTCGAGCGTGCCGTCGAGGATGCGCGTTCGCAGTTGGACGCCACGCGGCGTCCATTGTATTTGTTGCTTCTTGGGCAAACCGCTTGGCGATTGCCTGATTGATGGTTGACTCAACGAAGGGCTTGAACGACCTCCCGAGAACGGTGGCGTTCAGCGAAGTTCGGGATGAGATCGGCAGCTGAACTTCTCCAAATATCGCCGCAGCTTGCGTGCCTCTGGCAGCGGACGCCGATTAAAGCGCGTGTCGCGCTTAATCGGCCTCATATCCGGCAGCCTTGAAGAAGTTTCGACACTGTGTCGGGTCAAAAAGGTGGCAGATTTCGCCGAGAGCGTCGGAGAGGGCGTTGAAGGTTCTGGCCGCCTTCTTGCGCAGCAGCGCCTTGAGCTTCTCCCGGCGTCGTATTGCGCCATAGTCGGGATGTTATCGTCCCTAGCAGAGGAGCCATCTATGTCCGAGCTTGCCACAGTTGGTATCGACCTCGCAAAGAGTTGGCCCACTCTGTCTCCATACCCGTCGCCGCAATAGCGGTCGACCTGATCGGCCATCTGCGCGGTGCCGGTCTGATCGCCTCCGGTCCGCGCAGCCCAACACCCGGCGCGCCCTACACCTACGTCACCACCAAAGAATTCCTGCTGGAGTTCGGGCTTGAGACGCTGCGCGACTGCCGGATTTCGAGGCGCTCGAGGATGCCGGGCTGCTGTCAAAGGAGAAGCTGTTGCGTTTCATGCTTGCGGGCTGACGATATCAATCCATTGTGCGATCGCCGATGGTACCGAGCGGCCCGTCTGCCTCAGATCGTACAGGCACTGTTCGCCCACTTGCACACGGCAGACCGTGAAGGCCAACCCCTCCTCGACTGTTGTCTACGTACACCGATGCATCGGCAATCATTGACGCTGCCCCGATGGCTCTTTGGGTTTTCGGGAACCGGCGCAGCAGCCGCTCCGTCTCAACGTCATGCCCATGTTCCGCGACACGAGTCTGAACGCGCAGGATTGAAAGTTCGACATTGGCGAGGCCGACGAATAGCAGCAGAACAAAATAGCCTGCTGCCTGCATGTCACGGATGAGATCGAGCTTGGAATGAACGATGCCATCCGGAAGCTCTTCCCAATACGAAAAGACCGTCTCCATAGCGAAGGGAACTTTGGACTGCATCGCATGGCCGACGAAAGCTTGAACGCCATCCTGCGCCACCTTCATCCAGCTTCTATCGGTATCCCTGAGAGATTGTGCCCGGGAACAAGAGCCCCATCGCTGCCCGTTTCAGGCAGAATCGACAGCATCATCCGGTCAGCATTGATGAGTGGAATTTGCAGACGATCCGACAGGACTTTCCGCCACATCGTGGACTTTCCTGAACCGTTGTGGCCTGCGAGGACGATAGCGAGCGGCTTTTTCGAAGAGGGTCGCGATCGTCACGACAAGGAAGGCACGAATCATCGTCTAGCTCCGGGTCTTTGACGAGGCGGAAGGCGCGCGCCGCGAGCGAGGCGGGTTCACCTGACGCCGAGATCGACGCCCAGCTCTGCCGAAAGCGACCCCAACCGATCCTTCAGCCAGCACGTAGGCTTCTTCTTCACGAACGCAAAGGCGCGGCATTGCAGATTGGCCTCACACACAATGTAGCATCCCACGAAATCTGTCTTTATGCGCGCGTAGTCGCCGCCCACCATGTCACGACCAGAAGCGACGGCGAACGTGGACACCAGCACGCTAGAACTCAGTTCTTCGGCCACGCTGGCCGACGCATCCGGGTTCTTCACGAGCAACTTGGCGTCGCTCTTCAGAAAGCAAAATCGAGCCAGCTTGTTGTAGGTCGAAGCTCGGCAAGAACGATCGGCATTGCAGGCTGCGTGGCATTGAGCCTCGGAAACGTTTCGCAGCGTCGCGTAGTCAAAACCGATCACGTCGTAATCGTCAACGCTGCGGAAGGGTCGCGACGCCACGTAGGGCTCGGGGGCGGGGCTGCTCGTAGCGGGCGCCGCGTCGGTGACAGCAGCACTCTCACGACTATGGCAGAGGACCAGCACCACAGCTGGTGCGACTTTCTCTGCGAGATCCGCCGTCTCCAGGTGCGGCCCGATGGCATCGACGGCATCGAATGCCACGCCTCGGCTCTGAAGGAACGATCGAACCGCACTTCCCCTGACGGCGAAGTTGACGTTCTGGGGCACATTATGCCGGTCGCGCGGTCGTTTAGGACCGCCGTCGTGATACCGAGGACCGCACCGCTTCGATCTACGAGGGGACCGCCGGAATTGCCTGGTTGAATTGGCGTAGAAATCTGCAGGTAGCGGGAGTCGTCACCGATTCCGAGTAGCGAGTTCACGTTGCCGGTCGTGATCTTCACTGAACTCGACAGGGCGGTCGTTAGCGGGTAGCCGAACGCCGCGACGTCTTCTCCCAGCCGCGGCTCAGAATTCCTCAACTTGAGGACAGCCGGTACGGCGCCAGCACTCTTGTCAACAGCCAAGTCCTTTTGAACGTCGACCTTAAGGTCGGTGACCTCACCTCGGCCGACCACCGTTACGCTCTTGCAACCGTCGACGACGTGCGCGTTAGTGACCAGCCATCCGTCGGCGCTGACGAAAAACGCCGTGCCCGATGATGAGACATCCGATGATTGCGACCAAGCTGGATGGATGGCGCAAATCGACGCCATCACTGCAGCACTGACGGCGATACATCGCTTCGAGAAACGAAACACAGTAAAACAGACCACAGCCTAGTCGAAGCTTTTAATCTTGTCAGGCACGAGCACAAGTGGATTGCTTAATGGCGCGCACGCAGACAAGGAGAGCATGGGTTATCGCCAACCGGCTGACGTACATCGGAGAACTGGGCTGGGAGCTCCATATTCCCACTGAGATGGCTCAGCACGTTTTTGATGTCTTGTGGGAAGCCGGTGGCGAGCACGGGTTACGTCCGGCAGGCTATCACGCCCTGGAGCACCTCCGCTCCGAGCGAGCATACCGTGAGTACGAGCTTGACCTAACCCCGGTCGACACACTGCTCGAGGCCGGACTTGGGTTTACGATCGACTGGTCAAAGGCCTGTGGTTTCCAAGGCAAGGCCGCCACAGAGGCCCAGAAGGCGGCAGGCACGCCGCGCAAGCCGCTTCTGTCGTTTAAGCTGCGGGATCCAAAGCCCCCTACTCTTTCGCGAGGAGCTAATCCGCTACGATGGTGGCATTGTCGGCTACATCTCCTCTGGGGTCCGGAACTTTACCCTGGGGTCATCGATAGGACTCGGCTACGTCAACCACGCTGGTGGAGTCAGTCGCGGGTGGATCGACTCGGGAAGCTGGCAGATCGAAATAGACGGCGAGCTGTTCGACGCCGACGCATCCCTGCAGGCTTTCTTCGATCCCAAAGGCCTCAGGACGAAGATCTAGCCCCGCAGGCTGCAAGGTCCGAACGTACTCGGCCCTGTCCAGCCCCGTTCCTCCGCATTTCATCGCCCTCCGCCCGGATTAAAGCGCCAGGTGAACAAAATCCGATTTCAAAGGCGAAGTATTTCGAAATAATGTTGTGGCTGCTTATTACTGCGCCCAACGCCGACCGAAACCGCTCGCTCCTTGATGCCCGCGATTGTCACGACCGACAGATTATATTAGCGTGACCGCGCGGCCAGCACGCGCGTTTGCGAAGGATCGAGAAGGTTATCAGCGCGTGCGCAATGAGAAAGTACTGGAAAATGTCTTCAACAGTTCGTCTAGAGTTAGTCAAATTAGCTTTTAGGCTTTGGGCTAATTGTCCTTCATGATCATGGATACTTGGATCCTGATGATACGACGAGGCCTTGCGAGGCGTCGCGTGGGTTCGGATGTGCGCGACGAGGACGCAGGCAGTCGCGCTCTCGTCAGAAGATCGGCGGGCGCTCTGGCCTCAACGCCGTGCTGACCCCAAATCGGCTTGGCTCGGGCGGGCAAGACGCATGGAAGACCATGGAGGTCTTCCTGTGGCTCCAGGGCCTTCCCCGGCCATCCGCCGGCGCAATGCCTGCCTATATGCCGACGAACCTCACATCATGGATCAACTTGTTGCAAGTCATCGATCCAATCGGGCTTGCCGAACCGACAAGCTGTCATAGCCCTTCGCCTTGTATACCGCAGTGGATATCAGCCAACTGGCGAGGAAGATGCCGACAACCGCGAAACCGAAATTGGCGAGGTTGTCGTTCATCGCGCCGACGAAGCCCCAGATCCCACCTTCGAGGCCGAGCTTGTCGGCAATCAGGCCAAGCGCCTCGATGCCGCCGATGAAGATCGCCACGGCCACGGACGCCGCCGTGATGGTAAGATTGTACCACAGCTTGCGGATCGGATTCACGAAAGCCCAGCCATAGGCGCCGGTCACCAGGACGCTGTCGGTCGTGTCCATCAGCGACATCCCAGCGGTGAAGAGTGCTGGAAAGACAAGGATCGACCAGAACGACATTCCTTGCGCCTCCTGGGTTGCCGAAATGCCGAGCAGGCCGATTTCAGTGGCGGTGTCGAAGCCGAGGCCGAACAGGAAGCCGATCGGATACATGTGCCATGAGCGCGAGACGATGCCGAACAGCGGGCCGAAGATGCGGGCGATGAAGCCGCGACCGGCAAGCAACGCATCGAGGTCTTCGTCGACGACCTTTTCGCCGCGCCGCGCGCGAGAGAACGCCGCCCAGATGCCTCTCAGGATAAACAGGTTGGCAATGCCGATCACCAGCAGGAACAGCGCTGACACGCCGGTGCCGATGACGCCGCCTATGCTATGAAATTCGTCCAGCCTGGACTGCATCATTGTCGCTGCTGCGGCGATGGCGATGGAGGCCACGATGACAATGCTCGAGTGCCCGAGCGAGAAGAAGAGGCCGACCGAGTAGGGCGCCTTGCCTTCCTGCGTCAGCTTGCGCACGACATTGTCAATCGCCGCGATATGGTCGGCGTCGAAGGCATGGCGCAGGCCGAACATATAGGCGAGCAGTGCGGTGCCGAGCAGCGCTGGCCGATCGGCAAAGGCGATCCACGCCCATACCCATGCCGTGATGTTGGCGGCGATGAGCAGGACGTAGGTCATCGCCGCCCTGGTTCTCACCCGAGTTGGCCGATCGTCGAAGGGATTGGGAAGTCCATGACCCGCCGGCGCATGTTGTGTCGGCGGCAAAGCGGATACGATCGTGTCCTTCATGACTTCGTCCTCTCGATCCGATGATGTGATGGCAAGCCTCGTGTCGAGGCATTGTGATATCGCTTAACCTGCAAGCCGCGCTTGAGCCGCCTCACCCTGCAGCCAGTCGTACCAGCTGGCGAGCCCGTCGCCGGTTTTCGCCGAGACCTGGATCGCCCTGATCTGCGGATTGACCGTTTGCGCATTGGCGATGGCCTCCTCGACATTAAAATCGACATGCGGCAACAGGTCCGTCTTGTTGATGACCATGATCTCCGCCGCTCGAAACATATGCGGGTATTTCAGCGGCTTGTCGTCGCCTTCGGTCACCGACAGGATGACGACCTTGGCGCGCTCGCCGAGATCGAACATTGCCGGACAGACGAGGTTGCCGACATTCTCGACCATGACCACAGAGCCGACTGCCGGCTTCAACTCGGCAAGGCCCTTGGCAATCATATCGGCTTCGAGATGGCAGCCGGCGCCGGTGTTGACCTGGACAGCGGCGGCACCGGCGGCGCGGATGCGCTCGCCGTCATTGGCAGTCGCCTGGTCGCCTTCGATGACCGAGATCGGCATCCTGTCCTTAAGGTCGCGGATGGTGCGCTCGAGTAGCGTCGTCTTGCCGGAGCCGGGCGAGGAGACCAGATTCAGCGCCAGGATTTCGCGGCCGGCGAACCAACCCCGATTCTTCGCGGCGAGCATATCGTTCTTGGCAAGTATCTGCGCCTCAAGCTCGACCACCAGATTGTGGCCTTGGTTGTGGCTGTGACCATGGTCACGGTCACGGTCACGGTCATGGTCATGGCCATGATCATGCGAGTGATCGTGATGGCCATCGGCGTAGTCGTGATGACCGTGGGAATGATCGTGACCGGCTTCATGCAATTCCGCATCGCCATGCGCATTATCGTGATGATGGTGATGCTCATGCACGTGGTCCGACCGGTGGTCGTGGCCTTGCTCATGGCCGTGGCTATGCGCATGAGAGTGGCAGTGCGGATGTTCGTGATCATGGATGTGACCGTCGTCGTGGTCGTGCGGGTGAGTGTGGCTGTGCTCATGACCGTGGTCGTGCCGATGCTGCATGCCGTCGTCATGCGGACGGGCATGATCATGCGCGTTGCCCAGCGCCGTTTCCTTGCCGGTCTGGAGGTCGAGGATTCGCGTTTCGTCCTTCGAGCCGCAACCACAGGTTCCGCACATCAGGGAGCCTCCTCGATTTCCATTTCCCGGATTTTCAGCTCTTCACCCGCCAGCCGGTCGATGGCGCGGGAGCCGCAGGCGCAGGCCTGGTAGAGCGTGGTGGTGTCGAAGGCCCCGCCGCAACTCCGGCAACGCGCCCGCCCCGCTATCTTCTGGATGTCGAGAAGCGCGCCATCGAGCAGCGTGCCCTTGGCGACGATGTCGAAACAGAACAGGATAGCGTCGGGCATCACGCCGGAGAATTGCCCGACGTCGAGCGTCACCCGTTTGACACGGCGGCCCTTCGCCGCTTCCTCGACGATTGAGACGATGTTGCGGGTGATGCCGAGCTCGTGCATCAGCAAATCCGCGGCAATTGTTCGCCGACCAGCATGTCGACGATGCGCCGGCCGCCGAATACCGTCTGCATGGTGACGCGCCCTGCCTCGCCGCGCACGGCATGGCCGATGATCGATGACCCCTGGCCCAGCGCATGGCCGGAGAGAGCGGCAAGTGCCGCCGCACTTTCCTCAGGTGGCACGACGACGACGATCTTGCCTTCGTTGGCGAGATAGAGCGGGTCGAGACCGAGGATCTCGCAGAAGCCGCGCACTTCCTCGCGTAGCGGCGTCAAAGCTTCGTCGATCTCGATCGACACACCGGAGGCGTCGGCGATCTCGTTGAGGACCGTGGCGACACCGCCGCGCGTCGCATCGCGGATGCAACGCGTGCCGGGTGCGGCTGCCAGCAGCACCTCGATCAACCCGTGCAAGGCCGCGCAATCGCTTTCGATCGAGGTTTCCAGCTCCATGTCGCCGCGTGCGCACAGGATCGCCGCGCCGTGGTCGCCGAGCAGCCCATTGACCAGGATGGCATCGCCCGGCTTCACGTGATCAATGCCGAGTTCGAGGCCTGGCCTGATCACACCGATGCCGGTGGTGGTGATGAAGATCTTGTCGCATGCGCCGCGCTGCACGACCTTGGTGTCGCCGGTAACGATGCTGACGCCGGCCTCGCGCACGGCCTCGGCCATCGACAGCGCTATGCGGCGCAGCGTCTCGACCTGCATGCCTTCTTCGATGACGACGGCGCAGGACAAATAGAGCGGCTTTGCGCCGCCGACGGCGAGGTCGTTGACGGTGCCGTAGACGGCAAGCTTGCCGATGTCGCCGCCCGGAAAGAACAGCGGATCCACCACGAAAGAGTCTGTCGTGAAGGCGAGGCGGTCGCCATGAGTCGCCAGCATTGTCAGATCGAAACGGGCCTGGTCCTCCAGAACCTCAGGTGCCGCGCCGGCAAAGGCGCTGATGAACACGTCGTCGATCAGATCCTTCATCGCTTTGCCGCCGCCGCCATGGGCAAGCGTCACGGTCGGGATGAAAACGCCCCCCAGCACGCGCTTGGGTGGCGGTGGCCGCACGTTCATGACACGGCCGCCACGCTGGCATCGGGCCGGGCCGCCGTGTGCTTCTTGACGCCGCCATACTGGTAGTAGGCGGCGCAAGCGCCTTCGGACGAAACCATCAGCGCGCCGAGCGGCATTTCCGGCGTGCAGGCGATGCCGAACACCTTGCACTGCCATGGCTTGATGACGCCCTTCAGCACCTCGCCGCATTGGCAGGATTTCGGGTCCGCGATCTTGACCCCGGGAATGGCGAATTTGCGCTCGGCATCGAAGCGGGCGTAGTCGTCGCGCACCTTGACGCCGGAATGGTCGATGGAGCCAAGCCCTCGCCATTCGAAGAATTCACGCAGTTCATAGACCTTGCCGACCGCGGCAAGTGCCGCGTTGTTGCCGGCCTCAGGCACGATGCGGGCATACTGGTTTTCGATCTCGGCGCGACCATCCTTGATCTGCTTCAGCACCATCCAGATCGACTGCAGCACGTCGAGCGGCTCGAAGCCGGCGACGACCATCGGCCGCTTGTAGAAGTCGGCGATGAATTCGTAGGGCGCGGTGCCGATGACCATCGAGACATGGCCTGGGCCGAGGAAGCCGTCGAGATGCAGGTCGGGGCTGTCGAGGATCGCCTTGATCGTCGGCACGATGGTGATGTGATTGCAGAACACCGAGAAGTTTTCGATGCCATCGGCTTCAGCTTGCAGCACGGTCAGCGCGGTGGACGGCATGGTGGTCTCGAAACCGAGGCCGAAGAACACAACCTCACGATCCGGGTTCTTCCTGGCCAGCGTCAGCGCATCCATCGGCGAATAGACCATGCGCACATCGGCGCCGTCGGCCTTGGCCTGCTGCAGGCTCTTCTTCGAACCCGGCACGCGCATGGCGTCGCCAAAGGTTGTGAAGATCACCTCGGGCCGTTCGGCGATCGATACGCAGTCGTCGACGCGGCCCATCGGCAAGACGCAGACCGGGCAGCCGGGCCCATGCACCAGTTCGATGGCGTCGGGCAGCATGCCTTCAAGCCCATAGCGGAAGATCGAATGTGTGTGACCGCCGCACACTTCCATGATGTTGATTGGACGCGTCCTAGCGATCTCGATCGTGGCGGCGAGCTTGTTGATTTCCTTGATCAGGATTTTTGCTTTTTCGCGGTCGCGGAATTCGTCGGTGTATTTCATTGGACGCTTCCTTTTCCGGCGGCGGAACCACGTTCGTCGGCGAGCAGCGTGTGCACGAGGTCCCACAGGATGTGGTAGGCAGCGACGTGGCATTCCTGGATGCGGTGGATCGAGGTCGACGGCACGACCAGCAGATGATCGAGGGTGCCGGATAATTTCATGCGACCGCCGTCGCCACCGGCGAGACCGATCGTGTGAACGCCCATCTCCCTGACCTTGGCGAAGGCCGACACCAGGTTCTGCGAATTGCCGCTGGTCGAAATGCCGATGACGGCGTCGCCCTTGCGGGCGTGCGCCAGCAGCTGGCGCACGAAGACATGGTCGAAACCGAGGTCGTTGCCGACGGCTGAGATCATGGCGAGGTCGGCGACGAGATTGGTGGCGGCGAGCGCCGGCCGGCTGGCGGTGACCGGATGGACGAACTCGACGGCGACATGCGAAGCATCGCAGCTCGAGCCACCATTGCCCATCGAAAAGAGTTGGCCATGGTTGCGGTAGACATCCGCCAGCGTGTGCGCGGCCGCGACCAGGATTTCGGCCTGGCCGCCGAAGAAGCTCTCATTGGTTTCGCGGGTGTCGCGCGCTTTCTCGGCAACGGAATGCAGCAAAGCCGCATTCATCTTTTCCGGGTCCTGCGCCTTGCCGTGCAGGAACGGATAGAGCGCTTTCAGTTCGCTTTCGCTGGACATTCTGGCGTCCTCCTCTTGCATGCCGCCCAAAAGTGCGGAGCGGTTTTGGGACAACGACGTGCATAAAAACAGAACTTGAAGCGCGCCGACGGCGGTCTAATGCACCGACGACAGCCTCATCGACTCCATTTCGGCTTGTACTTCGCCGAGTTCGGTAAGAATTTTCAGGGTCTCGGCGGCCTCATGCTCGTCGATGCGGCTCATGGCGAAGCCGACATGGATCAGCACCCAGTCGCCGACGCAGTCGTCGACGGAATGGGTTTCGTTGACGATGCAGGCAATGTTGACCTGCCGCCTGACGCCGCTGACATCGACCGTCGCCAGCTTCTTCAGGTGGTCATCGATCTTGACGATCCGTCCTGGGATTCCGAGGCACATGGTCAGCTCGCTTTCTGCCGGACTTGCCCGGCGTCGATGAGGTGAGCGGCGGCTACGGTCGCCTGGCCGAACGCGATGCCGCCATCATTGGCAGGGACTTTCGCGTGCGTCAGAACCTTGAAATCCACGGCCTCAACCCTGCTGAGAACCTGCTCGAACAGCACCTTGTTCTGGAAGCATCCGCCCGACAGCACGACCGTGTCAAAACGCGGCGGGGCATCGTCCTCATCACCTCGTGCCAGCTTCAGCGCCATAGCGGCGATCGACTTCGCCAGGCCCTTGTGAAAACGGGCCGAAATGACCGAGGCCGGGGTTTTCAGGATGAGGTCGCCTAGGATGGCATTCCACATGCCGAGCGGTTCGATATAAGGAAGCCCAGAGCCTTTCAGGTTCGGGATCGGCAAGGGATAGGCGAGATGATCGCCTTCCTCGACAAAGGTTTTGTGGCAGACAACGGCTTCGAGGCGAGCCGCGGCCTCGCCCTCATAGGCCTGCCGGTCGAAGCACAATCCGGCAGCGGCTGCGACCGCATCGAAGAGTCGGCCGCAGGACGATGCCTTGGGTGAATTGAGCGAAGCCTTGAGCATGGCGCCGATGGTTGCAAGCGGCTTGGCAGAAAGGGCGGCGAACAGGTCGAGATCCTCGAAATTCATCTTGAAGGCGGCGAAGCCCATTTCGGTCATCAGGTGGGCATAGAGGTTGCGCCATGGCTCGCGCACGGCTTGCGCGCCGCCGGGCATGGCGACCGGTTTGAAGGTGCACAGCCGCTCGAAGCGGCGATAGTCGGCCAGCAGGAATTCTCCGCCCCAGATGCCGCCATCCGAGCCATAGCCGAGCCCATCGAGCACGACAGCCAGAACAGGTGCAGCATCGAGCGCGCGGCCGTTTTCGGCGAGGCAGGCGGCAGCGTGAGCGTGATGGTGCTGAATTTCCAGCAGTGGCAGGTTTTCAGCGGCAGCTGTCGCTCGCGCCAGTTTTGCCGAGAGATATTCCGGGTGCAGATCCGCCGCCAGCGCCACCGGCCGATGGTCGAACAGATCCCGGTAGAGCCCAAGGTTATTGCGGTAGTCGTCGTAGGTCAGCGCGTCTTCGAGATCTCCCTGGTGCTGCGACAACACCGCGCGTCCGTCTTTGACCAGACAGAAGGTCGATTTCAGTTCCGCACCATAGGCGAGGATTTCCGGCGCCTGTTCAAAACCATACGGCAGCGCGATCGAGGCCGGTGCATAGCCACGCGCGCGGCGCAGCACCCGCAGTTTTCCACCCATGCGGCGCACAACGGAATCGTCGATGCGATTTGCGATGTCGCGGTTGTGGATCAAGGCGTAGGCAGCGATTTCAGACAGTTTCTTTGCCGCTTCGGCATCGTCGATAACCTGCGGTTCGTCCGATAGGTTGCCGCTGGTCATGACGACCGGGCGGGTCATCCTGCGAAGCAGGAGCAGATGCAGTGGCGTCGACGGCAGCATGAAGCCGAGCGTGCCGAGACCTGGCGCGATTGCCTCCGGCAGTTTCTCCGGCCCGTCGGCGGCAAGCAGCACGATCGGCGCCTCGCGGCTTGTCAGCGCGGCAGCCTCCTCGTCGCTGACCGTGGCATAGCGTCTGATCACATCCAGATCGCGCGCCATCAGCGCGAAGGGTTTTGCATCGCGGCGCTTGCGCTTGCGCAGCATGGCGACAGCCTCCGGCCGGGTGGCGTCACAAGCCAGCTGGTAGCCGCCAAGTGCCTTGATGGCGACGATCTCGCCCTTCTGGATCAGGCCGAGTGCGGCATCAACGTCGTCGAGCATCGAATATTGTTCAAAGGAGAGCGCGCGGCCGTCGAAACGGATCAGCCGGGCTTTCGGCCCGCAGACATGACAGGCGGTCGCCTCGGCGTGAAAGCGGCGGTCGGCGGGGTCGCGGTATTCCGTACCACAAGCTTCGCAGAGCGGGAAGGGCGCCATGGTCGTCGTGGCGCGGTCATAGGGCACGGCGCGCACGATGCTCAGCCTTGGACCACAGTGGGTGCAGTTGGTGAAGGGGTAGCGGAAGCGGCTCAGGAACGGGTCGGCGATCTCGGCCGCGCATGCGTCGCATATGGCGGCGTCGGGTGAGATTTCGGTGCGTGCCGCACCGACCACGCTGTCGACGATGACGAAACCCGGCTCGATTGTGCCACCGTAGCCACGCGTCTCGATAGCGGTGATTTCGGCCAACGGCGGTGGCAATGTTCGTAACTCGTCGATCAGCGCGGAAACGGCGGACACGGCGCCACGCAGGCGAATGAGCACACCCTCGCTGTCGTTGAGAACGTCGCCATCGAGACCGAGCTTGCGGGCGATCCGCCACACGGTCGGCCTGAAGCCGACGCCCTGCACGCGACCGCGCAGCCTGATCTCGACCGTTTCGGCCGGATCGGTGCGCGGCACGCAAAGCAGCGTGTTCATGCGGCCACCTCCCACAACAGCACGCGGTTGTTGCCGGTGTCGGCAACCGCCAGCGTTGTACCTGACGCCGACAGCGCGAACGGCCAGCAGACGCTATCGCGTGCGGCGAAACGCCAGCGATTGTCGCCCTTGTCGCAGAAGCTGGTTTGGGCGGCGAGGCCGGAAGCGGCGCGGTCCATCCCGAGATCATCAAGGGAATAGCTGACCAGACGGGAATTGGCGGTGTCGGCACAAAAAACGAGGCCGTCGTGAACGACCGTCCCGTAAGGCATGTTGAGCGAGCGATAGTTGGGATGGTAACCGGCACGGTTGTGGTCGTTGCCGTCGAAGCTCGATTGGCCCAGCACGAAGCTGCATGGCGCGCCGTCGACATTGGGCATCGAGTTCCAGACCATGATGCGGTTGTTGCCGGCATCCGCCACCAGGATCCGGCTGTCATCGACAGCCACGCTGTGCGGCCACCGCATGCCGACCGCGGCGCCCGAGCCCGACGCGTTGTCGTCGCGCGTTACCATATCCGTCTGGCCCAGCACCAGATCAGCGGCCTGGCCGTTGCGTTGAGGAAGCGAGTTCCAGACCAGCACACGACGATTTCCGGTGTCTGCGACAAACAGCCGTCCGTCGGCGACGGTGACACCATAGCACCAGTTCAGCGTGTCGGCGGCCGCAACGGCATCGCCACGGTTGGCAACGCCGCTCAAAAAATCCGCCTGCCCCAGCACCAGGTCCGCCGGTTGGTTCGAATGCTCGGGCAGAGTGCGCCAGATCAGCACACGGTGGTTCCATGCGTCGGCGACGGCGAGTATCGTGCCGTCGGTCGAAATGCCGGTCGGCATGTTCAAGGTCGCCGCACCGACCACGCCGCGCGCGTTGCGGCCTTCGGAAAAGAAGTCGGGCTGGCCGATCAAAAGGTCGGCAGGTGCATTGTCTTGATCCGGCACCTTGTTCCAGACCATCAAGCGATGATGGCCGGTGTCGGCAACGAAGCACGGCCCTTCGTGCGGCGCGAAGCAGACGCCCCGCGGCCCGAATAGCGTATGCGGTTTCGGCGCGACCGAGTCAGGCAGCCCGTCGGCATCCACTTGGTTGCCAAGTACGACGCGCGCGCCGGCTGGGTCGAGCATCGGCGGCAGTGCCATGCCAACTGGCGGCAGGGCTCGGCGATAGTCAGGCGAGAGCGAGATGCGCATCACGATGATAGCCTCACCTCGACGCGATTGCCGATAACGCGCACGGCGTGTGACTGCAGCGCCACTTCCGGAGCTGTCAGGCATTCGCCGCTGGAAAGGTCGTATTGGAAGCCGTGATGCGGGCAAGTGATGATGCCCTGTTCGACATCGCCGCTATCGAGCGGAATGCCGAGATGAGCACAGGCATTCTGAAAGCAGGACACGATCGCATCCTGTCGCGACAGGATCACGTCCTGCCCGCCGACGACGAGGGTGCTTATGCCGCCGAGCGGGATTTCGTCGAGGCGGCAGACCAGGTGCCAGCCGCCGACGGCGCCGAGCGCGAACGGGCTGACGAAGCGGACGCTGTCATTGTCGGCCGCATTGCTCATGCTCTTGATCTGGATGATGTCGGAGATCTCCGGACAGGCCTCCTCGATGGCCTTTTTGACGCCGGCATGAAAGGTCAGGGCCGAAGCCGGGCATCCATCGCAGGCGCCGACAAAGCGCACCTCGATCGCCGGCGGCCTCACGCTGACCAGTTCGACATCGCCGCCATGCGAGGCGAGCATCGGGCGCACGCCATCAAGTGCTGCCCCCACCCGTTCGCTAAGGCTGGGTTTCAAGATGTTGTGACGGCGAAGCACGGCGTAGACGACCTCGTCGGTCACCGCTTGCTTCATGGCCGCGAGCGCGGCAGGCTCTTCTTTCAGCGCCTGCACCAGCCGGCGTAGCGCCTCGCCGTTCAGGTCTTCGATGGCGCGCCGGTAGGCTTCGACGGCGCTACGCTGGGTCTCGTCCCAAATGGCGAAGATCGCCTCGACCCGCAGGATGTCGCCGGCAAGACCGGCGAGATCGTCGCGTTTAGTCGGGATGAGGTCGACGGCGTTCATCTCACCGATACCGCAGATCTTTGAAGAGATATGGCTGCAACGCACCCCCGATCAAGCCGGCGATCGCAGTCGCTGCGGCTACAGGCAGGC
Organism: Mesorhizobium newzealandense; assembly: GCF_042682145.1. Lineage (NCBI taxonomy): Bacteria > Pseudomonadati > Pseudomonadota > Alphaproteobacteria > Hyphomicrobiales > Phyllobacteriaceae > Mesorhizobium > Mesorhizobium newzealandense. The sequence goes on along the minus strand of NZ_JBHUGZ010000001.1, from coordinate 863,933 downwards.
CGAGCTTGGCCAGCACTACGACCAGCACAGCTGTTGTGACGGCGCCTATCGCCGATTGGCGATAGACCTTGGACGGTTCGGAAAACAGTTTCCCGCGCAAAAACAGGAGGATGGAGCTCTTGGCCATTTCCCACATGGCGCCGCCTCAGCCGACAAGAGCCAGGATGACGATACCAGCAAGCACGCCGGAGAATCCGCCAACCGGGCCATAGAAGGAGCCCAACATAGCGGCCAGCTCGTTGCCGAGAGCCTTGCCACCGGTCGCCACGCCGCCGATGGCTCCGCCGATACCCGAGGCCACGAGCCCTGTTGCAAGCGCCAATGCGACGCTGCCTATTGTGAGTACTACTGCCGTCACTTGCCATTCTCCTTTCGTATGCTTGATGAAATAACCATCACCCGGTTTGCGCGTGCGCGCCGGTTCCGTTCGTGGGCGCCACGGCAAGCAATTCGCGGCCGATCTGGTCGCAGGCCTCGGCAACGAAGCGAGATTTTTCTGCTTCGCCGCTACGGCTGAAAATAGTACGACATTCCTGGTAATACTGTTGCGCGAGAAGCAGGTTAACTCGATTGCCACGTTCGGGATGCTCTGGATCGTCCGGCAGGTTCCATACACAGTTCGCCTTGTTGGCGATCGTATTGGCAAATTCGAGGGGCATCGTTTCACGCGATCGGACTTTCAGGGCCTCATCGTAAGCGTCAAGCGCGCGCAAATTATTTTCCAGCGTACGACTCGATGAAGCATATTGCAGTGCGTTGCCGAGATTGTTCTGCAGCATGGCGTACTCGGTCGGATGATCGATCAGATTGACAACCTTCAGGCCTTCCTCGAACGCCTGCACGGCCAGCGCCTCCCGCATTTTGGCTCTGGAGTCGGTGAACGGCATCGACAGGAAAGCCGTCGCCACATTGTTCTGCACGATGGCAAATTCCTTGGGGAACCGCAGCTTGTCGAAGGTGCGCAAAGCACGCTGATAGGCCGAGATCGCGTCGGTGATGCGGGCCTTGTGCTGACCGGCGAGATTCTGGATGGCAAGACCAAGGTTCATCTCTGTCTCGGCCAGTTCCTCCGGACGTCCGAAATCGGTGAAATGCGGGATGGCGGCCTCGAAAGCCTCGCGGGCCTGCTGCAGCGCCAGCGTGCCGCCTTCCGGCAGGACGAGAAGCGCCGTGCCCTTGCGCGCCATGATACGCGCGTCAAGCAGGCGCTGGTCCTCGGGGCAGAGCGCCAAGGCGCGGTCGTAGAGAAAAACGGCGGCGGCGATCTGCTCGGGATTTTTCGGACGCTGCTGCAGCCCCATGGCGATTTCCATGAGCATTTCGGTTCGCTCCGAGGGACTTGCGCCCGCATCGTCCGCCACACTCAACGCTGCCCGCACTTCGTCGCCAACGCGATCGCCGTTCATTCTTGGGTTCCTCCACTGACCGCGTGAGATGCAGCTTACTTTATTGGCAAAAATGCTAACGCACTTTCCTCTACCTGTCTATATAAATTACGAATAGTAAACTTAGTATGCAAAATGCGTGCTAGCAAAACATTCGCTGGCAATTAGCGCTACCTGCTCGGCATCCCAGTCGGCCTCAAGTTTGCAGTCGGCATCATCGCTGATCCCATGTTCACGAAAAAAATCGGGGGCGAAGACAACGCGATCCCCAACTCCGTTGCGCCGCTTCAGCAAATAACCGCCCGCCGCCGGGTGACGCACAGGCAGCACAACCAGGTCGCTCTTTCGCCGCAGAAGGACCACGGTCTCCAGCCCCGCGAAGAAGCGCTCATAGACCTCGCAGGACAGATAGAGCCCGCCGCGCCTAAGCTCGATTAAGACACCGGACATGCTTGTTGCCCCGGTATAAGTGCTGCAACCAGGACTTCGATACGACCTACGACCTTTTCAGCCGAACACGCCACCACGTCGGAAAGACCAATGCCAAGGTCCAGTTCAGACGCCTCGATCAGCAACACGGTCACATCCTGCGGAAACGCATCGCGAAAAATCTGCCGGCCGGCGTAGAGGGCGGCGTCCCAGCGGAAATCGTGCAGGTTCAGCCCCGGTGAATAGGCCCGCTCCAGTTCCACCCCCGGCACCTCGTGGATGGTTCCTGGTTCGACTCCGGATTTGGAAGCGTCAACAACGATCAAAGTCGTGCAGCCCCGCGCAGCGAACATGACCGACATTCCATCTGTTCTGGCATCGAACAATTTGACGCCTAAGTGTTCTATTCCGCGCGCCTTCAGCCGGTCGATGACAACTGGGCCGACGCCATCGTCCCGCCTGTTAGGGTTGCCGCATCCGATGATTGCGATCATCTCGCCACCGTTCAGATCCGCCAGAGCCTGCATGACCATTCCGGTTCGACCGGAACAGCGAACTCAGGCAATTCGCAGAACTTGCGATGCAAGAGATAGTACATACAGGTCTCGCAAGGTTGCTCGATGCCGCCATGCTCGATCGTTTCGAGCGTGAAGCCGCCGATCACCAGCTTGGATTCCAGACTTCCATCGGATTCTCGCAGACGGGCGATGATCTGCGCAATCTCTTCGTGGGTGTCACCTCTCGGGAAAACCTCGGTCTTGAGGCCGCCTGCCAGCATCGAGCGGATCTGCTCGAGGACCTCAGCATCCGTTGCTGCCGTTTGCGCCATGGCATCCTCCCCACAATGTCAGATGCGCCAGAGCCGGCACCACCAGTCCGCATCAACGGGCACGGCAAGCTCTGGCAAGTCACACCATTCGCGATGCACCAGATAGTACAGGCACTCCATGCAGCGCTGCCGATCCGGCCCATAGGGACGATTGAAGAAACCGCTGATAACCATCTTGGCTTCCAGGTCGTCGGGATTGAGAGCGCGCAGTTCGTCAAGGATAGCTGCGAACTCCTTTTCCGTTTCCGGAAAAGGTTCGGTCTGCGTCTTCAGCCCATTATCCATGAAATGGGCCATCTTTCGCAGCATAGCTTTTTGCTGCTCATTATTCATTTCACTCGCCTTGTCTGGAGCTTCGCCATCCGGGATGGTCGGCGATCCTGATAAGCGGGACGCCGAGATACCGACTGTTGAAGGAGAACTTTTTCCAATCAAGCCGTTCTGAAACGCGCGAGTTCTTCGCCAGTGCTGGCGTCATGGGCATGCACCGTGCACACCAGACAGGAATCATATGACCGGCAGACGTGACCCACTTCGACCGGATCGGTCGGGTCGGCGATAGGCGCCCCGATCAGAGCCTCCTCCATCGGCCCTCTGTTGCCGTCCTGCGAGCGCGGACCGACGTTCCACGTCGTCGGCGCTATGATCTGGTAGTTCTTGATCTTGCCGCCCTGCACCTCGATCCAGTGACACAGCGCCCCACGTATTGCTTCTGTCGCACCCCAGCCGCGACCATCCTTCTCCGTCGGCTTGATGTACCAGGGATCGTTGAGTTTGAATTCGCGCAATGCGTGCTCGGCCTGGCGGTAAAGCGCCAATCCCTCATGCATCCGGGCAAAGTGGCGGAGCATGACGCTGGCGCCACCGAGTTTCTTGTACATATCAAGAACCAGTGGATCGTAATGCTGGAAGCTCTCGCCATGCCTACCACCAGCAATCAATTGACGCGACAGTGGCCCTGCCTCGAGGCGACCGTCCTCGTTGTGTCTCACGGCGGTCGCCCAAGAGTATTTTCCGGCCATGTCGACGGTGTTTTTTCGGGTCGGCTTGGTTGTACGGTCGAAGGGATGCACGCCGCCCGGTTCATCATACCAGGCGCGAAGCGTGTCTTCGCGGGTGAATTTCTGGTCCATCAGCTTGTGAGTGTCGGCGTGGCCGTCATAGACGCCGCTTTTCATGATCAACGCCGCGTTGCGGCCCTCGATTGTCGGCTTCTGATACTTGTCTTCGTGCGGCAGGTATCCCCAGCTGACATACTTCCCGACGCCGTTGCCGTATTTGTCGGCGCCGATGTCGAGGCTCATGCGCCAGAACATGCCGAGATCGGAATTGGCATGTTCTGGACGTTCATCGAGCCAGGCCATGAAATCATCGTAGGACTTTATTTCTTGGTAGCGTTCCAGCGTGCAGCCGAGCCACACGGCTTCGATCCAATTACGCTTGAAGTGCTCAAGAATACCACAGGCACGGGTGACATCCGTCAACGTGGGAGCACACACTACGCCACCTGGTACCATATAGCTCGAATGCGGCCATTGCCCGCCGAGCAGCGCATAAATCTCGACTGGCCGTCCCGAAATGGTCACGCCGATCTCATAATTGGTGCCCGTGAAAGGTGCCCAGCGCTTGACGGCCTCCTCATAAAACTTGGACTTGGCGTAATTCTTGTTGGTGTAGTCGATCATAAACAGACCGTAGTGATGGCGGGGCAAACTCTGCAGACTTTCGACGATCTGACCGAGATTGCGCGCCACAATAGCGTTCCGCGGAACTTCGGTCTTCCATGCTGTGTCGAGCGCCCAAGCGGCGCAGGTCAGATGCGACGCCCCGCAGATGCCGCAGGCTCGCGGTGTCACCACCAAGCCTGCCTGCGGATCCTTGTCACGCAAAATAACTTCGAAGCCGCGAAAGAGTTCAGCCTGTGTCCAGGCGTTGACGACAACACCGTCCTTGATGTCGACACGGACGTCGAGATCACCCTCGACGCGGCCAACAGGTGAAATATCAAGTGTCTGTATAGCAGCGGACATGGTCGATGACCTTTCTGAAATGAAGTTTGATCGCTAGCGAATTTGGGACAAAACTGGCTCAGACGACGAAGATGTCCTCTTCAGCCCAGCGCGGAGACGCCGCCTTGGCCGCGGCGGTCAGCTTGACGTAACCAATCTTGTCGACGCCACTGGGCATGTCCTTGGGGACGCCCATGACCGTCTGGGTCTTGAAAACAGTGCCAGGGGCCAGATCGAAGAACGGGAATTCCGGCTCGGTGCAACCCATGCACGGCATCCCAGCGCGTGTCTTGGACGACTGCCGATTCCACAGAATTCGGTTGCAGGGTGAATGCGTCATCGGCCCGCGGCAGCCCAGATCATAGAACAGGCAGCCCTTGCGTTGGCCGAACTCGGTCGCAGAAACCTTGTAGGCGAAGTGCATGTTGCGCGTGCAACCTGTCTGTGTGAAGGACGTGAAGAAGGTTTTTGGCCGCTGGAACTCGTCGAGCGTCAGATCGGCAGCACGCCCGGTGGCCACCGCCACCACGATCTGGGTGATCCAGTCGGGATGGGCCGGGCAACCAGGAATGTTGATGACCGGAAGGCCAGCCTTGGATTTGTAATCCTTGCCGAGAAAGCCGCCATGGGCGCGCTTGAGGAATTGCAACCCGTTGCTTTCGGACGGATTGGGGGCCGTCGCAGGGATACCGCCCCAAGTCGCACAGTCGCCAATCGCGACTGTGAAATTCGCCACCTTGGCGAGATCGGCAACCCAGTCCTTCATCGGCCGCCCGGCAAAGCGGTTCCATTCGCCCGTACCGTCTGGAGCGTTCACGACGGTGCCTTCGAAAACGAAAATATCGAGCGCCATCTGGCCGGAGGTCAGCGCCCTCAGCAGTTTCTTAAGGTTGTCGCCCAGCTCCATGCCCAGAGATGGGTGCCAAAGCACATTGATGCCGAAATCCGTCACCAGATCGCAGGCGCTTGGCTCCTCGGCATTGAGGAACGACATCGTGTTGCCGGAACAGGCTCCGCCCTGGAGCCATAGAAGATTGGCCATAGTTCCCTCATCCTGATCGACGCTGCATTTTGGCGCAGCCGTTCAAAAAGGAGAAAAGCAACCTTCGTGCCAATCTGTGGAAACGCAAAAAAGCCAGCAAAATCCGCCAACCAATATATTGCGCTGCGGCAATGAGGCTGTGCTTTGCGCATACTTCATTTTCATGTGCAAGGAAGGTTACCTCTCTGCCAAGGGCTTGCCGCGCCAGAAAGGCCCTCAGCCATGCCTGTTGCCGCAGACTGGGCAAGCGACCTCAAGCAGATAGCCGTACCAGATGCCTCGGCAGCGGCTGCACCAATGGCCGATGGTCTGCTCCTCGGGAGCGCCAAGAACTGTCGCCATCGGCCCAAGGAGCTATGCTGGAATTTGGATGACGAGGCTGATCAAGCGGCGCTCTGCGGCTTCGTTTCGATGACCTCGATTCCGTCCAGGAACCTGGCACCTGCGATGAGTTTCGGCAACTGATTTTGTCCTTTCAATCGTCGCCACGTCCTGGCTGCGGCCATGACCAGCTTGAAGACCATCAGCCTGGCGGTTTTCGAGGACAGCGAGCCCTTGGTACGCACCGTGCGGTGGCGAACGGGCGCGAGCTGCTGGTCGACGTCAAGCGTCGTGGCCTTAAGATCGCGCCCGATCTTGCCGTGGGCGACGGCGCGCTTGGCTTCTGGAAGGCGCTCGATGAGCTCCTTCCCGGCACCAAACACCAGCGATGCTGGGTGCACAAGACAGCCAACGTTCTCAACAAGCGTCGAAAAATATGACGCGAAATATGCCAAAGCGGTCGACTGCCTGACGAAAGATCAGAATGCCTTGCTGGCGTTCTACGATTTCCCCGGTGCCGAAATCGGTGCAGGCCGGCATGAAGGCAGACCTGCGCGAAATCTATCTCGCTCCCAACCGGGCCTCCGCCGAGACGGCAATTGCCGTCTTCGCCGAACACTGGGATCATCTGCGAACGTCGGTTACCAATCCCATCGAAAGCGTCTTTGCGACCAGCTTTGCGCACCCTCGCGAATACCGGTCTGGAAGCCGACAAGTTCCTTCTTGCCCTCGGGTGTGGCGCCGATCAGAACCAGCATGCATTCGGCATGGTCTTCCATCCGGGCCTGCAGATAGATCCCGTCCGCCCACACATAGACATAGTGGCGCGCCGAAAGATCGCGCTTTTGCCAACGATCGTATTCGGCGTTCCACTGTGCCGTCAGCCGCGTGATCACCGAGGGTGACAGGTTCGGCGCCTCCTTGCCCAAGAGGGCCGCCAGAGCGTCCTGAAAATCCCCCGTCGAAACGCCGCGCAGGTGGAGAACGGGAAGCAGCGCATCCAGACTGCGCGTCCGACGCGCCCATTTCGACAGGATCGATGAGGAAAAACCGGACCCGGTCCGCTTCGTCGGTCGCGCCGCGATCCCGGACCTTCACCCGGCTGACAGGCACCGGACCGATGCCCGTCTGGATGCTCCGCTCCGGGCCGTGACCATGCCGGACAAGCCGGTCACGGCCATCGCCAAGCTTGAGATCCCGCATCTCGGCAAGAAACGCGTCGGCTTCCATCTCCATCGCCTGCGCAAGCAATTTGCGCGCGCCGCTGCGAAGCACATCCGTCAGTGGATCATCAATTTCGTCGGGCTGACGAAGGCGAACAATGTTGATAGTCTTGTTCATGGCGTATCGCTCTCCTTGAGAGGTTCTGGCAGGCTTCGTCACCCGCCTCGATACGCCGCTCTCCTCAAACCGTCATCACCCAGTTTCCGCCATAGCTCCGGCCCAAGCCCTAGAATTTTGGCTGGCTTTTTTGCTCCGACTGGCGATACCCGCGATTGCGGAAACCGGCGATGACGACGGTTCGACTTACAGTGGTGCCGTACTGATCGACCACCTAATTGTGGTTAAGATTATATCGCTTAATCTTGTTGGCAAGACCGACGCGTGACAGGCCGAGCTCGTCGGCAGCACGGCTTTGGTTCCAGTGGTGACGTGTGAGCGCCCGGCGGACAATTTGCTTTTCGAGGCTTTCGACCTGATCCTTTAGCGTCACACCTTCCGGCTGGAAGATGCTTGCCCCATCCCCTTTGGGACGCGGCGCGGCGTTCAGCAATGCAGGCGACATATTTCGAGTCGTTAGATACTCGCCGTCCTTTGCCAGCGCCACCATACGACGGATTTCATTCTCGAGTTCGCGCACATTGCCGGGAAACTCTCCATTGGAGAGTTTGTCGATGACGCTGGCGCTGATGCCAAGGATTTTTCGGCTGAGTGCGTCCGCGTGCTTGGCAGCGAAAAATTCCGCGAGCGGCGCGATGTCATCGGGCCGCTCACGCAGCGCCGGCACTTCGAACTCAAAACCTTTCAGTCGAAAATAGAGATCCTGTCGAAATTCGCCTCGCGCGACCAAATCATGAAGCGGACGGTTTGAAGCCGCGATGACGCGAACGTTGCAATGAAGGACCTTATCTGCACCCAGCGGCTTGACTTCTCCTTCCTGAAGGAAGCGCAGCAAGCTGACCTGGAACGAAGGTGACACTTCCGAAATCTCATCAAGGAACACCGTGCCCCCATCAGCAGCGCGAAACAGTCCGAGACGATCAGAGATTGCTCCGGTAAATGCGCCGCGCTTGTGGCCGAACAGCTCAGACTGCAACAATTCGTCCGACATTCCGCCGCAATTTTGCACAAGCAGCGGACTGGTTCGTCGCGTCGAATTGTAATGGACAGCGCGCGCAAGCAATTCCTTTCCAGTGCCGGTTTCGCCTTGAATGAGGATCGGCAGTTCCGTGGTGGCGGCTTGGCGTGCCAGGTCGCACATCTCAGCCATTTTCTCACTGACATAGACAAGCTTCTCGAAGCGTTGGCTTTCCGGCCGAAAGGGCGAGCCTTTGCGCTCGCCGAAGATGAGCGAGGCACCAGAGATCTTGAACTCGCGCGCGAGAATCCGATGGCGGCGAGCCAGTTCGCGAGTCTCCAGTGCTCGCTCTACGACCAGACCAAGCTGCACGGCGTCGAGTGGAGTGAGAAGGAATTGGTAGATCGCCGCTCGCGCCAGCGCCCGCATGGACACGCGGTGCGAATCTGGGGTTACGTACACGCGCACAATGTCAGGATGAGAGACGCGCAGCTGGGTTAGAAAGTCAAGCCCGCTCGTGTCGTCACCACCGTCTTCCGCAATCGCCAAGTCAACCTGGATACTGCTCATCGCCGTAAGCGCCTCGGCAGGGGAACTTGCAAGGACAACCCGATAGGCATAGCGCTCCGAAAGCACCTCGCATGGCGACCTCCATTCGCTTCCGGGTCGTGCTAGAATGACGATCGTGCCTGGCTGATCCATGAAAGATGGTTTCCACTCTGCGTATCTTGTTAGCAGCGGGACACATAGACATCAATCGCGAGTTTAGGCCATCAGGCGTCAAGTGCTTTTCGAAAAGCGAGGTCGGCCGACTGCCCAGATCGCTTCAATGGCGGCTGCAAGATCGCCGAGATCGGCGATAGTCAGATCGGCTTCGGCGGCCTCGTTGGGGCTTCTCATATAGCCGTTGAGAAGGAAGACGACCGGCAGGCTAGCGTTGTGCGCTGCATCGATGTCGATGGCGCTGTCGCCCACCATGACGGCATCGCGGGGCTCCACGCCAAGCCGGCGAGTGCGTACAAGAGCATGTCAGGCGCGGGCTTGGGTACCAATGCCGCATTTGCGACGAGAGACCGGTAATTTCTCTGGGGTTACGCGGCGCGCAGAAGGGGGGGGTTGGGCTTGAATAGTGGGGGGCACGTTTGGCTCTGGCTGTCGGAAGGGTGCCCGCAGCCGATCGCGAAGTTCGCCATTGATCTCCGCCGTCCGGACCTGCATGAGCATGTGGGCACCGGGGGGGGAGCAGCGCATCTGTTGCTTTTTGACCATCCGCTTGCTGACGAGTGAATTCACCGCCGACTCGGCCAGAGCGGAGGCAACGCGAAGCCCAGCCCGATAGCGCTTTCCATAGTTGACGATCGCGCCGCGATTTGAATGGACATAGGTCAGGAGCTGCGAGGCGAGGCTAAAAAGCCGTGCAATCGAGAACTCGCCGTCCCTTTGCGAGTCTTTCAGTCTCGCCAGGAGTTGCTCCAGGTCGCGGATCGCGCCATCGACCCGCCCGTGCCAGAGACGCCACTTCACGGCTTTGATGTCCTTGTCGATGGTTGGAAGCACTTCAAAAGGGTCGGACTGGGAACGATGTGATCGGCGATCTGCTGCATGGGCTGGATCTTTATGGCCAATGTGGAACCAGTCGATGATGTGGGCTGTCGGCTTCGGCATGGCGCGGGGCAGCCGCTTCAGGATTTCGGCGCCGTCCGAGATCACGCCTGTCCGAAACATATATACAAATTTCGGACAGAGCCATCTCGTCTCCGCTTATGACTTACCTGGTTGCCAGTCGCTCATCTGCAAAATGTTTCCGCCGAGTTTTGCGAACGCGCGTTGGCGACAGGAGAAAACGAGAATCTGCTGATCGCGTGATTGACGATGCAAAGCGTCGAACATGCGCTCAATGCGATCGTCATCGGAATAGACCAACGCGTCATCGAGGATAACCGGTGTGGGTCGCCCGTCGCGGGCGAGCAGACGGGCGAAGGCCAGCCGGGTCAGAACCGAAAGCTGTTCTCGCATGCCGCCACTCAACCTCTCGACATCCTCGTCCTGACCATTGCGACGAACGGTCTGCGGCAACAGTGTATTCTCATCGAACACTATGGAGATGTCGTCGAATAACAGTCTGAGCAGCGGCCGCAGCTCGGACATGACCGGCGTGAGATATAGATCGCGTGCCGCCGAGCGCGCAGCGACCAGCGTTGTACGCAGCCGGTCGAGGACGGCCTTTTCGATTTCGAAGCGTCCCACTCGCTCTTCAGCGACTTCCAATTTTTCTCTGGCCTCGCGCCAAGCTTCTTCCACCGCGTCGTCGGACCGGGTGCGAATATGGCCATTGAGATCGGCTAGAGTTACACGCAACTGACTTGCTTCCTGCGTGGCGGCATCCTGGACCGAGCGGGCACGGCGCAGGACAGCTTCGGCGCTGGTGAGATCGTGAGCGCCGTCGCGCAGCGGCGCAGCGCGCATCTCAGCCGCTTCGCGCAGAGTTTGTCGTGCGGTGGCCTCGGTAAGGAGCAAGCGCTCCTTTTCCTGGCGCGCTGCGTCAGGTCCCAATATGACCTCGAGGCTGGTCAGTTCCGCCTGGATGGTCAGGTAAGCAGTCTCGGCGGCCATGACAGCCTCGTCGGCGTGGCTGCGCAGGGGCAGGGCCTCGCGCACGTTGTTGCGTGTTGTCGCCACACGCTGCTGGGCTGCTGCATGATTTTGCCGGATCTGTCGCGAATCGACTATAAGTTCGAGGTTCCCGGCCGCGAGGGCACTCAGTCGGGCAAGCTCCTCGTGCAATTGCTGTATTCCCTTGGGCGCGAGATCGCCGAGCCGCTGACGCGCCAAGCCCAGTTCGGCAGCCTTGTCGCGCGCTTCAACCAGGCGCTGGCGTGCCGTCATGAGGCTGTCGACGCCAAGGGACGCAAGCAGGCTGTGGTGCTTCGCTTCGGCTTCTTCGATGGTCCGGTTGGCTTGCTGGGGCCGAATTGAGCGCAGGGTCAAAGCTCCGATGCCGGCAATGTCTATGCGCACGGTGCCAGCAAAGCTTTGGTCTACTGCATGGAGCAAAGGCTTGGCATCGATGGTCACCAAATCGGCGGCGCCGTCCCGATATTCCATGCGTAGCGTCGGCAGGGTTCCCAGTTGAGCTGCACGAAGGCCGGCAATGTCGATTTCGAGCGCTTGGAGCTGCTCGACAGCCTGTTCCGGCACCGCCAGCATCGCCAGCGCTGCCTCTCCATCTTCGATCTGGGTTCTGGCGACTTCGGCTTGTTTCAGCCGGTTGTGTAGGCTTGCCAGTTGTTCGGCTGCGTCGCGCGCCAAGAGGGTCGCATCCAGCCGCGCGAGCAGTTCGCGAGCTTCGCGCTCTTCCTGTTCGGCTACTTGAACTTCTGCCATCACTTGTTCGTTTTCGACTATGGCAGAAGCGCGCCGATCGAGAACCTCACTGCGGCGAAGCTGCGCAATTGTCGACTGCTCGCGCAAATCCGCGGCTCGTTTGAGCGCGGTCCGAAAACTATCGAGGGCCTGCTTCGCCGCGTCGTGGTGAATTGCGGCCAGGGCAGCTTCCGCTTCAGCAGCCTTCAGGGCTTCGCTATGCGATTTGGCAGCCTCGACCGCGGCTTCGGCGGCCGAGATACCCTCCCGCCGGGTAGCGCCTTCTTCAGGGTTTTCAAGCTCAGACAGACGCGCCAACGCCATGCGCCGCTTGTCGAGCGCATCGCGCAGACCTGCAACTTCGGCGCTGAGGCGCAGTTCTTTTTTCAGCAGTTTGTCACGCTCATCGAGCGCCGCCGCATAGAGACCGCCGCTCTTGGGACGCAGCGTTGACGTAACCAGGCTATAGAGTTCTTCTTCGCATGCGGCGGCGATTTCCGCCATGCGTCGCCCGCCGGTCAGGGCTTCAACTTCCCCCTGAACCGAGGATAGTAGGCTTTCGCGCACGCGTTTGTCGCCATCCTCCTCGCTTTTGCTTCGCCTTTCGATGCCGGTGACTCCTTGGCGAACCCAGAGCAATCCTGCCGGTCCTGCGGTTCCGCCATGGATTAGATTGCCAATAAACGCTTCGGCCTCATCCGCTTGAGCCAACAGTCGGCTCCGCTCGAGGTCGGTAACGCTGGCCAGCTTGCCACCATAAAACTGCTTGGTAAGCCGATAGCGTCCTTCTGAAGTGGTGATGTCGGCCTCCACCACCGGATTGCCACCACTATAAGGCCGTAGCAGTCTTACGCCTTCGGGCGTCCCCGTATGAGGCTGGAAAAAGAGTGCATGGAGTGCTTCGAAGAAAGTTGATTTGCCGAATTCATTGACCGCGCAAAGCACGTTGACGCCGTCGCCTATGTTCTCGATGGCGACGCCTTGCCCAGCGAACCGTTTGACGTTGTGCAGCCGAAGGGCTGTAAGTTTCATGATCCCATCGCCTCGCAATAGCTAAACAGCCGAACCAGTGCTTGTCGTGAAATGTCGCGTTCGACAGTCGACCGCCTTTCGTCGGTGCTTTCATCCAACAGTGCCTGCGCTGCCTCGCGAAGGGCGCCGGAGCGACCGATCCGATCCAAATCGCCGCTTTCGCAGTCGGTCGCCAGGCCGTCCCCTTGCAGCTCCAGATAGGCGTAGTCCGGCGCGACTGCCGCGACCGCGGCTTCGAGGGCGGTTCGTCCGCTTACCCGTACCCGGCCAGACGCGGCAATTCGCAGCAAGGTCTGACGCCGCAAGTCTGCCGGTGGTAGCAACGCTTCGAATGCCGCCGCGCTGTCATCGCCAGACAGCAAATGCAGTGGAGCGGTTTTCCAGGAAAAGCTGGCTGTTTCGACGGCCACGATCTCGGGCAGGGCGCCAGGCCCGGCAATGGAAACGACAAGGGCCTGACCGGGTGTATCATGCTTGAAACGGTCAGGTTCGGGCGCACCGCTGTAGCGGCTGCGCTCATTGATGGTGACGGGCCCGTGCCAGTCGCCAAGTGCCAGATAATCGAGGCCGGCCTTGGTCGCGCGATCTGGTGCAATGACGTCGGACGCTACTGAATCTTCTGAAAAGTTCTGAATGGCGCCATGAGCAAGTCCGACCCGGATGGCGCCTTGCGGTGTCGCGGCGTTGTTCATCCACTCGGTAAGGTCGCGACCGGGTCTGCGGGTCGTGCACGGTGCGGGCAGCAGCGCCACGTCCGCAGCAATGGTCAGGATTTCGGGCCGGGTGGCCAGTATGACATTGTCCGGCACAACGCTGCCCGCAGCGCTCCACAATTGATCAGCTAACAGTGAATCGTGGTTGCCAGGGAGCAATATCCAGCGCAAGGGCGCGCTCCGGCTCATCTCGGCAAGGGCCTGCCGCAACATCGCTGGTGTAGGCGTTTCGGTGTCGAACGTATCGCCGGCCAGCAATATGGTGGATGCACCATGGACCCGTGCCTGTTCTGCCAGCCGGCTGATCGCGCTATGGCGCGCTTCACGGAGCCGCCCGCGCAGATCCTCCGGCATGTTGCCGAACCGCTTGCCGATATGAAGATCGGAGCTGTGGATGAAACGAAACATGGAGTCTCCGAGACTATGTCTGTGCCAGGTAGTGCCGGGCGCGATCGATGGCCTCATCCAGCCGGGAGCGTGATATCGCCGCAAGTCGCTCGACGCCGAGCATACGTGCAAGGTCGAGAGCGGGATCCGACTGTTCCAGAATGTCTTTGTTCGCGACGACGACAGCGGCTAGCTCGGCCATTGGAATGTCGGCAATGGACCGGCGGGCATAGGCGTCAAACGGCATGCGATAATCAAACAGATCGACCACCGTCCCCTTCTTCCATAGGAAGCTGCCGCTGGATTCTTCAGTTCTATCAAAATCGCGCAGATGCAGGTCGATCCGCTCCCGAATCTTGTTGCCCGTTCTGAGCCAGCCATGCGCCCGTGCGATGCGCTGCGCAAGGACGTCTTCTCGCAGCGGGCCTTCCTGTTCGATCACTGCGTCGACCATGGTCCGCAAAGTGCCTCGGTAGGCGAAGTCGTAAAAATGATCCGGGCTGGTAGCGAATGCTGATAGGTCTGTGAGGCGATAACGGTCGTCCGTCGGTATGGAATCATGCGTCGAATTCGCGGCAGCAGGCAAAATTGCTCCAGATGCTGATGGGTGCTCTACCGTCGCGACGGGAGCGGCGACAAGCTCTGGCTCTGATTTTATCGACAAGCTTGCAGGTTCGCCGATCGATGCAAACTCTTCGGCTGGCAATGGGTCTATGGGGTCGACCTTATGTCCCATGTCCCATTGGATCACCGCTTCACCTTCCTGTTGTTCAGCTTGCTTGCGACGGCTTTCCTCGAGCAGCGCGGCCAGGCTGGCATGAAGCCTCTCGGTGCAACCTTCGAGATCAAACCACCAATCGGTTGACCATACCCGGACAATGTTCCACCCGAGGCCTCGCAGGACCTGCTCTCGGACCTTGTCTCGATCTCGCGCCGTGGCAGAACTGTGATAGGCAGCGCCGTCACACTCGACCCCAGCCAGATAGGCTCCGGCAAGATCGGGATGCCGGATCCCTATATCCACTCGAAAGCCAGAAATGCCAACTTGTGGAACGATGGTCCATCCGCGCTTCTCAAGCTCGGCGGCTACAGCCTCCTCGAAAGGGGATTCCAAAGCCCCGACCGGTCCGCGTTCCTGCGCTGGCAATGCCACGGCGCCGCGCTCGGCAAAATCGAGGAAGGTTTTGAGATGCTGTACACCGATTGCCTTTGTCCGGTTGGGGTCGATCTGGTCGGCGGTAAAACCTGAAAATACTATCAATTCCTGCCGCGCACGCGTCACCGCGACGTTCAGCCGGCGTTCGCCGCCGTCCCGATTTAGCGCGCCGAAATCCATGGAGCGCTTGCCCGCGTTATCTTGCGAGAAAGTGATCGAAAACAGGATTATGTCACGCTCGTCGCCCTGGACATTTTCCAGGTTCTTGACGATGGCGGGTTCAATACGATCGTCGGCAAAGAACCATTCAAGCTCCGGCTCCATCTGTCGCGCCTTGTCGAAAAAGTCGAGGATGAGCGACTGCTGTTGCGCGTTGAAGGTGATGACTCCGAGCGTGGGTCGGTCCTTTTCCGGAAGGGCCAGCCAACGCCGCATCCTGCTGACCGCCTCGTCGGTGACCGCCTGGGCTTCGATGCGGTTGGTGCGACTTTTTCCTCGGTCGTAGATGCCGGTCGTGATTTTTCGCAGCTGCACTGCCCGATCTTCCACCGTTGGGGAAGGGAAGGTGATGAGCCTATTCTGATAGTAGTGATGGTTGGAGAAGGCGATCAGCGACTCACTGCGGCTGCGGTAATGCCAGCGCAGATCACGCACCGGGATGCCGGCCGCTTTGGCTTCGTCGAGAATGCTCTCAAGATCCTTTTCGTGCTCGACGACTTCCTCGTTCTCCTCGTTGCGGCCAAAGAAATTGGTGGGCGGCAACTGCTTGGGATCGCCTACGATTATGGTTTGATGGGCCCGCGCGATGGCACCGACGGCGTCCCAGGTGGTGATCTGCGATGCTTCGTCGAAAATGACTACGTCGAACAACGCCTGGTCGGGAGGTAGGTATTGAGCGATTGAAAGAGGCGACATCAGCATGCAGGGCGCGAGCTTGGCAAAGCTCGACGGCATAGCACCGATCATCTCGCGGATTGACCTGCTGGGCCGCTGCAATTCCATCTGATGGCGCAACAGGCCCAACTCGGAATTGCGAGGGACGCTTTGCACAGCCGGCAAACCATGAGCGATGGCGCTGATGACGCGAAGGCTTGCTTGAGCACGGACAAGATCGTCGATTTCCCGGAAATCGTCGATGGCATGCTCGTGCTGGAAGCGCCGGAACTCTCGCAGCACCGGATCGGCATCCAGCGTGGCCGGCAGCCACCAGCGCACGTAGCCTAGGCGGAACGCGGATTGAGCTTCGGTTGGTCGCACTAGACCCGCCTCGATATCGTCGACCAACGCTCCCAGATTCTGACTGACAGCTCTGCGACGTATGCCGCACCACGAAGTCCAGTCCCGCAGAAGATGACGGGCATTGAGCAAATCTCCCATCGCGGTCGTCATTTCGGTCAGCGGGTTATCATGTCCTGCCCACGAAGGCGTCTTTCCAGCAGGGATCGCAAATTGGGTCCTCGCAGCCTCGAATGCTGTAGCAGCCGCAAGGAAGCGAGCTGCCCCATGGCGCATCGTACTATCTGCTGCACCGCTTCGCAGGCTCGGGGCGGTTGCTTGGAGGAGCGCTCTGAGATCCTCCGTGCCGAGGCCGGGCAGGCGTAGCGTCTGTCGAAGCCTTTCGGCGATCGAGAGTATCTGATCGATACTACGGGTGTCGGTATTAAGTGCAGCAAATCCGACCGGCTTGCCAGATAGGATGTTGGCTTCGACAGTGGCGCGGCTGTCCTGCATCACGCGCAGCAGTGGCAAGTCCCGCTGAGGATCGGCCCCGCCCTCTGTGACATAGCCTTGAAGCAGCTTCTGGACTTTGCGTTTGCCCAACTGACTGTTTGGCCAAAAGGCAGAAGCAGCCTGTTGCCATTGCTGCTCTATGTTCTCTATTCGTATGCGCGCAACAGCAGCCTCGTCATAGTGTGCCGACAGGTCCTTGCGAGACTTGCGATAGTCCCTGATTGCATCATCGAGACTCGCGAGGGCTCCCCGCAACTGGGCGAAATCTCGATCAAAGACAATGCTGAGGTCATAGCCGGCACTGTCCTGGAGTGCCCCTGCTAGTTTTCGCAGCGCTTCGAGCTCTGCTGTTGACGCATCGCCTTTGGCGCGCAGGCCGATGCTCACCAGGAAGGCGTCGAGTGCGGTGGCTAGAACCTCGGACGCACTCTTGAGGGTCTTTGCCCCTTCGAGCAAGTTATCCTGCAAGCCCGACGTCCACTCGGTGACATCTATGAGACGCAAGACCGGTCGCATCTCCACTGACTGAAATGCGAGACCTGTTTCGGCGGCAATACGCTCCAGCGCCAGCCGGCTTGCCTCGTCATGGCCATCGCGCGAAGGCCACGACAATCCCGGAGCATGCCGTTGCTTGTTCTTGAGAGCGATGCCAAGCGCCAGATAGGGCGTGAGACCATTGATATGGCGCCGATGCAGCGCTTCGACATAGGTATTCAGTTCGTCGCGACGGACGCGAAGCCGCTCATTGATCGCAATCCACTCCGCGGCGTCCACGCGCACGCCGCTTTCCCAGCTGATCCTGAGCTGGTTGAGAAAGTTGCGTCGGTCCGCCTTACTGGAATGGAGTTCGAGACAATGCGCGCCCAGGCCATGTTCGCGCAGGCGGCGATACACCACATCGAGCGCCGCCGTCTTCTCGGCCACAAACAGCACAGTTTTGCCAACTGAAAGACAGTTGGCAATCATGTTGGCGATGGTCTGGCTCTTGCCAGTGCCGGGAGGACCGATGATGACAAAGTCGCGGCCCTCAGCGGCGGCAAGGCTTGCCGCGGTCTGTGAAGAGTCGGCCGGCAGCAGCGAAACGATATCGGACGGGGCATAGTGCCGGTCGAGTTCGCGCTCGTCCCGGAATGATGCGCCACTGCCCTCGAACGCTATCTCCGGCGTATCGATCAGGTGGCGTACTACGCGGTTTTCGCGCAGAGCATCGGTACGCTCGACCAGATCTTTCCACATCAGGAATTTGGCGAAGGAGAAGGTTGAGAGCGCCGTCTCGTCCACTACCTCCATACCGGGGACGTCGCGCACTGCCTGACGCATAAGACTTAGCAGACGGGGCACATCAACGCCGCTTTCGTCTTCGGGCAGCTCCCCGGAGAACTGAGGCAGTTTGAGCTCGAAGTCGCGCTCAAGAAACTGCAACAAGGTTGCGTTGAACCGCGGCTCATCTTCATGAAAGCGCAAGGTAAAACGCGATGTTGCGCTGCGGCGCTCGATTTTGACCGGCACGAGCAACAATGGCGCGCGATAGCTGCGCTCGTCCTCCGGCTTTTTCTTCCAGCGCAGGAAGCCGACCGCCAGGAAAAGCGTATTCGCGCCGCCCTCGGCAAAGTCGTTGCGAACTTGGCGGTAAAGATCGATCAGTCGGGATTCCAATTGGTGTCCATCGAGCGTCGATGGGAGCTCGTCGCGCAGGAGCGCTTCTGCTGCAAAACCGCGCTGCAGGTCACGTCCATGGACTTCGCGATAGAGGGCAGCATCACGCTCGCCCAATGGATTCTGTTCGGGCAGCGATATGAGCCTGATCGAAGCGCCTGCCATCAGGCGATCCTCTAGATAGCCGACGTCGGTACAAAGAAACGGAATTGTCTTCTTGGAGTCCGGAAAATTGAGCAGGCGGTTCCGCAGTGTCAAATCAAGGAGCTTTTTCTGCCAGCGGTCGATCCGCCCGGCAGCTGTCGTCGGCTTCACCTCGACGATGTCGGCAGGCAGGGCTGTCACGGCCGGTGCCGCTGGCAGCTGCAGCGCGATTTCGGTTGCCACTTCGGTATCCACGCTGCGACGCATCGGTTCGTGCGAGGCAAGCGGAGTAATGCCGCCGCTACGCGAGCGGCGGATATCGATGGCGGCGACAAAGGTGCCTACCTGCGTTTCGTCGAGCCGTTGTTCGATTGCTCGTTGCGCAGCCTCCAGCGTCATCGCCGGCCGATGCGTTACACCGGTCGTCTCAAACACGATCAGTTCGCGCGATGCCAGCGCCTTGCGTATCTCCATGGCATCGGTCTCGATGGCGTTGGCGAGCGTCTTTTGTGTTATCCAGGCGCCGACGGCAGCGTGGCCCTGGAACATAAGGACGACTGCATGCAGGCCCGTCGCCTCCAGGGCAGAGGCGAACAACAGACTGGCATCGAGACAGGTAGCCAGCCTCTCCGCCGTAATTGTTGAGGGACGTCGAATTTTTTGGCCTCGGCTTTCGAAGCTTGCAGGAGGCTCTGCATAATGCAGGGATAGACCGGCAACGGCCGAATAAATTGCGGCCGCCAGCATGAATGCGCGTTGCGGATTGCCGCTTTGATAGCCATCGAGGCTGGAGGCATGACCATGCGCTGCGAGCCGCTCCGCTGCGGAACGTAGCAATCCTGCGATCGCCGGGTCGTTCGGCATGACGAATGCAGGTAGCAATTGCGCCATATCGATGACGCCACCCCATTCGTCGCGAGCAAGCAGGCGCACAGCAATACGCTGCTCGGCCAGCACTGCGCCTCCTGAGGTGAGCCGCAGCGTTATCTCCCCGCGCTCAGCCTCATTGAGACCGGCCAGATAGCTGGCGTCGAGATCGATTTTTCGGTCGCTTAAGGGAAGCCGGTCGCCGGCAACAATCCGATCAATCGTCCAACTCTTGGCGCGCAAAAATGGTGGGTTCGATGTCAGGTCGAGAGTGCATTTTTCGAAACCCTGCTGGGTCGGGTTGTTGAGCGCGATAGACCGGATCACCGGAATAGCATTTTGGAAGGACGCATATGTAAAGCTGGCGGCGATGTCCGCCACGACTTCTATTACGGGCGCGGCTGATATACCGGCGGCATCGCCAGTGTCTGAACTCGTTTCCATGCCCTATCCCCTTTTTCATTTACGATAGAACTTTGCGGCCAGAATTTGAAAGTAAATTCTCGCTATTGTCGCCGCTTAGTTCTTCAGCAGCATAAATCCCTGAAATTCGAACCGCCTTGGTCAGTTCGACAGTTGTCGACCGCTGCAGGAATTGTGATCCTTGCTGCCGGGACAGCACGCTATTGCGTGGTGAGGCAGCTGCTCGTGCTTCACGTTTCGTTGAGCCGCGCTGGTCGTTCGTTTGAGGCCGGACTGCGCCCGTTCGTCCGGACAACGCAACTGGTGGGCCTTGGTCCGGCTCCTTTCAGGACCACAGGTGTTCGCCCCTTTTGGCTCGAAGCAAACAATCGCAGGTGAAGCCGCGCATGACAGCTTTGCGCCTCCTTCCAGTCGCCCAACGCGACAGCAGCTCAACCCGAGAGCGGCCGGTCCCTCAGTTCAAGGCTTGAGGGTTGAAGTCGCCTGTTTGACTGCGAGTTCTGCCGCCTTTGCAGCGTCCCGCGACATCCTGAAGAAGTCGGAATGGGATTCCCATCGCATAACCGGCGAGATCGGCGGCACGAGACAGATGTCGTGCCAGTACGGATTCGATCCGGAGACACGCGGTGCCCACGTGATCTCTGCTGACAAGCTCGACAGGCTGCGCGGCTTCCCAACTGAGGCCGAGGTCGACCGCAGGGACCGGGGCTTCCCGGCTTTCCTGCCTCGTGCCGAGCATCTGTGGCTAGTGTTCGGAGCGGGCGTGGAATTGCTGCTTGAGACGACGTGGCTGCGGCGCGCCGCCTGGCATTGTGGGGTCGCCATGCCAATGACAACGCCGCGCATCGGACGACGCAGCTTTCGGACGACGACGAGCTGCGTGTCGACAGGCTTCGGTTCCGGGCATGGAGGCTGCTGACGAAAGTCGACGCTATGCAGATCGCCGACGTCGACGAGTATCTCGCAGAACGCGTCGGACACGAACATGCCGGTTGGCGCATCCAGCCGACGGCGCAGATGGTCCAGCGCGCCCGCGAACTGCACGAGAGGACAATATCTCAATGCTGCATAAGCCAGTTCCTACCGCGCACGGCGGCCTCGGCATAACCGCGATCCCGATAACTGGGGAGCGGCCGAGTCCGAAGAAGTGGCCTAACGCCGTGAGATGGTACATCGGTGATGACGGGCCAAAGAGCAACGGGTCCCGGGTTTCGCGGTACGCGGCAAACTCTCAGAGGGCTGGGTCTTGGAAGGGGCGCCCGAGGAAGAAGCGCAGAAGCAGTCGTTCGGTATCCGACACTGGGGCGGCGACCAGGAAGGGCAATGCGCTCAGAGACATGTCTAACAGAGAGGACTGTTTACACGTCACCCCGGGTATCGTATGTCGCTGCCCATTCCAATAAGAGACATCACTGCTGTGATGTCAGATAGGCAAGCGACATGTCAACCGAATGGCCGAAACGAATCCGCAGCAGGGCTGCGAAGTTAAAGAATGGGAATGCGCTCCTGGCCCTCGCCGAGGAATCGCAGATCCTCTCGGAGATGCGGCGCCGCATCATGAATGGCGAGAAGCCCGTAACCGCGCTGTCCGGCGAGATGGTCGAGCGCTTCGGTCAGGAAGATGCCGAGCATCACGGACTCCGCCAGCTCGCTGGGGAAGCGACCGCGTTCATGGTCGAAAGCATGCTTGGCGCGGTCCGTTCGTCCGGATCGAGAAAGATCCTCGACGACCAAGTTTTCAGTTCAGGCACGCCTTTCCGGATTCCCGGACAGACCAGAGAGACCGTTCTTGCCGAGCCGCTGGCGACCGAGCTTCTGGTCCGGCACGTGACCGATGCCGCACTCGCCGACCTGGCGGCCCTCCTCGCCGCCGAACAGGAGCGCCGCCTGACGACCTTAGCGGTCAGCCAGCAGCTTCCTGACTTTAGCGAGGCGGGTCCGGCAATCCTGACCCGCCACCGCTAGCCGCTCGAGATACAGCGCAACGTCCCGCTGAGTCTCCCAGACCTCCGTCGCCACGGGTTCCGGCATGCAGTCGAACAGCGAACGGGGGACATCGGATTTGCGTTCGACGATCCTCGTGACGACCTTCGGCTCCGGGTCGTCACACACCATGTCGTGAGAGAAAAATCTATCGAGCTGGGATGACGTGTCGCTGCGCGCGGTTGACTGTCGGCGAAATCTGCAAGCATTGGGCGGCGCCTAGTTCGGCGTCATAGTCGCCGAGATGGAACTGAAGCGCATGCGCTCACAAGCCTCGACGACCTTCTTACGGTCCTTGATGGGTTTGCTATGGAAGAGCTCGTTCCGGGTTTCCTTGATGACCCGCAACATGTCGTCGAACACGGTCTTGTCGAAGTTGAATCGCAGCTCCGCGTTGGCGCAAAACATGCCCCGCATCAAGCCCCAGTCCGCCTTGATGATGCTCCAGAGTTCAGCGGCGCAGGAGGCGTGGACGGGTACTAGCTATACGCAGCTTTCTAGATGACAAGCGCTTTCAGCGGAGTCATGTTGTCCTGTCGGCGGTCTTTCCGCCCCCCTTTGTGTCGTTCAAGATCTCAGCCCACGGGAGGCCCAGATGATTGATCGTCTCAACCTTGACCCAGCCCTCTATCCAAGTGACTTGGAAAGCCTGAAATCGGTTTTCGACCAGCTTTGCCAAGAGAGAGATATCCAGCCGGGATCACCAGAAGCTGAGAATGTTGCCTCTGACCTGGTGCGCCGTTTCCAGACCGGACTTAGCGACGAAACCTGCTTGCTCATAGCAGCCAGGGCGCGACAGCAGGATTTGCGGCGGGTAGGCTGAATAAATAAGTCCACAGTGGCTCGTAACGCAGCTGCTTACTGCTTTTCTTGACGCGAAGGGCGAAGTCGACAGTCGCCCACCGGACTCGCTTGGCCGCGCATTCAATCGTCGCTGCGAGAAGCCTCTCTTGGCATCACTGATGACCGCTTTCAGACATGCGCCACCTAGAAATCCCAAAGTGAGCGATGAGCATGTCGCTGAGAAGATCGGCCTGACGAATGTACCGGGCGTCCAGGCAATGTCTTCCGAAGCCTAGGTTCCGGCAAGGCTCTCGACCTTCACGCGGCGCGGGCGGCCGAAGCCAGGCGGAATCTGCTGCCCGAGACCTACAGCCCGGTACAGATACATCGTCCTTGCTGTGTCTTTCTCCAAAATTTTGATATGAACTGGTTTGGCTTCGCAGCCCGACTGAGCAACTGACATAAGGAATACGCATATGGCGACTGGAACCGTGAAGTGGTTCAATAGCACCAAGGGTTTTGGATTCATTCAGCCCGACAATGGTGGTCAGGACGTTTTCGTCCACATCTCCGCTGTGGAGCGCGCGGGTCTCGGCACCCTCGTCGATGGCCAGAAGATCAATTTTGAGATCGAGCAGGACCGCCGCACCGGCAAGTCCTCTGCCGGCAATCTGAGCAAAGCAGGCTAATTTTCTCGTAGTCACGGATGTACTGGCGGCTGCGCCAAGAGCGCACGAAGGATGATAGATCCGAGGGCCGGGGCAGCGGATTGCTGCAAGTCTTCAAACGATCATGTGAAATCAGTTTGTTTGGCAATAAAAGGCGGGATATCTTCCCGCCTTTTGGATATGGGATGGATTATAGGATGCTGATGGCGATCCGGCGAGACTGGGCAGGCCGGTACGCCCGAGCTTATTGCTTGCTTGGCTCTACAGCGCGGCCACGGTGGTCCACCGCCGTGTCGTTGAAACGTCACCGTAGCTGACCCATATGCACATCGCATCGGATGCCTCCTCCCATCGCGTCCGACGCGTTCCCCTCTGGAGGTTTTGAACCTTCATACTTGGCCGGGCTTAACAGTCCGGCCTTTTCTATTCGTCAGGTCACCACGTGGAGGCACGTTCTGACAGGTCGTCTGTCGAACCTTGGCCGAGAATGAAATCAAACACGGGTTGAGGCTGACCGAGCGCAGTCGCCTGCAGGTTTGCGGGTATGCCTGCCGCGGCTCTGGCTTGTTCGGCAAGCGCTGCGGGCAACATGCCGAGCGCGCGCGCGAAGGTTTGATCCGTCGTGTCCATCAGCAGGTGAAGGAGTCCAGCGGCACGCCCGGCATGACGCACCGCCGCGGCATGCTTGCCCTCCCGGATCTTCACGCCGGCCGCCGATAACAGGATCAATCCCTTGAAGAGCATCCGGAGCGGATCGCCTCGATCCGCGACCTGCCAAAGACCTTCCCAAGCCTCATGGGCTTCCCAGTAATAGCCGTGATTGAACAGGTCGAGACCCCATAGGAACATGTCTGACTCAAGCGACGCTTTTGCAGGGACCGGCACGGCTTCGCTGTGGTAGCTGTGTCCTGCGGGATCGCGCACGGGATGCGGTTGCTTGCCCGGCAGATACGCATAGAATGGAAAGCGCCTTTCCGGCAGGCAGCGCGGGCGCAACATCGAACCAATAGCCATCAAATACATATAGCACGGCCGAGACCTGAACTGACGTCAGTTCCAACGCATCAGGAATGACACTTATACCAACGGTCTCGGGTGCTGACTCTTTTGTGATTTTGGAGCATCTCCGAAGCGTGATTCCGTGTTGCCGAAGGAGATTCGGCCATGGGATCAGCGGTGAGGTTACGAACGGACTATTCGGCGACGGAACTGCGTCGCCTGGCGCGTGGGTCGAAGGATGTGCGGCAGAGCAGCCGGCTGTTGTCGATCGCTGCGGTACTGGACGGGATGAGCCGGGCGGATGCGGGGCGGATTGGCGGCATGGACCGCCAGACGCTGCGGGACTGGGTGCACCGGTTCAACGCGGCCGGCCCCGATGGCCTTGTCGACCACTGGTCGTCAGGCCCGCCGTGCCGGCTGTCGCCTGAACAGAATGCTGAACTGGCGGCAATCGTGGAGAGGGGGTCGGATCGCGCCGTCGACGGCGTCGTGCGCTGGCGGCGCATCGACCTCAAGCGCGTCATCAAGGAGCGTTTCGGCATCGATTACGATACCCGCTATGTCGGGAAGCTGCTGCACAAGCTCGGCTTCTCGCATATGAGCGCACGGCCGCACCACCCGGCGCAGGACGCCCATATCATCGAAGCGTTCAAAAAAATTGGCAGCGCACGCTGAAGGCTCATCTTTGCGACCTGCCGCCGCGTACGAAGGTGGAACTCTGGTTCCAGGATGAAGCCAGGATAGGTCAGAAGAACGGCATCACAAGGCAGTGGGCCAGGCGTGGCACGCGGCCGCGACAGCCAGCCGACCAGCGATACAAGAGCGCATATCTGTTCGGCGCCATCTGCCCGGCTCGGGGCACCGGCGCAGCTCTCGCGCTGCCATTTGCCGACACCGAGGCCATGCAACTCCATATCGACGAGATCAGCCGCCATGTCGAAAAGGGCGCGCATGCCGTGCTCATCATGGATCGCGCCGGATGGCACACCACCGCCAACCTCAACATGCCGCGCAACATCACGCCGATCTTCCTGCCCCCGCGTGCGCCCGAATTAAACCCGGTTGAGAATGTCTGGCAGTACATGCGGCAGAACTGGCTCTCAAACCGCGTCTTCGACAGCTACGAGGCAATTATCGACGCCGCGTGCGATGCTTGGCACAAACTGCTCGCCGCTCCCGAAACAATCACATCCATCGGAATGCGAGAATGGGCCCATGTCGGTCAAACCCAATGACTCTTGGTATTAGCAATAGCCGCCAGCAAGAAGCCCCATATGCTCTGCCTCGGCCGAACGACGCACACTGCGAACAACGATCAGTTCGTGATCTTATCGCGCACGCCCATCCCACGTCGCGGGTTCGTTCTTCGGCCAATTGAGACGTTCAATGCCTGTGCGGGGCATGGGCCCCTTGCCACAAGAACCGGTACTTTAATGCCATGCCGACGTCAGATGGGCGATTTGCGCGCCGACCTCGTAATACGCTTCCCTGAGGCCAAGTGAGGAGATTTCTTGCAGTTCAGATTGCGGCAAGGCCAGTTCAGTCTCGGTCTTTTCGCCAAGGATCAGAAGTGCCAGCTCTCGACCGAACACCGTGCCGGGCGAAATGCCGCGGCCGTTGTAGCCTGAGAAACCGATGACGTTTTGGGCGTGCTTGTGGGATCTCGGCATTGCATCCGTGGTCATGCCGATCTGTCCGTACCACTCATCCTCGAACTCCGCATCGCGAAGCTGCGGATAGAGTTTCGACAGGGCACGGCGCGCCCAAGCCTTGTGGATGGCAGTGCCCGTGTTGCGTAGCGCGCCGACGCTGCCGAACACCAGCCGCCCCGCTTTATCCAGCCGGAACGAAGAGAGGATCGTTTTGGTGTCCCACGTGCCTTCTCGTCCTGGCAGGATGGACTGTAACAGCTCGGCCCCGAGCGGCTTGGTCGCCAGGTTGAAGTAAGGTAGATGTACCTGTTCGTTGCGGACGCTTGTCCATGGTCCGGTGCTGTAGGCGTCAGTGGCGACCACCACCCATTTGGCCTCGACCGCGCCATTCGTGGTACGCAACGTCCATCGACCGTTCTTTTTGCCAGCTGCCACAACTGGACTGGAGGTGCAGATTATCGCCCCGGCGCGGAGGCAGGCCTGGGCGAGGCCACGCGCGTATGCGAGCGGCTGGAGTGTACCGGCACGTCGATCGAGCAGTGAAGCCGCATAGGCCCGGGTGCCTAGCCTCTTTTTCGTTTCGTCGGCGTCGAGTACCTCCACCGGCGCGCCTCTTCTTTGCCACTGTGCCTCGCGCTCCCGAATCTCCATCAAACCCGGCTTGGCCTACCGCGCAGTGGAGCGTGCCGTTTCGTTCCAATTCACAGTCGATGCGATGTCTATCGATGAGGTCCATGACCATTGCCGGACCCTCACCGAGCAGCCTCAGCAGCCGCTCGCCGTGAATGGACCCGAGCTTGGCGGTAAGGTCGTCCGGCATCAGCCATAGGCCGGCATTGATCAACCCGACATTACGCCCGGCGCCGCCGAAACCGATCTCGCGGCCTTCCAGCAGGACGACCTGGCGTCCGGCTTCTGCCAAGTGCAGCGCGCATGACATGCCGGTATACCCACCACCGACGACAACCACATCGGCGGAAATTTGCCGGTCGAGTGCAGCCGTTATAGGAGCCTGCGGCGCGGTCGCCTCCCAAAGGCCGTGAGAGCGGGGGTCATTCAGCATCGAACGGTTCCGAGTGCATTTTTTAAGATTGGTCGCCTAGGCGAGTCGCGCGCATGCTGCGGAGATGCGCAGGATTTCTTCTCTCAACTCGGCTTCGGATGTCGCATAGGAAATGCGGAAGAAAGGTGATAGGCCGAAAGCAGCGCCTGGGACAACCGCGACACTGGCCTCCTCGAGCAGGTAGTTGCAGAAATCATTGTCAGTTTCGATCCACTTGCGGGCTGGCGTCGATTTGCCGATCAGGTCTGCACAACTGGCAAAGGTGTAGAAGGCCCCCTCCGGATTGCGACAGTCGATGCCTTCGATCGCGTTCAATCCGTCAACAGTGAGATCGCGGCGGCGACGAAAACTCTCGGTTCTTTCCTTCAGGAAGTGCTAAGGGCCGGACAGGGCCTCGGCAGCGGCAGCCTGGCTGACAGATGACGGGCAGGAGGTCGACTGGCTCTGCACCACCGCCATCGCCTTGACCAGCTCTCGCGACCCGCCGGCGTAGCCGATCCGCCATCCGGTCATGGCATAGGCCTTCGAAACGCCGTTTACGGTCAGCGACCGCGCCTTCAGGCGCGGTTCCAGCGCCACCGGGGTGACGAAACGAAAACCGTCATAGATGATATGCTCGTACATATCGTCCACCAGTAGGCTGACATGCGGATGCCGCAGGAGCACCTCGATCAGAGGTCGATAGTCGGCCTCGCTGTAGGCGGCGCCGGACGGATTGGAGGGTGAATTCAGGAGCAGCCATTTTGTCCTCGGCGTAATCGCTGCCTCGAGCTGACTTGCCGTCAGCCTGAACCCAGCCTCCGCTTCACAAGGGACGAAGACGGGGCTGCCCTCGGCGATGGCGACGATATCGGCATAGGAAGTCCATGCCGGCGTCGGGATGATGACCTCATCGCTGCAGTTCACCGTCGCCATCATCGCATTGAACAGTATCGGCTTGGCACCGGCAGCCACCGTGATCTCGTCTACCGCATAGTCGAGGCCGTTCTCACGGCGGAATTTTTCCCGGATCGCCCGCTTGAGTTCCGGCGTGCCATCGAGCACGGTGTATTTGGTGTCGCCGCGTTGGATGGCACTGCAGGCCGCCTGCTTCACATTGTCGGGCGTGTCGAAATCCGGCTCACCCGCTCCCAGGATGATCATCGGCGCTCCGTCGCGCTTTAAGGCCTGAGCGCGGGCGCCGATCTTCAGGATCGGCGAAACGCCGATCGTCGATAGACGCGAGGCAGGCACGAAGCCGGCCTGATCGATCCTTGTGCTGACGGTCATTGGTTGATCCTCAGTCGATGTCGAACGAGACGCCTTGGGCCAGCGGCAGCGCCTTGGAATAATTCACCGTGTTGGTGGCGCGGCGCATATAGGCCTTCCATGCGTCGGAGCCACTCTCGCGGCCGCCGCCGGTTTCCTTTTCGCCGCCGAAAGCGCCGCCGATCTCGGCACCGGAGGTGCCGATGTTGACATTGGTGATGCCGCAATCCGAGCCGTCGACGCCGAGGAAGCGCTCGGATTCCTGCAGGTCGCGGGTGAAGATGGACGACGACAGGCCGGCGCCGACCGCATTGTGCTCGTCGAGCACGGCGTCGAAATCCGAATATTTCATCACATAGAGGATCGGCGCGAAGGTCTCTTCCGTCACCGGCGAAACCTGTTTCGGCATTTCGACCAGCGCCGGATGCACGTAATAGGCATCCGGATGGCCGTTCTCGACCCGGGCGCCGCCGGTCACCTTGCCGCCATGTGAACCTGCCTCCTTCAGCGCCTTCTGCATGGCGTCGAAGGCAGCCTTGTCGATCAGCGGCCCGACCAGTGAAGAGGTCTCCAGGGGATTGCCGACCGTCACACTTTCGTAAGCCTTCTTTAGACGTGGAACCAGGGCGTCATAGACGCTGTCATGCACGAACAGGCGCCGCAGCGTCGTGCAGCGCTGTCCCGCCGTGCCCATCGCGCCGAAGGCAATCGCGCGCAGCGCCATGTCGAGATCGGCGGTCGGGCAGACGATGCCGGCATTGTTGCCGCCGAGTTCGAGCACCGCGCGGGCAAAGCGCTTGGCCAGCCGCGGGCCAACGTCGCGGCCCATGCGCGTCGAGCCGGTGGCCGATACCAGCGGCACCTTGGGATGATCGACCAGTATCTCGCCGACGGCGCGGTCACCAATTAGCACCGGTGCCAAGCCCTGCGGCGCGTCGGTGCCAAAACGCTTTACCGCGCGTGCAAAAATCGCTTCGCAGGCGAGCGCCGTCAGCGGCGTCTTCTCCGACGGCTTCCACACCACCGCGTCGCCGCAAACCAGTGCCAAGGCTGCGTTCCACGACCACACCGCGACCGGGAAGTTGAAGGCGGAAATGACGCCGACGACGCCGAGCGGATGCCAGGTTTCCATCATGCGATGGCCCGGGCGCTCGGTGGCGATGGTCAGGCCGTACAATTGCCGGGACAGACCGACGGCGAAATCGCAGATGTCGATCATCTCCTGCACTTCGCCAAGCCCCTCGGACGGGATCTTGCCGACCTCGATCGAGACCAGCCGGCCAAGCTCGGCCTTGTGCATGCGCAGCTCCTCACCGAGCAGCCGCACCAGCTCGCCGCGCCGCGGGCCCGGCACCATCCGCCACGCGTGGAACGCTTTGTGCGCGGCATCGATGGTCTTGGCCGCGTCGGCCGGCGAGATCGTCTTCAGCGCCGCGATCTGCTCACCCGTCACCGGACTGCGCACGATCAGGTCGCCGCCAACAAGTGCGTCCTTGGCCACACCCAGTTTCGCCAGAAGCTCGGCCGTTTCCTTGGCTACATCCACCGACTTAACTGTAATGTTCATCCGACGAACTCCTGTTCCTGATTATCCAAAACAGACCGAGCCGAGGCTGCCTGGCGACGTCAGTCGCTTCAGGCCCGCGGCAAGGTCCCTGCTCTTTTGTGGGGTATAGCGATCGTAATAGGCCTGGTTCTTGCGGCCGACGCCGTGCTCGGCACTGAAACTGCCGCCGAACCGGTCGACAGCGACCGAATAGACCCAGTCACGCAGCCGCTGTTCGAAGGCGGCATCGACCTGACTTGCATCGCTAGCCACCAGATTGAAATGCACGCCGCCATCGCCGATATGGCCAAAGTCGAAGATGTCGACACCGGCAAATTGCCGAGGCAGCTCGGCCTTCATCCACTCACAGAAGGCCAGAACGTCGGCTCTGCGGAACGACAGATCGAAAGCCACCAGCCGACCGGCATGCTTCACGCCTTCCGACAGCGCGTGCCGTAGCGCCCACATCTCATGCGCGGGACCAACGAAGGCGTCGGCCAACAGCGCATCGTCGCCTTGCAGGATATCGGCAAGCACGCTTTCCAGGACCGCGTCGATCGGCTGCTCGCCGTCGCGCGGCGCCCAGCTTCGGGAAATCTCGGCCAGGATCACATAGTCGGGAATTTGACCGTTCTGGAACGGATTTCGCAGCGACGCAACATGGGCGAGAGCAGCGCCAATCGCGTTTTTCGACATGCCTTCGAAGGCGGAAAGATACGATCCGAGGCGCTCCTCGATCGTCCGCAGCAGGGGCATGACAGCGACACTGCCGCTCGGCACCAGATAGGTTGTCGCGACCTGTTTTGGCAGTCGCTCGAGATTAAGTTCGCATTCTGTGACGATGCCGAAGGCGCCAGCCGTGCCGACGAAAAGCTGCTTCCAGTCGACGCCGGTGTTGTTTTTGCGTAATCCAGACATTAGATCGACAACCGTACCGGTCTCGTCGGCCAGAACGACCTTCACGCCAAGCGTGTTCTTACGCACATCGCCATACCGGAGAAAGCGCGTGCCGCCGGTATTGGTCGCCAGCATGCCCCCGAGGCGCGGATCAGCGCCAAGGTCGACCGGAAAGAAAAGCCCACTCGGCTCAAGCCGGGCATTGACCTCGGACAGCAAAATTCCGGTATCGACGCGCAACGATCGATTGTCGATGTCGAGATCGAAACGGCGCGTCATTCGATCCAAGCTGAGCACGATCTGCGATCCGCTGGCATCCGGTGTCGAGCCCGAGACCAGCCCTGTGTTGCCCGATTGCGGCACGAGCGCGATACGCTGCCGGACGCAATAGGCAACGCAGGCGGACATTTCCGCCGTAGTGCCAGGGCGCAGCACCAGCGCCGCATGACCGTGATCGTGGCGCGCACCGATCTCGTAGGCTGCCATGGCGGCCCGATCCATGATGACGCCATTTTCGCCAAGGATCTCCACCAATGCGGATTTGTGTCTTTCGTCGATCATCCAGGGCGCCTATTCCGCAGCCCGGAGGCCGCCGAGCGCTTGGCGACAGGTCTCGATCGACGCCTGTTCGATGGCGGCGTAGTGCTCGAACTCGTTCAGCACGCCAACACCGAGATCGCTTTCAAAGCGCTTCTGGTTGGGACTGGCGACAAATTCCTGGGTTGCCCCGTCGCCAAGATTCGACTGGAAGATGCCGGCGGCGCTGACAGGCAGGAAATCCTCGTAGACGATTGGGTCGAAACGGAAGAAACCTTCTGCGACAAGGTGCTCGAAGTCGTCAGCCATGACACTGCCGGTATGCCGCCCGCGCTCCGTCAGGGAGTATCTGAAGTATCCCAGATTCGCGGCCCGGATGCCTTCCCATGTATCGGGGAACGCCTCGAATGTCCGTGAAAGTGTTTGTGCGTAGTCGGCCGCGTTCGACCCGTCGGCAGCCGGTCGGATGATTGCGCGCGTGGCCTCCAGCAGACTGTCGTAAAGGGCGCGCCCCTTGGGTGTCAGCGCTATGCCGCGCTGCTCGATCTCGCCGAAGCGCGCGGTATGCGAGCCTGCCACCCAGGCGCCGTCCCCTGCGTTGAACGACACCACCTCATCCAGTGCCTTGAACGAAGTCTGCCTGAGCAGGATCGGGCAAAGCCGAGGTGGAGGGCCCTCCACGATTGCCTTCGGCGCTATGCCATGCGCCGGCATGCCAACCTGAACGGCATCGATATCGAGCGTGCGCGGCGTGAGATGATTGATGTGCGGACCTCTGAACGAGACCACATCCGCGATCAAGCGATGCGCCTGATGCAGGCTGTTGTACATGTCAAGACTGACGCAGGCCTGATCGTGCCACCGGAAAGTTTCGAGTATTTCGGCGACAAAACGATCCGCATCGTCTTCGTGCAGGCCAGCTTGCCGTTCGGCCTTCTCGGTGAGCGCCAACGCTCCACCCGTGAAAATCCTGCGCTCGGACAGGATGCGCTCGGCCTCGGCACGCAAGGTCTCGTCGTCGATGAGGTCGATCCTGAGCAGCGAAGTGAAGACGCGGAACGGATTGCGGCTCAGCGCCTCGGCTCCGACGGGGCGGAAGGCGGTGGAGTGAACCGGCACACCAGCCGGGCTCAGGTCATAGTACCCTACCGGGACCATGCCCATCACGGCGAACACGCGCCGCATCATCGAGAGTTCGGCCGGCGTTCCGAGCCGGATCGCGCCATGCCGTTCCTCCGAAATTCGGTCGAGTGAGTCCATCGCTTCCAGGCGCTGCCGAAGCTCGGGATCAGACCTCAGGGTCTCGTCATTGACCGAGGCGACCAGGTCCATCAGCGTGCCGTAGGCGGGGACCTCGGTCCTGTACATGGCCGACATCGCCGCCGAAAAGGCTGAACGGATGTGATCGGGTGTAACAAACCCACGGCTGTCCATGACGCGCGACCTCGCTCAAAAAAGGGCAGATCATTCCTGAAAAAGCTGATACTGGATTTCATGCTGCAAAGATTGCGACAGTTTCGACTAGGTTGATGCGAGTTACGCATGACACTCAACAGACGACTGATACCGGATCTGGTGGCGATCCAGGCATTTGAGTGTGCCGCGCGGCACGCCAGCTTCACGCGTGCAGCGGGTGAATTGAACCTGACGCAGAGCGCGGTCAGCCGGCAAGTCAAGGATCTCGAGAACCATCTCGGCGCGCTGCTGTTTGAGCGGATCCGCCAACGGGTGGTGCTTTCCGAGGATGGGCAGCGCTTTTTGCCGGAGGCGCGAAAACTTTTGCAGCAGACCGAAGAGACGATGCTGCGGGCAATGTCCTCGGCGGAGGCCAGAGTAGGTCTCAGCATCGCAACCTTGCCGACATTCGGCAGCCGCTGGCTCAGCCCGCGCCTGCCTGATTTCCTCAGCCAACACCCGGGGACGATCCTGAATGTCGGTTCCAGATCGGCGCCGTTCGATTTCGAGGAGGAGAATTTCGACCTCGCAATCCACTATGGGCAGCCGGTCTGGGCGCGCGGCACCTGCACTTATCTGTGCAGCGAATCTATCGTACCGGTAGCAAGCGCGGCGCTGTCGCCTTCTGCGGCGAAGAAGGTCCCGGCTGACCTTCTTGGTGAATCCTTGCTCCATCTGGCCACGCGCCCCAAGCTATGGTCGCAGTGGTTCGAACGGGCCGGCCTGCCGGCGGAATTGGCTTGCCGGGGACACCGTTTCGATCAGTTTTCGATGATCATAGAAGCCGTGATAGGCGGGATGGGCTACGCGCTTCTGCCGCGTTATCTGATCGAGCGCGAGCTGATGTCCGGTGAACTCGCCGTGATCCTCGACCTGCCAATGATGACCGAGAACAGCTACTACGTCGTCGTGCCGGAATCAAAAAAGACGAATCCGCTGGTGCAGGATCTTACCGCATGGCTGCTCGGACAAGTGACCAATGCGATGTAACGGTGGTGGTGTTCCTCTTGTTCTGGCGATCTGCTCGCGTATGGCGTCCGTCGGCACCACCACCAGCAGTCGCTCGAAGCGCTGATGGGTATTGAGTGCGAGCCTGGTCTCAGTCTTGCCGGTGCCGGGCTTCAGTTCAAGTGCCAGCTCCGGAGCGCGAAAATTCGTGGCCTTCGACAGATGGGCTTCCCGCTCCTTGATGACCTTCATCAGGGAACTGGAGGTTCACGCCGCTGTTGAAGAAGGAATTATCGCTCCGAAATTGGTGAGCATGAGGATTTGTGGGGCGGTCATGCGGTGCCGGTTTCTCTGTGCTCGTGATTGTCGTTGGCCATGCCGGGATACCATTGGCGGAAGGTCGAGCGGAGGGAACCGTCTAGGGTCTGCGTGCGGGTTTGCAGCAGAAGATGCGCGCCAATCCTGCTCCACTGCATCTGCTGTTTCTGGTTGTGTTGCAAACTTTCGCGGGCATGGCTTAAGGGCCGAATCATGGGAAAATAGCCTTGATTATGCGGCGAGGATGTCGAACTGCTCGGCCAGCGACGGATCTGGAGTGAAGGCGTACCTTGCCTGTCGTTTGCGCATCATGTGGACCATTTCGATGCCGGACAGGATGATGTTGGCGGTCGCTGGAGATTTGAAGCCGAGCATCGGTCGCACGCGGCGCTTGATGCGCCGATGGTCCTGCTCGATATGATTGTTCAAATATCGACTTTTCCGCATTGCGATCGGCTTCAACCAGCGCCGCGAGCGGTCCTGCAATCGGCTTGTCGCATCGCAGGAAACGATCGCCTCGTGGTCTGGCTGCCGTCGATGACGACGCAATGCTCGACATCGACGGTGCGGAAAAACTGCCTGCCGCAAGCTGGAAACTGCGCAATCTGAAGCGCATGCCCGAGGACTGAGCAAATGGCCTTCAAGTCGATCAAGAAGCATCGATACCCATCCTCCGTCCTGCTCAATGGAGCAGGTAGACATTAACAAGGAGATAGACAAAAACTAAAATGAGAAATGAAACCTGGAGCCATCGTGGAGCCCTTCGTAAAAGTAGCAAACTAATACGCGTCGTAAAATTTCTAATAGTTGATATAAGTTGCGCCATTGTTTCAAGTTTCGATTTCAGTAGCTTTTAAATTTCTGAGACCTGTGCCAAAAACCCTGATGCAGTCGATGTGTGTAAGTTCAGTCACTCGTGAGACTTAGGTCATTGAGGATTTTCTGTAAACGCATAGCCTGCTTGATCGGACCCTCGGCATCATAGTTCAGCCAACCTTCCCAGGGCTCTTTCGGTCGCGAACGCCACCGTTTCGGACAGGGTGGGGTGGGCGTGCACCGTCAGCGCGAGGTCGGTAAGCGTTGCGCCCATTTCCAGGGCGAGCCCGACCTCCGCCAGCAGTTCGCCGGCGCCCGGGCCGACGATTGTGGCGCCGAGGACGCGGCCGCTTTCCGGTGCGTAGGCGATCATGGTCAGGCCGTCACCGCCACCGGACGCGAGGTTCCTGCCGCTGGCCGCCCATGGGAACCTGGCGACCTTGTGGGCGACGCCGGCTGCCTTCAGCTGTGCCGTGGTCGGGCCGACCCAGGCCAGTTCGGGATTGGTGTAAGCGACAAAGGGAACGAAGGCCGTGTCGAAGGCACTGGCGTGGCCGCAGGCCACCTCGGCGGCGACCTTGCCCTGATGCGTCGCGCGATGCGCCAGCATAGGCCCGCCGGTTATGTCGCCTACGGCAAAGATGTTGTAGCGGTTCGTGCGGCACAGCGCATCGACAATAACCGCTCCATCAGGCCTTACCTCAATACCGGCCTTTACGGCGGCGATCGCCGCGGTGCTCGCTCGCCGGCCGACGGCCTGAATCACGGCGTCCGCTTCGACAGTGCCTGCGTAACCGCCTTCGCAAGAGAGCCTGACGCTCTTCGCGCTGGCCTTGATACTGATGACCCGCGTGCCGGTGTGGACGATGCAGCTCCTGGCTTCGAGCGACGCGTTGATCAGGTCGGCCGCGTCGGCTTCCGCGCCCGGCGCGACCTGGCCGGCCAACTCGATCACGGTGACGGAGGATCCGAGAGCCGAATAGATCGTCGCCATCTCGAGCCCGATGATGCCGCCGCCGACGATTGCCAGGCGGCGTGGCACGAAGCGGAGTTCGAGCGCCGCAGTCGAATCCCATATGCGGCTGTCTTGCGGCCAGCCCGGCAGTTGCATGGACGAGGATCCCGCGGCGATGATCGCCTGGCCGAATGTCCAGCGCTCGATCCCGCCGTCCGCGATCGTTACGGCCAGCTCGTCATCGCGGACGAACGCCGCGCGCCCGGTGACGACCCGGACCTTGCGGCGCCTGGCGAGTTGGCCCAGTCCGTCGGTGAGTTGCGAAACGATCGCGTCCTTTCGCGCTCGCAGCGCGTCTATGTCCGTCTTCGGATGGCCGAACGAGATGCCCCAAGCGCCGATATGGCTCGCTTCGTGAATGACGCGCGCGGCGTGCAGCAGGGCTTTCGAGGGAATGCAGCCTTCGTTGAGGCATACGCCGCCGAGCGTGCTCCTGCCGTCGACCAGAACGACCGATCGGCCGAGGTCGGCGGCACGGAACGCTGCCGCATACCCTCCGGGTCCTGCGCCGATGACGATGAGGTCGGCATGCTGTGTCTCGATCATCGGCATCTCAGATCATCAACCGGCGCGGGTCGGCCAACAGGTTGATGTAACGCACCAGGAAGCGCGCGGCGTAGGCTCCGTTGACCACCCTGTGATCGTAGCTCAGGTCGAGCGGCGTCATCGGGGTCGGTACGAAGGCCCCGCCATTCCACACCGACGCGACCTCGGTCCGGGAAATGCCGAGGATGGCCACTTCCGGCGGATTGACG
The DNA here is from genome assembly GCF_042682145.1 of Mesorhizobium newzealandense. NCBI lineage: Bacteria > Pseudomonadati > Pseudomonadota > Alphaproteobacteria > Hyphomicrobiales > Phyllobacteriaceae > Mesorhizobium > Mesorhizobium newzealandense. The sequence continues at coordinate 827,464 of NZ_JBHUGZ010000001.1, read as the reverse complement.
ATCGGCGTGAAGCCGATGCCACCGATGCCGCCCAGATTGCTGATCGACATGGACGCACCGTCCATCTCGTCGGCGCGGACCTTGCGCTGCTGCGCGCGGGTCGCGAGATCGGCAACTTCGCCGGCGATACGCCAGAGGCCCTTACGGTCGGCGTCGCGGATGACGGGCACCATCAGGCCGTGCGGCGTATCGACGGCGATGCCGATATGGACATAGTCCTTCAGAAAAAGGGTGCGGCCGTCCGCTGAAAGCGAGGCGTTGAAGCGCGGAAAATCCCGCAGCGTCCGGGCGAGTGCCTTTACGTGGAAGGCCAGTGCGGTGAGCTTCGCCCCGCGCGTCCGCGCCTCGTCCTGGAATGCCGCGCGCGCCGCGTCGATCGCCGTCATGTCGGCGCGGTCGTGATGCGTTACGGCCGGGATGACCTGCTGCGCGGCGGCCAGGTTGAGTGCGGCGATCTGGCCGAAGCGGCTGGTCGCCTCCTCGCGGACCGGGCCATATCGCGCGTGGTCGACGTCCCAGTAGCGGCGATAGTCCCCGCCGGGGCCGACGCGCCTGCCCTCCAGCCTGTCATCGATATCGCCCGGGGAGATCATGTCCCGGCCCAGCTCGGTCGCAAGAGCATCGATATCCACGCCCGCCTCGCGGGCGCGTTGCCGGGTGGAAGGGCTGGCGACGGTCGCTGTCATCCTGTTCACCAATTGGTCGCTATGTACTGGGTTTCCATGAATTCCAGCATGCCGTCCTTGCCCCCCTCGCGACCGAGGCCGGATTGCTTGACGCCGCCGAAGGGTGCGGCCGGATCGGAAACGAGGCCGCGATTGAGGCCCACCATGCCGAACTCCAGACGCTCCGACACGCTCAGCCCACGGCGCATATCCTGGGTGAAGACATAGGCGACAAGGCCATATTCGGTGTCGTTGGCGCGAGCGACCACGTCGTCACCGTCGCCGAAGGTCTGGATCGCCGCCACCGGGCCGAAAATCTCGTCGCGCATGCAGTCAGCGTCGCCCGGCACGTTGGACAACACGGTCGGCGGATAGAAGAATCCAGGCCCGTCGGGCACCGTTCCGCCCAGCAACAGTTCCGCGCCGCGCGCCAGCGCATCCTTGACAAAGGCCGCGACCTTGTCGCGGGCGTCGGCGTTGACCAGCGCGCCAACGTCAATACCCGGCGCCAGTCCATTGCCCATCTTGAGCGCGGCCATGCGAGCGGTGAAACGCCGGGTGAACTCCCCGGCGATCCGCTCGTGCACATAGAAGCGGTTGGCCGCCGTGCAGGCTTCGCCCAGATTGCGCATCTTGGCGACCATCGCCCCCTCGACCGCGACATCGATGTCGGCGTCTTCGAAGACGATGAGGGGCGCGTTGCCGCCCAGTTCCATCGCCGGCTTGATGACCTGGTCGGCCGCCGCATGCAGCAGCTTGCGGCCGACGCCCGTCGAGCCGGTGAAAGAAACCACGCGGACGCGGGGATCATGCAGCATAACGTCGACCACCGCCCCCGATCGGCGGCTCGGCAGCACATTGACGACGCCCGGCGGCACCCCTGCCTCCTCGAGCAGCGGCATCAGCGCCAGCATGGTGAGCGGCGTCTCCGATGCCGGCTTGATAACGACGGTGCAGCCTGCGGCCAGTGCCGGCGCGATCTTGCGCGTCCCCATTGCCGCCGGATAGTTCCACGGCGTCACCAGGACCGCTACCCCCGCGGGCTTCTGGTGCACGAGAATGCGCGCACCCGATGCGGGAGCATGCCCGAGATGGCCCTCGGCGCGCACCGCTTCTTCCGAGAACCAGCGGAAGAATTCGGCCGCATAGGCCGCCTCGCCCATTGCGTCGGCTTGAGCCTTGCCGTTTTCCAGGGTGATCAGCCTGGCAAAATCGCCGAGACGTGCGCTCATCAGCTCGAAGCAGCGGCGCAGGATGTCGGCGCGTTCGCGCGGACGCCGCGCGGCCCAGGCGGGGAAGGCCGCAGCGGCGGCATCGACCGCCGCCCTGGCATCCGCTTCCGTACCGGAAGCGACAGAGGCTAGAGCCGTCTCGTTGGCGGGATTGACGACGTCAAAGCGGCCGCCGGCCGAGGCGGGAAGCCATTGGCCGCCAATGTAGAGATCGACGGGTCCGTCGTACGGCGACATGAGGGTCCTCCTCAAAGTAGCTGTCGAAGCGGATCGAGGAGCCGCGCGGCAAAGCCGGTGACCAGCGCCGTCCCAGCGGCGGGGGTCAGCCGCGACGCGTCGAAGATCAGACGCAGGTTCATGTGGCCGGCGTCGCCGGTGAGCGTCAGAACGGGCGCCGGCTCGACGGCAAATCGCGTCGAAACAACGCATGTGCCGGTGAGGTCGCGCAGGGCCAGGCTGATCTCGCCATCCTCCGGCGTGGCTTCGAGGCGCGACAATGGACTCTGGTCCGGGTCGTGGAAATGCAGGCTGGTGGAGCCCTGTTCGACCCGTATGGATATCTGGCCGTGATCATCGGCCGTGGCCCTTAAGCTCGATGCGGCGAAGGCGGCCCATAAGGCGGCTCGTCCCGCCGTGCCACCTTCCTCCCCGAGCAGCCGAATCATCCCGGCAAGGCCCGCCGGTTTGATCATGGCTTCGATCTCCGAGAGCATCGCCGGAGCGGTGATCGCCGGGGCCGGCGGCAGCGCGTCGAGATCGGCGGCGTGGAAAGGTTGCCTCATGCCGTGCGCGACCAGCCGGCCGAGGTCAATGCCGCGCTCGGCCGCAAGGCGCCTGATCTTCGGCGAGGCAAGGATCCTGCCATCATCGGCTGCTGCCAAGAGCATCCGCTTTTCGAGAGGCGGCTTGGCCGCCGGCACGGCGGGCACCGCCGCGGGTATCGCAAGTTTCTCCGTAGCGGGTGGCGACGGCGCGGCCTTGGCCGGCGTGGAGCCAAGGTCCGGCTTTTCGCTGGATATGATCGCGATGGGGGAACCGACCGGGACATCATCGCCGGCGCCAGCCATCAGCGCGGCCACATAACCGTCATGCCCGGCCTCGACCTCCATCGTCGATTTGTCCGTCTCGACGTCGAGCAGGATGTCGGAAGCCTTCACCGCGTCACCTGGTGCCTTGTGCCAGGCGACGATCAGGCCGGTCTTCTGCGCCATGCCCAGCGCCGGCATGATGATCTCACGCCGCATGGAACAACTCTCCACGCACCGTCAGACGGCCTCGCTCGGCAACCGATTCCGGCGTCGGGACGGTCATGTCCTCCAGCACCGGGGAGAACGGCACCGGGACGTCCATCGCTCCGATCCGCTGGACCGGCGCATCGAGATGATAGAACGCCCTTTCCGCGATGCGGCTGGCGATCTCGGCCGTGACGCCAAAACTCTGGTGGCCTTCATCGACGACCATGGCCCGCCCCGTACGGCGGACGGAGGCAAGGATCGTCTCCATGTCGAGTGGCACGATGGTGCGCGGGTCGATGATCTCGGCGGCGATGCCATCGCGCTCCAGCAGGACGGCCGCCTTTTGCGCGACCTGCACCATCGAGGACGTGGCAACGATGGTGATGTCGCGCCCCGGGCGCAGCACCTCGGCCTTGCCGAACGGAATGAGGTATTCCTCTTCGGGCACCGGCGCCTTCTCCTGATACATCAGCTTGTCTTCGAAGATGACCACTGGATTGTCGTCGCGGATTGCCGTCTTCAGCAGGCCCTTGGCCTCGTAGGCGGAGGACGGCAGCGCGACCTTCAGGCCCGGTATGTGCGCGACGAGGGCATGCAGCGACTGGCTGTGCTGCGCGGCGGAGCGCCGCGTCGCGCCCAGATTGGTGCGCAGCACGAGCGGCACCTTGAGCTTGCCACCGGACATGTAGTGGGCCTTTGCAGCCTGGTTGCAGAGCTGGTCCATGACCAGGAAAAGGAAATCGCCGAACATCAGGTCGACAATCGGACGCGATCCTGTCATCGCCGCGCCAACCGCCAGGCCCATGAAACCGGGCTCCGAAATCGGCGTATCGATGATCCGGTCGGTGCCGAACTCCTCGACAAGGCCCGACAGGACCTTGAACGGGGTGCCTGCCTCCGCGACATCCTCGCCGATGAGAAAGACCGATGGGTCGCGGCGCATTTCCTCCGCGATGGCCTCGTTGACGGCCTTGGAAAGTGTGATCTCGCGCATATCGGTTTCCTCAGGCGACGATCATGTCGGTGAAGACATGGCGTCCCACCTGAGACGCATCGGGGAAGGGCGCCGCCAACGCATAAGCGACCGCGGCACCAGCCTCGGCACCCACCTCGGCATCGATCGACGCCAGCTCCTCTGGCGTTGCAAGCCCCTCAGCGGCCAGCCATCGACCGAAATTGACGATAGGATCGCGCTCTGTCTTCCACAGCGCTTCCTCATCCTTCGAGCGATAGTACTCGCGGTTGATGTCGCCGACGTGGTGGCCGTGGTAGCGGTAGGTATCGAGCTGGATGAAGAACGGGCCTTCGCCCTTGCGACAGCGCGCCACCAGCCGCTCCGCGAGCTTGTTCACCGCCAGCACATCCTGACCATCCACCTTGAAGGCTTCGATGCCGAAGGCCTCGGCGCGGGCGGGAAGCGACCCCGCCGCGATCTCCGCTGTCTTGGTGTACTCGCTGTAGCCGTTGTTTTCGCATGCGTAGATGACTGGCAGCTTCCAGAGCGCGGCCATGTTCATGACCTCATAGAGAAGCCCCTGCGCCGTTGCGCCGTCACCGAAGAAGCATACGGTCACGTCCTTGCGGCCGAGCCGCTTTGCCGAGAGCGCCGCACCGGTGGCTATCCCCATCGAACCGCCGACGATGGCGTTGGCACCGAGATTGCCGTTGGACTGATCGGCGATGTGCATCGAGCCGCCCTTGCCGCCGCAATAGCCTTCGGCACGGCCCAGAAGCTCGCAGAACATTTCCTTGAATTCGGCGCCCTTGGCCACACAATGGCCGTGGCCGCGATGTGTCGAAGTGATCTTGTCGTCGCGCGTCAGCACCTCGCAGATGCCGACCGCGACGGCCTCCTGCCCGGAATACATGTGGGTGAGGCCGGGCATCTTGGCCGACAGATAAAGCTGGTTGGCATTGTCTTCGAAGACGCGGATGCGCACCATCTGCCGGTACATGCGAAGGTAGGCTTCCGCGTTGGTTTTCCTGGCGTTCATCGGTTCGGGTCCTCCCGTCTCTTGCCGTCTCAGTACCGATTGGCGATCGGCAGGGTTTCGGCGGGGAACAGGCTGATAACCTCGCAGCCCTTGTCGGTAACGACCACCTCTTCCTCGATGCGGGCCGCTGAATAGCCGTCCGCCGCGGGGCAGTAGGTTTCGAGCGCAAAGACCATCCCGGTCTCGATTTCCATTGGGTGATCGAGGCTGACGGCACGGCTGATGATCGGCCGCTCGTGCAGCGCCAGACCTAAGCCGTGTCCGAACTGGAGCCCAAAGGCGGCCAGCTCGTTGGGGAAGCCAAGGCTCTCGGCGGTCGGCCAGACCTTGGCGACTACGTCGGTGGTGACGCCCGGCTTGATCAGCGCGATGGCCGCGTCCAGCCACTCGCGGGCCTTGATATAGGCATCGTTCTGCGCCGGCGTAGCCCGGCCGATGTTGAACGTGCGATAATAGCAGGTGCGGTATCCCTGATAGCTCTGCAAGATGTCGAAGAAGGCTTGGTCGCCGGGGCGGAAGTAACGGTCGGTGAAATTGTGCGGGTGCGGATTGCAGCGCTCACCGGCGATGGCGTTGATGGCCTCGACGTCGTCCGAGCCCATTTCGTAGAGCATCTTGTTGGCCATCGCGACGATGTCGTTCTCGCGGATACCAGGCTTCAGTTCCTCCCAGATCATGTGGTAGACGCCGTCGACCATGCTTGCCGCCTGGTTGAGGAGATGGATCTCGTCAACGTTCTTGATCTCGCGTGCGGACAGCATGACCTGCTGGCCGTCGACGACCTTGAGGCCGGCTTCCTGAAGCGCGAAGAACATCGCGGTCTCCGCGTAGTCGACACCGACCGGCATGTCGGCGACACCGGCCATCTTCAGCAAGTTGAAGATCTCTTCGGCGTAGTGCTTCATCAGGCCGAAGGACGGCGGGATCGTACCCCGCATGCCAACGACGCCAGCCCGGCAGCGCTCAGGGTCGAGCCAGTCACAGTACTCTCTATGATGAACGGCAGCCGAGCCGAAGTCCCAGACATAGGGCTCCTCGTCGCCGGCAAGAAGCGCGAAGCGGCACATCTTGTCGCGCTCCCACTCGCCGATCTTGGTGCCGCTGACGTATCGGATGTTGTTGACGTCAAAGAGCAGCAGCGCACCGCAGCCGGACTTGTTGAGGGCCGTCTTGGCGCGGCTTAGCCGATAGCGCCGCAGCCGATCGTGGTCGACCCGACGTTCGAAGTCCACGGCGGTATGGCCTAAGGCCGGCAGGTGCCGGTCCCAACGCCAGTTCGGATCGATATCGCCGGGTTGCAGGATGCGAGGGTTGAGGGCGCTGGACATTTTTCTCTCTCCATTGAAGCCTCGGCGCGCGTGGTATTGCGCACTATGCTTGATTGCGTCGCTACACGAGCCGCGCCTTTCCAGACAAACCCTTGTCCCGCCCCCTAGCCGTTCTCGGCAGGAACGGGACAACTCGGCAGGCTCCTATTGACCGACGCTCTCGGGAACCTCCAGTCCCGTAGGTATAGGCACCCCCTCGCTCTTCAATTTGACCCCAGAAGCAAGCGCAACGGTCTCCAGTACAGCCGCGAAGTCTTTGCCAAGATAGTCCTTAGGATCGAGCTGCAGGTTCGCGGCGCCGAAATGCATCTGGAACGCCTCGCGAGTGATTGCAGTGACGGGCATGGGTACGTCGAGCACGCGTCCGGCCGCGAGCCCCAGATCAAGATCCTTGCGCAACAGCGCCGGACTGAAGGTGGTCGTCCAGTCGAGATTGACGAGAGCATCCGATTTGTACCGGGTGAAGGTCGAACCCATCACCGAGTCGTTCATGAAGTTGAGAAACGCACTCCGAGGCACGCCGGCCTTCTGACAAAGAATGGTGATTTCAGCGAGGTTCTGTATGACGACGCCAAGAAAGACATTGTGTGCGATCTTGCAGAAGCGCGCGAGTTCGCCGTCCCCCACATAGGACACGCCCCGCACGGCAAAAGCTGCAATAAGGTTCTCGACCTGATCGAAGGCGGGCCTCGGGCCCGACACAACGGCGCTCAGCTTGCCGGCCCGCACGCATTTAGCATTGCCGCTCACGGGCGAAGCGATGAGTTGGGCGCCACGTGCCCCTAGGCGTCGACGGAGGTCGGCCGATTCCTCGACCCCGATTGACGAGCAGTCAACGAAAATCTTTGGCATGGCGGTACCGCTAAGGACCCCGTCTTGGCCAAAGTAGACCTGCTCGACATCCGCCCCGGTTGAGACCATCGTAAACAGAACGTCGCAGCCTGCGAGTTCACGGGGCGAGTCTTTTAGTGTTGCCCCCAGATCGACCAAAGGCTCTGCCTTGGAGCGCGTGCGGTTCCAAATCTGGACGCAATGCCCTGCCTTCAACAACCGCTCCGCCATCGGATAGCCCATTCGGCCAAGGCCGATCCATCCGATCCTCAATTCTGTCATGATGCGCGCTCCGCTAACTGTTGTTTCATCGAGTGGCCTTTGTAAAAGAACGTCGAGCGGACAATTGGGCGCCACGGGCGATGGTCAGTTTGCCTTCTTGTCTGCAAACGTTTGCATGATATAGCACGCGTAATTTCCCAGCGTCAAATCGGAAGTGCTAAAAAGTGACGATGCCTCCTAAAGAAAGCTGCGGTCGCTACCAACAGGAGGACCAGGCGCGCATTATGGCTGTGTGGAGCGAGGCCCCTGAAGGCTTGAATTCGCATGCAGCTACTTTTTTGCCTAAATCGCGATAGACCCTTGGTGTCCATTGAGTCCTTCAATTTTTGTATGGCGGTTGCATCATGACGACGAAGAAGCGCATCACGCTGCGTGAAGTGGCCGAGGCCGTAGGTGTCCATGTGTCCACCGTTTCACGTGCCCTTGGTCCCAACACCCGGCATCTGATTAATTCGGACGTCGTCGAACAGGTCATCAGGGCAAGTCGACAAATGGACTACCGGCGGCATGCGGCCGCCTACTCACTGAAAACGAATCGTACGAAGACCGTCGGCGTCATTGTTCCCGACATCACCAACGCCATCTTTCCCCCGATGATCCGAGGCATAGAAGATTCGCTTTCCACGGCAGGATATCTGGCGATCGTAGGGAACACTGATGGCGATAACGAGCGAGAGCGCACTCTTCTTGATACTCTCGTTGGCCGAGGTATTGATGGATTGATCCTGGCGAGCGTCGAGCGCAAAGACGATGTGTTTGATCTGGCTGCCTCGGAAAGCATCCCGATCGTGACTGTAAATCGCAGACCGGACCGTGATTCCGTCCATTCGATCGTACACGACGAATCCGAAGGTGTTCGGCGCGCGCTCACCCACTTGGTGTCATTGGGCCACCGGCGGATTGCGATGATCGCCGGCCCGCAGACCCTGTCGACTGGCGCAGAGCGCTACGCAGCATTCGTGCAATCCAGGTCATCGTTGAACCTGGATAGCGACGAAAGCCTGGTGGCGTTCGCCCAGGCATACAACGAGTCTGCGGGCGAACATTGCGTTGAGGAACTCATAGCGGCAGGCCACACGTTTACTGCTATCCTTTGTGCAAACGACCGTCTTGCGGTTGGCGCCTTGGCGGCCCTGAGCCGCCGAAATCTTATCTGCCCCAAAGATGTATCTGTGACCGGATACAACGACATGCCGATGGTTGATCGAATTGATCCCCCTCTTACGACCATAAGGATTCAGCAATACAGGATGGGATTTGAAGCTGGATCGATGTTGCAGAAGCTTATGAATGGGGAATCGCCGGCTCAAGTCGTAGTCTTGCCCGTCGAATTGGTGATCCGCAGTTCGACGGCGAGGGTTTTGGACGGAAGATAAGCCTTCCTGCGCCTTATCGGTTTTCCACGGTAATGCTTGCCTATGACTGCGCTCATATGTCCTGCCCGTGGGGGATGGCAAGCTGAAGCATGGCGTTTTGACGCCCGGACGAGAACCTTGCTGCCGAGCCGGTCACGGAAAATCCCTGCGACAGTTGTGGTTGACTGCCCATTTTCTTTCGGCTACGTTGCAAACGTTTGCAGAGCCTGGCGACCAGACCGGCCTGCAGTGGGAGGAGACGATGAGCACGATACGGCCGCGCGCGATCCTAACGTCTGCAATCAAACACGTCCCGCTCGATTGCCACGCCAAGATGGTCATCCATCCGTCTCGCAGTGTCTCCACCGCCTCCTGTTCCCCTCATCAAAAAATCGGGTGAAGCCGGCAATGACGAGCAACCAGCACGCTGCTCAGTTCAACGGCTTTCTTCCGCAAGCAGCCGGAATCGCTCTGTCGGCCACCGGCATTTGCCGGCACTTCGGCGCAACCCAAGCTCTCGATCAGATGGAGTTGCAGGTACTTCCAGGGGAGGTGCATGGACTCGTGGGGGCAAACGGGGCCGGCAAATCCACCCTCGTCAAGATTCTCTCAGGAGCACTGAAGCCCGACTCAGGCACCATCACTGTTGGCGGGTGGCATGGCGAATCTTTGACGCCACGTCGGGTCCAGCAGCTCGGGCTTGCGACGATTTTTCAGGAGCGCAGCCTGGCGCCTAACCTCACCGTCGTGGAAAACATTGTGCTAGGTCGAGAGCGGACCATCGCCGGCCTGTTCTTGACGCCGGATCATCAGCAGCACGATGTCGAGGACGTGCTTCGGCGTGTGGGCCTCAATGTTTCGCCGATGACGCCATTGTCGCAACTCTCGCCTGCTGCGCAGCAACTGGTCGAGATAGCAAAGGCACTCTATCGCGGCGCGCGGCTCATCATCATGGATGAACCGACCGCCGTGCTGGGAGCAGCGGAGACCACCAGACTTCTAGAGCTTGTCCGGGATCTTTCCAGCAAAGGCGTCGCTGTCGTCTACATCTCGCATCACTTGCACGAAACGCTCGCGCTGTCGGATCGCGTTACCGTCATGCGCGAAGGGCGGGCGGTTCTAACTGCCCCGTCTAACAGCATGACGCCGCAGACACTCGTCGAGGCGATGATCGGCCGGCATGTCGCCTTGGCCAGGCCAACCCAGTTGAAACTGGGCGATGTCGTCTTCTCTGCGCGGGCCCTCGGGCAAGGTCGGCGACTTTTCGGGATCAATCTAGACCTTCGCGCCGGCGAGATCGTGGGGCTGACAGGTCTGGTCGGCTCCGGCAGGTCCCGGCTCGCGCGGGTCATCTTCGGAGCGGAGCAGCCAGACAGTGGCGAGATGTTCCTTTTTGGCAAGCCCTACCACCCCGCCAGCCCGGCCGAGGCAATCACTCTAGGCGTAGGGCTAGTCCCCGAGGATCGCAAGACGGAGAGCCTGCTACAGCAAATGACTGTCGCTCAGAACGTGACGCTCACCCGGATGCCCGCGACGCCATATTGCGGTTTCATCCGGCTCGGCGAGGAACAAAGGACCGCCATGGCGTGGGTCAAACGCCTCAAGATAAGGTCGGCCCTGCCTGGGTTCCCTGTCTCCACCCTGTCGGGAGGGAATCAGCAGAAGGTCGCAATTGCGCGTTGGCTCCACACGAAGGCTCGCCTGATGATCTTCGATGAGCCAGGGCAGGGCGTCGACATCGGCGCTAAGGAGGAGATCTTGCAGACAATCGGCGCGCTCGCGGGTGACGACTGCGCGGTCTTGGTGATTTCAAGTGACCTGGAAGAACTTACCCAAGTCGCCAATCGTGTGCTTGTGCTGCGCCAGGGGCGCATTGCCGGTGAACTTACCGGCGCAGAGGTGACGGAGCAGCGGGTGCTAGAGCTGGCCATGGGAACCACTTTGCCGGTCAGCATGGATGAGCCGGTAGCATGACAAGTAACCCTGAAAATGCGGTCGGCGCCGGCACCAACGTGAAGCCCCGGCTACCTGCCCTTGGCCGAACGGTACGCGTCTATCGTTCTCGGATCGCGCTCGCCTCGGTCATCCTGCTGCTGATCGCAATCACAGCCACCCAGTCATCGGTATTCCTGACCGTTCACAATTTTGTCAATGTCGCGTCTCAGGTCGCGGTGCTCGGCGTTTTGGCTAGCGGTACCACGCTGTTAATGGTCTCGCGCGGCATGGATTTGTCGATCGGTTCCAGCCTTTCGCTGTCGGGGATGGTGCTGGCTTTCGTGATGCTGCAAGGCGCCCCGATCTGGCTGGCAATCGTGGCATGTCTTGCGGTTGCAGCGGCAGTTGGTGCGGTCAATGGCACGCTGGCCTCTTACTCCCCCATCCACCCCTTCGTTATCACACTTGGCGTTCTTACACTGCTGCAGGGACTGGCGCTTCTCGTTTCACAGACGCCCCTGTACGGGTTGCCGAACGAGTTTATCACCTGGGGCAGGTTGAAATTTCTCGGACTACCGATCGCGGTTGTCGTTTTCGCGCTTGTTGCCCTTTTTTGCCACATCCTTTTGCGCGCCACAAAGTTGGGCCGTTGGCTCTATGCCATCGGCGGCTCCGAGTCAGCCGCTCACCTCGCCGGTGTCCGCATTAGAACCGTTAAGATCGGCATTTACACGCTCAACGGTCTGCTTGTCGGCATTGGTTCGATCTTGCTGGTGAGCCAGATCGGTTCGGCTGGAGCCACCATGGGGGCAGGGCAAGAGCTCAGCGCCATTGCCGCCGTCGCCGTCGGCGGAACCACGTTGGCGGGCGGCAAGGGCGACATGATCGGAACTCTGCTTGGCGTCCTGTTGCTCGGGTTAATCAGCAATGCTCTCAACCTAATGTCGATCAGCCCCAACTGGCAGTACGTGCTCCAGGGTCTCGTCATTGTCACCGCAGTCATGGCGCAGCGAGACGCAAAATAAGCAATCTCAGCCAACCGTAAGATCAAACAGGGAGGAAAATCATGAATGTGGAGACAAAGTACGGGGCGATCAGGAAGAATCTTGTCGGGCGAAGCGGTGTTGGCCTAGCACTTGCGGCATTTGTGTTCGTGCAACCTGCAAGCTCGGCAGACGGACCTTTGACCGGAAAGACCGTCGCGTACATACAGACCTACAGCAACCCTTACTATGACGGGACCGCCGATGGTGTGAAGCTTGCCGCCAAGAGCTTCGGTGCAAGCACGCTCGTTCTTGTCTCGAACTTCGATCCAGCAACCGAGCGCGCGAATGTTCAGGATGCCATCACAAAGAAGGTTGCCGGCGTGGTGCTCGAACCTTCGACGGCTCAAAGCTCCGCGTCCAACTTGGCCTTGTTGAAAGAAGCTGGAATCCCCGTCGTGGTCCTCTACGGATACTCTCCGGACTTGCGCGCGGAGGCGGCCGGCTTCGTCCATGTCAACTATTCCAAGACTGGTGAAGCGGCAGGTGCTGCCCTCGCCAAGGCTCTCCCTGCTGGGGGCGTGGGCGTGATAACCGGTGCGCTCGGCCGTGGCGACGCTGAAGAGATGCTGGAGGGTTTCAAGCGCGGCCTCCGGGATGACAGCAGGATTGTCAGCGTTGTCGATGGTCTCTGGGATCGCCAAAAGGCATTCAAGGCAGCACAGGACATCGTCACCAAAACGCCCGACCTGAAAGGACTGTTCGTGATGAACGAGCCTATGGCGGCAGGTGCCATCCAGGCCATTGGCGATAAGGTGTCGGAGATCACAATTGTAAGCCAGAACGGTTCGCCCGAGGGCCTCACACTCATCAAGCAGGGCACGCTTGTCGCTACATCTGCCTGGTCGCCAGTGGTTGAGGGGATCATTGCGACCCGGATTCTCGATGACACTCTCAACGGAAAGCCACTGGCGGACTCCGACAAGGTCTGTCTTGTTCCATACGTCACCGTCACCAAGGACAATATTGCCGAATCTCCATCTTGGACGCCTGATGAGGCGACACTGGCAAGTGCCATGGCCACCAAGTGCGGCCGTCCATGAAGGTCCTCATTGAATGAGGTCAAAGCGTCGATAGGCAGCACGAGCAGGCGGCCCGCAACAGTTTGCGCGCTCGCCGCTCCAAGGTGGCCATCGGCGATTGCTAGGAACAGTATAGGTATCTCGAGGCAGGGGATCGGCAATGAGCCTTCACATTGACAGTCACGCGGCACCTCATCGGGGCAATCTACCGGCTTCACCTGTGTTCAACCCCCGGGCTTGTTCGTGCATGAGCCACTGGAACCCCCATTTTCAGTTGCACCAACACACTGTTGCGGCGGCACCTATCGCCGCGACAAACGGCGCGCCGGGCCTGTCGAGGTTGCGTGCCACAAACCCGGCAGGCGTAGCGGAACCAAAGCCCGGGAAAGGCCAGCGGATTCTGATCCGCGGCGGTACCGTCGTCACAATGGCTGATGACCATCGTGACTTCGCCCCCGGCGACATTCTGATCGATGGGGATCGTATTGTTGACATCGATCATAAGATCGACGCCACCGACGCTTTCGTCATTGACGCTACGGGTATGATCGTCGTTCCAGGTATGGTCGATACGCACCGCCACACCTGGCAGTCCACGGTCCATACGCTCGGACCGGATTGGCTGCTGTCCGACTATTTTGGCTTCATGCGCGGCGTGATCGGGCGCGTATACCGACCGGAAGACCTTTACATCGCAACCTTGCTCGGCGCGCTTGAGGGCATCGATTCCGGCACAACAACGCTTGTCGACTGGGCGCATCTGATGAACACTCCGGCACACGCTGACGCCTCGGTGCTTGCGCTCAAAGATTCAGGCATTCGTGCAGTCTTTGGGTATGGAAATAGTAACGCGGGCTACGAATTTCCAAATACGCATCGCCTCGATACGATCGATGCGAGACGGGTGCGAGATCAGTACTTCTCAGGCGCCGGCGGGCTGGTCACCATGGCGATAGCCGCACGTGGCCCAGACTACTCATCCCGGGAAGTTTGGATGGACGACTTCAAGGCGGCCAGGGAGCTGGGGCTGCCGATCACGGTGCATGTTGGCTCGAACGGGTCCTACTCCTATTCTGTCGGCCAGCTTCACGAGGCAGGGCTTTTGGGTCCTGACATTACCCATGTCCACTGCAATTCGTTGAAGAGCGACGAATACAAGATGATTGCGGACACCGGCGGGACCGTGTCGATCTCCGTTGAATCGGAAATGCACCTCGGGTGCGGCGCCAACCCGCTGTCGCGGCTGCTGGCCAATGGAATCCGACCGAGCATCTCGACTGACGTGCCGAGCGTGAATTCCTGCGACATCCTCGGTGCGTTGCGAATCACCCTTGGCACTCATCGCGGCCAAATATCGCAACAGATGCTCGACCATTCGGGCGAGAAGACTGAATCACGGCTAACGACCCGTGATATCCTGGAGTTTGCCACCCTGCGAGGCGCAGCCGCGGCGGGTCTGTCAGGAAAGACGGGGATGCTTGCCGCAGGGATGCAGGCTGATATCGTCCTTCTGTCCTACAAGCGTGTAGGTCTCTTCCCGCTTCACAACCCGACTGCGCTCGTGGTCATGAATGCAACTCCAGCGGACGTGGACACCGTCGTGATTGCCGGCAAGATCATGAAGCGTCATGGCGTACTGGATGTCGATCTCGCCGCGATTACGCGTGCGGCCGAGGCGAGCGCTGACTACTTGTACTCGCAGTCAAAAATGAAACCGCGTCCGACCTGCTATAGACTAGGGGCCTAGAGCAGTTTCTGGATAATCACGGTTAGGCATCGTAGCCGGCGTGGGCGAACAGGTTTTCGCATTCTTTGGGGTGGAAACGATCGATGGCGACGGCCACGGCGTCCCATAATTCCGGGATGGACCGGGCTGCTGCCTTTCGCAGTAAAGCCTTCAGCTTGGCGAAGGCCATCTCAATGGGGTTAAAGTCCGGGGAGTAGGGCGGAAGATAGCGAAGGGAAGCCCCCGCAGCCTCGATGATTTCGCGGACACCGACCACTTTATGAGCAGGCAGGTTGTCCATCACGACGACATCGTCGGGTTGAAGCGTCGGCACGAGGACGCGGCGCAAGTAGACCAGGAATGCTTCGCCATCCATGGCGCCGTCCAGGAGCCAGGGCGCGACGATCCCGTCGAGGCGCAGGCCGGCCGTGAAGGTCGTGGATTTCCAGTGCCCATGAGGAACAGCCGCCCGGCAACGCTGTCCACGCGCAGAGCGGCCTCGTAGCCGGGCCATCTTGGTATTGAGGCCACTTTCGTCGATGAAGATCAGGCGGCTCGGATCGAGATCGAGTTGGCCTTCGAACCACTCTTCCCGCGCTGCCAAAACATCCGGTCGCTGCTGTTCGGCCGCGTGCGCTGTCTTTTTTTGTACGTGATGCCACGCTTTGCGAAGAACGCATGGACCGTCGTCAGGCTGGCTTTGACCCCGCGCTCTGCCGCAAGGCGATCGACGATCTCGGCAAGCGTGATGTCCCGCTCATCGGTCTCGACCAAGGCGAGAATGAAAGTCTCGTGCGCGTCCAGCTTCGATACCTTCGGCTTGCCCTGCCGCCCAGGTTCCAGATTGCCGCTCGAACGCCAGGCCCGATACCATGCACCAGACGTCGATATCCCGATGGCAAACCGCCGTGCCGCTTCTCGGGTCGACAGGCCTGCCTCTATCGCCTCGATAACACGCGTCCGCAAATCCAGGCTGTAAGCTCGTGCCATGCCGCTGCTCCTTCCGCAAATCACTTCGATCAGGGAATCAGAACAAGCCGTTCACTGCAAACAAACGACTCCGATTAAGGGAAAACCGCTCTAGAGAGCCGAGAGCGTGTGAGACCGGTAATTTCTCTGGGGTTACGCGGCGCGCAGAAGGGGGGGTTGGGCTTGAATAGTGGGGGGCACGTTTGGCTCTGGCTGTCGGAAGGGTGCCCGCAGCCGATCGCGAAGTTCGCCATTGATCTCCGCCGTCCGGACCTGCATGAGCATGTGGGCACCGTGGGGGGAGCAGCGCATCTGTTGCTTTTTGACCATCCGCTTGCCGACGAGTGAATTCACCGCCGACTCGGCCAGAGCGGAGGCAACGCGAAGCCCAGCCCGATAGCGCTTTCCATAGTTGACGATCGCGCCGCGATTTGAATGGACATAGGTCAGGAGCTGCGAGGCGAGGCTAAAAAGCCGTGCAATCGAGAACTCGCCGTCCCTTTGCGAGTCTTTCAGTCTCGCCAGGAGTTGCTCCAGGTCGCGGATCGCGCCATCGACCCGCCCGTGCCAGAGACGCCACTTCACGGCTTTGATGTCCTTGTCGATGGTTGGAAGCACTTCAAAAGGGTCGGACTGGGAACGATGTGATCGGCGATCTGCTGCATGGGCTGGATCTTTATGGCCAATGTGGAACCAGTCGATGATGTGGGCTGTCGGCTTCGGCATGGCGCGGGGCAGCCGCTTCAGGATTTCGGCGCCGTCCGAGATCACGGTGACGTTGCCAAAGCCGCAATAGCCTTCTTGCTGAAGTGCGTGGAGGGCTCGATCCCGGATTGCAGCCTGGTCGGTGTTGCTGGTCACGAGGTAGCGGCCACCGACATCACCCCGACCGCCGCGGCCGCATCGAGCTACAACGAGCTCGAAGTTTCGCGCGGAATTGGGATCGGCGCTGCGAACATGTGCCGTATCGATGCTGATGACGAACTCTTTGCGTCGGTCGCCGGGAAGCTGCATTTCAAGCTGGCTTCGATCGTGCCTTTGAGCTCGCGCGCGCCTTTCTTCCTTCGCGATCTGTTCATCGAGCCGTTCACCGATCCTGATGGTCCGCTTGCGCACGGTCACGTACGTCTCGGTGGGTTCAATGGGCAGAAATTCGCCAAGCACCTTCGCTGCCTGCCGATACGGCATCATGCTTCCCAATCGCGCCGTCAGTTCAATCAGTTCAGGCGTGGCTCGATCAGGGCAGATCTCGTTGAGTGGTGCGAAGGCAGCGACCATGCCAGGATGGCAATCCCGGCAGAGCATCCAACGGGGATTGCGAACCTTCACGGTGCCGAAAACAGTTCTGATTTTGCGCGTCCCATCGCTGCCTCCTTGAAGAAGCGACGGTGATGGACTGCTTGGGCTAACAACCCGTATTCGACCCCAGAGAAATTACCGGTCTCGCAGCGAGCCAAGCGCGAATCTCAAATTAAATGCAAATTCTCAATTGTCTGCTGACGCATAGATCCTCTAGTCGACGAATCGCAAAGGAACGATATCGCGTGCTTTGCTGAGTGCACCTGGGACGACGAGGTATTGGATGCCCGAGAAAATCAAGTTGATCCGACGCTCGGCGCTCAACACGGGCCGCGGCGCTAACCTCTCCGGATAATGACGAAGCATCGAAACAGCCGTTGCCGTCCCTTTTCCCAGTTAGCAGCGCTCCATTTTGAGGGCTCGATGAGGGTATGTTTGACCGGAGACCGGCTGACGTAACGCGGAGGCCGTCGCCAACCGATGGCTGAAAGCAGGCCTCGCACAGTTGTTGCGATGCCGGATGTGCTCTTCGCACGCTATCCGGCGCACCGTGCACTCGCCGCAGGTTCTCATCTGCTGCGCGCTTCGCCCTGCGGACAGCAGACAGCGAGGCCTCCACTGCCTCGAAAAGCTCGCGACGGTGGCTCAATTCCGTGACCGGCTCGCCATTTTGGGGAGGTAATCCGTGCAGATGCCTGGCGTGGATCATCCAATCCATCTCCTGACCGCGTCATTTGGCACCGACCTCTTTCAGCCGGCGGATCCTTCCGACCGCCGGATCATGTTGACGATCCCTCGGGAGATTTGCCTCTTGTAAAGAACATGACGGTCTGCGCCGTCTTACCTACGTTGCTGTTACTCTACCGTGCAGTGGCCTTGGAAAATATGACAGATGGACCACAATAATCGGGTTTAAGCTGAAGATTTCTCAGCGAATCCTGAAAAAAGGGAACAGCAGGTCTTCGATCTTCATGATGCATCAAGCGGTCGCCCTTTGCAGTCCGCTGAATGTGTTTTGCGGACGCGGCAGACCGAAATGGTCCCGTAGCGTTGCCCCGTCATAATCGTGCCGGAAAAGTCCGCGCCTGCGCAAGATAGGCACCACCTCCTCGGCGAATATGTCGAACCCGCCCTGTAGATAGGGCGGCATGATATTGAAGCCGTCCGCGGCACCATTGTCGAACCATTCCTGGATTTTGTCGGCGATCTGTTCGGGTGTCCCGGCCTGGACCCAATGCCCGCGCGCCCCGGCGAGGCGGTGCAGCAACTGGCGGATGGTTGGATTCTCGCTCTCAATGATGTCGAGTACGACGTGGAAGCGGCTGCTCGCGCCGCGCTCGCCCTCAACGCGGATGAGCTCGCGCGGAAATGGCCCGTCCAGATCGTAGCCGGAAAGGTCGGCGTCTACGATGCGGCGTAGCTGGTGAAGAGAGTATTCCGGCTGCGTCAGCTCATTGAACTCGTCATACAGTGCCCGAGCTGCCGCCTCGGTTGAACCGATGAAGGGACTGATGCCGGGTAAGACCTTGACGTGATCAGGGTTGCGGCCAACCGACTTCACGCGCGCTTTGATGTCAGCGTAAAATTCCTGCGCGTTGCCGAGTGTCTGATGGGCTGTAAATATCGCCTCGGCATAGCGGCTTGCGAATGATCGTCCGTCTTCCGATGAACCCGCCTGGACGTAGACCGGACGCCCCTGTGGTGAGCGCGGAAGCGTGAGCGGGCCCTTCACCCGATGATATTTGCCGATGTGATTGATTGAGTGGATCTTGTCAGTGTCGGCAAAAATGCCAGACTCCCGATCGGAGACGAGCGCGTCGTCCTCCCAACTGTCCCAGAGCTTGGTCACCACATCAACGAATTCGCCGGCGCGCTCGTAACGGTCGGCATGGGTTGGATGTCGGTCAAAGCCGAAATTCAGCGCCGCGGACGCATCGCCCGTCGTGACGATGTTCCAACCGGCGCGGCCGCCGCTCAGATGATCGACCGAAGCGAACAGCCGGGCGAGGTTATAGGGTTCGTTGTAGGTGGTCGAGGCGGTCGCGATGAAGCCGATGCGTTGCGTCACGGCGGCAAGCGCCGAAATCCAGGTCAGCGGCTCCAGCCTGAAGCGGCTTGCGTAGCGGATGTTGTCGGCGAGCGCCGGCCCATCGGCAAAGAACAGCGCGTCGAACTTGCTCGCCTCGGCCTTTTTCGCCAGTTCCTGATAATAAGCGATGTCCAGCATTCTCTCAGGGGCGGAATCCTTGTAGCGCCAGCCGGCTTCATGATGGCCGCCAGGATAGATGAAAAGATTGAGTTTCAACTGTCGTGATTCGGCGGGCATATGTGGGTCCTCTTGGGTGGTGACTCTGAGCGACAGGTTTTCGACCGGTCAGACCGGCAGCACAGGCTTCGTCTCGACGCCGAGATGACGCAGAAGTTCGGAGCGAATCTCGCCGAATCGCCGGTCGCCATGATCGCGTGGCGTTGGGATATCGATTGCGATGTCGGCGACGATCCCGCCCTTGTCGAGAACCAAAACCCGGTCCGCCAGCGTCACGGCTTCGTCAACGTCATGGGTGACCAATAGGACCGCCGGTTGGTGACGGGCACAAAGCTGACGCAGCAGATCGTGCATGCGCAGGCGGGTCAGCGCGTCGAGTGCGCCGAACGGCTCATCGGCCAGCAGCAGTTCGGGATCACGGACCAGCGAGCGCGCCAATGCCACCCGCTGCTGCTCGCCACCAGAGAGCTCGACCGGCCAAGCGTTCTCACGGCCGCCCAGGCCAACTTCTTCGAGAGCAGCCCGCCCGCGTTTGGCGGCGTCCGGTAGGTCGAGACCAAGAATCACATTCTCCAGCACTCGTTTCCATGGCAGCAGTCGGGCATCCTGGAACACCACCGATTTCTTATCGGGCGTTTCGAGCCGGCCGGACCCGGATACTTTGTCATCGAGATTCGCGAGCGCGCGCAGCAACGTACTCTTGCCCGATCCGCTCCGGCCGAGAAGGGCGACGAACTCCCCCTTGTCGATGTCGAGGCTGAGCCCATCGAGAATGGTTCGCGACCCGAAGCTTCTGATAAGGCTCTCGACCCGCACGACGGGTGCGCCGCTCAATCCGCCAAGGTGCGACGCCATGACAGCGACCTTTCCTGGAAGAAGCTGACGATGCCGTCTGAGGCGAGACCGAGCAGCGCGTAGAGGACGAGGCCGACGATGACGATGTCGGTCTGGCCGTAGTTGCGTGCGAGATCGATCATATAGCCGATGCCGCTCGTGGCATTGACCTGTTCGACCACCACCAGGGACAGCCAGGCATAGGTCACCGCGAAACGCAGCCCCAGGAAGAAGCCGGGCAGGGCGCCTGGCAGGATAACCTCGCGGATGAATTCGCCATAGCCCATTCGCAGGGTCTGGGCCAATTCGACATAACGGCTGTCTATGCTGCGCAAGCTGCTGTGGGTCTGGATATAGATCGGGATCAGGACAGCCAACGCGATCGTCGTCACTTTCATGCCCTCGCCGATGCCGAACCACAGCATCAGCAACGGGATCAGGGCGAGCGTCGGGATCGCCCGCTTGATCTGAACAGGGCCGTCAATGATCGCCTCGCCAAGCCGGGACAACCCTGAAATGAGGGCAAGCACGGTCCCGATCAGGATGCCGAACACCAGCCCCTGCGCTGCCCGCCAGGCAGATGTCATCAGATGACCCTGAAGCTTGCCTTCTGCGATAAGATCGACGGCGGTGCCGACAACCGACCAAGGCGCCGGCAGCGTTCTTGGATCGATCAGGCCGGCGACACTGCCGATGGACCAGACCACAAGAAGAAGTGCGGGCCCAATCAGCGCGCTAAACGGGATCGCACGCCCAAGTGCCAGGCGACGCCTCGTCCTGGTCTTGCGGAGCTGTATGGCGGGCGGGATCAACGCCCTTTCATCAGATGCATACCCAATGGTGGGCGCAACCGCGGCGGGGTGTGAGAATGCGTTCATCTGCGTCATCTCCAGTCTTTAGAAACGGGCGTCATGACGCGTTCAGCGCATTTGTGGCGATCTTCTCGAAGCGCCTGTCGAAAAGATCCTCGGCCTTGATCGGGGGCCTGTTCAGTTCCCGGGCCAGGAGATCGATCGTCGCCTGCTGGCGCGCGATCACGTCGTTCCAGTCGGGCGGGATGTCGAACTGGCCGTCGGCGTCGACGAGATACTGGCCATCTTCGCTGTTGAGCCCCTGCGTGGCGACATAGTAGCCTTCGATCCACTCTTTCGGATGCTCCTCCACCCATCGGGTCGCAAGTGCCCAGTAGCGCACATACTCGCCGAGAGCGGCAGCTTTGGCCGGGTCGTCCAGCACCGACTGTGGCGCATAGAGATGGGCTGGATCGTCGCGCAAGCCATGTGGGATGGTGGTAGCGCCGTCGGCACCATACTGGTGCAGATAGTGCTTGATGAGGACGCCCCAGATCGGCGCGACATCGACTTGCTTGCTGGCAAGTGCCACCGGATAGGCATCGCCGTTGCTGGGCAGTTCGATGAGATTGACGTCCTCCTTTTTCAGGCCGGCGGCCTGCAGCACCCTCAGCACCAGCGCGCCCTGCGCCTGACCCGGGCTGAAAGCAATCCGTTTGCCGCGCAAGTCCGCGAGCGTCCTGACCTCGACGCCGGGTGCAATGCCGAGTTGATAAATCGGGTGCGCAACCGGATCCTTGCGGAACTTCGCGGCTATGATCTTGACCTTGAGCCCGGTCCAGGTCGCGTGGATGGGCGGAATGTCGGCGACCGATCCGACGTCCAGCGCATTGGCGCGAAAAGCTTCGATTGTCTGTGGACCGCCGCTGATATTGGCCCATTCGACCTTGAACGGCAGTTGATCGATCAGACCCGAGAGTTCCAGCGCCCTTTGCGTCTCGGGATCGCCGATGCGAAGCACGGTGCCCTCCGGGATTTCGGTCGGTAGTTTACCCGCGTCCGAACTACCCGCCTGAGCCCCGAAAGGCGGGGAAGAAGCGACCAAGGTCACCGCAAAAGCGGCCACGAGGGCGCCAAACCTTCTTCTCGAAAATCTCTCCACAGCTAACATCCTCGTCTTGCTCCAATTTGGAAATGGCTTCCTATTTTCGCGGTTTATTATGTCTATCAATTTTATAGACGATAAAGTATCGGATGCTGTTCTTTGCCGCCGGAGGGAAACGCTGTTCGCCTCCGATGCCCATTTGGGGGCATGCGTCGCTCGACACGCCAAGACGTCGCGACTGGCGGGTGATAGTCCCGCCCGACTCGGCCTTCCATGCCCAGACGCGGTCGACGAAAGATTTGCGCCCCATGTCGCGACGATTGGGACCGGTAACTTCTCTGGGGTTAGGCGGCGCGCAGAAGGGGCGGTTTGGGCTTGAATAATGGAGGCACGTTCGGTTCTGGCTGTCGGAACGGTGCCCGCAGCCGATCGCGAAGTTCGCCATTGATCTCCGCCGTCCTGACCTGCATGAGCATGTGCGCACCGTGGAGAGACCAGCGCATCTGCTGCTTCTTGACCATGCGTTTGCCGACAAGCGAATTCACTGCTGACTCGGCGAGGCTGGTGGCGACACGAAGCCCAGTTCGGTATCGCTTGCCATAGTTGACGATCGCGCCGCGGTTCGATCTGACATAGGTCAGGAGCTGCGAGGCGAGGCTATGAACCGTGCGATCGAGAACTCGCTGTCTCCTTGCGAATCCTTCACTCTCTCCAAGAGTTGCTCCAGGTCGCGGATCGCGCGATCGACGCGCCCATGCCACAGGCGCCACTTCACGGCTCTGATGTCCCTGTGGAGGGTTGGAAGGGGCCTGGCACCGTCCGCGCGAGATCGAACCATGTGGTCGGCGATCTGCTGCATTGGTTGGAGCTTCATGGCGATGTGGAACCAGTCGATGATATGGCTGGTCGGCCTAGGCATCGCGCGGGGCAGGCGCTTCAGGATTTCGGCGCCATCCGAGATCACGGTGACGTCGCCAAAGCCGCAATATCCTTCTTGCTGAAGCGCGTGGAGCGCTCGATCTCGGATTGCGGTTTGGTCGGTGCTGCTGGTCACGAAATAGCGGCCACCGGGTTCGCCCCGACCGCCGCGACCGCATCTGGCTACAACGAGTTCGAAGTTTCGCGCTGCATTGGGGTCGGCGCTGCGCACATGCGCTGTGTCGATGCTGATGATAAACTCTTTGCGCCGATCGCCGGGAAGCTCCATTTCGAGCTGGCGTCGATCATCAGCTTGCGCCCTTGCGCGCCGTTCTTCCTCTGCAACCTGCTCGTCCAGCCGTTCACCGATCCTGATGGTGCGCTTGCGCACGGTCGCATGCGTCTCGGTAGGCTCAATGGGCAGGAATTCGGTGAGCACTCTGGCGGCCTGCCGGTACGGCATCATGCTTCCCAGCCGCGCCGTCAGTTCCATCAGCTCGGGCGTCGCCCGATCCGGGCAGATTTCCTTCAGTGGCGCGAAAGCAACGACCATCCCTGGATGGCAATCCCCACACAGCATCCAGCGGGGATTGCGCACCTCCACCGTGCCGAACACAGTTCGGATCCGGCGCGCCGTATAGTCTTTGACCGGCCGGAACGTGTGGCAGTCCGGGCAAACCCGCCAAAACAGAGCATAGGCATTCACCTCCTGGTTTACGACCGCGCCCTGCAGCGCCGTCATGATCTTCTTGCCGTCTTCGATCGACAGGCCGATTTCGCCGTCGAACAGGCGCTCCCAGCTCTTGTCGACCCGGACCTCCCGACGACAAACGTCGCCGAACTCGCTCTTTCCCTCGATTGTAATTGTCCACTACACCGCCATCGTTGCTTCTCCGAACAAAGCGACGGTGATGAACTGCTCGGGCCTAACAATCCGTGCTCAACCCCAGAAAAATTACCGGTCTCTCGCGCGGGAGCACCAACAGAAGCGCGATCAGGTGCTTGCCGGGCTTGAGCGGGCCAGCGACAGGGTCGAGACGAGCGCTCCCACGAGCGGCAACCGGGATGTTCGCAAGACGACGGTCAGGCTTCATGACGGTCGCACGGTGAGCGAGTATGACGACCTGCAGCACGACAGCTACTACATCTCGGTGAAGACGCCCAATGGCCAGGGAGGGGGCCAGGGAGGGGGCCAGGAGAAGGCCAGGAGAAGGCCAGGAGAAGGCCAGGAGAAGGCCAGGAGAAGGCTGGCTCCGTGCGCGATGGCCAGGTGCTGCGCACGAATGTGAGCCGCAATGCCAGGACGGGCGCGGTGACGACGCGCACCGATGACGACCTTGGCAGCGGCGACGTGGTCGAGCGGACACGGCTTGCGAGCGGCGTGGAGATCGACAGGACGACGCACCGCGACGGCTCGAGCCAGACGGTTGTGACGACGGTCGACGGCAGGAAGACGACGCTTGGCGCGGGTCAGGATGCCATGGGCAAGGATAGCCCGGCAATTGCCAGGGCTGTTGAGCGGGGCGACAGCCTGGATGCGATCGCGGCGCGGCAAGGTGTTGGGCGTGAGCAGATCGAGGCCGAGCTTGCGGCTGTCGGGCTTGGGGTGCGCAGCGGCGACAAGGGAGGGGTGAAGTCGACGGAGCGGGTAGCCGCGATGCCAGACGAGATCTCGCGCAGCGATGACGCCAAGGGCAAGGTGACGATCGATGTCGTGGATGGGCAGGGGCGTCGCCGGCGCACGATCACACAAGACCTCGATGGCCACAAGCGCAAGACGGTCGAGGAGACGTTCAACGGCTATACGCTGACGACGGCCGCTGACGGCCACATGCGGCTGAGGCAGGACGCGACGGGGCGGGAGTGGACGATCAAGGCGGGGAGCGCGGGGGCCGCCCTTGCGCATACGCTGCTTGCGATCGACCCGCACAGCCGCGATGCGCGCACGGGCAAGATTGATTGTCCAGGCAGCGATCGAGACCATGCTTGGGGCCGATGAGCTTGACCGGTTGCAGCACGATGGGGTCGGAACAAGAATTGTTCCGGCAGACACGCGGCCTTTATCAACCAAAGACAGCTACGGCTGATTTGATGATGATACCCCCCGCGGGGCTTCGGCGCATTTGGCGTCCCGTGGCGGCGCGAAAGACGCTCAATCGAAAACTCAGGCTATGACCGAAACTAATCTCATCCCGCTCTAGCGGCAGCGAGACCGTGCATAACGAGATCGAGATGGGCTTCGATATACCTCGGCGTTTCGAGATCGAGACGACCGTCGTGCATCAATGTTTCGACGATCAAGGACAACGCAGGCGCAAGTATGACGCGTGCAACCGCCGCAGGCCCGTCCCGAAATTCACCCTGACGGACACCTTCGTCGATGAGCGCCTGCGTCATGGCGAGGATCGGCTCAATGAGTTCGACGTGATGCGCATTAATGAGCTGGGGAAAACGTACGCCCTCAGAAATGGCGAAGCGGAGCAATTCCCGGGTTCTGCGATCCCCCATAACGTGTTCGTAGAAAAGCAGGATCAATGACCTGAGCCGCTCGGCGTAACTTCCCGTCAGATCCTTGGCGTCGGCTAGGACGTCCTCGAACGGTACCGCGATATGCCGTGCCATGGCAGAAAACAGAATTTCCTTAGTGGGGAAGTAGACGTAGACCGTCCCCTTTGTCACACCTACCCGTGCGGCGATATCTTCCACGCGCGCCGCCGTGTAGCCTTGCTCGATAAATTCCTCAAATGCAGCATCGAGGATCTGGGCAGGCCGGAGGGCCTTCTGTTCAGCGCGCGTCAGCTTGTTCATGTTCACATTACCTAACCAAGAGATCCTATAGGGCCTAACACGTCATAATTATTTCATTGACTTTCTGGTAAGTCAACCGTAATCAGCTGGAAAAAGCGACTTGAGAGGCGAATTATGGGACAATTGACAACGGGATTTTTTTTAGGGTTTTCAATGGCATGGCTCGCGGCTTGCGCTCCTAAGGAAGAAACTCGACAGAAAGATACGCGACACGTGGAGACGGTAGCTGTTCAAGCCGTACCGGTGTCGGAAACCATTTCGACGACCGGCGAGATCCGTGCCCGAATCCAGTCCGATCTTTCATTCCGCGTCAGTGGCCGCATCATCGCGCGGTTGGTGGATGTTGGTGATCGCGTCAAGGCCGGGCAGATTCTCGCGCGCCTCGATGCGCAAGAGCAGAAGGCTGACCTCCAGGTTGCACTTGCTAACCTCCAATCTGCGGAAGCGCAGCAAACGCAGGCCCGGCAGGCATTTGACAGACAGCAGAGCCTTTTTGCCGCAGGCGTGACCAAGCGGGCTGCTCTAGATGACGCACGCGAAGCCCTTTTGACGACAAGGGCCACGGTTCAGTCGGCGCAGGCCCAGCTGGATACGGCCCGCGATACACTTGGCCAGACGGACCTCAGGGCGGATGCCAACGGAATCATTACCGCCCGCAATGCCGAAGTAGGTCAGGTGGCGCAGGCTGCCCAACTTGTTTTCACGCTCGCCCATGACGGTCCCCGAGATGCCGTGATCAATGCCGACGAGTCCGCTCTTATCGGGCGCGAGCTCGAAGACGTTGCCAAGGTCAGGCTCCTGTCGGGCAAAGACGAGTTTCGGGCCAAGGTCCGAGAGGTGTCGCCAACCATCGATACCACGACGGGGACGATCCGGGTGAAGCTCGCTCTCGAAGATGCGCCTGACGCTCCCCTGGGAAGCGCCGTGATTGCCACCGCGCGGTACAAGCCCGAGGCCGTCATCGAGTTGCCGTGGTCGGCCATGGCCTCCTATGCGGGGCGGACGGCCGTCTGGCTCGTCGATACGAAGACGAGCGTCGTCTCCCTCCATCCCGTGGAGGTCGCGGCCTATACCAGTGGACGCTTCTCCGTCCAATCTGGCTTGTCTATGGGGGACATTGTTGTTTCCAACGGTACGAAATTCCTCAGCGACGGCGACGTCGTGTCTTACGAAAGAACCGCCCGATGAAAATCGATCCTCGCCTGACCGCGCTTTTGGCGGCGGCCGCGTTGCTGTCCGCTTGCCAGAAGGAAGAGGACGCAGCATCGGTGCCCGCTCGCCCCGTCATCTTTCAGATAGCCGAACCATTCGCGCAGGCGGCATTCACTCTGCCCGGCACTGTCCAAGCCCGCATCGAGACCGAGTTTAGCTTCCGCATTTTGGGCCGCGTCATCGCCCGCAACGTCCAGGTAGGCGACCTTGTCAAGAAGGGCGACGTCCTGGCAGCCATCGATCCGGTGGCGCTCGAGCTCTCTGTCAAAAGCGCGCAGTCCGATCTCGCCAATAGTCAGGCGCACCTGGCCAACGCCCGAATCACCGAAGACCGGCAGAGAACTCTGCTCGAGAGACAAACCGGGGCGAAGGCCACCTTCGAAACTGTCGAGCAGGAGCGCAAGACCGCAGAAGCCGCGGTCGCCAAGGCCCGGGCAAATCTCGACAAGGCGAACGAACAGCTGAGCTATTCTCGCCTGCTCGCCGAGTTCGACGGCGTCGTCACCGCGACGACAGCCGAGGTGGGGCAAGTCGTCTCGCCGGGGCAGAGTGTCGCGACGGTCGCGCGACCGGAAGAGCGCGACGCGGTCGTCGATGTGCCCGAAGCCGCCGGTGACCAGTTGACGCTCGGCGCATCCTTCGACGTCGCCTTGCAACTTGATCCCCGCATTCACGCCAGGGGCGTGGTCCGCGAAATCACGCCCGAAGCGGACGACGCGACGCGTACGCGACGCACCCGGTTGACGCTGATCGATCCGCCTGAAGCACTCAGGCTCGGCTCGGTCATAGTGGCCAGATCCATGGGGGAGGCCAAGACTTTGATCCGGCTGCCCTTGTCCGCGATTCGGACCGAGGGATCGAAGGCATTCGTTTGGATCGTCAACAACACGACCGGCAAAGTCACTTCCGGCCCGGTCAGGCTTGCCGAACAAACTGTTCCAAGTGGCCCTGTCACCGTGATCGACGGGATTAACCCTGGTGACAGAATCGTCACCGCTGGCGTCAACACGCTCGAAAACGGCCAGGCCGTTCGCGTCGACCAGGAGACCATCAATTGAAACCGTTCAACCTCTCAGACTGGGCGCTCGATCACCGTTCACTCGTCTGGTATTTCATGATCGTCTTCATCCTTGCAGGCACGTTTTCCTACTTCAACCTCGGTCGCGAAGAAGACCCTGCCTTTACCATCAAGACGATGATTATCAACGCGCAGTGGCCGGGCGCGTCTGCGGAAGAAATGACCCGTCAGGTAACGGACAGGATCGAGAAGAAGCTGGAGGAGCTTGACGCGCTGGACTACACGCGAAGCGAGACGATCGCCGGCCAGACCACGGTCTACGTCGAATTGCTTCCGACCACCAAAGCAAGGGACGTGACGGGCAACTGGCTTCGCGTCCGCAACATAATCAACGACATCAAGGGCGAATTTCCCAGCGGCGTCGTCGGTCCGTTCTTCAATGACACCTTCGGCGACGTTTATGGCAACATCTATGCGTTCACATCCGACGGCCTGACGCAGCGCCAGCTTCGCGATCTGGTGGAAGACTCCAGGGCGAAGCTTCTAACGGTTCCGAATGCGGGCAAGATCGACATCATCGGGGCTCAGGATGAAGCCGTCTATCTTGAATTCTCGACGCGCAAGATCGCAGCGCTCGGCATCGACCGCCAGTCCGTCATCGAAACGCTTGAAGCCCAGAACGCTGTGGCGCAGTCCGGCTTCGTTGATGCAGGACCAGAGCGGATCGCGTTGCGCGTCAGTGGCCAATTTACGAGCGAAGAAAGCCTGAAAGCCATCAACCTCAGGGTCAACGATCGATTTTTCCCGCTGACCGACATCGCGACGATCAAGCGAGGTTATGTCGACCCGCCGGCCTCGCTCTTCCGCTTCAACGGACAACCTGCAATCGGCCTGGCAATTGGCATGACGGCGGGTGCCAATCTGACGAACTTCGGCAAGGCGCTGGACGAGGAGATGAAGCGCGTCGTGGCCGATCTTCCGATAGGCGTGAGTGTTGAACGGGTTTCCGACCAGCCGGCCGTGGTGGAAGAAGCAGTGTCCGGCTTTACCAAGGCACTGTTTGAGGCAATCGCTATCGTTTTGGCGATCAGCTTCATTAGCCTTGGGCTGCGCGCTGGGCTGGTGGTCGCGATCTCGATCCCGCTCGTACTGGCGATCACCTTCGTCGTCATGGAATATACGGGCATCTCTCTCCAGCGCATTTCGCTCGGCGCTTTGATCATCGCGTTGGGGCTCCTCGTTGACGACGCCATGATCGCCGTCGAAATGATGGTGGCGCGCCTGGAGTCAGGCGACGAGCTGCGCAAAGCCGCCACCTATGTCTATACGTCGACTGCCTTTCCGATGCTGACAGGCACGCTTGTCACCGTCGCCGGTTTTATCCCGATCGGCCTCAACAGTAGCGCAGCGGGCGAATTCACCTTCACCCTGTTCGTCGTCATTGCCGTTTCGCTCGTGGTATCCTGGGTCGTGGCCGTCCTGTTCACGCCGTTGCTGGGCGTGGCGATCCTGCCCAAGACGATGAAGTCGCACCATGAGCGCAAGGGACGCGGCGCACGGGGATTTGCCTGGCTGCTGGGAGCTGCCATGCGCTGGCGCTGGGTTACGATCATCGCCACCATCGCTGTTTTCGGCCTCTCGCTGGGCGGTCTTGGCCTTGTGCAGCAGCAGTTCTTCCCGGCGTCCGACCGCGTCGAGTTAGTCGTCGACTGGAGTATGCCCCAAAACAGCACGATTACGGAAACGAACCGCCAGATGACGGATTTCGAACGAGAGAAACTCGTCGGCAATCCCGATATCGACCATTGGACCACACATGTCGGGGAGGGCGCGCCGCGTTTCATCCTGTCTTATGACGTGCAGACCCCGGCTGTCTGGTTCGGGCAGGTCGTCATCGTGGCCAAGGACCTGGAGGCAAGGGACAGGTTGCGCACAGACCTGCAGGCTTATGTAGCGAAGACCTTTCCCGGTACCGACGCTTTTGTCAAACTCCTGGATATCGGCCCACCGGTGGGCAAGCCCGTCCAGTACCGCATCAGCGGCCCGGACATCCAGACGGTGCGTGAGCTGTCGCATCGCTTTGGAGCCATCGTCAACCGGCATCCTCTCATCGCCAACATGACCTATGACTGGAACGAGCCCTCGCGCGTCGTGAAGGTGGACGTGCTCCAGGACAAGGCTCGCCAGCTCGGCGTCTCTTCAGAGGATATCGCTAACGCACTCAACAGCATCGTCGAAGGGTCCTCGGCGACGCAGATCCGCGACAGCATCTACCTCATCGACGTGATCGGCAGGGCCCAAGACGCTGAGCGTGGCTCGATCGAGACGCTAAGAGACCTCCAGCTTCCGGGATCAAACGGCAAATCCGTACCGCTCTCCGCAGTCGCCAAGTTCCGCTATGAGCTCGAACAGCCTATGATCGCGCGAAGGGATCGCATTCCTACGGTCACGGTGAAGGCCGCGGTCACCGGGCCGACACAGCCCGCGACGATCGTGGAACAGCTCAAGCCCCAGGTCGAAAAGTTCACGAAAGCTCTTCCTGCGGGATACAAGGTCGAGATCGGCGGCTCGGTAGAATCGAGCGCCGACGCGCAGGGACCGATCGCCGCGGTCGCCCCGCTCATGCTGTTCGCCATGGCGACGATCCTGATGATCCAGCTCCAGAGCTTCAGCCGCCTGTTCCTGGTTTTCGCAGTCGCTCCGCTCGCGCTGATCGGCGTCGTGGCGGCACTCCTGCTCAGCAATGCGCCGATGGGCTTCGTAGCGATCCTCGGCGTGCTCGCACTGATCGGTATCCTGATCCGCAACTCGGTCATCCTCGTCGTCCAGATCGAGAATCTGCGAAGCGAGGGCGTGCCGCCGTGGCGTGCGGTTGTCGAGGCCACGGAACACCGCATGCGGCCGATCTTGCTGACCGCCGCGGCCGCGACGCTCGCCCTCATCCCCATCTCCCGGGAAATTTTCTGGGGGCCCATGGCCTATGCCATGATGGGCGGGATTGTGGTCGGCACGGTGTTGACGCTTCTCTTTCTCCCGGCCCTATACGTGGCCTGGTTCCGGATACCACGAGAAGATCCGGATGCCTCCCCAGATGCTGCACGTGCTTGATTAGCGAAAGGGCGCTTGCGAGCGCCCTTCTTTCTCCAGATTTACCCTAAGGCACGTCGATGCACTCCCTCCTCTCGATCTACCCGTGCAGATCACGGTACAGCCTTGTCATTCTTGCCGTCACGGTCAGCCTGATGGGATGCGCTTCTCGGCCAACATCCGCGGTGCTTGAGCCCGCGGCGATCAAGCAGGTCCAGGGCGAGAAGGATTGATTTCTTCGATCTGGGCATCGTAACATTAACCGACGGTCGATTTAGGTATGCGATGAGTGGGCATGACGACTGTTGCCCCTTGATCGACTTTATCGCCGCCACCGTTTTCCCGCTGACGTGATTGCCCATGCGGTCTGGCTTTATTTCCGGTTTCCGCTCAGCTTGCGAATGGTCGAAGATCTGCTGGCTGCCCGTGGCATCACGGTCTCCCACCAGACGGTGAAGCTGTGGGCGGAGAAATTCGGAAGGCATTTTGCCAATGACATCCGGATGCGCTCAGCCGGAAAGCTCGGCGACAAATGGCACCTCGACGAGGCCGTCATCACCACTCGGCGCGGGGAGAGAAACACTGCCTTTGGCGTGCGGTCGATCATGACGGTTTCGTTCTCGACGTTCTGGTGGAACGCCGCCGCAATGCCAAGGCTGCCAGGCGTCTGATGCGAAAGCTTCTCAAAGGTCAATGCCGCTCGCCGCGTGTGATGGTCACTT
Organism: Mesorhizobium newzealandense; assembly: GCF_042682145.1. NCBI lineage: Bacteria > Pseudomonadati > Pseudomonadota > Alphaproteobacteria > Hyphomicrobiales > Phyllobacteriaceae > Mesorhizobium > Mesorhizobium newzealandense. The sequence continues at coordinate 795,787 of NZ_JBHUGZ010000001.1, read as the reverse complement.
GCAAGCTTCGATCCTACAGTGCTGCCAAGCGCGATATCATGCCGGGCGTCGAGCATCGCTCACACAAGGGCTTGAACAATCGCGCTGAGAATTCTCACCAACCGGTCCGACGGCGCGAGAGGACTATGAAGCGGTTCAGGTCAGCGCGACAGCTTCAACGCTTCGTCTCCATCCACGATCCCATCGCCAACCTGTTTCACATTCCCCGCCAAAACATTCCACTGACCATCATCGCGAGCTGCGAGGAGCTGCGATGCAGATGTGGCCTCAAATCGCCCGTCTTCAGAGCACCTGATGGTAGAGACCCGCAGACGGCTCTGTGCCGGTCGTCACTAAGTTTACAATGCCACAGCGGCGACGTCGATTATGGCCACAAGCTCAATTTGACCACCGGCCGAAGCGGACTGATCCTTGACCTCGTCATCGAAGCCGGAAACCCGGCCGACAGCGAGCGGTTCTTGCCGATGCTGGAGCGCCACATCGGCATCTGGGACCAGGCGCCGCGGCAGGCGGCGGCCGACGGCGGCTATGCCAGCCGCGAAAATCTGCGCCGGGCCAAGGCCTGCGGCGTGCGCGACATGGCCTTCCACAAGAAGAGCGGCCTCAAGGTCGAAGACATGGTCAAAAGCAAGTGGGTCTATCGCAAGCTGCGCAACTTCCGCGCCGGCATCGAGGCCGGCATCTCCTGCCTCAAACGTGCCTACGGCTTGGCGCGCTGCACCTGGGGCGGGCTCGACCACTTCAAGACCTATGTCTGGTCCTCTGTGGTGGCTTACAATCTCGCACTCTTCACCCGCCTCAAACCGGTCTGACGCCACTCATCGGGTCGCGTTCAGTGGCACGCCGGCAGGCGCTGGCCGATACCCTATGCTGGCATGGCCGCACCAAATGCTCTCGCTCGCGATCTGCACGCCTCGTGCCATCCCGCGCTACCAAGAAGCACCGGTTGTGCGGCCAGAACGACCCTTCAAACCCCATGCTGCCGCAATCCAACCCGCAGGACAATCGGTTCAGCAGTACGCGGCACAGTGTCGACATTCCTCGCGCTCACTTTGGCGCGGCCATGCAAGGTTCTCCATCTGACTTGCGCAACAGGGCACTGGGTAGCATGCGCGACACAGCGTCATCGGAACCGAAGCCTGCCGCGCGCACGAAGGATAGAAAAGGCGGTGGACTGCTTTCTCGGGTTAAGTCGGGGCTTGGCAAAGTGTTTGGAGGAAGTCGCGGTGAAAAGTCGTTGGGCGGCTCAGCGTCGGATGCAGTCGATTCAGAGCTTCGTATCTACGCCTATAAGCGCACCCGTGCGTCCGAAGAGGACGCAGCCCTCATTTCCGAGTTCGTGCGCGCGTCGGCAGGAAGTTATGCTTCCGGTACCCTTCAGGGGATGGTGGAGCAACTGAGCCGGTTCAGCGAGTTCCTCAACTCTAAAAACTTGACACTGGCCGGTCTGGTTGAAAGCCCTGTTCAGTTGAAAGCCCATGCGGATGAATTTGTGAACGCGGGGGGCATCAAGCGAGTGCGTGCGGCATTGGAAGCGCTTCGGAAGTTCCGCGCCGGCGAGTTGTTGCCTCGGCCTTCTGCGCCACCTCGTCGTTCTCAGCCGCCTGCTCCTACCGGAGACCCGCTACTCATTCACCAGTTCGCGGCAGCAGCCCGGGCACTTGAGGTGCCCGACAAAACTATCAGGTCTCATACGCAGATTCTTAATAGCTTTTCCAAGTGGCTCACGGCCAACCAGAAGCCATCCCTGACGTCTCGGTTTCGAACCGAAGAAATAGCCGAGGACATCATGGCATTTGGCGAGGAGAATGACCCCAAGGGCCGCCTCTTTACGGCCCTCAATCATCTCCGAAGGATTCAGCCTGACTCGGCAGGGTTCGAAGCGCTCGGATCCGGGCCCCGCGTCATGGGGCGCCGTACTTTGAGCGCTTGTGAGAGCGACGCCGACATCATCGACGACGCGACCAACGAAGCCTTGCGTAAGCTTGGACCGGCAGCGACTGCCAAAGAGAGGGCGCCTATCCTCAAGATCACTAGCAATCAGCGCAAGCTTAGTGACTGGCTGAAAAGAGAGGGAAAGGAGAGCATAGCGAGTCGACTCAACGGCAATGAGCAGCAGAAAAAACAACTGCAGAAAGATATTTCGGAGTTCAAGCGAGCCATTGGCCAACCGTACGTCGGGTTGGGTATCAACAAGCTTCGGCACCCCAGGGCGACGAACTCCAGCACGGGCTGCATCCTTATGACGACGCCGCCAACATCATCGATGGCTTGGTCGAGGGAGAGTTGAGCAAGCTCGGATCCGGCCGGACTGCCAAGACCGTCCGCAATACTGCTTCGGGGCAACGAAAGTTCAGCGATTGGCTCCGAACAATGGGCAGGGAGAGCATCGCGAGCCGGATCAACGGCGATTGGCATCAGCGCGAATCATTGGACAGAGATTACCAGGAGTTCACGAAAGCCAACGGCAACGTTGGCATTGGCTTCAAGAGGCTTGCGCAGTATGTGCAAGTCGTCGAGGCAAACAGGGCGCTGGGTGTAGCCTTCCCTGACCAGCCGGGTCGGGAACCGCAGCTAGCCGGCGCGAGCTTATCGTGGTCGCCGCGGATGCCGTCAGACTTTGACCTAAATGAGTGGCCGACGCCGGAAGGCCCGCAGGCCGGACGACACGAAACGGCTGTGTCGAGCTCGACCCGGTCGCCGCGAGTGCCGCCCGACTCTGAGGCGAGTATGCGGCCAACCCCGGAGGGCGCGCCAGCTCGGTCGTCAGAGATCTACCGCGGCCTCCATTCTTTCGTTGATCTGCCGTCCACACCGCAGGAGACGCGTGACGACGCTCAGTCAGCGCAGGTGCCTGGTCCGGCCGCCAGTCCGCCGTTCTCCATCGGGCCATCAGGCGAGCCTCTGGAGCTCGAGGATATCGGATATCTCGTCGGCGAGGATTGGCAGCATGGCTCACAGCCGGTGCCGGACTTCCTGCTCGATGTACTGGACAACAAGATGCTGTTGCCGAGTCCGCGCATGGTTCCGCGGCCTGTCTCTATCAACGGTGAGACCTACTCTATCACGTTGGGGCCGCGAGGGCGCCGCGATGCTCAATTTATCCATCATCCTCGCCCATCCTCGGTTCCAGATGCTCAGATCGGTGCTTCGGCTACGAGTGCCTCTTCCCACGACCGCGGACGGGTGCTCGGAGCCAGAGAATGGCTCGGCGACGATCATATTCAGCGGGATTACGAGTTCGTGGCGCAGGAGTTGCGTGGGACTAATCCGGATCTCGCCGCCCGGACGCGGTTCGTGGATCCTCTGATCGCCTTTCAGCTTAACCACGGCGCCGATAGCGACGCGCTACGCGCATTCCATCGCATTGTCCATGATCGGAATGGTAACGATACAGCTGACTTCCTGTTTCTGCCAGTGAACGATGCCAGCGCTACGGATCTTGATCGCCGCGGCGACCATTGGTCGCTGCTGCTCATTGATCGCCGCGCGCGGGAAAGGCCGGTCGCCTATCACTACGACTCCTTCCGCCCGCTCCACCACACCATTGCAACAGAGCTCGCAGAACGGCTGGGCGCCAGCAGCCTGCAACCAATGGGCATGGCCCGGCAGCGGAACAGTTTTGATTGCGGCGTGTTTGTGCTGGATGCCACGCGGGAGCTGGCTCGACGGTTGGCCCAAGAACCGCGGCCACGCCGCGAGTCGCTGCACCTCGACAATCTCGTCGCCGATCGGCGGGCACTTCAGGAGCGGCTCATGGCTCAGCCGCCTGCGCGAGACCAGTCTGCTGGCCCTTCGCGAACTCGATGATTGGGCTGATCAAGTTGTTTGGAGCGGCTCTCGCCGGCAGAGAATCGGACAAGAATAGCCGCCGCGGTACCAGGACGTGACCGACGCAGATCGGCTGGATCTGTCGCAAACGCCTTTAAGGGGGAAGAACGGGCGGCTTTCGGATACACTTCACCCTGCCCTCGAACCTGTCGCGGACGATGGTCTCGGCAACGACCTTGTCGATCCCGCCACTATCACCATCGAAGCGGACAACCACGCTGAGATCGCCTTTGGCGCCCTGCAAGCTGGCCTCGATCTCACCTATGGAGCGGAGCGGTCAAGTGGTTTATTCCCGAAAAGGGCTTCGGCTTCATTGCTCCCGAGAACGGTGAAAAGGACGCCTTCGTTCGCGCTACTGCGCTGATCCGTTCAGGGCTAAGCGTGCTGATGGAGGGGCAGAAAGTGTCTTTCCAATACGGGCAAGGCAAGAACGGCCTGGAGGTTCAGAGCATTCGCCTGGTCCAGGCGGCGATAGATCGGCCTTGGCCGAAACTACCTTCATACAAAAGAAAAGCCCGCTGCCGGGAGGAGGTGGCAGCGGGCTCGATTTTCGAATACGGCGCGGGAGGAGGTGCACCGCATTCAGTATCGGCATCCATCTGGGAGGAGAGTAGATGGCCGACAGCAAGATGATACCGACGGGCCGCCGATATTGCAATGCACAATTTCGTATCGCAAATGCGAAGGTGACGACAAGCCTGCCTGACAACAAGCCTGCCTGACAACAAGCCCGATGGTTCCATCTGCCCCAGGGCGCTAGCCAGGCCGATTTGGCGTGCGGCCTCGCCGCGGCCGCCGCCGCATGAAGCGGGTTGCTTGCCAAACCGATCCGAAAACCCGCGTAACCTGCTGTAAAGACCGGTTCGGCCGAGCCGAACCGCACCGATCCGTTTGGCGGCATCGCGAAATATTATTTTCCCGAAGCTGCGGGTTCTTGGATCCGGTTGGATTCCCAATTCAACGGTATGGCGGGATTGCAGGCAATCGCGCCTGACTGACGCGTTCCACATCAAGTCTGAGGTTTTCAGGCATCCCATGGCCTTCCACCTTTTTGTCCCCATCCTTGCCGGCGCGACGATCTCGAGCGGCTGCTGCGGCAGGTCGAGTTGCAGGCGACGGTGCGCTCACACCGGACCTTGCTGTGCGAGGACATCATGTCGCGCGATGTGACCAGGCGCGGTATTTGCTGCTTGATTACAACATCCGGTCGCTACCGGTCGTCGATCTGGAAGCGAGGCTGGTCGGCGCCGGGCGGGCTCAGGGAGCTGGCACGAGCGGCGGACGCTGTAATAAGCGTGACGTCGCCGGCGGCGACCGCTACGGCAAGCGCACCCGCGATGAGCCTGCTGCCGGTGCTCACCGACGGTCGCAGCCACGCCGCCATCATCGTCGATGACGACAGGCGCATCCTCGGCCTGATCACGCAGACCGACCTGCTGGCTGCAACCGCGCCCGCGCGGGCTGCAGACCAGCCGCAAGGTGCAGACAAGCCATTGGCGGCAGCGCTACAATAGTCGCCACCCCGAAAAAAATGTTCGGGAAGCTTTCCCGGCAAGCCTGTCCAATGTTCGACCGGGTTTCGATCCGGAGCCTATATTTGTTTAGGCGACATTGCCCGCCGCCCGCTTCCGGCGACATACAGCTTGTCCGCGGAGGCCGAGGACATTGTGCAGGAGGGTCTATGCCAGGGACCTTTCGTCCATATCAATCCCGTTCGCGGCGAGCCTCGCTCGTGCCCATTGTCGAGTCGAGCAGGCGGAAATGTCGGCTGCTCGATGGGCTGAACTCCTCCCAAGCAGACCGGGCTTTCTCAACTTACCGGTCGCGCTCGCCGGCCCTACGTTTGGATTTTGGCTGGTGAAGGCGTCGCCGGACGTTCGGCTTGAGCGCGTTCCTGACGTCCTTGTCGGCGACCGTCAGATCGAACCATTGAGGATCGAAATGGCCACCGCACCACCGCCTCATGTCGCGATGCTCGGGATCTTCCCGGTCGGCCATGATGGCCAGGAAATTCTCAAAACCGCCGATGCCGCCGACATCTTCCGGTGGCCTGGCGTGGGCGCCGTCGATGCAAGCCGCTGTCCTCGGAATCGGATCGAGGGTGAGGAATTTCTCGATGGTGACTAGATGCTCCCAGTGATCGCCGAAGTCGTAGAGATAGATGAATGAGAGGCCTGGATGGTGCTCGAAATCAAGAAGCCGGACCTCATTTTCATCGAAGGAACGGGATCCGCCTTCATATTCCATCTCGCCAAGCTGTTCGGGATCGCCATAGGACAAACCGCCAACCCGAAACTCATGCAGGTGGTAGTTCCACCAGTTGAAGGCGGCCTGGATGACGAGATGCAATTGTCCAAGATGCCAGTTCCACGGAACGACCACGCGTCGCCAAACCGCCGGCTCGATGCCGGCGAGCTCGATCCTGATTTGTAGCGCATTGGGTTCCTGGAAAAGCATGACGTTACTTGGAACTGTTTTGCCTCAAAATTGTCAACCTCGGTGTCGCGCCACTTTCGAACGCAGTGTCGAAGTGCGTCCGACCGCGGTGAAGAGCAGTTCGACACGCTTGGCCAGATTGCGCATCTCCTCTGGTACCCGGCAAATAGAGCATCGGCGTCGCTGGTTCGCGCCGCGACGCAAATCGCCCGACGCGACCAGCGGCACGCGCTTATCGGCGACCCCAGCCGCAGCACCGACCGCAGGTTCGGCGAGGCGAACGGACCCTCCTACCCGTTCTCCCGATGCAAGGTCCCCCGGCTTGCGAGACGTCGTTTCACTATAGACGGCGCACGCGGTCCGGTATCCGCTGCATCTCGCTTTCGCGCAGCGCGGCCGCGACCTCAACCGGCATGCCGTGCTGGGGATCGGTTTCGTGTCCGGCCGGGTCCCAGAGGTGGTCCCCCACAAACTTCAGCGCCAGGCTTTTCGAGGCCGGCCACGGGAAAGAGGCACCGGTCGCGGCCGGCGCCTAGGCCTCAAGGGTTCTCTTCGAATTCACAGAACGCCTACGTCAGGTCAAAGTCAGCTAGGCTGCGTATCGTTGCTGCAGGGCTTACCAGACCGCACTCAATGAGCCTCTCAGGAGTGAGAATCGTTATGTATGGTCGAATTGGTGGCTCTCTGCGCAGACTTGCGAGCAGCCCATATTTCATTTTCAAATGGAGAGCGGTATGGATGGTTCGCAGTTCAATCCTCGGCAGTTGAATCCGTTTGCATCAGGCTTCGCGCAGCAGAATACCGAGATGCCGGTAGGGCAACAGGCGGACGACTCGAGCCGGCAAGCGAGCTTTGAGCAGCAGCTGAGCCAGTTACAGCCCCCTTCGTCTGAGGAGGGCGGTGGAGGGATCCAGAGCGCGGGCTTGCGGGATAACCCGTTCAGTGGCCCGGAGGCGGCGCAAGGACCGGGTCCATGGCGCAATAGCGGTAGACAGCAACCGGAGTTTGCGGTGAATAAAGAGGTCCGCGTGGGCGCAAAGCGCGAACGCTTTGGGCCCTTTGCCGAGGACAAGGAGCTTGTTTCCACCTTCAAGAAAGCAGCCCGCGAAGCGCAGACGCACGAGAGGACTGTCAAGAGATTGGTAGGTGATCTGCACCATTTAAGCGGCTGGCTGTTCCAGGAAAATCGGGGCCCTATAACCGGCCGGTTTGACCGCGATTCGCCTGGCCATGCTTCTTTTGTCGCCGATGTGCGGGACTATCTGAAGGATGGTGGCCGCTTTGCTGTCGTTGCGCAGCTGAACAAGGTTGCCCCCGGGAGCCTTCCTTCACGAGACCAGCTAATTGGGGAGCTCCCTGCCGAAGACGCCGATCTCTTGGCAAGGTTCCGGGTAGGCGCCGAGCAGCGCAATGCCGCCAAAGGGGACATCAAAAACAGTCTTTCCAGATTTAGGGTGTTTGCTCGGTGGCTCCAAGCAAACGATAGGGACCCTCTAGCTTCTCTGTTGCGAGGCGGTTCGCTAGACAATGAAATTTCGGAGTACAGAAGCCTGGGGGGGAGACCCTCAGAATCGCCTTAAATGCGCTCTGGCTAATCTCCCGCGGCTCTTGCCTGGGGGTGAAGAAGCCGAAGCGCCCGGATCCGAACCCCGTGGCATTGGGCGGCCCCGTCACCTGGCTCCTTATCCCGAAGACGGCCCCCTCATTGATGGTGCGCTCGGCCAAGCCTTGAACGATCTTAGGACCCCGACTGCGGCGCAGAGGCAGTTTGCCCAGAAGCGGGCTACACGTCTTCGTGCGCTGAGTGAGTGGCTTCAAAAAACGGGCAGGGGGGGGGAGCATAGCTGGTCGACTTAACGGCTCTAACAATGAGCAGTTAACGCTGCGGAACGATGTGGAAGCGTTCAAACTGACTGGAAGCAGAGTACACGCTCCCGATTTGTCGCATCTTCGGAGCTACTTAAAACTCGTCGAGGCGAACCAAGGGTTGGGGCTGCAATCACATGAGCAGTCGGCTTTGCCAGCCGCGCAGACAGCTCGGCAGACCGGCGCGCTGAAGGAGCTCGCCTCGCTGCCCGCTACCCCGAGCGAGGGAGCTCGGGCCTTCTGGAGCCAGGCGATGCAAGAACCCCCGTCATCATCAACTGCCATGGCTCCCTCAGACGTCTTCCGTGAGGTCGCGGGGCGCGACGATGCTCACTTTCCGCCAGCGCACTCTGCCAGGGCCCGTTCAGACACCTACGGCGGTCTTGAGTCAATCGTTGATCTGAATGCGCCCACGCCATCCGAATTGCGCGACGATGCTCACTTTGCGCCAGCGCACTCTGCCAGGGCCCGCTCAGACACCTACGGGGGTCTTGAGTCAATCGTTGATCTGAATGCGCCCACGCCATCCGAATTGCGCGACGATGCTCACTTCGCGCCAGCGCACTCTGCCAAGGCTCGCTCAGACACCTACGGGGGTCTTGAGTCAATCGTTGATCTGAATGCGCCCACGCCATCCGAATTGCGCGACGATGCTCACTTCGCGCACTCTGCCAAGGCTCGCTCAGACACCTACGGGGGTCTTGAGTCAATCGTTGATCTGAATGCGCCCACGCCATCCGAATTGCGCGACGATGCTCACTTCGCGCACTCTGCCAAGGCTCGCTCAGACACCTACGGGGGTCTTGAATCAATCGTTGATCTGAATGCGCCCACGCCATCCGAATTGCGCGACGATGCTCACTTTGCGCCAGCGCACTCTGCCAAGGCCCGCTCAGACACCTACGGCGGTCTTCCATTGGTTGATCTGACAAGGCCCACGCCATCCGGATTACGCGACGAGGTTAATTCTGTGCGGGCATTCTCGACCACCTCCTCCGATGCTCAGATCGGGGCTTTGGATCCGAAAGCCTCGTCCCACGACCGCGGGCTGGTGCTCGGGGACACGCAATGGCTGGGCGACAGGCATATCCTCACGGATTACCAGCTCCTGGCGCAGGAGTTGCAGGGGACCAATCCGAGTCTCGCCGCCCGGACGCGGTTCGTGGATCCCCTCGTAGCCTTTCAGCTGAACTGGGGCGACTCGCTAAGTACATTCCACAGTATCGTCCATAATCGGCAGGGTAACGATACAGCCGACTTCCTGTTCCTGCCAGTGAATAATGCCCATGTTTCGGATCCTAATCAACGCGGCAGCCATTGGTCGCTGCTGTTCGTTGATCGCAGCGACCGGCAAAAGCCGGTCGCCTATCACTACGACTCCGCGCAAGGATACAACGCCCGGCCTGCAGAACAGCTCGCAGGACGGCTGGGCGCCCGCCTGGAGTCACCCCTCATGGCCCAGCAGCAGAACAGCTATGATTGCGGCGTCTTTGTCGTGGACGGTATGCGTGAGCTGGTTAGGCGATTGGCGCAAGGAGGGCATTCTATCCACCTGGACCAGCTCGTCGCCGATCGGCAGGCACTGCAAAACCGACTCAGGAGTTGATGTCGGCTTCTGCTGATAGAGCTGGCTGAGGCGACTCTCGCCGACACCAGCCAGCGAAGGACACGCGCGAATGCGAGCTTGAGAAGTTGCATGCTCAGATCGGCCAGCTGACGATCGAGCGTGATCTTAGACTAGCCCCGACCTGTACAGTCTGTTTTACAGAGGATTTCATAGCCATGTTCTTCCGGTCCTTGTTACTCGTCCGCCTCCTCGCCTTTGGCAGCTCAGCCGCCATCGTGCCGGGCACGCAAACTACCATGGCGCAGAATCTGTCCACTCCGTCGCCATGGCCGGACACGCCGACATCACGACTGGAAGCTCTTGCAGTCCTTCAAGCCCTGAATGCCGATCTCCTCAGCAATGCCAGTGCTACGCTGACACTTGATCGCTGGTGCGCAACACACAAGCTGGCGCCGGAAGGCTCGAAGATCGTGGCTCATCGTGTACATGGTCAAGACAAGCCGGCGGATGTCCATATCCGTAAGCTACTTGCCGTAGGCTCGGACGAACCCATAGCCTATCGGCGCGTTCGTCTGGCCTGCGGCGAGCACGTCCTGTCCGAGGCGGACAACTGGTACGTGCCGGCAAGGCTGACGGCCGAGATGAACAAGGCGCTCGATACGAGCGATATAGCATTCGGTCGAGCCGTTCAGGCTCTAAATTTCAGTCGCACGAACCTATCGGCGAAGCTGCTTTGGTCCCCTCTCTCGAAAGGATGGGAAATGCAAACCAGCCTGCCGGCTTCCGGTACTGGATCTCTTGTCCCTCCCCCTTTCCTTCTCGAACATCACGCCGTGCTCAAACTACCGGATGGCGTGCCATTCAGTGCATTGATCGAAAGCTATACCAGCCGCGTGCTGGATTTCCCGGCTCCGCGTCCGTCTTCGCAATAGGCACTCTCCTGCTGCGAACATGAGCCGTCGGTCGGGCACTGCCCGGAAATAAAAAGCCATGTAGTTCGAGCGATCTGAACGCGTATAGAGGTTGTTTCAGCACGGTGGAGACTGGCCACTATCCCGGATAGCTTGATCTCCGGCCGCCGCGTCGCCCGCGAACCCACTATTACATCCCATACACGAGGTTGCTGCTCCCATCGGCGGAATGAGGCCATCTGCCCTGGTTTGTCGAAGACCTAAGGAGAGCAGCGATGGAATATTACGTTGGAGTGGACGTCAGTCTCAAGAGCACGCACATCTGCATTATGGTCAGGATCGACAGGTGGTGTGGCGCGGGAGCGCGGACACGCAGCCGTCAATGATCGCGGAGCGGCTGAAAAGATGGAACGGTCATCTTGCGAAAGTCGGCCTTGAGACAGGCTCGATGACGCCTTGGCTCTACCACGAGCTGAAGGATCTGGGTTTTCCGGTCATCTGCATGGATGCGCGGCGTGCTGCAGATGCCCTGAAGGCGCGGCCTGAGAAGACGGACAAGGCGGATGCGCAGGCGCTTGCCGAGATACTGGCAAGCGGTTTGTATTCTGCGGTGCATGTGAAGACCATGGAAAGCCACCGGCTGAAGGCGTTGCTTGGCGCGCGTGAGCAACTGGTCAATGTCAAGCGCCAGCTTTACGGGCAGGTCCGTGGGCTCCTGCGCAACAGCAGCCAAATGTAGAGAACGCAGCAGCGAAATGTAGAGAACCATTGGTCATAATGATTGACCGACATGCAAAATCGCCGCGCGGGTGGTCGAGATGAAAACCCAGATCCGCCTGCACCTGCCGACCTCCTGCCCCGACCAGCGCATCCTGCGCATCGTCCTCAATCGCATTGCGCGGCTCGTGACATAGCCGACGGGGCGCAGACGTCCCGAAACAAACCCGCCGACCGCAACCTGCAAACCCAGCCCTCCATCACGACGGATCATCGCCGGCGCCTGACGAGGGTTGTCAAAACGCACCGAAACGGCGACCTGATCACCGCCTCAGGCCGCCAAAAGCTCATCGCCGTGCATCAAGGCGGCTAGCATTCGGTGGTTTTTGAAAGCAGCCCGTCTTGATTGACGGTCTTTCGGCAATTCCGGATCACGGTCCGATCCTCTGATCCCAGATTTGTCGGGTGCTACGTCGGGCATGACCGTCCCTCGAAGGGGCCCCCGGGCAGGCTCCCCGCGCCTCGTGGCCTCTTTTTTGCTGTCGCCTCTGCAAGCGTGAATCAACCCGGATCATTCGACCGGGTTGGCCGAACCTTGGCGCCTTCGGGAAATTGTCTTGCGCCGTACAGAGAGCGCAGCCCTTGTAGTTGGCCAGGGTCTGCAGAAAATCTAGCAGAAGGTGCTGTTTCAGTTCGTCCGGGATACCTCCGGACGCGTCGAATCCGAGAGCATAGCACCGGCCTTATGTCTTATCGATTGAACAGCGGCGCGTTCCCGCGTTTCAAATCTGAGCAATACCCAATGATTGCCCCATCGCACCTCGTCGTGCGTACGGTGGGTTTTACTCCCTGTGCTTTGGCCAGATGCTTGATCCGCCTGTCCAGAACAGCGGAGCAAAAGCCAATGACACCGACGAAGCTGCTGATTGGCCAGATCGTGGTTGTGTTTGCCATCGCAGTCCTCGGCGTATGGACGGCAACACAATGGTGCGCCCACATGCTGGGCCATCAGCCGCAACTCGGCGCCCCATGGTTTGTCGCGGCCGGCTGGGCAATCTATAAGCCGTGGAAACTTTTCGAATGGTGGTTCCATTTCGACGCTTACGCGCCAGAGGTCTTCGACAAGGCGGGCGCACTTGCCGGCGCCAGTGGCTTCCTAAGCTGTGGCGCTGCTATGGCCGGTTCACTTTGGCGTGCGCGGCAGCGTGGAGCGGTCACTACCTACGGCTCTTCACGATGGGCCGAAAAGTGGGAGATTGAGAAGGAGGGGCTATTCAGGACGGCCGGCGTTTTCCTTGGCAAATTGAAGGACCAGTATCTGCGCCATGACGGCCCAGAGCATGTCATGGCGTTTGCGCCAACACGTTCCGGCAAGGGTGTCGGGCTGGTTCTGCCAACCCTCCTTTCCTGGACCGGCTCGGCCGTCATTCACGACATCAAAGGTGAAAACTGGCAGCTGACCTCCGGCTGGCGCTCGAAGTTTTCACATTGCCTTTTGTTCAATCCTACCGATTCAAGGTCGGCGCGCTACAACCCGCTGCTAGAGGTACGCCAGGGCCTAGACGAGGTCCGCGACGTCCAGAACATCGCCGACATCCTCGTCGATCCGGAAGGCGCGCTGGAGCGGCGAAACCATTGGGAAAAGACCAGCCACTCACTGCTGGTCGGCGCCATCTTGCACGTGCTCTACGCCGAAGAGGAAAAGACGCTAGCCCGTGTCGCTACCTTCCTCTCGGACCCACAGCGCTCGTTTGCTGCAACGCTGCAACGGATGATGACCACCAACCATCTCGGAGCTAGTGAAAAGCCTCAGGTCCATCCTGTCGTGGCCTCGGCGGCTCGTGAGGTGCTGAACAAGTCAGAGAATGAGCGTTCAGGCGTTCTCTCGACCGCCATGTCATTTCTCGGGCTCTATCGCGATCCGACCGTAGCTGCGGCAACATCGGCTTGCGACTGGCGCATTGCTGACCTCATGGATGCAGAGCGACCAATGTCGCTTTATCTGGTCGTGCCGCCATCGGACATCTCACGTACCAAGCCGCTGGTGCGACTGGTGCTCAATCAGATCGGCCGGCGGCTCACCGAGCGGCTGGAGGGCGATCCAAAGAAGAGCCGCAAACATCAACTGCTCATGATGCTCGACGAATTTCCGGCGCTCGGACGGCTCGATTTTTTCGAGACTGCGCTCGCCTTCATGGCCGGCTACGGCATTCGCGCCTATTTGATCGCGCAATCCTTGAACCAGATTTCAAAAGCCTACGGCGAGAACAACGCCATTCTCGACAACTGTCATGTGCGGATTGCCTTTTCGTCCAATGACGAGCGCACGGCAAAACGCATCTCCGATGCGCTCGGCACGGCGACGGAGCTCAGATCCATGCGCAACTATGCCGGCCATAGGCTGGCGCCCTGGCTTTCCCACGTCATGGTCAGCCGCCAGGAAACGGCACGACCTCTGCTGACGCCCGGGGAGGTAATGCAGTTGCCGCCGTCTGACGAACTGGTGTTGGTTTCAGGGCTGCCGCCGATCCGTGCCAAGAAGTTGCGCTATTACCAGGATCAGAATTTCACCGAACGGTTGCTGCCTTCGCCACTGCTTCGGGACGGTCCTTACGCTGATTGCCCTGCGTCGCGTCTGGATGATTGGAGCGGACAGGTGTGCGGCGTTGATCGCCGTCTTGTTCCCGGCGACGAAAGCGGCGTGGCAACCGAAAACGACGGCGGTGTTCAGCAGCAGCGTCATCCAGGTCTGCCCGATGAACACCCCGTCGTCTCTCAGCAGCCGGATCAGGACGATCTCTTCAAGCCCACCGACGATGACAGCGAGGCGCTCCCCGACAAGCTCGTTATGGACCGGATTTCCACTGCCGCGCGTGCCTACGGCATCAACGAGGGAAGGGGCGACGACAAGGACATCGTGCCCGGCTTCTGAACCCCGCTTCGAGTTGGGCGCACCTCAGCGTAGATAACGGCCATACGCGATTTCGGGCACCTCGACGATGCTTGTTCCGTCGCCGGTGCAGCAAGCGTCGGTCAGCCGGAACGAGCCGCATGAAGCCCCACCGCATCCGTCATCAGTTTCTGCTTGAACCCGGGCTGAGCGAGAAGCTGGACAACCTCAGCCGCGATCCATCGACCACCAAATCCGCGGTCGTCGCGAAGGCGGTTGAGGCCTTCATAGAGCGGCGGGGCGAGAACGATCTCGACCAGCGCTACGGCAAGCGGCTCGATCGTCTGTCCCGCGAGCTCGATCATATCAGGCGCGATGTCGAGATGGTTCTGGAGAGCCTGGCGCTCTTCATCCGTTTTTCGATCACGCTTCATGCCCACACGCCGGTTCCGGACAGGGCGACGCAAGCGATTGCCCAGGAGCGTTTCGACAAATTCGTCGAGCAGGTCGGTCGCCAGATCGCCTCCGGGAAAAAATCGCTTGGCGAGGCCAATGGCGGGGGAAGGGAAGGATGAGTTCTCATCCCGAGGCCGACCATCGCCGCCGCGCCATGCTGCGCACCGCCATGGGCCCAGCGATCACCGAAGCCCTAGCCGATCCATTGGTCATCGAGGTGATGGTCAATCCCGACGGTGCGCTGAGGCTCGACCGGCTGGGCGAGGGGCGGGTCGACACCGGCGTGCACATGCACCCTTCCGAGGCGGAGCGCATCATTCGCCTGGTCGCCTCCCACGTGCGCGCCGAAGCGCATGAGGACAATCCGATTGTCAGCGCCGAACTGCCTTCGGGCGAGCGCTTCGAGGGTCTGCTGCCGCCGGTCGTGCTGGCACCATGCTTTGCTATCCGTAAACCGGCCGCAAAGCTCTACACTCTGGCCAACTACGTGGCCGACCGCATCATGTTGCCGCTGCAGGCCGATGCGCTGAAAAAGGCGGTCCGCGAGCGGCGCAACATTCTGGTCGCCGGCGGCACGTCGTCGGGCAAAACAACCCTTGCCAACGCGCTGCTGGCCGAAGTCGCCGAATGCGACGAGCGGGTGATCCTCATCGAGGACACGCGCGAACTGCAATGCGCGGCGAAGGATTGCGTTGCCTTACGAACGAGGCGGGGTTCGGTAACGCTTGCCGATCTCGTGCGCTCGACGCTGCGGCTTAGGCCCGACCGGATCATCGTCGGCGAAGTCCGGGGTGCGGAAGCGCTCGACATGGTGAAGGCATGGAACACAGGGCATCCCGGCGGCATCGCCACGGTTCACGCCAATTCGGCGCGCTCCGCGCTCTATCGCATCGAGCAGCTCGCGCAGGAAGCCGTCGTCACCGTTCCCCGCCGCCTCATCGCCGACGCCATCGATCTGATCGTCTTCATCGCCGGGCGCGGCTCGTCGCGCCGCATCGACGCGATCGCCGAGGTCACCGGTCTTGACGGCAGCGGCGATTACGCCGTCACCCCGCTCACGCTTCCGCAACTCCAGCAGCTCTGAAAGGTCATCTCATGCGCAAGAAGCTTCGCTTTCTTTCGTCCGCCGCGTTCGCGTTTTTTCTCACGGCACCGGCTTTCGCCGCGGGCTCCGGCATGCCCTGGGAGCAGCCGCTGCAGCAGATACTGGAATCGGTGCAAGGGCCGGTCGCCAAGATCGTCGCGGTGATCATAATCATCACCACCGGCCTGACGCTTGCCTTCGGTGATACGGCGGGCGGCTTCCGCCGGCTGATCCAGATCGTCTTCGGTCTGTCGATCGCCTTCGCGGCATCGAGCTTCTTTCTCTCCTTCTTCTCCTTCGGCGGTGGGGCACTCGTCTGATGGCCAGCGGAGAGCAGCATATTGAGGGCTTCGAGGTTCCTGTTCACCGGGCATTGACTGAGGCGATCCTGCTGGGCGGTGCGCCTCGAGCGGTTGCGATCCTCAACGGCACGGTGGCTGCGGCCATCGGTCTTGGCCTGCAGCAGTGGATCGCCGGGCTGGTACTCTGGATTGCCGGCCACACGCTCGCGGTCTTTGCCGCGCGCCGGGATCCGGACTTCGCGAGCGTGCTTGTCCGTCATCTTCGCATGAAGGGATGGTTTGCATGCTGAACCTTTCGGAGTATCGCGGCAAAACCGACCGGCTTGCCGACCATTTGCCTTGGGCCGCACTGGTCGCGCCGGGCATCGTGCTCAACAAGGATGGCAGCTTTCAGCGGACGTTGCGGTTCCGGGGTCCCGATCTCGAAAGCGCGACCGAAGCCGAACTCATCGGGATCTGCGCACGGGCGAACAATGCGCTCAGACGCCTTAGCTCCGGCTGGGCATTGTTCTTCGAGGCGGAGCGCATAGAAGCGCTGGGCTATCCGCATTCGCGGTTCCCCGATGCGGCGTCGTGGCTGGTCGACGAAGAACGGCGCGGGGCCTTCGAGGGCAAGGTCGCGCATTTCGAGAGCCGCTATCACCTGACCTTGCTGTTCATGCCGCCGCCGGACGGCCAGGCGCGGGCGGAAAGCGCGCTGGTCGACTCTCATCATTCCGAAGGCGAAAGAGACTGGCGCCAGGAGCTGGCGCGGTTCCGTGACGAGACCGACCGGGTTCTGGGTCTACTGTCGGGCTTCATGCCGGAAATGCGCGCCCTCGATGATGCCGAGACGCTGACTTACCTGCACGGCACAATCTCGACCCGCCGCCATCCAGTCGCCGTACCGGAAACGCCTATGTATCTGGATAGCATGCTGGTCGATGCGCCGCTCACCGGCGGCTTGGAGCCGATGCTGGGTGAGCAGCATCTTCGCACACTTACCATCCTCGGATTCCCGAACCTCACGCGGCCCGGAATTCTGGACGCACTCAACAACCAGGATTTCGCTTATCGCTGGGTGACGCGTTTCATTCCGCTCGACAAGACGGAAGCCACCAAGACGCTGACGCGATTGCGCCGGCAGTGGTTTGCCAAGCGTAAATCGATCGTGGCTATCCTGCGCGAGGTCGTGACCAACGAACCCGTTCCTCTCATCGACAGCGACGCCGACAACAAGGCACTCGATGCAGACGAAGCACTTCAAGCACTGGGCGGCGATCATGTCGGATTCGGCTATCTCACCACTACTGTGACGGTGTGGGACGAGGACCACCAAGCCGCCGAGGAGAAACTTCGCGCGGTCGAGCGCATCGTCAACGGACTTGGCTTCACTACGATCCGTGAAAGCGTCAATGCCGTGGAAGCGTGGCTCGGCTCGTTGCCTGGTCATGTCTACGCCAACGTTCGCCAGCCGCTCATTCACACACTGAATCTTGCCCATCTCATGCCGCTGTCATCGGTGTGGGCCGGGCCGGCGACGAACGAGCATCTCGCCAATGTTACCCAGACCGAAGCCCCGCCGCTTCTCGTTGCCGAGACCAGCGGGTCGACTCCGTTCCGGCTTTCCACTCATGTCGAGGACGTCGGCCACATGCTGATCGTTGGACCGACCGGCGCCGGCAAGTCGGTTCTGCTAGCACTGATCGCTTTGCAGTTCCGGCGCTATGCCGGCGCGCAGGTCTATGTCTTCGACAAAGGCAATTCGGCGCGTGCGGCGACACTTGCGATGGGTGGAGAGCATCATGTGCTCGGCGCGGACGGTGCGTTTGCCTTCCAGCCACTGCGAAACATCAGCGACCAGGCTACCCGCGGTTGGGCGGCCGAATGGATCGCAGCTCTGATTGCCCATGAGAGCGTCACCGTCACACCGGAGGTGAAGGAGGCAATCTGGTCGGCGCTCAACAGCCTTGCCACGACGCCGGCGCAGGAACGCACGCTGACCGGCCTGTCGGTCCTGCTTCAGTCCAATGCGCTCAAGTCTGCGTTGATGCCCTACACGCTCGACGGTCCCTTCGGCCGGCTGCTCGATGCCGATGTCGATCGGCTGGCCTTATCGGATGTGCAATGCTTCGAGACCGAGGAGCTGATGCACAGCCAAGGCGCTGTCCTGCCGGTGCTCACCTATCTTTTCCATCGCCTCGAGGAGCGGTTTGACGGGCGGCCGACGCTGCTCATGCTCGACGAGGCGTGGGTCTATCTCGACAACCCGCTTTTTGCCGCCCGCATCCGCGAATGGCTGAAGGTGCTGCGAAAGAAGAACGTGTCGGTTGTCTTCGCCACCCAATCGCTTGCCGACATCGCGGGCTCTGCAATCGCGCCCGCAATCATCGAGAGCTGCCCACAGCGTATTTTTCTTCCCAATGATCGTGCGGTGGAGCCGCAAGCGCGGGCAGCCTACGAACGCTTCGGTTTGAACGAGCGGCAGATCGAACTGATCGCTCGCGCCACGCCGAAGCGGCACTATTACCTGCAGTCGCGCCGCGGCAACCGTCTTTTCGAGCTCGGGCTCGGCCCGATCACACTCGCGCTGTGCGGTGCTTCCGATCCGGCCACGCAGACCCTTATCGAAAGGGTCCTGTCCGAGCACGGACAGGACAGCTTTGCCTCTCGTTTCCTGAATGCACGCGGCCTGGATTGGGCAGCCGAGCTTCTCCAGCAATTCCCTCAACCAGACACGGAGCAATCGTCATGATGGGACGCCGCCTTTTCACCAGCCTGATCACCGTTTCCCTGATCGCCAAACCGATGGCCGACTACGTCCAGCCAGCCTACGCCCTCATCGTGTTCGATCCGTCGAACTATACCCAGAACGTGCTAACGGCGGCACGCTCGCTGGAGCAGATCAACAACCAGGTCCAATCGCTTCAGAACCAGGCGACCATGCTGCAGAACATGGCGCGCAACCTTCAGCATCTGGATTTTTCTTCCGTTGGCCAACTCACCGGTGCGCTCCATCGCATCGACGGGCTGATGGATCAGGCGAGTGGCCTGAGCTTTGATCTCGACAAGCTTCAAGACCAATGGCGCAATCAATACCCGGAAAGCTATGACGCGACGATAAAGGTCAGCGATGTGGCGGGCGCTGCACGCGAGCGCTGGCAGAGCGCCATGCAGGCGTTTCGCCAGACCATGGGTGTCCAGTCGCAGATCGTCGAGAACGTCCGCGGCGACGGTGACCTGCTTACCGATCTCATCAACCGCAGCCAGGGCGCGGCCGGTGCGCTTGAGGCAAGCCAGGCAACCAACCAGTTGATCGCGCTTTCGACCAAGCAGCAGATGCAGATTCAGACGCTGCTCGCGACGCAGTTTCGAGCTGAAGCCGAGGATGCCGCCCGCAAGGCGCAGTCCGAGGAAGCCGCCCGCGAGACGACGAAGCGCTTCCTGGGCACCGGTACGGCCTATCCCGGCAACTGATTCTTCACGACGAGGAAGGCGGCATGAACGACCTTGGGGTCATCGATCGCTTCATGGAGACCTTTGTCCGCTATATCGACAGCGGGTTCGGTCTGCTCTCGGGCGATGTCGCCTTCCTCACCACGACCCTGATCGGCATCGACATCACACTTGCCGGCCTGGCCTGGGCACTCGGCGGCGAACCCAACGTTCCCGGCCGGCTCATCCGCAAGGTACTCTATGTCGGCGTGTTCGCCTTCATCCTGAACAATTTCAAGAACCTTGCCGACATCATCTATCGGTCCTTTGCCGGTCTCGGCATCAACGCGTCCTCTGGCAATCTCTCCGCCGACAATCTTTTGCATCCGGGCCGCATTGCCGCGACCGGTTTCGAGGGTGCCTGGCCGCTGCTCGATCAGGCAAGCCAGCTCCTGGGCTTCCCAGAAATCTTCGGCAATGCGCTCACCATCTTCGTGCTGCTTGTGGCCTGGTTCCTGGTCATCATCGCCTTCTTTATTCTTTCCATCCAGCTGTTCATCACCATCCTCGAGTTCAAGCTCACCACTTTGGCGGGCTTCGTTCTGGTTCCATTCGCACTCTGGAACCGTTCGGCGTTTCTGGCCGAGCGCGTGCTCGGCAATGTGATCTCGTCGGGCATTAAGGTGATGGTGCTCGCCGTCATCGTGGGCATCGGCTCCACGCTCTTCGGCGAGTTCGCTTCCGCGCTGCAAGGCAAGGAGCCGGACCTGGCCGCCGCCATGTCACAAGTGCTTGGTGCGCTGTCGCTGCTTGGGCTCGGCATCTTCGGGCCAGGTATCGCTTCGGGTCTTGTCTCTGGCGCGCCGCAGCTTGGCGCTGGCGCCGCACTCGGAACCACTGCGGCTGCCGCCGGCGCATCACTCGTTGCCGGAGGCGCGACATTTGCCGGCGCGCGCATGGCAACCGGCGGCAGTCTCGCCGCAGTCCGTGCTGGCACCTCGATGGGATCGATTGCTTCCACGGCTTGGCAGCTGGGGCGCGCAACCTCGCTCGACTCTGGCCGGTCCGGTGTAGCTGCTGGACTGCAGGGTGTGACCAGTGCCGCCGGTGGCGCCGCGATGCGAGCTGCACGATCTGCCGCGGGAACGTTCGGGCGCAGCGCCGACGCCGGCCGCGAAGCCGCCTGGACCGCGACTGGCGGTACGCCGACCGCGTCAATGGCCGGAAGCCCAGCCGGTACAGCCACTGATGCCGCTCCCAATTGGGCAAGGCAATTGCGTTCCGAACAGACCGCCCGTGCCCATCGACACGCCGCAGTGCAGGCGGTCCGTGATGGCGACAGGCCGGGTGGCAGCGCCAATCCCTCTCTCAATGACAAGGACGACTAGATGCTCTTCAAGCGACCCGTTCAACGTTACGGCAAGACACCCGAACCGGTCACGCCGTATCAGAAAGCCGCCCAGCTCTGGGACGAGCGTATCGGCTCATCTCGGGTGCAGGCCCGCAATTGGCGGCTCATGGCCCTGGGCTGTCTGGTCTTGGCGACTGGACTTTCCTGCGGACTTGTATGGCAGTCGATGCAAAGCCGCGTCGTGCCTTACGTCGTCGAGGTCGACCGCTTCGGCGAGGCGCGCGCCGTTGCGCCAGCAGTCCGGGATTACGAACCCTCCGATGCCCAGATCGCCTGGCATCTCGGCCGCTTCATCCAGAATGTCCGTTCGGTCTCCACCGATCCGGTGCTGGTGCGGCAGAACTGGCTGGCAGCCTATGACTTTGCTACCGACCGCGCAGCACTCTTCCTCAACGAGTACGCCAAGGCGA
This sequence comes from Mesorhizobium newzealandense, assembly GCF_042682145.1. Taxonomy (NCBI): domain Bacteria; kingdom Pseudomonadati; phylum Pseudomonadota; class Alphaproteobacteria; order Hyphomicrobiales; family Phyllobacteriaceae; genus Mesorhizobium; species Mesorhizobium newzealandense. Next base: position 774,492 of record NZ_JBHUGZ010000001.1, on the reverse strand, counting down.
ACGATCCCTTCGGTCAGATCGGAACGCGCAGCGTGTCGGTGCAGGTGACCAGCGTGGTTCGGGCATCCAATAGCTCGTTCCAGGTCAAATGGACCGAGCAGGTTTTTGAACGCGGCAGCTTGGCCAGCACGACGCGCTGGACCGCGATCCTTACCATCGTGATCCGCCCACCAAGCAACACGGACCAGCTGCGCAACAATCCGCTCGGCGTCTTCATCAACGCCGTCGACTGGTCGCGTGAGCTCGACAGCGCCGCGCCGACATCCGTTTCCCCGAAGGAGCCAGCCAATGACAAATAGAGCCCCATCGTTCCGTGCCGCACTGATCCTGTCGGTCTCAGCAGCTGTCCTACCAGCCTGTGCATCGAAACCGGTGCTGCCGCCTGAGATTTCCTATGACGCTGCTGATTTCAGACCGGCGGCAATCGAGAAGGCGCCGGGGAAGCCGGTCAAGATAGTCGAGGTGCCAAAGCCGCTGCCGCTTCCTGGCCAGCTGCAACCCGAGCCGGGCAAGGTCGCCGAGGACAAGCGCTCCCCTGAAGAACGTGTCGCCGACGCCAACAAGGCGGCGACGCAGCAGCCCACCAGGTATGGCTATGTCAACGCGGTGCAGGTCTATCCCTTCGCCGATGGCGCGCTTTATCAGCTTTATGCGGCGCCGGAGCGCGTCAGCGATATCGCCCTGCAGTCAGGGGAGAAACTGACATCCGTGTCGGCCGGCGACACGGTGCGCTGGGTCATCGGCGATACCGTCAGCGGCACCGGTAACAACCAGCGCACCCATGTGCTGGTAAAACCCTTCGCGCCGGGGCTCAGCACCAATCTGGTCATCACAACGGACCGGCGGACCTACCATCTGCAACTTCAAAGCACCGAGAAGACCGCAATGGCGGCAATCTCCTGGACCTACAGCGAGGACCAGATCATCGCGCTGCGCCGAAGCAACGCTCAAGCCGAGGCTGGCACGCCGGTTGCGTCGAATGTGTCACTGGAGAACGTTCGCTTCCGCTATTCGATTACTGGCGACACGCCGGCTTGGAGACCGAAGCGCGCTTTCGACGATGGCAGCAAGGTTTATATCGAATTCCCGCGCCGGATTGATCAGGGCGAGGCACCGCCGCTCTTCGTCGTCGGTCCTGACGGGGATAGCCAACTCGTCAATTACCGCATGCGCGGCAACTATTACATCGTCGATCGCCTCTTCGCCGCTGCTGAACTGCGCCTCGGCACCAAACAGCAGCAGGTCGTGCGAATCACGAGGACTGATGGCCGGCAACCGCCGCGGCGGATAGCCTTCTTTCCGCGTCTTGGTAGGTGAGGGGGAGGCTCATGACTGATACTTCCCGCTCAAATGCTCCGCCGAAACTCGACCCCGAGCAACTGCAATTGCGGGCCTCGCCTCGGCGCGCAGTCCGGTTCAAACGCGGCGTGATCCTTGCTATCACCGCGGTTGGATCCAGCGCCATATTCGGCGTTACCATGATGGCGCTCCAAGGACCGGCTTGGCGCATCAAAGACCAGGCGGAAGAACTCTACAATACCGAGCGTAAGCCAACTGCCGAAGGACTTGAAACGCTTCCCAAGGATTATTCCGGAATCAAGCCCAAGCCGCCGGCGCTTGGACCACCTCTGCCTGGCGACCTCGGCCGCCCTATCCTCGAACGCCAGCGCCAACTTGGCATTGCGCCGGGGCAGGAGGTTTCCGCCGAGGAGCAGCGGCTTGCTCAGCAGGCAATTGAGGCGCGTGAGTCGCAAGTCTTGTTCCGGATCGAGAACCGGCCCAGTGGGACGAATGTCGCCGACAACGCGCGGGGAGCCCGGCCACCATTTGAAGCACCGCTTGGGCAACCCGATGCGGTAGGTACGCGAGGTTCCGTTGCACCAGCCGAGGGTGACCAGAACAATCAGCAGCGTAAGCTCGATTTTATCAGCCAGCAGAGCACAAATGGGATCTACAATCCGCATGCGCTGCAGACGCCGGCTTCGCCCCATCAGCTGATGGCCGGCAGCGTGATTGCAGCAAGCCTGATCACCGGCATTAATTCTGATTTGCCCGGTCTGGTCGTCGCGCAGGTCACCGAGAGCGTGCACGACTCGGTCACCGGCAGCACCTTGCTGATCCCGCAAGGCTCACGGTTGATCGGTACCTATGACAGCGTCGTCGCCTTTGGCCAAAAACGTGCGCTGCTGGTCTGGCAGCGAATTGTGATGCCCGACGGCTCGTCGATCGAAATCGACAATCTGCCCGCCACAGACACCGCCGGTTATGCGGGGCTTGAGGACAAGGTGGATTTCCACACATGGCAGCTGATCAAGGGCGTTGCGCTAGCCACTCTACTGGGCGTCGGCACCGAGCTGAGTTTTGGGGAAAACGAAAGCGATCTTGTCAAGGCAATCCGGGAATCCACTCAGCAGAACGTCAGTCAGGCCGGCCAGCGGATCACCGAAAAGAACCTGAACATCCAACCCACCATCATCGTCCGTCCCGGTTGGCCGCTGCGCGTCATCGTACATAAGGATCTCGTGCTGCGGCCGTATTCGGGTTGAACAGGAGTAGTCATGGCCAACCTGAAACTCGGGAAGCTTCCGGACCGGACCCCTTCCAAGATCATCATCACTGTAAGCGCCGGCCTGGGCCAAGCACTGAACGACTATGCGACGCTTTACCGCCAGACCTATGGCGAGTCTGAAACGGTGGCCGAGCTCATCCCGTTCATGCTGGCGGAGTTCCTGGAAAGCGACCGCGCGTTTGCCAAGGCCAAAAAGGACGGCATGCCAACCTCAGACACGTCGGAGAAATCACGGCGCCAATCAACGCCTAGTACCTCTGCACAGAGGTTATGACTCTTTGGAAGTCGGCTTGGGATAGGCTTTGGCCATCTTAAGGCGTGCGTTTTCGGTAGAGAACATCCAGTTGATGCGAGCGCCACTGGTGTTTCGCAGGTGCTCCCAGGCAGCGGTCTCCGCGACGAGGCGATCATAGCTATTGATGCGACGATCGAGGCACTGGCCGCGCAGGACGCCGATTTCGATCTCGACCATGTTGAGCCAGCTGGCGTGTTTGGGCGTGTAGTGGAATTCCAGCCGTCGAAGGACGCGTCGCGCCTCTGAAGCAGGCAGAGCCTGGTAGAGCGCGGCGGCCGAGTGGGTTGACAGATTGTCGAGCACCACCCTGACGCGTTCGGCCTGCGGGTAATGGATATCGACGAGGTCGCGCATGCAATGGGCAAAGTCTTCCGCGGCGCGCCGCTCGGTGACCTTGACTTTGCGCCAGGAGCGGTGTGCGTCGAGGAAGACGAACAGGTTGGCGGTGCCGTTGCGCTTGTACTCGCAGTCATACCGCTCAAGCCGGCCCGGTTCGGCCGGGATCGGCTGTCGCACCTCGCCGATGAGTTGGGTCGGGCTTTCGTCGAAGCACACCACCGGTCGCTTCGGGTCCGGTGCCTCGGCATAGAGGTCGAGCACGTCCTCCATGCGCGCGACATACTCGGCGTCGACCTTGGGGATGCACCACATGTCCTTGCGCCAGGGCTTGAGATCGTTGTCTGCCAAGCGTCGGCGCACCGTCTCGCGCGACAGTTCCTGGTGATCGGTCAGCTTGACGAACTCACCGGCCAGCAGTTCCAGGGTCCAGCGGGCGCGGCCCGGCGGCGGACTGGAACAGGCGGTGGCCACCAGCAGGGCTTCTTCCTTGCCCGTCAGCTTGCGTTGCGCGCCTGCGCGTGGCTCTTCGCTGAGCGCCGCCTCCAGACCCATCTCCACGAAGCGGCGCTTGGTGCGATAGACAGTGGAGCCGCCGACCACCACCGTCGCGGCAATGGCCTCGTCACCCAAGCCCGCGTCGACGGCGAGCAGGATCTGCGCCCGCTTGAGCTTGCGAGCCGGCTGCTTGCCGCCTGCCAGCATCGCTGTGAGTTCATCGCGTTCGGGTTGGTCGAGATCGACACGATAGCGTAGATTCATCCAGAAAGCCTCCTCGGTTGCCAAGGGTTCCGGATGAATCGAAAATTGAATCAATTACTTGACGGGCAAACGCCTGCGGGTCCCAGCTTCACCGAAAAACAGGGCCAGTACCTCGCCTTCATCTGGGCTTATATGCAGATCAACCGCCAGCCGCCGGCCGAACGCGACATGCAACGCTATTTCGGCGTCACCCCGCCGTCCGTCCACCAGATGGTGCTAACCCTCGAACGCTCCGGCCTCATCCGCAGGCAACCAGGTGTCGCGCGCAGCATCCAACTGCTCGTCGACCACGACATCCTACCCAAACTTCAGCCGGTTCAACCCGTCATAACCTCTGTGCAGAGGTACTAGGTCCGATTGAGGAATATCGACAATACGCCACGCGCTTCCTGTGTGGTCACGACGTGAACGGTAACTTTGCGCTTGAAGACGGCCATTGTGCTTTACCATGCCACTCGCTGAAAGCGGCCAAAGCAGCGCACTGCCCTATGGTGGCAACGAACGGTTGCAGTCCATGTCGTTTTGTTATCGCTCAACGGTGCCGGAGGCCACCAATGCGGACAGCCCCTTTCCACGCTTGATTAATGCAACAATATATGCAATATTTGTCTTATGCGAGGAAGACCAAGGCGTATACGCGATCCAGCCCTTGTGGCAAAGCTGGCCATGGTGTTGGCTGGAGCAGGTTGGAGCATGTCCGAATGCGCTCGCGATATCGGAATCTCAAAGGCGACCTTAAGCAGGTCGATGTCAAACAAGGCATTCTCGGCGCCGGTTAAATTGCAAGTCGAGAACTTCTTGGCGCGGGATATTGTAGCCGGCGACGCTCGGAGACTGGGGGTTGGAGGGGTGCGACAAAATGGAAACTCAGTGGACGAATCGTTGCATATATTGCAAAAATTTATGCTAACGATTCCGGACGTCGAGGCCGCTATAAGTACCCTTTTGGCTGAGAGAAGGGCTGATCCATGACCAATGCGCGCCAGATCATTGCAATGATCCGCAGTCACGCCGCGCGCGACGACAGCCTCTTTCTGTCAATCGCTGAACACATCGCACTGGATGCGCAGAAGGCGGGCAAATCCAAAGTTGCCCAAGAGATCAGCACCATCGTCGACCGTATCCGTGCCGACCGCCAAAAACCATCATCTCCAATGCCGATCGTGGCCCCGAGGGGAGAACTTGCCGGCCTAGTGCGCGCGTCCTATCCGCAGGTGCGCCTCGCAGACATGGTTCTCGCATCGGATCTGCAGCGGCGAATGCGTCGACTCGTCAGGGAGCATCAGGAAGCGGAATCTCTGCGTGAGAAGGGGCTGGAACCGCGGCGCAAGTTTCTGCTCTCCGGGCCTCCAGGAACAGGCAAGTCCATGACCGCTGCGGCCATCGCCGGCGAGCTGGGCCTTCCGTTGTTCACGATCTTGCTCGATGGGGTGATCACCAAATACATGGGCGAGACAGCCGGAAAGCTCAGGCTGATATTCGACGCGATGAAGAACATGCGGGGCGTGTACCTTTTTGATGAGGTCGATGCTCTGGCCGCCAGCCGCGGCGCGGACAATGATATCGGCGAAGCGCGGCGGATGCTGACGTCTTTCCTGCAGTTCCTGGAGGAGGATGACTCCAGAAGCGTGATCATTGCAGCCACAAATCATCGCACGCTTCTCGATCCAGCGATATTTCGAAGGTTTCATGCCGCCTTCGTTTACGCGAAGCCTTCGGCCGAAGAGGCTCGCCGGGTGCTCGCCAATCAGCTGCCGATGTTCAAGCTCCAAACCATCGATTGGGAAAAAATCGAAGCGGCCTGTGGAGGTCTCAGTCAGGCTGATCTCGTGGCGGCGGCTGAGGATGCTGCCCGGGACGCAGTGCTAGACCATAATTCTGTGCTTACGACTGATGTCTTGTTCCGGTCACTGCAGGACAGAGCTACAATACACACCGCTGAGTGACCGATTCGGTCATTCCTTGGGGGATGTGTTTCAGCTCATATGGCAGACAGCAATTTATACAGGCATGTCCATTTACGCGGCTTAGGAGTCCGCTCGAAGAATTTCACAGCGCCTGGCGGGGGTGGGGCCAAACGTCGGGAAAGGGTTGCAGACCGGCGTCTGCATGCTGAAAACTTGCTGAGCCAAGTCTCCGATATGCGCTCTCTACTTGATGATTTCAATGAAGCGCAGAAGGCGAACAGAGTTCCAAGCAAGTTTCGCGGAATCCCGATCGCGATCGAGGGCCGCCCGGCGGAGCGGCTTGAAGTGTCCAAAAAGCAGAGGTCGACGACCCGAGGGCTCAAGCTCCTGAACGTGCGCCGGGCTCCGGGCAGCAATGAGGCCGACGAGGAGCGGAACTCCATCCAGTGCGACCGCGCCGTTTTCTTTGCGACCCGCTCTATGTTGAAGTCTCTGGAAGAGGCTCTTCACAAGTACGGGGAGTGGGAAGGCGGTGATGCCGGCATTCAGGACTATGATGACGACGATGACGGCAGCAGGAGTCGGCCTCGCAACTTCTGGCTTTTCGAATCCAGCGACACGATCCGTGAGGCGACGCTCCAGGACCTCTGGACTGATCCGCTTAACAGGTTTCCCCGTAGGCGCACGAAGCACGATTGGGAAGTTTGGCTGCGGCCCGACCTTGAACAATATTTTCTCAGGGCCCTCAACGACAGTTCGATAGAGACCGTTGGAAATGCCACAGTCTTCGTCGAATCCATCGTCAGGACCGTTCATGCAGCGGCGGAAGAACTGAATCAGGTCTTGCGCGCATCCGGCGCTATCGTGTCGCTGCGCAGCGCCTCGTCATTTGCATCGGATTTCTCCGAGATGCCGAAAGTGAGGCGCGCTTTGGCGTTGGACGCAGTCGCCCAGCGCATCGTCGCGCCCCCGGCAGATGCACCACGTGTCACCGTTCTCGACACTGGCGTGAAACGCACCCATCCATTGTTGCGGCCCATGCTTCCAGGCAATCGCTGCTTCAGCGCCGACCCTACCTGGGACAACGCGGACCACAACGGTCACGGAACCCGAATGGCTGGGTTGGCGCAATATGGTGATATGGATGTGCTCGTGAGCGGTACGATGCCGATTATTGCGAGCACGGCGCTTGAATCGGTTGTCGTTAACGGACCAGACAGTGGGGTCAGGGTGCCTGCGCGCGATGCCGTCCGCCGGGCTGTCGATGTTGTCGAGGCAGATGCAGCAACGCGCGTTTTCTGTCTGGCCCAGACAGCGGCAGGAGAGTCCGAGAAAGGGGTGCCCACATCAACCTCGTCCGTGGTCGACGACCTCGCTTTTGGAGATGGAAACCGCACCCGGCTGTTTGTAGTCGCGGTGGGGAATGCGCCCCACCACGATGATGAGCCATATCAGAAGGCCGACTACGACAGACGCAACATCGCGTTCCCCGTTCAGTCCCCAGCTCAGTCATTGAATGCGCTGGCTGTCGGCGCTGTTTCGCTGAAGCGTCATGGCAGGGGGAGGCTGCTGGCGCCCGTTGGAGACCTTGCCCCGACGTCGAGGACCTCTGAGGGCTGGCCTTCCTTCAATGAGGCAGTCCGCTTCTGCAAGCCGGACATCGTGATGGAAGGCGGCAATTTTCTCATCGAGGACGGCGATGTCTTTTGCCGGCCATCCCACAATCACATGGTCCTCACCACAGGTATCAACACGCCGGCCGAGCCGTTTGCCTATTCCGGTGAGACGAGCACTGCGACCGCGCTCGCATCCCACCTCGCGGCCAAACTGCTCGCCCGCTATCCTGCAATGCGGATGGAGACAGTCCGCGCGCTGATGGCCAACGCTGCTGACTGGACGCCTGCCATGTTGGCCCACTATCGAAACGCGAGAAGGGAATTGGGCCGTTCCTCGGGAGCTTGCGCCCAGATCATTAGCCGCTTTGGCTGGGGCGTTCCGAACGAAGAGCGTCTTTTCGCGAGCGCAGGGAACGCTCTGACGCTAGTCGTGGAAGATAAGCTGCAGCCGTACGAGATGGCGGACGGGCATATCAGGCTGAAGGAAATGAAGTACTTCAAGCTGCCATGGCCCACGGAGATCTTGCGCAGTCTGAGAAACACTCAGGTCGAGATGCGGTGCACGCTTTCATATTTCGTCGAACCTGAGCCCCATGCAGCGTCGCGAGACCGGCTGGACAGATACCCATCCCATCGGCTGAAGTTCGAAGTTAAGCGTTTCGGTGAAAGTGACGCAAGCGCCAAGCGGCGAGTAAACTGGGCAGAGCCGCCTGACAATTTGCAGAATGCTACCGATGACGGCTGGCTGCTCGGCGATCGGCAGCGTGGATCGCTGATCCAGGACATCTGGCATGGCGAAGCGTATAAGCTTGCGGCTCGCGATGCCATTTCGGTATCGCCGGTGCACGGCTGGTGGGGCGAGATCACCAGCGCAGAGCGCTACGACAGGGAAGTGAACTTCTCGCTGGTGGTTTCTATACGAACGCCTGAAGAGAGTGGCGATCTGATGGCGGAGGTCAGAAACAAGATACCTGCCACTTTGCTGGTAGAGCCAATCAGGGCGGTCACTTGACAGCCTGGGCCACCCTGGCCATGACATCGCCGTAGCAAATATAGGCAAACGGTGTCGCAGATGCCCTGCGACCGGCCACGCGCGCGATTAGCATCGCGTTGCCCACGGTGTCGCCATCCATGAGGTTGGTGACGTAATCTCGGACGACCATCGATGCAGTCTCGTCCTGAACCTTCCAAATCGGAGCGAGCAGGCCGCCAAAGCGCCGCTCCGTCAGCTTGCTTGCCCAGTTGTCGACCAGTCCGAGCTTGACATCGCTTGAGCCCACGTCGCATGCGTTCAAGATGACAAACGTGGTATCACGTTTGCCCAAGGTGACCCCGCTATGGATGTCGTTTGTGGATACGTCGCCATCGGAGAGGCGGATGCGGGCTGGCTGGCCGTCCATTGCTGGATACCCGTGGCCTGCAAAATGGAGCAGCGTTACGTGATCCTCGGGCAACTTGGTTGTCCAAAATGATTTGAATTCGCCGCACGTGTTGCCGAATTTCTTGGCACCGTAGCTGCTGACTAGAAAAGCCTCTTCCTCTCGCGCTGCAGGAAGCGTTGCGCCGCTGCGGTACTCCGGCACGCAGGTGGCGATGATGCCGTGTCCAAAGGTATTCGGCATCCCGCGCTCGAAGTCTATGCACCACCTGCTGATCGGATGGCTCATGAAAAGATGATCGTGTTCGTCAGGATTGTCTCCCTCGTCCGGTCGCATCATCTCCCAGGGCACATATGGTTCATCGGTCACGATCTGGATCGGGAAGTTTGGTCCTATCTCTTCCCGCAAATCCCAATACACATCTTTGAACACGCTTGGCACGCTCTGCCAGATACGCTCTCCAATGCCGCGAAGCGCGCTCTCATGGCACTTTGGCGGCAGTGTGGGACATTCGACAAGCAGGGACTGCGCGAATTTCTGGCCGCCGTCCAGACCCAAGTCCACGATGCCGCTCGCCCCTTTCCCTCCAGCCTTTCGCGCCTTCGGTGCCGTACAATAGAAAATATATCTGTTAGGCTGGCTCGCACTTAGGATCGCCAGCAAGAGCTCGGGAGAGTCGGCTTTCCTGTCCACGTCAATCACGCCGTCAGGCGCTCTGTGCGGCACCCCCGAGGTAGACGCCCCGGGAGCAGAGACATTCACCAGCTCGAAGTCCCGCCTCGCTCTTCCGCTGTAGCGGCCGTTGTAGTGAAACACCGCATCGATCAGGACGGACTGGGAAGCGGTATCAGAGGAAACCCGGGCTTCAAAGCTCGCTGCAACCGAGTCTGCGTTGCGAATGATCTTGATGGTGCCGACATTCGCGCCAGCTTCAAACGTCAACTCTTGCGATACTATTTCGACTGCTAGATCCAGGTCGGACCAATCTGAGTCCAGGTCGCGGATGACGACGCTGTCGCCTATCGTCCATTGATGTTTCGAGCGCAGCAGGTTGACGCTGAATCGAAATACTTCACCGGGCTTGGGGACATCGAATGCGGTGATGGCTGGAAAGCGCTCGACCGAGTTGCTTAAATCCGTTGCCGGCGCGTCTGACGGCGGCCGTTGCGTGGCCTCGTGGCGATGTGTCGTCGCCGACTTGAAACGCGCGGTGACTTCGATAACGGTCCGCACTTCGCCGGCAAACTCGTAGCTTCCGAGAATGTTGAGAATCGACTCGCGTACATTCTCGCTTTCGACCTGCCCCCGCGCTGCAAGCCTCCCGTCTCTGAACCGGACTGAAAGTTGGTAGATGTCCCCCGCATAGCTGTAGATGCTTTCGGCTACCTTGCGCCAATTATCCCCAGGCTGAGGCTGTCCTCGCAGGAAACGCCGTTCCGTGACGATGCCTTGGTCGAACCTCCAAAGCCAAATGGTTCCTCTGTCTCCCATGGGCATTCAATCCACGACCATCAGGACGTCCCGCACTGGCCGCAGCCCTTGGCCGGTGACTTCGATCTGAAACGCTCCTGCGCCCAAGCGGACTTCGGCTCGATACTCCTCGTTTTCGCCTGTAGGGGTAAGGCGTGTCGTTACGATGTCCCCTGGGCGATCCATGTTTTTGATCGAGGCTTCGAGGTACTGAACATAGCGGAACGGGGTTGCTGCTATGACGATGGGGTCGGAGGCGAGCTGAACTTCGCCGACGGACAAATCAATGGGGTGCTCATCGGAGGCCCGGAACTTGGCATCGTTGATTGCTTGGGCCGTCAGTACGCCGTGCAAGTGATTGATGCACGCACTATCGCTTTGCAGAAGCGAATGCTGATTGGGAATATAGGTACAATATTTCTCGTCGAGATCGATCGGAGAAGCGGAAACTCGAGGGACCGTTCCGTCACCCATGTGTGTTCCGCTCGGGTGCGATTTCAAGATCTCCAGCTTGCCGCCTTTAAGCTTGGCAGACTCATTCGTCGATTGATCCGTCCCCACAATAGGCCGCACAATCGAGCCGATGGCTAAATAAGCTTCAATTCTAGCATTCGCTTTGACGGCTTCTGTGACCTGCTGATGGAATTCGGCCGCTTCGATTGCTCGTCCGCGGTCAATATTGGGCAAGTCGACATCCCTTATGCGAACAGGGTCAGTTAGGCCTGGAAGCGAAACAAATGGATAAATCGGCAGCAGTTGATATACGGAATCGAATGAGCGCAGTGCCTCCGTGCCGTCAAACGCAAGAGGCCCGGGCCCCATCGTGAAGCCGTTACAGAGAAAGGACACGGCATTTCCCGACCCGCGGAAGGGAGTACCTATGCTCACGAGGCACCGCGTCACTTTCCAGCCTTCCAGACACTCGATGAAGTAGCGAGCGACGAGGCCGCCCATCGAGTGGGCGATAAATACGATCCGAGCGTCCGCATTTCCGCTAGCGGTACGCCACTTTGACAGCCACCCGTGCGCCCGCTCGGCTAACTTGCGCGCGGACACACGATTGCTCCGTCGCCAGTCATACGGAAACTGGAAGAAATTCCTGCCATGCACCAGACCTTTCCGATCGAGGAGCCCGCCAGTGAGATCGGAATAGCCGCCCCATTTGCATAGATAAGGGATGAGCACCAAATCATCGATGAGAGCCCGGGCCGTCACTCCATCACCGAGGTCGTCGAGGGTCTCATCCTCTGGTGCATGAAGTTCAAGCTGCTGAAGTGCGTTGTCGAACTTCAAACGCCATCCCGCCGCGCCCGAGTAATTCCAGATATCTCTTCCGTCCTTCGATAGAACAGAACCGACGAGCCCCGGCAGCAAGATTACGATGTCGGGGTTCATCTGGAAATGCTCCATGATTCGGGACTTCGAGATTATTCATTGACGCTGAAAGTCGCTATCGATATGGCGATATGTCAAGAAAACAGCGCATTGTCATGCCAGCATACTGACAGAAATCGCACGAGGGGATAACGTCCCCTTTTTGGATCCCAGACTGGAGCCGTCCATACACGGCCCCAAACAGACTTTCATGTTCACGGATGTGCGTTTGCTCTGAGACTTTTTTGACTCAGCCCGCCGCGGGTATCAGCGCTCTCAATTTCGTCCAGATAATCTGCCCACCACTGCAACATCCTTACGCGCTCTTCCCAGTGCTCCGCGCGGGCATAAGCGCGGCGAACGTTGTTGTTTTCGATATGGGCCAGTTGGCGCTCTATGGCGTCGGGATGCCACTTGCCGCATTCGTTTAGTAGGGTTGATGCCGTTGCCCGAAAGCCGTGCGCCGTCGCCTCTCGTTTGCTGTAGCCAAGACGACGCAGGGCCGCATTGAGGGTATTGTCGGAAATCGGCCTGGAAGCCGATCGCACGCTTGGAAATAGCAGCGTCCCATTGCCGGAGATTTTTGTAAGATCGGTCAGAATAGTCACCGCCTGCCTGGAAAGAGGAACCCGGTGTGGTCGTCGCATTTTCATGCGCGCTTCCGGAATGATCCAAACCGAATTTTCAAAGTCGAACTCCACCCATTCTGAGGCGCGAAGCTCACCGGGACGAGGAAACAGCAGCGCCATCAGCTTCAGGGCGGCTCGCGTTGTAGGCTGTCCGTCGAATGTCTCGATTGCACGCAGCAAGCCGCCCAATGCCTTCGGATCGGTAACGGCGGCACGCGGTGTGACCGTTGGACTGATGAGTGCGCCCCTCAGGGCGAACGTTGGATCTGCCTCAGCGCGTGCAGTCGCGATTGCGTATCGAAACACACTGCCAATAGTGGAACGAAGTCGCCTGGCCGACTCGTACCGACCCCGAACCTCCACGCGACGAAGGGCAGTGAGAATTGTGGACGCATCGATCTCTCGAATGCTCTTGTCGCCGATTGTCGGATAGGCAAAGTCGAGCAGCCATTTGACCTTGCTGATCGTCCGGTCGGCACGTCCCTCCTTCTTCAGCTTGTCAACATATTCGTCCGCGATTGACCGAAAGGTGTCTTTTGGCGAACTGGCTTTGCGGAACCTGCGCTCCTGCGCTGGGTCGGCACCAGCCTTAAGAAGGCGCTTTGCCTCATCGCGCGCTTGGCGGGCATCTGCGAGAGAAATGACAGGATAGCTGCCCAAGGATAAAAGCTTCTGCTTGCCGTCGAACCGATACGCCAGGCGCCATAGCCGCGTGCCCGATGGCTGCACCCACAGCTGCAACCCACCGCCGTCGGAGAGTTTCTGGAGGTTGGACGCGGGCCGGGTGTTGCGGCATTTCACGTCGGATAGAGCCATTTGTGGGACCTCCTGTCTGGCGCTTCGATACCAACAGACTCTCAGATACCAACAAAAATACCAACAGCTCGCCTCGTTGGACCAAGTTTGCCGAGCTACGACGAAATTCGCCCAAGCACGTCTTTCGTGCTGAAAATAGCAGTGAATTCAGGCGCTTATAGGGAGCAAAGCGTAGAGGCTTCGGCGAAAGAGTGCGCGGGGGGAGAGAGGATGGTGCCCAGAGGCGGATTCGAACCACCGACACGCGGATTTTCAGTCCGCTGCTCTACCAACTGAGCTATCTGGGCCTGTTCCGGCAAACGAAATCTCGCGCACCGGATTTCATCAAGGCGCCGTGGCGCCCCTTGAAAGCGCGTGGGTTATAGCACGGGAATCCGGCCTGTCCAGCGCCTAGGTGGCGATTTCAGACAGGAAAAGAGATGCCATGCACCGGCCCGGTTCCGGTGCCGCGGCGACAGCCGGGATGGCTCGCGGCGCGGTGCCATTTCGTCCTTCTCTGTCCTTGTCCGCGTTGCCATCGCGGGCCGCGATGCCGTGACCCGTCTTTTAGCCGGCGATAGAGGTGCGGCAACGCATTCGCGGCATCGGGCATGCCTCGCCGGTCGTCGCGTTCTATCTGGCGCCCGTCACGCCCCTGCGGAAATCGGAGGGCGACATGCCGGCCAGCTTGCGGAACGATTTGTTGAAGGCGCTGAGCGAGCCGAAGCCCGAATCCATGGCGACGCGCAGCACATTGGCGTCCTGATGCATCAAAAGCGCCTGCGCGTAGCTCAGCCGCAACAGGTTGACGTATTCGTTGAGCGTCATGCCGGTCGATTTCTTGAACAGGCTCATGGCGTATTTGGGATGGATGTCGGCGGCCGCCGCGATGTTCACGCAATCGATGTCGTAGAGGAAGTTCTCGGCGATGAAATCGCACATGCGCCCGACATTGCGCGACGACTGCTGGTCGAAGGGGCTGCCCGTTTCCTGTCCGGGCGCGGTTTCGGGCACCAGCCGGTATGGCTCGAACCGCACCCGCTCCAGCCGCAGCAGCAATTCGTTGACGGCGTGTTCCGCCTTGGCCTGGTCGCCGGACCGGGCGTAGCGGTTCCAGCGTTCGAAATTATGGTTGTCGGACTGGTCGGTGGCGCCGGTCACCAGCGTGGCACCCGTCATCAGCCGATGCCGGATATCCGTGGGCAGGTGCAGCCGGAAGAAATGCACCAGCGGCAGATGCGCTCCGGCATAGATGGCGTCGTCGGACAAATCGTCCATCTGGTGCGGCAGGCCACCCCAGAACAGGCACATCTCGCCGGCCGAAAGCGAAATCTCGTGGTCGTTCATGCGGTAATGCACGCTGCCGCGTACAATGAAATTCACCTCGACCTGGGCGTGCCAGTGCGGCTTGAGCATCACCAGGGGATTGGTGTGAAACATCTGCAGCAGCAGCGGCAGGCCTTCCACGCTGCTGGCGCCAGGCTGGTAAAACGGCCGTTCCGGCATCTTACTTTCCGCCAATTTCATATTCCCTTTGACGGCGACAGGCCCTGCCCACTGCATAGTCTAGCCATGCTCACAGTGAGAGAGCAAATGAAATGGGAGGATTTCAATGCGCATCATAATGACCTGCGCCGCGCTCGCGCTCGCCCTGGGCTCTGCCCCGGCCTTTGCGCAATCCGGCGAAATCACGATCTGGAGCTGGAATGTCGCGGCTTCATCGCTGAAGGCGACCGTTGCCGGCTTCAACAAGCAATTTCCCGACGTCAAGGTGACGGTCCAGGATCTCGGCAACCAGCCGACCTACGACAAGTCGATCGCCGGTTGCGCTGCCGGCGGCGTCGGCCTGCCTGATATCGTCACCATCGAGAACGGCGAGGCCGAGAATTACTGGAGCCAGTTCCCCGACTGCTTCGTCGACCTGCATACGCTGGGCTACACGGCCGAGGACCAGGCGAAATTCCCCGACTTCAAACGCACAGAGCTCGAAGTCGGCGACAAGGCCTATGCGATGCCGTGGGATTCCGGCCCGGTTGCCGCGTTCTATCGCCGCGACTTCTACGAAAAGGCCGGCGTCGACCCGGCGTCGATCAAGACCTGGGACGATTTCATCGCCGCCGGCAAGAAGATCCAGGCCGCCAATCCGGGCGTCTCGATGACCAATGCCGATTTCAATGGCGACAGTGAATTCTTCCGCATGATCTCCAACGAACAGGGCTGCGCCTATTTTGCCGAGGACGGCCAGTCGATCACGGTCAACCAGCCCAAATGCATCGATGCCATGACCAAGGTCAAGGAGATGAAGGATGCCGGCATCATCTCCTCGGCCGACTGGGGCACCAAGATCACCAACAACACGGCTGGCACGGTCGCCACCCAGATCTATGGTGGCTGGTATGAAGGCACCATTCGCACCGAATCGGCCGGTGAGAACGGCAAATGGGGTGTCTATCTGATGCCGAGCCTCACCGCCGACGGGCCGCGCGCCGCCAATCTCGGCGGGTCCTCGTTGGCCATCACCTCGGCGTCCAAGAACAAGGAGGCCGCCTACGCCTATCTGAAATACACGCTCGGAACGAATGAAGGCCAGATCACCATGTTGAAGGACTTCGGCCTGGTGCCATCCCTGGTGTCGGCGCTCGATGATCCCTACGTCTCGCAAGGCCTGCCCTACTGGGGCGGCCAGGCGGTGTGGAAGGACATCCTCGGCACCTTGCCCAAGGTTGTTCCAAGTCGCGGCACGCAATTCCAGAGCGACGCCGAAATCATCGTCCGCGCCGTGCAGACCAAATATTTGGCCGGCGGCTACCCCGATGCCAAGGCAGCGCTCGACGATGCCGCAAGCCAGATCGCCGCGGCGACCGGATTGCCCGTCAAATCCTGATCTGGACGAGATGGTCCCGGGCGGTGTTGATGCTGCCCGGGACCATTCCGAACGCGCCCCGGGTTTCGGCAGGGCGCGCCAACCCTTGAACGCGGAAAGGAGGCGACAATGCGCTATCAGAACGCCACGGCGTATCGCTTCCTCGCGCCCTATCTGCTGATCTTTGCAATCTTCTGGGTATGGCCGATCATCGATTCCTTCATGATCTCCTTCCAGGCGACGCGCACCGTGCCGTGGCGGTTCGCACCCGGCTTCAACTGGGGCCGATTGATCGGCGACCCCGCCTTCTTCAACGCACTGAAGAACACGCTGCTCATCCTTGTCATCCAGGTGCCGGTGATGATCACGCTGGCGATCGTGATGGCGGTGCTGCTGAACTCGCCGCTGCTCAAGGCCAGGGGCCTGTACCGCTTTGCTTTCTTCGCCCCGGTCGTGGTCGGCGAAGTTGCCTACTCGGCAGTCTTCCGGCTGATGTTCAACCTCAACTTCGGCATCGTCAACAAGCTCCTGAACAGTGTCGGCCTGCCCAGCGTCGACTGGTTTTCCAACGTCACGCCGGCGATGGCGCTGATCATGATCGCGGTCACCTGGCGCTGGGCCGGTTACAACGCCATCATCCTGCTCGCCGGCATGCAGTCCATTCCTGAAGATGTCTATGAGGCGGCGACGCTCGACCGCGTCAGCAAGCTCAAACAGTTCTTCTACATCACTCTGCCGCTCTTGAAGCCGGTCATCGTGTTCTGCCTCGTGCTGTCGATCATCGGCACCATGCAGCTGTTCACCGAGCCCTTCCTGATCACCGAGCGCGGCGGACCGGGGGGCGGCACGGAGACGCTTGGCCTGTTGCTCTACCGCCAGGGTTTTCGGTCGCTCAATTTCGGCTACGCATCGGCCGTTGCCTACACCATGGCCGCGCTGGCGATCGCGATCACGCTGGTGCAGCTGTGGCTGACGAGGGAACCGAAATGAGTTCGCGCTCCTCCGCCAGGCTGGGACGCAGCATCGCGCTGCATCTGTTCCTGACGCCGCTGGCGCTGATCTGGCTGTTTCCGCTGTGGATGATGGTGGTGTTCTCGACCATGCCGGACAACGGCATCTTCAGCCCCGGCATCGAGCTTTTGCCGCACGGCAATTTCATGGACAATTTCAACAATCTGCAGCGCGACACCGACTTCGTCGGCGCCATCGGCATTTCGGTCTCGGTGGCGGTGACCTACACGTTTCTGTCGGTGCTGTTGACGTCGATGGCCGGCTGGGCGCTGGCCCGCTACCGGTTCTTCGGCAAGGGCGTGGTTGTCGCCATCATCCTCGGCACCATCACGCTGCCCTACGCGGTCGTGCTGATCCCGCAATTCATCATGGTGGCGCGCGATTTCAAGCTCGCCAACACCTGGATAGCGCTGATCGTGCCGCCGCTGTTCAATTCGCTCGGCGTGCTGTTCATGCGGCAGAGCTTCTCGATGATGCCGGACGACCTTTTCGATGCGGCGCGCGTCGAGGGGGTGAAGGAATGGCGCATCTTCCTCTTCGTCGCACTGCCCCTGGCGCGGCCGATGCTGGCGGCGCTCGCCATCATCCTGTTCCTCGCCTCCTGGAACAATTATTTGTGGCCGCTTTTGATCAACAGCCAGCCCGGCTCGATGACGGCGCCGGTGGCGCTCGGCACGTTGATCGGCCTTACCAAAGTGTCGTGGGGCGGCATCATGGCGGGCGCGGTGATGCTGACGGTGCCGATGCTCATCGTCTTCGTGCTCCTGCAGCGCCATTTCATCGCCGGCATCGCCGCCGGCGCGGTCAAATAAGGGGCAGCATGGCAACGGTCACGCTCAACAATGTCATCAAGCGCTTCGGCGTCTTCGAGGTCGTCCATGGCGCCAACATCGATGTCAAGGACGGCGAGTTCGTCGTCTTCGTCGGCCCCTCCGGCTGCGGGAAATCGACGCTGCTCAGGATGATCGCCGGGCTCGAGGACATCAGCGGCGGCGAGATCGCCATTGGCGGCAAGCTCGTCAACGATGTCGAGCCGGCCGACCGCGGCATCGCCATGGTCTTCCAGTCCTACGCACTCTATCCGCACATGACGGTCGAGCAGAATCTGAGCTTCGGATTGAGGATGACCGGCAATCCGAAGGCCGACACCGACCGGCGCGTCAAGCGAGCCGCCGAAATCCTGCGCATAAACGAACTGATGAAGCGACGTCCAAGGCAATTGTCGGGCGGCCAGCGCCAGCGCGTCGCCATCGGCCGCGCCATCGTGCGCGAACCGCAGGTGTTCCTGTTCGACGAGCCGCTTTCCAATCTCGACGCCGAGTTGCGCGTCCAGATGCGGGTCGAGATATCGCGGCTGCACAAGGAACTCGGCACCACCATGATCTATGTCACGCACGACCAGACCGAGGCGATGACACTCGCCGACAGGATCGTCGTGATGCGCGCCGGCCATATCGAGCAGATCGGCCGGCCGCTCGATCTTTATGACAACCCGGACAATCAGTTCGTGGCTGGCTTTGTCGGCTCGCCGAAGATGAACTTCATCAACGGCCGCATTGTCGGGCGCGATGCACATGGTGTCGTGGTCGAGCTGGCGGGTCAGGAGAAGACCCGTATCGCACAACCGCTGACAGGCGCCGCACCCGAAACAGGAAGCAAGGTCATCGTCGGCGTGCGTCCCGAACATTTCGGCAGTGCGGGAGAGGGCGACACCGACCTTGTGGTTCGCATCGACGTGGTCGAGCACCTGGGCGGCACGAGTTTTCTCTATGCCAGAACGGCGCACGGTGAAGACGTGGTGATCCAGCGCGACGCGGCAAAGGTTCCCGACGCGTCCGAGATCATCGTTTCCATCCGCAAATCCTACCTGTTCGACGAAAAAGGGCTGCGGCTGCGCTGACCGGCCGCCCTTTCCAGCCTTCAAGGAGAATGACAATGACTTCAACCACGCCCATTCGCTGGGGTATTCTCGGCCCGGGCAGCATCGCCCAGGCCTTTGCCGGTGGCGCGGCCGCTTCGCGCACTGGGAAGCTGGTTGCCATCGGCGCGCGCAATCCAGCCAAACCTGGCCTCGCCGAGAGTTTTCCCGGCGCCCGCATCCTCGATGGCTACGATGCCTTGCTCGCCGATCCCGATATCGATGCCGTCTACATTTCGATCCCGCATCCCGGCCATGCGCAATGGGCGATCAGGGCGGCCGAAGCGGGCAAACATGTGCTTTGCGAAAAGCCGCTTGCGCTGACCGCCTTCGAGGCCGACGCCATGATCCATGCCGCGCGCAAGGCCGGCACCTTTCTCGGCGAAGCCTTCATGTACCGGTTGCATCCGCAGACGTTGAAGCTGGTGGAGTTGATCGGATCGGGCGTCATCGGCGACGTCAGGATGATCAAGTCGAGTTTCGGCTTTGCCATGCCGGGCTTCATGCCGGAGCATAGGCTCTATGCCAACGATCTTGCCGGCGGCGGCATTCTGGATGTTGGCGGCTATCCGGTCTCGATGGTGCGGCTGATTGCCGGGGCGGCGGCAGGTCTCCCCTTCGCCGAGCCGGACAAGGTGGTTGGTGCTGCCCATCTTGGTCAGTCCGGCGTCGACGAATGGGCCTCGGCGCTGCTGCATTTCCCGGGCGGCATCATTGCCGAAGTTTCCTGCAGCATCTCGCTCAACCAGGACAATGTGCTGAGAATCTTCGGCACCAGGGGCCGCATCGAGGTGCCGGACTTCTGGTTCGCCGGCGGCAACCGTGACGTCGGCCTGGGCCAGATCGACGTGATCGGGTCCGATGGCGCGCGCGAGACCATCAGCGTCAACGAAAAGCGCCATGTCTATTCCTTCGAGGTCGATGCCGCCGGGGAGGCCATCCTCGCCGGACGCCAGGAATTCGCCTGGCCAGGCATGGGCTGGGCCGACAGTCTCGGCACCTTGCGTGTCCTCGACAGATGGCGAGCGGCGGCGGGCCTGGAATACGGGATCGAGAAGGCGCCGCGGCGCACCAACACCATCTCCGGCCGGCCTTTGCGGTCCGGCGGTACGGCGATCGGCAAGCGCACGGTTCCGGGCCTGTCGAAGCCGGCGTCGGTGGTCGCGCTCGGCTTCGAGGATTTCCGCACCTTTTCATCGGGCTCGATCCTGCTCGATGCCTTCTTCGAGGCCGGCGGCAATCTCTTCGATACCGGCTATGTCTACGGCGGCGGTTACACCGAGGCGCTGCTTGGCGAGTGGTTGAAAAACCGCGGCGTGCGGGCGCAATCGGTGGTTATCGCCAAGGGCGCGCACTCGCCGCTCTGCTATCCCGATGTGATTGGCAAGCAGCTTGCCCAGTCGCTCGACCGGCTGCAGACCGACCATGTCGATGTCTACTTCATGCACCGCGACAATCCGGATGTGCCGGTCGGCGAATTCGTCGATGCGATGGATCGTGAGGTGAAGGCTGGCCGCATCCGCGGCCCGTTTGGCGGCTCGAACTGGACGATGGAGCGCATGGACGAGGCCATTGCCTATGCGGAGCGGACCGGCAAGCAGAAGCCCGGCGCATTGTCCAACAACTTCTCGCTGGCCGAAATGCTGGAGCCGATCTGGGCGGGCTGCGTGACCTCGTCCAGCGACGAATGGAAGGCCTGGCTGAGGTCTCGTCAGATGCCGAATTTTGCCTGGTCGAGCCAGGGGCGCGGCTTCTTCACCGATCGCGCCGGGCGTGACAGGCACGACAATGAGGAACTGGTGCGGGTCTGGTACTCGGAGCGGAATTTCGGCCGCCGCGACCGGGCGATCGACCTGGCCGCGAGGCTGGGCAAGAGCCCGATCCATATTGCGCTGGCCTATGTGCTCAACCAGCCCTTCCCGTCCATTCCGCTGATCGGGCCGCGCACGCTGGGCGAGTTGGACGACAGCCTGCGCGCCCTCGACATCACGCTTTCACCAGCCGATCTCGAGTGGCTCGACGGCGGCAGCCTGCGCGCCGCCTGATGCATGTCGCCCAAAAGCGCGCAGCGGTTTTGGGACAACGACATGCATAAAAGCAGGACTTCAAAAGCGGCGTCAGGTCTCGTCATCCGGCAGCCTGGCGCCGCGTCTGGCCGGAGTTCTCATGCTGGCATACATGCCGGTGGTGCGGAATTGGCTGGGCGTGATGCCGTAGCAGCGGCGGAAGACCTTCGAGAAATAGTTCGCGTCCTCGAAGCCGCACAGGATGGCGACTTCCTTCACCGGCAGGAAATCCGCCTTGGTCAGCAGCTTCGCCGCCCGTTGCAGGCGCTGCTGCAGCACGAACTCGGCGGGCGGCAGGCCTTCGCTCTCGGCGAAACAGCGCGAGAAATGGGCCCGGCTGAGGCCACTGATCTGGACAAGGTCCGCCACCGGCAGCGGCTTGTCGAGGTTGGCACTGATGTGGTCGATGACCGGCTGCATGGCGCTCTGTTTTTCGGCAAAGGCATGTGAGCCGAAGACATCGTCGTAGAGTGCCATCGCAGCTTCGTAGGCGACGGCGGAAGCAGCACCCGGCGAAGCTGCCCCCTTGATGAGGCGCAGGCTGCAATCGGCGAGATGATCGATCGTCGCCGGCTGCAGCCGAAACACCGGACCCGACGTGCCGAGTATGGATTTGTGGATGCGCAGCGCCTCCTCGCCGTTCATCGAAATCCAGAAATATTCCCAACGCTCATCCTTGGCCAGCCAGTAGCGGTGGTTGTGCGGCACCAGCACCAGCAATGTGTCGTTCTTCTGCAGGCGGTAGTTGCGGTTCTCATAGCGCAGCCGGCCGGTCCCGCTGATCGTGTGCTGGAGCACGGTGAACGGTGTCTGGCCGCGCCTGCGCCCATCCCAGTCGTAGATCTCGTCCTCGCGCACTTCATAGCCTGTGCTCGTCGGCATGGCGTGCAGGCGCTGGCGGCCGCGCGGCAGCGAGATCGTGCGCATGGACTGTCCGTTGGCTATCAAATCCTGCAGCATAAAATTACCCTTGAAAGCATAATCCTTCTCTGGTCGCGCTCGCGAATAAGCGCATAATCCCCCTCGAAAAGCGAGAGAGATCCGCAGTCGAGGAGCGGGCAGGGAGGTTGGCAGGCCGGAATCCGGCTTGTCCTGCACACATGTCATGGCATGTGGCTAGCCTTTCCTTGTCATTCCTTGCCTGCCATTTGAAGGAAATGAGGTCCGGCTGATGAGTTTCAAAATAGCTATCATCGGTGCCGGCAGCGTCGGCTTCACCAAGAAGCTGTTCACCGACATTCTGTGCGTGCCCGAATTCAAGGACATCGAATTCGCGCTGACCGACGTCAGTGAGCACAATCTCCAGATGATCAAGGCGATCCTCGACAGGATCGTCGAGGCAAACGGATTGCCGACCAAGGTGACGGCGACCACCGAGCGCCGCAAGGCGCTCGAAGGCGCACGCTATGTCATCAGCTGCGTGCGGGTCGGCGGCCTCGAAGCCTATGCCGACGACATCCGCATTCCCCTAAAATATGGCATAGACCAATGCGTCGGCGACACGATCTGCGCCGGTGGCATTCTCTATGGCCAGCGCAACATTCCGGTGATCCTCGATTTCTGCAAGGACATACGCGAGGTCGCCGAGACGAACGCCAAATTCCTGAACTACGCCAACCCGATGGCGATGAACACCTGGGCAGCGATTGAATACGGCAAGGTCGACACAGTCGGGCTCTGCCACGGCGTCCAGCATGGCGCCGAGCAGATCGCCGAGGTGCTGGGCGCGAAGTCCAGGCACGAACTCGACTATGTCTGCTCCGGCATCAACCACCAGACCTGGTTCATCGATCTGCGCCTGAACGGCCGCGAGATCGGCAAGGATGAACTGGTTGCCGCCTTCGAGGCGCATCCGGTCTATTCCAGGCAGGAAAAGCTGCGCATCGATGTCTTGAAGCGCTTCGGCGTCTATTCGACCGAGAGCAACGGCCATCTTTCCGAATATCTGCCCTGGTACCGCAAACGGCCCGACGAGATCACGCGCTGGATCGACATGTCCGACTGGATCCATGGCGAGACGGGCGGCTATCTCCGCTACTCCACGGAAACCCGCAACTGGTTCGAAACGGAATATCCACAGTTCCTCGAGGCGGCGTCACAGCCGATCGATCCCGGGAAACGTTCCAACGAGCATGCCAGCCATATACTGGAGGCGCTGGAAACCAACCGCGTCTATCGCGGCCACTTCAACGTCAAGAACAATGGCGTGATCACCAACCTGCCGCGGGACGCCATCATCGAGTCGCCCGGCTTCGTCGACCGCTTCGGCATCAACATGGCCGCCGGCATCACGTTGCCGGAAGCCTGTGCCGCCACCTGCATCGCTTCGATCAATGTCCAGCGCATGTCGGTCCATGCCGCGATATCAGGCGACATCGATCTTCTGAAGCTCGCCGTGCTGCATGACCCTCTGGTCGGCGCGGTTTCAACCCCGGAGGAGGTCTGGCAGATGGTCGACGAAATGGTCGTCGCCCAGGCAGCCTGGTTGCCGCAATATGCCCACGCGGTTCCGGCCGCCAAAGAGCGGCTGTCGACATCTGCGGTGAAGACCCGCGAGTGGGCGGGCGCGGCGCGGCGCAGCGTGCGCTCGATCGAGGAATTGCGCGCCGAAAAAGCCGCGCTGAAGCAGGCCGGCTGAAAACCTCATGCGGTGATGGTGGATCTACGGGAGGCGGATCCGCTGCCAGGAAGCCGTTTGAATTCGAGGAGAAGCGGAGCAGGTGAAAACGCTCCGGAACAAACAAGAGGGAGAGAGACTGTGAGGAATTTACGCAATATCGGCCTTGCTGCCGGACTGGCGCTGAGCGTCTCGGTCTCGGCACTTAGTGCATACGCTTCCGAGCCGACGGTTCCGCCGGCGCCAACACCGTTCCCCGCCGAGGGCAAGATCAAATATGTGGCGCGTGACTCCATTCTGGAGTTCAAGGCGCTCCCGCAATATCACGAGCCCGACTGGGTCACCGAGAAATACGTCAAGACCGGCAAGCTACCGCCGGTGAAAGACAGGCTGCCGAAAGAGCCGCTGGTCTTCAAGACGGGCAACATGCAAGACGGCATCGGCGTCTATGGCGATACGATGCGCCATGTCATCGGCGGCCGGCCGGAAGGCTGGAACTACGGCGCAGGCCAGACGCAAGGCTGGGGCGGCATCGATATCGGCCTTTCCGAATGCCTGACACGCACCGCGCCGCTGTTCCAGGTCGAGGCGAAGGACACCGAACCGCTGCCGAACCTGGCCAGGAGCTGGGACTGGTCGAAGGACGGCCACAAGCTGACGATGCACCTTGTCGAAGGCGCCAAATGGTCGGACGGCGTGCCCTTCAACGCCGACGATGTGATGTTCTACTGGGACGACGAGGTCGTCGATCCCAACGTCTCGCCGCTGAACGGCGCGACGCCGGAAACCTTCGGTGTCGGCACGACGCTGAAGAAGATCGACGACTACACCGTCGAGTGGACCTTCAAGGAAGCCTTCCCGAAGCAGTATCTCTATGCAATGGCCTACGGCACCTTCTGTCCCGGCCCCGCGCACATCCTGAAGCCGCAGCATCCGAAATATTCGAAGAACACCTACGACCAGTTCAAGAACGCCTTCCCGCCGGAATTCATGAACATGCCGGTGATGGGCGCCTGGGTGCCCGTCGAATATCGGCCGGACGACATCATCGTCATGCGCCGCAACCCCTACTACTGGAAGGTCGACGAGAAGGGCAACCAGCTGCCTTACCTCAACGAACTGCAGTACAAGCTGTCGACCTGGGCCGACCGCGACGTCCAGGCGGTCGCCGGATCTGCCGACTTCTCCAATCTGGAGCAGCCGGAAAATTTCGTCGCCTCGCTGAAGCGTGCGGCGGAGGCGAACGCGCCGGCCCGGCTGGCCTTCGGCCCGCGGCTCATCGGCTACAATCTGCGCATGAACTATTCCGCCAATGGCTGGGGCAGCCCGGACGAACGCAGCCAGGCGGTTCGTGAGTTGAACCGCAACGAGGATTTCCGCAAGGCCGTCACCATGGCGCTCGACCGCAAGGCGCTCGGCGACTCGCTGGTCAAGGGCCCGTTCACCGCCATCTATCCCGGCGGCCTGTCCTCGGGCACCAGCTTCTATGACCGCGATTCGACCGTCTACTTCCCCTTCGACCTCGAGGGTGCCAAGGCCGAACTCGCCAAGGCCGGCCTCAAGGATACGGACGGCGACGGTTTCGTGAACTTCCCGGCCGGCACCGCCGGCGGCAAGAACGTCGAGATCGTGATGCTGGTCAACAACGACTACACCACCGACAAGAGCCTTGCCGAAGGTGTTGTCGGCCAGATGGAAAAGCTCGGGCTTCGGGTCGTGCTCAACGGCCTCAACGGCACCCAGCGCGATGCCTCCCAATATTCGGGCCGCTTCGATTGGTTGGTCCGACGCAACGATCAGGAGCTGACGTCGGTGGTGCAGAACACCGAGCAGCTCGCCCCGGTCGGTCCGCGCACCAGCTGGAACCATCGCGCGCCGGAAAACGGCGAGGTCGATCTGATGCCTTTCGAAAAGGACCTGGTCGACATCGTCAACAAGTTCGTCTCGACGCAGGACAATGACCAGCGCGCCAGCCTGATGAAGCAGTTCCAGAAGATCTCGACGGAACACGTCTACAATGTCGGCCTGACGGAATATCCTGGCGCGCTGATCGTCAACAAGCGCTTCTCGAACATTCCGCAGGGCACGCCGATCTTCATGTTCAACTGGGCCGAGGATTCGATCATCCGCGAACGGGTCTTTGTCGCGGCCGACAAGCAGGCGAAATACGAATTGTTCCCTGAAGAACTTCCCGGCAAACCCGGAGACAAGGGGCCGATGAATTAGGTTTACCTCCCTGACCAAGAGAACTCCGGCCGCGCCGCTGGCGCGGCCGGACAAAACCAACCTCCGGACGCAACCAAAGGGCGCGGTCGGCGAGACAAGGAAGCGGACCGTCCATGTTGCGATTCCTGCTCACGCGCATAGCGTCGGCAATACCGGTCCTCGCTATTCTGAGCCTGGTCACCTTTGCCATCATCCAGGCGCCGCCGGGCGATTATGCCGATTACATCCGCTCGCAGCTGATCAATCAGGGTGGAGCCTCCTTCGCCGAGGCCGACGCGCAGGCCCAGGCCTATCGCATCGAGCATGGCCTCGATAAACCGCTGCCCGTTCAGTATCTCAACTGGATCGGCGGCATCATCACCCGCGGCGATTTCGGCTACAGCCTCTACTACAACAAACCGGTCGCCGATGTGGTCGGCGAGCGCCTGCCGCGCACGCTGCTTCTGGCGCTGGTTTGCCATCTGCTCGCCTCGGTGCTGGGCATCGGCTTCGGCATTTGGGCGGCGACCCGGCAATACACCTGGATCGACTCGACGCTGTCGGCCATCTCGTTCCTCGGCATGACAGTGCCGCGCTTCCTGATGGCGCTGATCATCGTCTATCTCCTGGTCTTCCAGTTCAACGTGTCGGAAATCGGCAGCTTCTTCTCGCCGCAATATGGCGGCGCGCCGTGGTCGTGGGCCAAGTTCGTCGACCTGGTCAAGCATGTCTGGCCGGTCGTGGCGATCGCCACCTTCGGCGGCCTCGCCTACAACATGCGTGTCATGCGCGGCAATCTGCTCGACACGCTGAACGCGCAATATGTCGAGACGGCCAGGGCCAAGGGACTGACCGGCGCCGCCGTCGTCATGCGCCACGCCGTGCCCAACGCGCTGCATCCGCTCGTCATGTATCAGGGCGTGGTGCTGCCCTACATGCTCACCGGTGAGATCGAGACGGCGATCATCTTCGCGCTGCCGACCGTCGGCCCGGCGATCGTCGGCTCCATGGCTGTCGGCGACGTCTACGTCACCGCCACCTTCATGATGGTTCTGTCGGCGACGCTGATCGTCGGCAACATCATCGCCGACATGCTGCTCGTCCTGCTCGATCCGCGCGTGCGCCAGTTCGGAGAAACCTGAGATGCTGGCTCTTGACAATCTGCCACCGCCGCTCCCCGCCGAGGGAGCCATCAGCAAGCCACAGCGCGGCAACGAGAGCTACATGGCGCTTGTCTGGCGCCGGCTGAAGCGCTCCTGGACCGGCATGGCCGGGCTTTGCCTCGTGGTGCTGCTGCTGGTGATGGCCGTGTTCGCCGAGTTCCTGGCGCCGATGGATCCTAAGGTCACCGATGTCGGCTTCGCCCCGCCGCAGCTGCCCAGCTTCCACGACAAGGACGGCAATTTCGTCGTGCGGCCGAGGGTCTACGCGCTGGCCGATTCGGCGGACCTCGATCCGGTCACCTTCCAGCCCGTCGTCGGCCCCGACTATGACCATCCAAGGCTGCTTGGGTTCTTCGCTCATGGCGCGCCGTACAAGTTCTTCGGGCTGTTGCCGGCGGACCGGCATCTGTTCGGTTCGCTGGATGGCCAGCCGGTGCATTTCCTCGGCACCGACAAGTTCGGCCGCGACGTGCTGTCGCGCGCCATCCATGGCTCGCGTGTCTCGCTGATGATCGCGTTGACGGTCGTCTTCATCATCACCGTCATCGGCACCACCGTCGGCATGGTCTCAGGCTATTTCGGCGGCAGGTTCGATGTCTGGATGCAGCGCTTCGTCGAACTGGTGCTCGCCTTCCCGCAGCTGCCGCTCTATTTGGCGCTGACGACGCTGATCCCGGTTACAGCCCCCACCAACGTGTTCCTTGCTTTCGTAATCATCGTCATGTCGGCATTGGGCTGGGCGCAGATGTCGCGCGAGGTGCGCGGCAAGACGCTGGCGCTGGCGCGGATCGAGTATGTGCGCGCCGCCATGGCCGTTGGCGCCACCGACCGGCGCATCATCATGCAGCACATCTTCCCCAATGTGATGAGCCATGTGATCGTCGCCGTGACTCTGGCGATCCCGACCGTGGTGCTGCTGGAATCCTTCCTCGGTTTCCTCGGCTTCGCCGTCAAGCCGCCGC
Source organism: Mesorhizobium newzealandense (assembly GCF_042682145.1). Lineage (NCBI taxonomy): Bacteria > Pseudomonadati > Pseudomonadota > Alphaproteobacteria > Hyphomicrobiales > Phyllobacteriaceae > Mesorhizobium > Mesorhizobium newzealandense. The sequence continues at coordinate 746,555 of NZ_JBHUGZ010000001.1, read as the reverse complement.
TGATCTCCTGGGGTCTGATGCTGCAGGACACCGCGACCTATTCCGTCATCGGCACCTATCCCTGGATCCTGTCGCCGGTCGGTTTCGTGCTCGTCACCGTCTTTGCCTTCAACGCGCTGGGAGACGGCCTGCGCGACGCCGTCGACCCCTATTGAGGTGGCTGGGATGACCGTCGTGCTCGCCGAATCCTTCGCCCCGATCGTCCGTCACGACCATGACGGACGCCAGGACCAGCCCATCATCGACGCCCGCAATGTCGCAGTGTCCTTCAAGGTCGAGCATGGCGCCGTCGAAGCGGTCAAGGACATCTCGTTCCAGCTCTATCGCGGCGAGACGATCGCGATCGTCGGCGAATCCGGTTCCGGCAAGTCGGTGACGGCGCGCACCGTCATGGGACTGCTGTCGCGGCGCGCCACGGTGTCGCCCGGGTCGAGCGTCTGTTACGACGGACAAGACATCCTGAAATTCCCCGAGCGCGCCCGGCGCCAATTGCGTGGCAACCGCATCTCGATGATCTTCCAGGAGCCGATGAGCTCGCTCAACCCGATCTACACGGTCGGCAGCCAGATCGTCGAGGCGATCAGGGTGCATAGCAAGATGAGCCGCAAGCAAGCCTGGGCACGGGCGCTTGAACTTCTGCAGCACGTGCAGATCCCGGACCCGGAAGCGCGGCTCAAGCAGTATCCGCACCAGCTCTCGGGCGGGCAACGCCAGCGCGTGATGATCGCCATGGCGCTGGCCAACAATCCCGATGTGCTGATCGCCGATGAGCCGACCACGGCGCTCGACGTCACCGTCCAGGCGCAGATCCTGAACCTGATCCGCAGCCTGCAGAAAGAGCTGCGCATGGCGGTGATCCTGATCACCCACGACCTGACCGTGGTGCGCCAGTTCTCCGACTACGTCTATGTCATGCAGCTTGGCGAAATGTGCGAGCACAACGTCACCGAACGGCTTTTCGCCGATCCGCAGCATCCCTACACGCGGCGGCTGCTTGCGTCCGAGCCGCGCGGGCGGCCAAAGCCGCTCCCCGACGGCAGCAGTACCATTCTCGAGGCGAGCGGCGTGCGCGTCTCCTTCATGCTGCGCCACGGCAGCTTCCTGAAACCGGACTGGCGCGAGCTGGTTGCCGTCGACGACCTCGGCCTCAAACTCTGCCGCCATGAGACGCTCGGGCTGGTCGGCGAATCCGGCTCCGGCAAGACCACCTTCGGCCAGGCCCTGCTCAGGTTGATCGACGCCAAGCGCGGCGAGATCCACTTCGACGGCAAGCCGATCCACGGCCTGTCGCGGGCCGAGATGCGGCCGCTGCGCTCGCGCATGCAGATCGTCTTCCAGGATCCGTTCTCGTCGCTCAACCCGCGCATGACGATCGGGCAGATCATCGAGGAAGGACTGATCGTCAACAGCATAGGGGCGACGCGGCGCGAGCGGGTCGACCGGGTGCGCGAGGCGCTAGTCAGCGCCGGCATGCCCGGTGATATCCTATCGCGGTTTCCGCACGAATTTTCCGGCGGCCAGCGCCAACGCGTCGCGATCGCCCGCGCCATCGCGCTCGAACCCGAATTCATCCTGCTCGACGAGCCGACCTCGGCGCTGGACCTCTCCGTCCAGGCGCAGATCATCGACCTCTTGCGCAAGCTGCAGGACGAGCGCGGCTTGAGCTACCTCTTCATCTCGCACGACCTCAAGGTGGTGCGCGCGCTGTGCCACCGCGTCATCGTCATGCAGCACGGCAAGATCGTCGAGCAGGGCCCCGTCGACGAAGTCCTGTCCAATCCCAAGACCGCCTACACCGAACGGCTCGTCAGGGCCGCTTTCGACGTGGCCTGAACATATGCCGGAGGTTAGCGTGGCAAGAAATCCCAAGATCACTTTCATCGGCGCCGGATCGACGGTGTTCATGAAGAACATTGTCGGCGACGTGTTGCAGCGCCCGTCGCTTTCCGGCGCGACGATCGCGCTGATGGACCTCAATCCGCAGCGGCTGGAAGAGAGCGCCATCGTCGTCAACAAGCTGATCTCGACGCTCGGCGTCAAGGCCAAGGCCGAGACCCATTCGGACCAGCGCAAGGCGCTGGCGGGCGCCGACTTCGTCGTCGTCGCCTTCCAGATCGGCGGCTATGAGCCCTGCACGGTCACCGACTTCGAAGTGCCGAAGAAATACGGCCTGCGCCAGACGATCGCCGACACGCTCGGCGTCGGCGGCATCATGCGTGGCTTGAGAACCGTGCCGCATCTGTGGAAGATCTGCGAGGACATGCTCGCCGTCTGCCCGCAGGCGATCATGCTGCAATACGTCAACCCGATGGCGATCAACACTTGGGCGATATCAGAGAAATACCCTGATATCAGGCAGGTCGGCCTCTGCCATTCGGTGCAGGGCACGGCAATGGAACTGGCGCACGATCTCGACCTTCCCTACGAAGAGATCCGCTACCGCTCCGCCGGCATCAACCACATGGCCTTCTATCTCAACTTCGAGCATCGCCAGCCGGACGGTTCCTACCGCGACCTCTATCCCGATCTCGTTCGCGCCTATCGCGAAGGCCGTGCGCCCAAACCCGGCTGGAACCCGCGCTGCCCCAACAAGGTGCGCTACGAGATGCTGACGCGGCTTGGCTATTTCGTCACCGAAAGCTCGGAACATTTCGCCGAATACACGCCCTATTTCATCAAGGAGGGCCGCCCGGACCTGATCGAGAAATACGGCATCCCGCTGGATGAGTATCCCAAGCGCTGCATCGAACAGATCGAGCGCTGGAAGGGGCAGGCGGAAGCCTATCGCTCGGCCGATCGCATCGAAGTCGAGCAGTCGAAGGAATATGCCTCCTCGATCATGAATTCAGTGTGGACGGGCGAACCCTCGGTGATCTACGGCAATGTCCGCAACAATGGCTGCATCACTTCGCTGCCCCGGGATTGCGCCGCCGAAGTTCCGTGCCTGGTCGATTCCTCGGGTATCCAGCCGACTTATATCGGCGACCTGCCGCCGCAATTGACCGCGCTGATCCGCACCAACATCAACGTGCAGGAACTGACGGTGCGGGCGCTGATGAGCGAGAACCGCGATCACATCTACCATGCGGCGATGATGGATCCGCACACCGCCGCTGAGCTTGATCTCGACCAGATCTGGTCACTGGTCGATGATCTCTTGGCCGCTCATGGCGACTGGTTGCCGGCCTGGGCACGTATCAACCGCAAGAACGAGGCCGCCTGACCGGCTCCGCGCTCATTTCGGCTCGTTGGCGTCCGGCTCTTCCTCGTCGTCGCGGGCGGAGATGACATAGGCGCCCTTCAGCCAGCGGTTGAGGTCGATGTCCTTGCAGCGCGTCGAGCAGAACGGAAAGGTGTCGCGCGCCGACGGCTTGCCGCATTCAGGGCAGGGGCGCTTTGGTCGTAGCGGCGTTATTTTGGGGTCGGAATTCACGGCCGGGTTCCCGCCAGCCAGCCGCCATGCACCTTGAAGCCTTCGCCGGAAAGCAGCGCCACCGTCTCATAGAGCGGCAGGCCGACGATGTTGGTGTAGGAGCCGACCAGCTTGACGACGAAGGCGCCGGCGAGACCCTGGACGGCGTAGCCGCCGGCCTTGCCGCGCCACTCGCCCGACGCCACATAGGCGTCGATTTCCTCGCGCGGCAGCCGCTTGAAGCGCACCCGCGTCTCGACCAGCCGCTGACGCAGTTTGCCGCCCGGCGTGATCAGGCAGATGCCGGAATAGACCCGGTGCGAACGGCCTGACAACAGCCCGAGGCAGTTGGCGGCGTCGTCGAGGGTTTCGGCCTTGGGCAGGATGCGTCGCCCGACGGCGACCACCGTATCAGCCGCCAGCACGAAGCCCGGCGCATAGTCGGCCTCGGCCTGCAGCGATGCGAACGCCTTCTCGGCCTTTTCCTTCGACAGGCGCTTGGCAAGCGAGCGCGGATGCTCGGCACGCAACGGCGTCTCGTCGACATCGGCCGGCAGCACGCGGTCCGGCTCGATGCCGGCCTGCTGCAAGAGCTCGATCCGGCGCGGCGAACCCGAGGCAAGCACCAGCTTCTGCAAAATGCTCATCGCGGACCAGTCGGGCTTTGCTTACTTGAAACGATAGGTGATGCGGCCCTTGGTCAGGTCGTATGGCGTCATCTCGACCAGAACCTTGTCGCCGGTCAGCACGCGGATGCGGTTCTTGCGCATGCGGCCGGCAGTATGGGCGATGATCTCGTGTTCGTTTTCGAGTTTCACCCTGAACATCGCGTTGGGCAACAATTCCGTCACGACACCCGGAAACTCGAGGACTTCTTCCTTCGGCATTCGATACCTTTGCTTGGATGGCAATTCCAGCGCCTGGCCGGAATTTCGGCGGAACCTATATGATAATCGCCCGCTTGTGAACACGCTTAATCGGCAGCCTCCGGAGCGGCGAAACGGCGGCTGATCCGCGCTTTCAGCCGCTCGCGCACGTCGCGATAACTGGCCATGATCTGTTCGCGCGTGCCGGCGGCATCGGTCGGGTCCGGCGTCGGCCAGTATTCGACCTCGACGGCGAGCGAGCGGGTGAGTTCGAGCGCCGCGTGATGTGCTTCCGGCGCCAGCGTGACGATGAGGTCGAAATAGTCGTCCTCCAGATCGTCCATCGTCCTTGGATGGCGCTCGCCCAGCGATAGACCTTCCTCGGCCAGCACCGCATCGACGAACGGATCGCGCTCACCGGCGCGAACGCCGGCCGAGGCGACGAAGATGGTGGCCGGCAGCGCCCGCCGCGCCAGTTGCTCCGCCATCGGCGAGCGCACTGCGTTCATGCCGCACAGGAACAGGATCGAGCGGGGCAGGGTAGCCAGGGCTAACCCCGCCAGTGCAGCACGCAGACCAGCGTGAACAGCCGGCGCGCCGTATCGAAGTCGATGTCGATCTTGCCGGCCAGCCGGTCCATCAGCGTTTGCGAGCCCTCATTGTGCAGGCCGCGGCGGCCCATGTCGATCGCCTCGATGTGGCTCGGCGTCGAGGAGCGGATGGCGTCATAGTAGCTTTCGCAGATCATGTAGTAGTCCTTGACGATGCGCCTGAGCGGCGTCAGCGACAGGATGTGGGTAACGACGGCAGCCCCGTCCTCGCGCGCCACGGCAAACACCAGGCGTTGCTCGGCCAGCGACAGCTTCAGCCGGTAGGGCCCGGCGCCGCTGTCATTGACGGGTTGAAAGCTGTTCTCCTCGATCAGGTCGAAGATCGCCACCGCGCGTTCATGCTCGACGTCGGGCGTCGAACGGCCGATCGATTCATCGAGTTCGACATCGATCAGTTTTGCGCGGGTTTGATCGGAGCCCGTCATGATGGCCTACATGTTCAACCGAATGGCGACCGAGCGACCATGCGCGTCAAGGCCTTCCGCCTTGGCCAGCGCGATCGCCGCCGGCGCCAGAAGCCGCAACTGCTCCGGTCCAAGCTTCAGGATCGAGGTTCGCTTGACGAAATCGAGCACGGATAGGCCCGACGAGAAGCGCGCCGATCGTGCCGTCGGCAGCACGTGGTTGGAGCCGCCGACATAGTCGCCGATGGCTTCCGGCGTGTGGCGGCCGAGAAACACGGCACCGGCATTGCGCATCCGTGCAAGGAAGCCTTCGGCATCGTCGATGGCCAGTTCGACATGTTCGGCCGCGACACGGTCGACCAGCGGCAGCGCGGCGTCGATCGTCGGCACAAGAATCACCGCGCCGAAATCGCGCCAACTCGCCGCTGCCGTTTCGGCGCGCGGCAGGCTCTGCAACTGGCGCTCCACGGCCTGTTCGACAGCACGACCGAAGGCCGGATCATCGGTGACCAGGATCGACTGCGCCGAGGCATCGTGCTCGGCCTGGGCCAGCAGGTCGGCGGCGATCCAGTCCGGATCGTTGCTGGCGTCGGCCACGACAAGCACTTCCGAGGGACCGGCGATCATATCGATGCCGACGGTGCCGAACACCTGGCGTTTGGCCGCTGCGACATAGGCATTGCCGGGTCCGACGATCTTGGCCACCGGCCTTATGGTCTCGGTGCCATAGGCAAGCGCCGCGATCGCTTGCGCGCCGCCGACGCGATAAATCTCCGACACGCCAGCGATATCCGCCGCCACCAGCACCAGCGGATTGATGATGCCGCCGGGCGCCGGCACCACCATGACGATGCGCTCGACGCCGGCCACCCCCGCCGGTATGGCATTCATCAGCACCGAGCTTGGATAGCTCGCCGTGCCGCCCGGCACATAGAGCCCGACCGCCTCGATCGCAGTCCAGCGCCAGCCGAGCTCGACGCCGGCGGCATCGGTGTAGCGATCATCCCTCGGCCGCTGCCGCTCATGATGCGAGCGAATACGGTCGCGTGCGAATTCCAGCGCCTCGATCGTCTTGGGGTCGGCGGCCTTGTAAGCCCAGGCGATGTCGTCCTTCGACACGGCAATGCCGAGACTCCCGAGGTCGGCATGGTCGAATTTCCGGGTGTAGTCGATCAGCGCCGCATCGCCCTCGGCGCGCACGCGCGCAATGATGTCGCGCACCGCGGTATCGACATCGGCCGAGACCTCGCGCTTGGTCAAAAGGAAGGCGGCGAAGCGCTGCTCGAAATCGGCATCGGACTGGCGAAGCGTGATGGCCATCGGACGCTCAAGCCTTGTGGACGGGGCGCGACGTGGCTTCCCACGCGCCGCCAATGTCGGCAAGGCGGGCCTCGATGCACTCGACATCGAGCATGATGGTGCCGCCGCCCGAAAAGATCAGCTCGACAATGCCGGCCGGCTTGCTGATCTCGATGAAGCTGATCGCCAGCAGCGACAGGATCTCGGCCGGCTTGTCGCGGGCGATGCCATTGGTCTTGGCGCCAAGCACGCGATCGAAATGCAGCACCGCCTGCCGCCGCTCATTGTGCTGGCGAAACAGGCCGGATTTGGCCTCCCAAACGAAGCGGTTCATGGTCAGCACGAAACGCTTGGCCGCAGGCAGGAATTCGAGGTCACTGACTTTCAGTACGGCGTCCTGGACATGGGCCGAGACGATGCTCAGATCCTGATCGTCGAGTGCGATAAGCTTAAGGGCGGTCATGCGGATTTCGCACCTGAAGGTTGGTTGTTCAGCCTTCTGTTAGGCGGTCTTTCCGGTCCGTGCAACCGCGACTGGTATAGGCGCCGTCGACGAAGCTGCCGATCTCCCCCCTTGCCGGGGAGATTGGAGGCCGCTTCGGCTTTCGCCAATCACCAACGCTGGACGGCAGTTGCCTAAGCCGAAATCCGCTCGATCACCGCGCCGCAGTTGGACAGCTTTTCTTCCAGCCGCTCGAAGCCGCGGTCGAGATGGTAGACGCGGTTGACCGTCGTCTCGCCTTCGGCCGCGAGACCAGCGATGACCAACGAGACGGAGGCGCGAAGATCGGTCGCCATCACCGGCGCGCCCTTCAGCTTCGGCACGCCGTCGACGATCGCCGTCTGGCCCGAAAGCGTGATGTGGGCGCCGAGCCGGGCCAGTTCCTGCACATGCATGAAGCGGTTCTCGAAGATCGTCTCGGTGATGCGCGACTTGCCCTTGGCCATCGTCATCAGGCCCATGAACTGCGCCTGCAAATCGGTCGGGAAGGCCGGGAACGGTGCCGTCGTCACGTCGACCGGCGAAATACCGGCGCCGTTGCGCCTCACACGGATGCCGGAATTGGTCGGCGTGATCTCGGCGCCGGTCTGGGCGATCACGTCGAGCGCGGTCTGCAGCAGCTCGGGGCGCGCGCCTTCGAGCACGACGTCGCCGCCGGTCATGGCAACGGCCATGGCATAGGTGCCGGTCTCGATGCGGTCGGGAATGACGCGGACGCGGGCGCCCGACAGTGATTCGACGCCGTCGATGGTGATGGTCGGCGTGCCGGCGCCGGAAATCTTCGCGCCCATGGCATTGAGGCACTCGGCAAGGTTGACGATTTCGGGCTCGCAGGCGGCATTTTCAAGCACCGTCTCGCCCTTGGCCAGCGCCGCCGCCATCATCAGCACATGGGTGGCGCCCACCGAGACCTTCGGGAACACGTAGCGGTTGCCGACAAGCCGGCCATTCCGGGTCTTGGCGATGACATAGCCGGTGTCGACGTCGATATCGGCGCCCAGCGCCTGCAGGCCCTCGAGGAACAGGTCGACCGGGCGCGTGCCGATGGCGCAACCGCCCGGCAGCGACACCTTGGCCTCGCCCATGCGGGCCAGCAGCGGGCCGATCACCCAGAACGACGCGCGCATCTTCGACACCAGCTCGTACGGCGCTGTCGTGTCGACGATGTTGCGGGCCGAGAAATTGATGGTGCGCGAATAGCCCTCATTCTGCTTCTCGCGGCGGCCATTGACCGAATAATCGACGCCGTGATTGCCGAGGATGCGGATCAACTGCTCGACATCGGCGAGATGCGGCACGTTTTCCAGCGTCAGCGTGTCGTCGGTCAAAAGCGAGGCGATCATCAGCGGCAGGGCGGCGTTTTTCGCGCCCGAGATCGGGATGCTTCCGGCAAGCTTGTTGCCGCCGACAATTCTGATGCGATCCATGGAAGAACGTTCCTCTCGACCAAAAAGGCCGGTTCAATCGTTTGAGTATCGGCCCGTCTAGACCATTGGCCGGTCCGGTTCAAGAAATAGGATTTCGCCCACTCCGGTCCAAGAGTGGTCGATTTGAGTTAATCTTTTTGCAATTCCTTTGCAGCAGTGAGCCCGTCCGGTCGCTGGTCGGCCTCGCCGGTGCGCTGCTTGTCAGCGTCCCCGGTGCGCCGCGAGCGCGACTGCGCCTTGCGCTTCTGCAGATTGGCCCGTAATTGCTCCGCGAGCCGATCCTGGCGGTTCGTGCCGCCTTTTTTCACAGGAATTGTCTTGTCGTTCATTGTCCCGTCCCGGCCGGCGACCCGCCAGCCCGCCAATCAGGGATAGCCAACATTGTGGCGCCGCCATGTCATCAAAAGCGATCCGGCAAAGGCTTTCACAGAAGCGTTGCACTTGGCCTTGCGCTTGCCGGTTCGATATGGCAGAAGCCCCGCCATCGGCGGCTGCGGTAGCTCAGTGGTAGAGCACTCCCTTGGTAAGGGAGAGGTCGAGAGTTCAATCCTCTCTCGCAGCACCAGTCCATCTCTTTGAAATCATTGAAGTGGTTGGCACGCAACGCCCGGCTTGCCCGCCCAAGCCGATGGTCAGTCGAACATACCCCATCAGGCTGTCGGGCGGCCGGCAGGGGCCTCCTGCTCCAGCAATCGGCCATCCTCCCGAAGCCTTGAAACGAGGCGTTTCGGAGATATTCCTCACCGCGCAGATGGCAAACCGACCGTTTATGCGGACAGGCGGTTGTTATGCATCCGGTGCCCTTCGACACTAGGAGCCTCGACGTCGTCGGAATGGACCCGACTTCTCGAAGCAGTTTGTTTAGTATGGCCCACTGGAATTCAGCGAAACTGTCGGCTGGAATAACAAATGAGCCAGGCCCTCCGATAACATGCCGCTCATAATATTCGGAGGTCGTCTCGCCATTTTCTACTTCAGCGCCGATTGGCAGACCATTGATGACGATTCCTTTCTGAAGCGCTCTCCGGCGGCTATTCTCGAGTGAAAATCCGTCATTGTTTGTCCCGTCACCAGAGATATCGATGACCCTGCGCGACGTTGGGACAGGCAGTTTATCCAAGGCATCAACAGATGCGTCGATTGCGTATGAGATGGATGTTCTCGCACCATGCGGATCAGGGCTTTGCCTGTCCGGCATTTTCCGGATTGCGGCCGCAATTATGGCGGCATCATTTGCGTCAGCGAGAATCGCCCAGTCCAACCGAGTTTCCAAGGAGCCAAAGCTCGACCATTCGATGAAGGTGACAGCTATCTTGCTGTGCACACCCTTTTTTATCATCTTGAGCACGGGGGAAGATTCCAAAGCAGCTGCGTAGCTTTCGCGTTGTAGATTTGCCTCGATTTGGTTGATGGAGCCGGACATATCGGCTGCAAGGACGATCGCGACGTCGACTGCCATAGACTCCTCAAGAAGCGACTTCTCGCTGACGCCGAAAGCACCGTCATGAATAGACTGGCCTGCGATCACCAGAATTCCTAGCAGCCCTGCGGTCAAAACAGAAAACGAGAGAGTTTCCATCTTCAATCGCCCTAGCAAGGCGTGCCTCAGCACGCTCCGCAGGAAACACAAGCGTCGTCAGATGTGGTGTCGTCGCGCGTCGCACAGAGGTGTGGATGCGGTCAGCATGCAGGTTTCGTTGCAACCTTTATTTGTGTTTCTCGACGAAAGTTTTGCATGCAGGTGACAGCTGATCGATCATGCTTTGAAGATCACATTTGCCGATCGGTGTCATTGGGCAGAGCCGTTTGTAGTCGGGCCTGCATTCTTTGCCCTGGAAGCTTTTGAAGGCTTTTGCCTCCGCGGCGATGGTGTCCAAAAGTATTCCCGAGCATGCTAACACCAGCCCTAACCACAGATACCTCCCCATAGCCCTCTCCACTTGTTGCGTCGCAATCTCGATCAAGTAAATTAGAATATGCTAATGGAAGGCGCACTGCAAGCCGGCAACTCGCAGGATCTAGAACAAGTGCACGCGCCTCTCCTTTTGCATGCCTCCCATCGTCGGCTGTCAGGAACGGCAATGGTGCGGTGGAGGCAAGTGGCAGCTTCTATTCCCGGGCTTCGCAACAGCGATGCCCGGTCTTCGCGGGGTCTTCGGCAAATGACGGGGTCACGTAACGCAGGAATGGTGAACGCTAGCCACTGCCGCCGCCCTGCCTGCCATTCCGTTGCATCTGCCCACGCTCTCTCGCAGGCACAGTCGAGCCGATCATTCCAGCGATTGGGTTATCGACGGTGACGACCTTTCCGATTTCTCGGCCGCTCCGACGGGAGCGACCAAGCGCCTGAGAAAATCCCTCCCGGCATCTGCTATCAGCACACAGGCGCGGATCGTCGTCGTCCGGAGATCGAACGAGCGCAGCGTTGATTCTCGGCCGGCCCGCTGCTTCTCAAGATAGCGCGCGAGCGCAATATCGTGGCGAAGCGGCGCAACCGCGTAGCGCGGCCGCGGGCTCTGCCCGGGATCATCATGCCAAATGGGCCACTCGTTGGGGTGTTGCATAGCATCCTCCTGAGACAAGGGCTGCCTCGTCCGGACAATCTCCTCCACCGCCCGTGAGAAATGCGTTGGAACCAGCGTGATGGATGCGTGAAAAGCGTCACGCCGGCAAAATCGCGGTTGAAACAAGGGCAGGTAGGGGAAATGATTGCCGGTGGAGCTATGGCTGTGGCGGATTCGATGGCGCACCTTCATCTCTGTCTGCTCGGTGGTTTCGATTTTGCCAGCGATGTAGCGACGGTTCCGCTCCTCAGCCGCAAGGCGCGTGCCATGATGGCTTACCTCGCCCTGCAGTCCGGACACGCGCAGTCGCGCGAGAAGCTCGCTTCCCTTTTGTGGGGTTGCAACAGTGAGACCCAGGCCCGGACGAACCTGCGGCAGGCCTTGTCTGCCGTCAGGAGGGCGACGCACGCATCCGGGGGCGGGACGTTCCTCACCGAGGGCGACACCATCAACCTCAATCTCGACGATCTCGATTTCGATGTCGCGCGGTTCGAGGCGCTGGCCGCTGGCTCCGCCCCCGAGCAGCTCGAGCAGGCGCTTGCTGTCTATCGTGGCGACCTCCTCGAGGGCTTCGGTCTGAAGGAGGAGCCGTTCGAAGACTGGCTGAGGTTGGAGCGCGAGCGATTGAGGGCAATCGTCATCGCGGTGCTGGAGAAGCTGGTCGCCCACCATTCCGCGACAAGCGATCTTGCATCATGGGTTCGGGCAGCGACGCGCCTGTTGGCTTTAGAACCGCTACGGGAAGACATCCACCGCGCCCTGATGCGGGCCTATGTAGCCCAGGGCCACGTCAACTTGGCCCTGAAACAATATGAGCGCTGCCGCGATGCCCTGCAGCGGCAGCTCGACTTGCGACCCGAGCCCGAAACCCGGAAGCTGTATGACGACCTTCGGGCGCGCCGCATGACGTCGGATGCGGCTGTTCCATTACCCAGCGGTTCAACTGCGCCACAGACGCGATCCCAAGCCGATGAGCGTCCGGATTTCTCAGGTCAGTCCGTCAGGCCCTCAACGCACTACGTCAAATCGGCAGGGATCAACATCGCTTATCAGGTGACCGGCGACGGGCCGATCGACCTGATATATGTGCCTGGATGGGTCTCCAACCTCGACCTTGCCTGGTCGTCACCGCGGCTGGCGCACGTGCTCCAGCGCCTAGGCAGCTTCTGCCGCCTGATCCGCATGGACAAGCGCGGCACGGGGCTGTCAGACCGCAATGTCGGTCTGCCGACGATGGAAGAGCGGATGGAAGACGTGCGGGCGGTGCTGGATGCGGTCGGCTCGAAACGCACGGTCCTGTTCGGCAGTTCCGAGGGCGGCCCCATGTGCATGCTGTTCGCGGCGACGTATCCCGAGCGCACGGCGGCACTCGTTCTCAACGGAGCCTATGCCAGCGGCAGATGGTCGAAGGATTACCCCTGGGCGAAAACAAGCGACCAGGTGGAAGAAGATCTGGCCGTTGTCGAGAGGGAGTGGGGAGAGCCGACGGACATGAGCAACGCGGCGCCTAGTCTAATGAGCGACAGTTTTGAGAGAGAATGGTTCGCCGCCTACCTCAGGAATTCAGCCTCGCCCGCCGACGCGATCTCGCTCTGGCGCTGGGGCACCGAAATCGATGTTCGCGACATTCTGCCTGCCATCCATGTTCCAACACTGATCGTGCAGGCGACGGGCGACCGCTGGGTAAAGCGGGAAGAAGGACGCTACCTGGCAACGCATATTGAAGGCGCCAGATATACTGAGCTTGCCGGTCGGGATCACGTGATCTGGGGCGAGAATTCCGATCGCCTCGTCGATGAGATCCAGGCATTCGTCACCGGTGCCTTGCCGGCAGCGCCGGGCGAAGGGGTTCTGGTGTCGGTGCTGTCCCTGGAGATAGGCGGCCCGCCTTCTGATGCCGGCGCAGATCTGACTGATCGACACGCCGAAGCGATCCGCCGCGAACTGCTCATTGCCGAAGGACGACAAATCAAGCGCTCCGCGAGCGGATTTCTCGCCGTTTTCCAACGGCCGACCCGGTCGATCCAGTGCGCGATCGCGATCCGTCAACGCCTAAGACAATCCGGTCTTGAGGTCCGCTCGGCAGTCCATACCGGCGAATGTGAAGTGCGCGGTGATGATTTCACCGGTGTCGCGATCGAGTTGTCATCGCGGCTGCTCGATCATGCGCGCCCAGGCGAGATCATTGCCTCGCGGACGGTTCGTGATCTCGTGGTTGGCTCCGGCCTGATGTTTGAAGAGCGCGGTGACACGGAAATTGCCGGGCTTGCAGGGAGCTTGCAGCTATTTTCCGTTGGTGGGCCAGGCTGACGGCGATGAACCCGATGGCCGGCCTGGCACACGCCGACGGCTTAGAGTTCGCACATCAAGATCGTGGCCACGGAAATAGCCTTCTCGGGGAATCTCGACGAACTCCACTTTGGTCTTGTTTGATTTGAAACGACAACGGCGCTCGATGCCCTCCTTGCCGCAAGTGGTTCACGCACCTGACTCGTGGTATCGTAGTTCCGGGAGACGGCGGACGCGCCGTGAGTGCCCGCCCGCTCCCATTGTGGGAGGAACCAATGGCTTACTACGTATTGCTGTCGAGTTTCACAGATCAAGGTATCAAGAGCATAAAGGATACTCAGAAACGTGCTGAGGCCTTCAAGGCGGCGGCCAGCAAAAGCGGTATCAAGGTTCACACCCTGTTGTGGACGCTTGGTCAATATGATGTTGTGGCGATTGCCGAAGCCGACGACGACATTGCTGCGACCGCACTAGCCTTATCAATAGCATCGCTAGGCAACATCAGAACTCAGACATTGAGAGCGTTCGACGCGGCAGATATGGCCAAGATAATGGCAAAGATGGCCTGACCGCCACTGTCCATGCGGGGGCGATCGAAGCCCGGCCGGCGAGTGGACCGGCGGGGAGGACCGTCTCATTCCCTTGAAGCGAAAACCCTGGGCGAGGCCGGGGTTTTTGAGGGACGTTCAACGAGCTATTCTGGTCTATTCGCAATTGTAGCCAGCTGCATAGCAGCTACCAGAATTGCGGCTTGGTGGCTTACCCGCTGGCGCTTTTGATAGATGCGTAGCCTGCCCCGCCAGTTCGATGTGACCTTATTCCTCGACGCGCAGCGCGCCGAGCTGGAAGAACGGCTGCTAATCGGTGGATCGACCTCGGCTATTCAAGGGCAGACGCGGAAGCCAAGGTGCGTGGCAACGATATGCCGAATGTCGACATGGTTCTTCAAAACAGTCTGCCCCCTGATATGGCTTGGCATTCGGTCGACTAGGCCCTTGGCATCGTTGCTAGTGGGTTAATCGGGAAGGCCTTGGCACTGAAAGCTCGCCAGAGGTGTTGCTCCGGCATGATGTGGGAACCTTGCAGGACAACCTTTGTCATGGGCCAAAAACCGACGAAGCGGCGGTTGGAGTGGTTTGTTCCGGCCCAGATTTCGCGACAGGACTGTCGTGGGATCCAGTAGGCTCACTGCCGGCGCTAGCCTTAAAGGGGTTTGAGCCCGTGACTTGGACGTGGCCCCCAATCGGAACATCGGAAGTTCTGGCGCATTGCTAGTGGACGCCATTGCCACTCACTGCCTACGGACTCGAAGTGCGACCCTCGATCACAAATGTATGGGACTTGGTGCGAGAAAGCCTAGTCGGCTTTGTCAACGACGATGCTCTTAGTCATGGTGCTGCGATGGCTTTTTATGCCGCCACGTCGCTGGCGCCGATTTTGCTGATTGTGGTTGCGATCGCAGGTCTCGTTTTCGGGCATGATGCCGCACAATTGGCTTTGTCTGCCCAGATCTCCGGGCTGATGGGACCAGAAAGCGCCGATCTCCTTCAGACTGCTCTCGAGAGCGCATCGAGCAAGCTATATGGAACCTGGGCCGCCGTGATTGGGCTAGTCACCTTGTTGGTGGCCGCGTCTGGCGTCTTTGGCGAAATGCAGCAGTCGCTGAACATGATTTGGAAGGTCGAACCGCAGGGCAGTTCCTTGTCGCGTCTGATGCGGGCACGTGCCGCCAGTCTGGGGCTGGTGGCTTCGCTCGGATTCCTGTTGCTGGTCTCTCTCATAGCAAGTGCTGCGATTTCGGCACTGGGTAATTTCATCAACGCCTATCTGCCGCTCGGAACGATCATCCTCAGCATGATCAACGCCGTCGTTTCGTTTGCCCTCATCTCTTTGTTGTTCGCTGCCATTTACAAAGTTTTGCCCGATCGAAGGCTCGAATGGCGGGATGTAGGGATTGGTGCTGTTGTGACCGCTGCCCTGTTCACGCTCGGAAAATCACTCATTGGCTGGTATCTCGGCACCAGTGCGATTGCGTCCTCATATGGTGCTGCCGGTGGACTGCTCGTCATACTGCTCTGGGTTTACTACTCATCGGAAATTTTTCTTCTCGGTGCCGAATTCACTCGCGCCTATTCCGTTCGTCATGGCAGCAGGTCGGATCTGGACGCGCTGGTTCACAGTACTTTGCCCGCAAGAGACGTCCCATTTCGCGCAAAGAAAACGTCCAGCTCTGCCGGCGTTGTCGCGCTGATAGCGGTGGCGTGCGCGAGCGCAACGTTGACCACCCTTATGCTGGGTCTTCGCCGGCCGTAAACCTCGCGGCAGGCGTTCGGCAGGCATGCCAAGACAAGGAATGGCGAGGCAATGGATTCTGACGATCTCAACACGAAACGGATCGTCACTGTGTTCGGCGGAACAGGCTTTCTCGGGCGCAGGATTGTGAAGCGGCTCCTAGAAGGGGGCTTCACGGTCCGCGCCGCATCCCGCCACTCGGCTCGCGTGGGCCCGATCTTTTCATCGACTGGAAGGATGCCCGAAGCAGTCGAGGCGGATATATTGGATGCGTCCTCGATCGGCTCGGCCATTGCCGGATCAGAGGCGATCGTGAATGCTGTCAGTCTTTATGTCGAGCAGGGAGTCCAGACATTCGAACGCGTGCACGTGAAAGCCGCGGCGGATCTCGCCGCCGCAGCGCGCCATGGCAAGGTCGACCGGTTTATCCATATTTCGGGGATCGGCTCCGATCCTAAATCGCCTTCGAATTACATCGGGGCACGTGGGCGCGGAGAAGTAGCTGTGAAGAGCGCATTTCCCGGCGCTTTCATTGTGCGTCCCGCCGTCATGACAGGACCTGACGACGCTTTCCTCACGACTATTGTGAGCCTGATACGCCTCCTGCCGGTCTATCCGGTGTTCGGCGATGGTGGCACGCGGCTTCAACCGGTCTACGTGGAAGACGTCGCAGAAGCAGTGAGCGGGCTGATCGACGGGCGAAACCCCAAGGGTTCCTCCATATTCGAATTCGGTGGCCCGCGCATTTACACCTATAAGGAATTGCTTTGGGAGATCGCCCGACAGCTCCATACTAACGTCAAGCTGATGCCGGTGCCGTTTGCGGTGTGGAAGGCCTTGGCTAGCGTCGCGGAACTCCTTCCGGCCGCGCCCATAACGCGCAACCAGGTCGATCTTATGCGTCACGACAATGTGGCAGCAATCGGCGTGCCGGGCCTGAAGGAACTCGACATCGAGCCACGGGACATCGACGAGGTGATCCGCCTGATCGAACAGCGCGCGTAACGCAGCTTCGCGCTGGGCCGCTGGGCTTGCCGTGAATCCCGATACGGTTGCGCGACGCGTGTTGTCACTCGCCGGCGCGTTTTAGCCCCGCTATCGCATTTGACGGTGGGAATGCGGTCAATCGGAATAATTCGAACGGGGGGCGCGTTAATTCCTCAGACGATGCCGGGTTTGGGCAAAGTGGATATGTCCGACAATCGTTTCGTTGAAGCCGCCAGACAGGCTGCGGCTTGCTTTGGCTCAACTCGAAGGAAATCAGAAATGAAAACGGCTGTTTCAACCACTTTCACAAGACGAAGCGTCGTTGCAGGGCTGGCGGTGACCGCCGCATCGACGGCTGTATTGGCGACGGACAACGCGCACGCGCAGGCCAACCAAACTACACCTGAGAAAAGTCTATACGAGCGGCTGGGGGGCGTATTCGCCATCGCAGCGGTGGTGGATCATTTCAGCGACGCGGTGGTGAAGAACCCCGTCGTCGGCCAGAAGTCCAAGAACCCGCAGTTGCGGAAATGGCACACCAAGAACCTTGGAAGGCTGCCTGGCCTCAAATTCATGCGGACGCTTTGGGTCTGCGACGTTTCGGGTGGGCCCTTCAAATTCGTGGCCACCAAGCCCGGCACGACGCCGCTCGGCCTTGAGGAGGCCCATCGGGACCTGCGGATCTCTCCGGCAGAATTCGATGAGGTCGCAGCGGAACTCGGGCGGACCCTGGACCACTTCAAGGTTCCAAAGCCCGAGAAGGCCGAGGTCCTGGCAGCCTTCGCTGCTCATAAAGACCAGGTCACCGCCGGCTACAAGCGGGCCTGAAGCTCCTTGTTTCCTATTGGCAATTCCGCCCTAATGCCAGCCCGGCGGCTTGCCAAGTGGCCGAAGCCGCGCAACGTCGACCCTTCTGGTCTCATCGATCAGATCAAGGTGAAGCCTCGGGATTTCCGAAAGGATCCCCCGACAATTGGTCCGTTTGGACTTCTTCCGTGACAACTTCGAAGCTCGCTAGTCTCGATGAGCCGAAACTGGTTGAGAAAGCAACGTCGGTCGCGTCGCAACCCGTCGCCATCAGGATCCTGCCTATGCGAGGACGGTTATGCCGAGGATCAAATGTGAACCAGTGACCGCTTAGATATGCTTGAAACCACGCGCTGAAATCCATGGGATCCGGCGCCCGTGGCACGCCAATGTCACCGAGATAGCCGGTGCAATAGCGCGTAGGGATATTCATGCAGCGGCACAGCGAGATTGCCAGATGTGCAAAATCGCGACAGACGCCGGTTCGATCGGTGAGAGCGCCATGGGCGGTCCGCAGCGGGTCCGCGGCCTGGTAGCTGAAAGCGATGTGATCGTGCACGAAATTGCAGATCGCCTGAACCCGCGCCCATCCGGGCGTGGTATCGCCGAACTTCGCCCAGGCGAAGTCGCCAAGCCGATCGGTATCGCAATAGCGGCTACCGAGCAGAAACCTGAGCACCCCGTCGGGGAGTTCCTTGATATCGTGCTGAACGGCGTCTGGCACGACGACATCGGACTTGCCAGTGTCGTAAATTTCGAAGCTCGTAGATATCGTCGTCAGCCCTGCGGGCGCTTCTATTCTCGTGCATGCGTTGCCGAAAGCGTCAATGTAGTCGCGGGCTTCGATCGGGCGATCAAAGCCTATGATCTGATCCGTCAGCAGATCGACGCGTCGTGACGGATGGACGTCAAGGACCAGCAGCATTGGTGTCGGCTGCGGACATTCGTAGATAAGGTTGAAACCTGCGCGGATCCTCATCGATACTCCAATGCGCTGATTCAGGAACCGGGCAAACTCCGGATTGCCCAAACAGTTCCGGCGAACATCAGAGGGAGCTAATTTTTGTTGGCGACGGTTTCCTCGTCACCTTCACCTCAACGCTCATACCCAGAAAACTCGCGGCGCTGCCAGAGTAGCTTCCGGAAAGTGGGATGGCTTGTTGAGGATGCCTGGCCACAGCCACCCTGATCAAATCCCGGTTGCCGACAATGCCATTGGTTGGATCGAACTCGATCCAACCGGCCCCGGGCAAGTAGACCTGGCACCAGGCATGCGTTGAACCTCCGCCGCGGACGGCATCACTATCGCGGCTCGGCACATAGACATAACCGGTCACGAAGCGGGCCGCGAAGCCGAGCGAGCGAACCGCCTCCATCATGAAAAGCGCAAAGTCCCGGCATGTGCCTTTGCGCAGATGCAACGTGATGAGTGGCGGCTGCGTTCCGGTTTCGAACCGGCGGGAATACACGAAGCTCTCGTGGATGGCGTAGCAGAGCGTCATCAACAGTTTTCCGGTCTCGGTATGCCCTGCGGCACTGACGAACTGTCGCGCCCATTTGCCGACCTCGTCGCCGTCATCGAGATGATGGCGCTCCATGGTTTGCGCGAGGTCGGCCGCCTCGTCGGGATCGTAAGAGAATGGATAATTCAGCGCGGCCTCATCGATACGGAAATCAGGCGCATGCTGCGGCGTATGATCGAGCCGAATGTCCGTCGCGAAATGGAGTTCATTGGCCGAACCCTTGAAATCGATCACGGCAACGCAGTTTCCAAAGACGTCGTGGATCCAGCGAACCTCCGTCGGCTCAGGATCAACGGACAAAGTGTGGTCCAGAAGCCGCTGATCGAAACTGTCGCGCGGCCTGAACATAAGCCGGTGCTCGCCAAACCTCACCCGTTGGCTATAGCGATACAACGTCGTGTGCTTGACTGAGAAAATCGGCATTGGCTTCCGTCAATGATCTAGCTGGCACGCCCGTGGTAACCTAGCGCCTAATCGGAACCGGCACGAACTGTTTCCGCTCCATGCGATCCTGCCGGCACGGGGCGGCCTCGGGCTTTGTCAGATGAATTCCAGTCCGCTGGCTGGAGCACAACTACTTGCCTGTTTTTGCGGTAAGGCGCCACGTCCGCCCGGGGGCCGTTGTCAGCATGATGAAGGTTGGGCGGCCAGCGCCAACCCGAATGACGGCGATGCGCAAGGGCCAACGTTGACATTCACTTTTGTCGACGTTGCTCCAATTCGGCGACTATCCGCCCATCCAGTCGCCTGACGGGCAGATGTTTGGTCAGAAGCGCCAGCTTCGCCGTTTCCTCCAGTTCCTCCGCGGCAAAGACAGCGTCGCGGAAACTGCGTCCGGAAACCACCGGACCGTGATTGGCCAGAAGGACGGCCGCATGATCATGCGCCTTGGCAAGCACCAGCGGCCTGACGTCGGCCGACCCCGGATGAGTATAGGGCAGCAGAGGCACGCGACCGACGCGCATCACCACATAAGGCGTGATCGGCGGGATGGCGTCGTCGGGGTCTGTGTCTTCAAGGCAGGACAATGCCGTGGCATAGGTCGAGTGAAGATGCACGACACCTGCCGCCTGGGGCCGCGCTTCATAGAACGCCATGTGGAGGGGTATCTCCTTGGTCGGGGCATCACCGGACACGGCCACGCCTTGGGTGTCCAGCTTCGACAGTCTGCTGGGTTCGAGATAACCCAGGCAGGAATTGGTCGGCGTGACAAGGAAACCATCGGCAAGCCGAGCCGACAGGTTGCCGGACGAGCCGGCGGTGTAGCCGCGCATGAACAGGGACTCGCCCCAGCGGCAAAACTCGTCGCGAAGCTGCTGTTCTTCAAGCGTCATGGGGCGCCACCTTTCAGCATATCGAGCGCGCGTTCGAAAAAATCGTCGGCGCCGAAATTGCCCGATTTCAGCGCCAAGGCCAGCCGCGGCTCGCCGTCGAGGATGAGCACCGGCACGCCGGTGTCGATCTCCGGACCGACTTCAAGCGCCGACGCGCCGAAAGCAGAGGCGACCGCGCCGGAGGTTTCGCCACCCGCAACCACGAGCCGCCGAAAGCCGGCAGCCACCGCCTTGGCGGCGAGCTCGGCGAAAATCGTCTCGAACAATCCTGCCAACCGTTCGCGGCCATGTCGGGTCTGTGCCGCGGACACTTCGGAAGGCTCCGCAGTCGAATAGACCAGCGGGCCGGCGTCCTTGTGGCTGACCAGAAAATCGAGTCCGCTTGCGATGGCAGCGTCCGGATCGAGCACATCGGCGGCATCGAGTTGCATCGAAGGATGCCCGTTCCGATAGGCGGCAATCTGCCGGCGTGTCGCAGAAGAGCAGCTGCCGGAGAGGATGAATCCAGGCCTGTTGTTCCCCGCGAACCGCTGCCGATCGCCGATCACCGGGTGGATACCGAAATTGCTGGGCAGGCCCATGGCGATACCCGAGCCGCCGGTGATCAGTCGATGGGTCTTGGCTATCTTGCCCAGCGCGATGAGATCGTCGTCTGTGATCGCGTCGGCGACGATAAGTTTTTCGCCATTGCGTTTTGCAAGATTGAAGACGGCTTCAGCACCGCCCGAACGCAAACTTTCCAGCGGAAGATGGCCGACCTTGAGTTGCGTCTGGCGCGACAGCCATCGCCTGATATCGGGGTCGGTCATCGGCGTCAGCGGATGGTTTTCCATGCCGGACTCGCTGAGCAGGCGGTCGCCGACGAAGAGGTGGCCGTTGTAGACCGTGCGGCGGTTGGCGGGAAAGGCAGGGCAAACCAGTGCCAGCGGCGCGTCCAGTTCCTCCAGCAGGGCCTGCGCGACCGGTCCTATGTTTCCTTGCGGTGTGGAATCGAAGGTCGAGCAATATTTGAAGACGATCTGCTCGGCGCCGTTGGCAACCAGCCAGCGGCAGGCCGCGAGCGACTGCGCTACCGCATCGCCGGCCTCAACCGAACGCGTCTTCAATGCAATGACCGCGGCGTCGATCTCGTCCGCAAGGTGTCCGCTCGGTGTGCCGACATACTGAACAGTCCGAGCGCCGGCCTTGGCGAGCGTGTTGGCGATGTCACCGGAACCGGTGAAATCGTCGCCGATGACGCCGATCTTCATTCGTCGTGGTCGCTTGCCCGCTGGCGCCAGAACATCGTCGTCAGCTGATCCAGATGCTCGCGCATCGCCTGTTCGGCACGATCGGGATCGCGCGCGACGATCCCATCGTAAATGGCGCGATGCGCCTCATACGCCGTCTGCTCCTGACCGTCGGCGGCCAGCGTCACAATGCGCTGTTCCTTGAGCCATTCGGAAATCTGGTCGTGCAGGGCGACGAAGACGAGGTTGCGGGCAATACGGGCGAGTTCGAAGTGAAAGGCGATGTCGGTGCTGGTGAAACGGTCACGGTCGCCGATCGCCAGCCGATTGGCTTCGAGCGCCTCACGCAACGAGGCCAGATCTTCTGACGTCGCCGTCCGCGCGGCTTCCCGGGCGAGGCCAACCTCGAAGAAACTGCGCGCGCCCTGAAAGGAACGCTGTCCCAATTCCGTCGACAGCATCTGCCTGACCGCAGGTGCCATGCCGGTGAAAATATGGCTGGCGGTCGGCATCAAGACTTTGGCGCGAGCACCATTGGTGAGTTCGACGAGGCCGGCCTTCTGCAGCGAGATCAGTGCTTCACGAATGGCCGGGCGGCCGACGCCGAAGCGCGACTGCAGGTCACGCTCGGGCGGCAACTGGTCTCCCGGCTTGAGTTTGCCGGAGAGGATTTGTCCCTCGAGATGTGTTGCCACATGCTCGAAGAGTTTCTTTCGTTCTATGACAAGAGGGTCGACCATAGACCTTTCATACCATCATGCTTGACAACCATGCAACAGCTTGCAATGCTGAAAACACAAGATTGAAAAAAAGCGGGAAGACAAGGCCGGGCTCCATGAGCATCGGCTAGCACCGGTTTGGGCGCCCTCAAGGCAGCTCCGCCCCCTGCACATCAACTTGCTTTTGAGGCGGCGATTGCGATCGCCAAGGGAGGAAGAGCATGAAAATCGCCATTCTGGGCGGCGGCGGAGCTATGGGCGGGATATTCGGTGGATATCTGGCCCGCGCCGGCAATGACGTCACGCTGATCGACGTCTCCAAGGCGGCCGTGACGGCGATCAACGACAACGGGCTGACCATCGAGGAGAGGGATGGCTCGCAGCCGGTGATAAAGGTGCCTGCAAGTGACAATCCGGCAAGCGTCGGGCCGGTCGATCTCATCATCAATTTCGTCAAATGCTATCACACCGACGCAGCCGTCCGGGCTGCAGCACCGATGATCGCCAGGGATACAGCCGTGCTCAGCCTGCAGAATGGCTGGGGCAATGCACCACGCATTGCGTCGATCGTCGGCGAAGACCGCGTGCTGGTTGGCCTGACCTACCATGGCGGCACGTTGCTGGCGCCGGGCCGCGTCAAGCATCCCGGCTCCGGCATGACCTATATCGGCGAGCTGACCGGCAAACCAACTGAACGGCTCGGCAGGGTGATCGAGACTTTCCGTGCGGCGCAGATCGAGACGACACAATCCGACAGGATCCTGGACGAGGTCTGGAAGAAACTGGCGCTGAATGCCTGCACACTGCCGGTCGCCGGGCTGTTGCATTTGATGTCGCACGAACTCGTCGCCTTCGATGGCACCAAACTCCTGATGGCCGCTATTCTTAAAGAGGTCGTGGCCGTCGCAAACGCCCAGGGCATCGCGCTCGACTATGACGAACGCTGGGCTGCGATCACCGGCCTGCTGGAGAAGGCGATCGGCGGCAAGGCTTCGATGCTGCAGGATGTCGAAGCCAAACGGCAGACTGAAATTGAGGTCATCAACGGTGCCATTGTCGATGCAGGCAAGCGGACCGGTGTGGCCACGCCTGTCAACGAAACGATGGTCTGGATGATCCAGGCCAAGCAGGCCCACTACCTCCAGGTTAAGGCCCAATAGGGCCATGGCGCCGCGGCTCGAAATCAAAGGCCTTTCCAAGTTCTTCCCCGGTGTGCGGGCGCTGGACGACGTATCGATGAGCGTCGAGGGCGGTGAGATCCGTGCATTGCTCGGCGAAAACGGCGCCGGCAAATCCACCCTCGGCAAGATCGTCGCCGGCGTCTATTCGCGAAATCAGGGCACCATCCTGGTCGATGGCGCCGAAATCGCTGACCTCGACGAGAAAGCAGCGGGCGATCTCGGCATCGGGATCGTGCATCAGGAAGGCTCGCTCGTTCCGCAGCTTTCTGTTGCAGAGAACATCTTCGCCGGCCGGCAGCCTACGCAATGGCTGGGCCAGGTCGATGTTCGCACTATGCGCGATCGTGCAAGGGTGCTTATCGCGCAGCTTGGCGTCGCCATCGATCCGGCACTGAAGGTGTCTACCCTTTCGCCGGCGCAATCCCAGATCGTCGAGATTGCCAAGGCGCTGTCGCGAGACCTCAGGATTTTGATCCTCGACGAGCCGACCGCGGCATTGACCCTTACCGAAACCGAGAAACTGTTCGACGTGGTGCGCCGGCTGGCGAGCAATGGCGTTTCGGTGATCTACGTTTCGCACCGCCTTGCCGAGATTTTCGCGCTTTGCCATTCGGTGACCGTGCTCAAGGACGGCAAGCTTGCCGGAACACGCAGGGTCAGCGAGACGTCGACCGACGAACTGATCCGTCTGATGGTCGGACGCGACGTGCATTTTTCGCGTGCGGCGGCAGGGCGCAAGATCGGCGACATCGTACTCGAGGCCGAAAGCGTCGACGCGCCGCCTCTGGTGCGCTCGGCATCGATCTCCGTGCGCTCTGGCGAGATCGTCTGCCTTGCGGGGCTTATCGGGTCTGGCCGCAGCGAATTCTGCGAGGCGATCTTTGGCGCACGCCGACGGCGTGGCGGCTCGATCCGGATTGGCGGCAAGCCGATAGATCCGAGAGGTCCGTGGGATGGCAAGCACGCCGGCATCGGCATGGTTCCGGAAGACCGCAAGGCGGCGGGTCTGTTCCTCGGCATGGACATCGTCAACAATGTTGCCGCGACGGTTCTTTCCAAGGTTTCCTCGGGCGCCAATTTCTCCAACCGCAAGGCCGAGGCGCTGGCCAAGAATTTTGTCAACGAGCTGCGCATAGCGACGCCGAGCGTGCGCCAGATCGTCGGCAATCTCTCCGGCGGCAATCAGCAGAAAGTGCTTCTGGCCAAATGGCTGGCGATGGAGCCGCGCCTGCTGATCGTCGACGAGCCGACACGCGGCGTCGACGTCGGGGCACGATCGGAAATTTACCGGCTTCTGCGAGCGCTCGCCGACAAGGGCGTTGCGCTGCTCGTTGTGTCCTCGGACCTGCCGGAGGTGCTGGCGCTTGCCGACCGCATCGTCGTGATGGCGGAAGGCAGGACGGTTGGCGAATTGCCAGGCGACGGGGCAAGCGAGGAACAGGTGCTGCGGCTGGCTACCAGATACACGGCTTCGGTTGCTGAAGTCCGCAAGGAACCAGGAATGGCAGAGGCATGACGATGCAGATCACGCAACCGATGGCCGAGAATGCCGAGCACCGGCGCGAAAACCTTTTCGTGCGTATCGTGCGGCGCCTCGCCGATTCCAGGGAATTGACGCTGTTTGTGCTCGTCATCGCGCTCGCGCTGGCGATGAGCATCGTCTATCCGAACAATTTCCCCACCGCCTCCAACATGAGGGCCGTGCTGCTCAATCTCGCACCGGTCGGCATTCTTGTCTGCGGCATGATGCTATTGATGATCGGCGGGACCTTCGACCTTTCCGTCGGCTCGACCTTGGCTTTCTCGGGCGTCTGGGCCGCGGTCGTCGCCGGATGGTGGGGCTGGCCGGCGGAGGTTGCTGTTCTGGTCGGCATCCTGGTGGGCGCACTGTGCGGTCTGGTCAACGGTTTGATCGTCACCCGCATCGGCATCAACGCGCTGATCGCAACCCTTGGCACACTCACCATCTATCGCAGCCTGACCTACGTCACCGCCGGCACTGGCGTCACCCCGATCACCGATGCCTTCGCCGAATATGGCCGCGCCGCCGATCCGCTGCTCAGGATCCAGTCGCCGTTCTGGGCGATGCTGGTGCTCGTGCTTGTCGGCGGCTGGCTGGTGGCGCGGACGCGCTTCTTCCGCCAGTTCTATTTCATCGGCGGCAATCCTCGCGCAGCCCAGCTTTCGGGCATTCGCGTCGACCGGCTCATCCTGATCGGCTTCGTCATCATGGGTGCGCTGGCGGGTCTTGCCGGCGTGCTGGGCGCGGCGCGGCTCAACAGTGCGGTCGTCAACGCCGGCGTCGGCATCGAACTCAAGGTCATCACCGCCACCGTGCTCGGAGGCGCGAGCCTGAAGGGCGGCGAAGGCACGATCCTCGGCGGCATTCTCGGCGTGCTTTTCATCGCATTGATCGAGAACGCCATGATCATCAATGCGATCGGCGTGTTCTGGCAGGGGCTGGTGGTCGGTCTGGTCCTGCTGTTCGCAGTCTCGCTCGATCGTTTCAAGACCAGCAGCCGCGCCTGATTTCAGGCGAGGACGGGAGGAGGCATTCGGACAACCGGATGACATACAGGAACTGAAAATACAAAAACATCAGGAGGAAACGGGCATGAAATCGATAGTGAGAACGATACTTTCCGGCGCAGCGCTTGCTGCCACCGCATTGCTCTACACCTTTCCGGCCAGCGCACAGGAATCATCCTTCGGGCCGGCCGACGCGAAGGAGACCTACTACTGGATCTCCAACAAGGCCAACCTGCCGCTGTTCGTGCAGTATGACTATGTCGGAATGAAGCGGATCGCCGAAGAGCTCGGCGTCAAGGTGATCGTCGCCGGGCCGACCGATTTCGACGTGCCGGGCTTCATCTCCGCCGTCGACCAGGTCTGCGCGCAGAAGCCGAGCGGCGTCTCCGTCGTCGGCGGCTGGGATCCGTCGCTGACCGAATCGGTCAAGAAATGCATGGAGCAAGGCGTGCCGACGGTCGTCGATGACGGCGATCTGCCGGACTCCGGCCGTCTCGCCTATATCGGCACGAACTGGACGCAGGTCGGTGTCGCCCAGGCCAAGAAGCTGATGGAAATGCTGCCGAAGGGTGGCAAGGTTGCGTCGATGTCGATCATCAACGCCGGCAACATGCGCGAAGCGGTGGCGGGCTTCAAAGCCTATGTCGAAGCCAATGGCGGCGGCAAATACACCATCGTCGCCAATGAGGATGACGGTGGCGACGCGCAGAAGGCGGCGCAAGTCACGGCGGCGATCCTGGCAGCCCATCCAGACATCGCCGGCCTCGCCGGTTTTGATTCCGAATCTGGTGCCGGCATCGTCACGGCGCTGCGTGAAGCCGGCAAGAATCCCGGCGACATCAAGGTGACCGCAATGGAGCAGACGCCGGACTTCTTCAAATCGGCAAAGGAAGGCTGGGTCGACGGCATCGTCGTGCAGAATCGCGAGCTCTTCATCTACTACGCGGTCAAGCTGCTGCACGACTACAACACCAACACGTTGAAGTCGGCCGGCCTCTCGTCGAAAGACGGCGGCCGTCCGATCCCGGACTCGCTCGATACGGGCGTGATCCTGATCACCAAGGACAATGTCGACAAGGTGCTGACCGCTCTGAATGTGAAGTAGGCTGAATGCCGACATCGCGGAGTCTTGGGTCAAGGCTCAAGCAGCGTCCGGCGGCGTTATCTCCCCGCCGCTGGACGGCCAATTCAAACGTCATCTGGCAAGACCGAAACCATGTCGAACACCGCAGCAATGAGCGAACCGCAGATCCCGGAGGATGTGGATATCCACGATCCGGCGTTCGTGCGCGATCCGTTCACCGCATATGACCGGTTGCGCCTGGAGTGTCCGATCGCCCGCTCCAACAAGCATGGCGGCTTCTGGCTGATGACTCGCTACGAGGATGTGCGGGCCGGCGCCATCAACTGGCGCGACTATACGTCGAGCGTCGCAGGCGTTACCGCTATTCCGGTCATCACCCCGCGCACCGAACCGATGCTGCCGATCGAGATCGATCCGCCGCGTCATTCTCGGTACCGCGCCCTCGTCAATCCGGTGTTCACGCCGGAACGGGTCGCGGAAATCACGCCGCGTATCGGAAGGCTCGCTGCCTCGATCCTCGAACGCATGGCGGAGAAAGAAAGCGCCGATGCCGTGGCCGAATTCTGCGTGCCGGTCGCGATCGCTTCGCTTGCCGCCTTCACCGACGTGCCGCTGGCTGATTCCGAAAATTGGGTCGGCTGGATCACCAAAATGTTCGACGTCAGCGATCCCGTCGCCGGCGCGGCTGCGAGCCGCGATCTCGTTGCCTATATCGACGGGCTGATAGCGGCGCGCCGGGCGGCTCCGACGGGCGACTTCATCAGCATGCTGATGGCCGCCGAGATCGATGGCGAAAGTCTCGACGATGGCCAGATACGATCCTTCATGACGGTGGTTTTCGGCGCCGGTTTCGAGACCACCGCCGACGGCCTCTCGGTCATGCTGCACTGGCTCGCCGAACACCCGGCCGATCTGGCGCGGCTTGCCGCCGAGCCGGCACTCGTACCGACGGCAGTCGAGGAATTCCTGCGTTTTTCCTCGCCGATCCAGATTTTCGGCCGCAACGCCGCGCGTGATCTGTCCGTGCATGAACGCCGGATGCGGGCCGGCGACATCGTCGCCCTGGGCTTCGGCTCAGCCAACCGCGATCCGAGCGTATTCGAGGCGCCAGGCGAATTGCACCTGGATCGAAAGCCCAACAGGCATCTCACCTTTGGCGCAGGGCCACATCTCTGCGCTGGCGCCGGCGTCGCCCGCATGGAATTCGCAGTGACGCTGGAGGCTCTGATCGAGGCCGGAATTGGCCTTGCCCTTGATCCAGCGGTCGCGCCACGCTGGAAGACCAGAGGCGATCGGCGCGGTTTTGCAAGCCTGCCCTTGCTCATTGATAGAAAGAAGGCGCATTGACCATGGCTTTCCCCACCACCCGCATGCGTTTTCACGGCGTTGCTGCTTACGAAATCCTGACGCGCGATGGATTGCGCATCTTGTGCGATCCCTTCCTGGACCAGAATCCGGGCGCGGCAACAAAATCGACAGAATTCGATCGTGTCGATCTCGTCATCGTCAGTCATGCCGCCTTCGACCATCTTGGCGATACCGACAAGATCGCCGCCAAATATGGCTGTCCGGTCGTCTGCGGAGGTGAGGTGAAGGCCTGGCTGATGGACCGTGGCATTCCGGCCAACCAGATCCGTGCCACCACCTGGGGCATCCGGGTCAAGGTGGCCGGCATCGAGATCCAGCCGCTTGAATGCCATCACTGGTCGCAGATCAGGCTGAAGGACAACTCCTTTATCTCCGGCGTGCCAATGGCCTTCATTGTCTATGCCGACGACAATCTGCGCTTCTACCACTACGGCGACACCGCCATCTTCTCCGACCTCAAGCTGCAGGCCGAGCTCTACAAGCCGAATGTCGGCTGCATCGGCATCGCCAATCCACAGGAGATCCTGCATCTCAACCCGATGCCGGGCGAAATGTTGACCGGCGAGATGAGTCCGTATGAAGGTGTGCTTGCCACGCAATGGCTTGGCCTCGAGACGGTGCTGCCCTGCCACTACATCAAACTCGAAGGCGACAAGGACGTCGCCGAATATATGAGGCACCATCGCGAAGCCAAGGCGCGCGGCGAAGCGATTGCCGACCCCTATCTGCTGCGTGCCGGCGACTGGATCGAGTTCGACCGCGACGGCAAGGTCCTGCGGCCGGCCAAGGCGGCCTGACGCGATGCGCGCGGCGATCTTCGACGCACCCCTTTCGATCCGCATGGCCGAAGCGCCGAAGCCGGAGCCACGAATGGGAGAGGTGCTGGTGCGGGTCAAGGCTGCAGGCCTGTGCGCCGGCGATCTCTACATCTACACCGGCAAGAACCCCTACGTGACCTATCCCCGTATCGGCTGTCACGAGATCGCCGGCGTCGTCGAAGCCTATGGCGCCGGCACCACCGGCCCGGCAATCGGCACACGTGTAGTCGTCGACCCATTCATCGGCTGCGGGCACTGCTATCCCTGCCGGATCGGCAAACGAAACTGCTGCGCCAACCTCACCATTGTCGGCGTTCATCGCGAGGGCGGCTTCGCCGATTTCGTGACGGCGCCGGCGCAGAACCTCAACCTTGTGCCGGAGACGCTCACCGACTTCGAGGCGGCTTTCGCAGAACCGGTGGCCATCGGCGTCCAGGGCTGTCGCCGCGGCATGGTCACCGCCGAAGATAACTTGCTGGTGCTTGGCGCCGGGCCGATCGGGCTAGCGATCGTCGAAGTGGCTCGCGCCGCAGGCGCAAAGGTCTACGCCACCGATCTCTCGGCCGAGCGCCTGTCCACCGCCGCCGACCTCGGCGCCATACCGGTCGCCGGCGGCGCCGGCCTTCTGGAACGTGTGCACGAAATCACCAATGGCGAGGGAATGCCGGTGGTGATGGAAGCGACGGGAGCCGCGCCGGCGATGGAACAGACCATCGATCTCGTCGCCGCCGGCGGACGCATCGTCATCCTCGGCCTGGTCAAGAAGGGCCAGGGCATCACCTTCCCCGGCCTGGACTTCACCCGCAAGGAAGTGACGATCCTCGGCTCGCGCGCATCGGTCGACTGTTTTCCCGAGGCCTTGGCCCTGCTCGCCTCCGGCAAGATCCATTACCCGAAGATCGCAAGCTCCTTCGCACTCGGCGAAGCGCCCGACGTCTTCCAGAAACTCGCAGAAAATCCAATGGCCCTGCACAAGGCCGTATTCATTCCGGAGGACTAGATGAAGCTCGTTACCTTCTCCCATCGCAAGGGAGGCCACGTCCATCATGCCGGCGTGCTCGACGGCGATCAGGTCGCGTGCCTGACAGAGGCCGGCATCGCCGGCAGCGTGATGGAGATCGTGCTGGGCGGCGAAAAGATGCTGGATCACATCCGCGGTGGCGTCGCCAAGGCACCGCGCTATGCGTTGACCGAGGTGACGCTCGAAGCGCCGATCCGACCGAGCAAGGTTCTGTGCTCCGGCATCAACTACAAGGGCCACGCCGAGGAAAACCCCAACGCGAAAATGCCGACCGAGCCGTTCTTCTTCACCAAGCTGCCGACCTCGGTAGTCGGCCCCGACGTGCCGGTCGAAAAGCCGGTCAGGACCGATCAGATGGATTACGAGGTGGAGTTCTCCGCCGTCATCGGACGAAAGCTGCACAAGGCCAGGGAAGCCGACGTGATGCCGGCGATCTTCGGCTACACGCTGCTCAACGACATTTCGGCGCGCGATGTGCAGTTCAAGGACAATCAGATCACCATCGGCAAGAACTTTGCCGGCTTCTCTCCGATCGGTCCCTGCATCGTGACGGCTGACGCGATGCCGCATCCCGACAATGTCGCACTGAAGACGCGGCTAAATGGCAAGACGCTTCAGGACGGCAGCACCTCGGACTGGCTGTTTTCGTTGCCGCTGCTGATTTCCTTCCTGTCGCAATATATTCCGCTCGAACCCGGCGACATCGTATCGACGGGAACGCCGGCCGGTGTCGGCATCTTCCAGAAGCCGCCGATCTTCATGAAGGCTGGCGATGTCGTCGAGATCGAAGCCGAGGGCATCGGCATCCTCAGAACCCCGATCGTTGCGGGGTAGGAAATGGCGTCGGGGGCGATCCGCGTTGGAGTGATCGGCTGTGGTTTCTACGCGCAGAACCATCTGCATGCGTGGAAGGATCTTGCGAACGAAGGCGCAGTGCTTGCCGCCGTCTGCGATGTCGATGCCGGCAAGGCCGAAGCAGCCGGCCGTGCTTTCGACGTCCCGTTCTACACGGACGCCGCCGCTTTGCTTGCGGTCGAGAGGCTTGATGCGGTCGATATCGTCACCCGCCACGACACGCACAGGGCGCTCTGCGAACTGGCAATAGCGAAAGGCGTCGCCACTATTGTGCAGAAGCCGTTCGCTCCGACCTGGGAAGACTGCGTTGCCATCGTCGAGGCGGCCGACAAGGCAGGCGTTTGGCTTGCGGTTCACGAGAACTTTCGCTTCCAGACGCCGATGCGGCATGTCCGCCGCGTCATCGACAGCGGCGCCATCGGCACGCCGAGCTGGGCTCGGATAATGTTTCGCACCGGCTTCGATGTCTATCGCACGCAGCCCTATTTCTATGACGAGGAACGCTTGGCGATCGCCGATGTCGGCATCCACGTGCTCGACCTCGCACGCTTCTTCCTGGGCGAGGTCGAGCGCATCTCTTGCGAAACTCAGCGCCGCAATCCCAAGGTGCGGGCCGAGGACACGGCGACGATGCTCCTGCGCCATCGCAGCGGCGCCGCCAGCGTCGTCGAGTGCACATATGAGGCGCGGCGCGACCCCGATCCGTTCCCCGAAACGCTGGTCGAGATCGAGGGCGATAACGGGTCAATCATCGTTCTCCCGGGCTCGCGCATGCGGGTTACCAGCAATGGGACGACGACCGAGGAAGGCATTGGCTCACCGCTGCGCTCGTGGACCAGCGATCGCTGGCACGTCGCGCAAGAGGGCGCGTTCGTTGCCTGCCGCCATTTTCTCGATTGTCTCAAGCGTGGCGTGCCCGCCGAGACGTCGGGAAGCGACAACCTCAGGACTTACGCCCTGGTTGACGCCGCATACCGCGCGGCGGAGGAACACCGGGCGATCGTTCCGACGCTGTGGGAGGGAAGTGCCAGCGTCGCCTCAAAGGGCCGGAGGACGCAATGACGACGGGGCGGGAAAAGACGCCAGGACGCGGGAAGGGAAGGGCGGGCGCCGCCTTTGCGATCACCGTGGCATTCGAACTTCTTGAGGGCTCATTTCCGGAATTCCATCGGCTGGTTGCTGAGAATGCGGCGCTCTCCGTCAAACTCGAGGCGGATTGCCTTCGCTTCGACGTGCTGACACCGGCGGACCCGGCAACTGCCACTCATGTCTTCCTCTATGAGATCTACACGGATCGCGCTGCCTTCGACCTGCACCTCGCCTCGGAGCATTTCCGTCAGTTCGACCAACGCTCGCGCGACCTTGTCATCAGCAAGACGGTTCTCGCCTATGCGGTCCAAGAGAACGCGAAGATTAGGGAATCGACTTGACCGGCAGCGTCAGCGATTTCGATCTGTTCGGCACGGACCAGCCCGTTGCCGAGCGCCGGATCGTCACCGCGGGACCGCTGTCAGCCATCCTCGAAGACGGCAACCTGCGCACCATCTGCTTCGCCGGTGTGGAAGCGGTGCGCGCGATCAACTATCTGGCGCGCGACGCGTCCTGGGGAACCTACAAGGCCGAGCTTTCAAACCTTCAGATTTCGGAAGGCGAGGCTGCGTTCGAGGTCAGCTATGAAGGACTTTGCGTTGGTCCACAGGGGAGCTTTTCCTACAGGATGAAAATTGTCGGCAAAGCCTCCGGCATGCTGATCCTTGAGGCGGAAGGCGTTGCCCTCACCGACTTCCCGACCAATCGCACCGGATTCGTCGTCCTGCATCCATCGCAAGCTGCAGGCGCACCGCTGACCATCCGACACAGCGGCGGCGAGATCGAGGAGACGACATTCCCGGAGACGATCAGCCCGGACCAGCCGGCCTTTGACATATCCGCGCTGACCCACGAGCCGGAGCCTGGAATGACATGCACAGTCGCCATGGAAGGCGACGCTTTCGAGATGGAGGACCAGCGCAACTGGACCGACGCCTCGTTCAAGACATATGTCCGCCCGCTGTCGAAACCCCGCCCTTATGTTATCGCCAAGGGTTCGAAGGACATCCAGCGGGTCGTTGTCTCCATCGAGGCCAAGTCATCGGCGTCTCGACTCCGAGCCGCCGACAGGGCAACACTGACGCTAGGTGGACCTGCTGGACGGATGCCGTCCATGGCACTGTTTCTCGATCCAGATGATCTGCCCGCAGCCGTGGCCGCAGCATCCCAGCTTGGCCCGGCACAGGAAGTCATTGTCCGCTTCCACGGCGCGCGCAAACATGATGTGCAGATGCTGACAAAGGCATCTGGCCTCGCTGCCTCGATCGGAGCCCGGTTGGCGATCGAGGCGATCTTCGATGCAGTCGACCCGACAGCCGAGGCAAGGACTGTCGTCGATGCAATCCGTTCGTCGGGCGTCGATCCGAGCGCCATCCTGATTTCACCGCGCCGCGAATTCAAGACAAGGGCGTCGAACTCGGTGCCTATGGGCGAACGACCGGTCAGCGATCTGGTCGACGCGCTCAAGGCAACCAGTATCGCAGCCGCCATCGGAGCCGGGACGCCTTCCTTCTTCACGGAATTCAATCGCAACCCGCCGATCGGCGATGCAGATTTCGTCTTCTTCAGCAACGCAGCCATCGTTCATGCGGCCGACGATCTATCGGTGATGGAAACGTTGAGCGTCTATCCGTCCGTCATCGCCACGGCACGACGGCTAAGTCCACAAAAACCGATCTGGCTTGGACCATGCACGATCGGTATGCGCCACAATCCCTACGGGCAGAGTGTGGCAGCAAATCCTGCCCGAGCGCGAATGCCCGCTGCAAGCGAGGACCCCCGACATGGCGCATTGTTCGGCGCGGCTTTCACGGTCGGTGTCGCGGCACAGGCTGCTGCTGCGGGCGTTGATCGTCTCATAATCGCGTCCCCAACCGGTTCGTTCGGCTTGCTTGGCCCGACCGGAATTCGTCTTCCTCTCCAGGCGGTCCACGCCGAGCTTGCGACAGCGGCTGGCGCCGAGCGCTACGAGGTTCTGGTCGATCATCCGGGTATTGCCGCCATTGCATATCGTTTCGGCGAATACATCCGCGTCATGGTTGCAAATCTCACACCGGTAGCTGTCAACGTTTCGGTTCCGCCCGGGACGCAGTTGATTGGCGTTATTGATGAGACTGCGAACCTGACGAAGCCTCTTCACAATCAACCAACCTTGGAACCATACCGGTCAGTGGTGGTCCAATGCCAACCAACCGGCAAGGCAACGCAGGTTGGCTGAACAGGCATATTCGGCGATGGTTTCTTCGCTCATTCCGCCGGTCGTAACAATGTCGCAAGCGATCAGTAAGTTATTGAAATCATTAATATCGTCTGGAGTTCAATCCTCTATCGCAGCACCAGCCCAATCCCCCAGATTTCGAATGGCACGACGGCTCGCTACGCCACCGACCACCCGCCATCGACCACTATATTCGCCCCTGTGATCATCGACGCCGCCGGTGAGGCCAGGAACACCACGGTTCCGGCGACGTCGATCGGGTCGCCGATGCGGCCGAGCGGGATGTGGCCGAGCACGTGGGCGTGAAAGTCGGGCTCTGCGAGCGAGGGCCGCGTGCCGTCGGTCCAGATGAAGGTCGGCGCCACGCTGTTGACGGCGATCTTGTGCTGTGCCCACTCGGCCGCCAGGCAGCGTGTCAGATGGTTGATCGCCGCCTTGCTCATGCAGTAGATCGCCTCGCCCTTCAGCGTCACCGTGCCGGCCTGTGAGCTGATGTTGATGATGCGCCCGGACTTTTGGGCGATCATCAATCGTCCGACCGCCTGGGTGGTGAAGAACGTGCCCTTGAGATTGACGTTCACCGTCAGGTCGAAATCCTCCTCGGTGACGTTTTCGGCCAGGTTTTCCGGGCCGAGCCCGACATTGTTGACCAGCACGTCGATGCGGCCGAAGGCGGCGTGCGCCTCGGCGACAGCGGCCCGCACCGTTGCGAGATCGGTCAAATCCATCTGCACGGCCAGCGCCCGCCGGCCCATGCGCTCGATCTCGGCGACAAGCTCCGCCCCGTCGGCCTTGCTGCGCACGCCAACGATCATGTCGGCGCCGCAACCGGCACAGGCCAGCGCGCAAGCGCGGCCAATGCCGCGCGAGGCGCCGGTGACCAGCACCACCTTGCCGGCCAGATCGAATTTCGGCGTGAATTCCGTTGTCATCGCAATCTCCCCTGAAACGCTCAATCTCAGTGTTTGAGCATGACCTTTTCCGAAAACCGGATTCCACTTTTCGGGATCATGCTCCAGGCCGAAACCATCGCAGATGGCGACGGGCCTCTTTGCCAAACACTATCCGGTCGCCGCCTGAAAGCCAGCCGGCATCTGGGCTCACGAGCCGACTGTCAGCCAGACACGTGACACGGTCGATCGTTTGGCGTATATTGACATAAAGATATCCTTATGTGACATGAGTAGGCTTGTCGCCAAAGGGATAAAAAATGTCGCAGAATTCTGCATCGCTGGACGCATTGTTCGGCCCCGTCGCGGCAAAGCCCGACGGTTCGGAAGTGCTTGCGGCGCTGACGGCGGCGGCACGCGAACGCATCCTCATCCTCGACGGCGCCATGGGCACGCAGATCCAGGGCCTGGTTTTCGACGAGGGCCAGTTTCGC
The DNA here is from genome assembly GCF_042682145.1 of Mesorhizobium newzealandense. Lineage (NCBI taxonomy): Bacteria > Pseudomonadati > Pseudomonadota > Alphaproteobacteria > Hyphomicrobiales > Phyllobacteriaceae > Mesorhizobium > Mesorhizobium newzealandense. Next base: position 710,743 of record NZ_JBHUGZ010000001.1, on the reverse strand, counting down.
GGCGAGGCCTTCGCCGGTTGCGCCTGCCACCAGCAAGGCAACAACGACCTTTTGATCCTGACCCAGCCCGGGGCGATCGAGGAGATCCACTATCAATACGCCATGGCAGGCGCGGATATCCTCGAGACCAACACCTTCTCCTCGACCTCGATCGCCCAGGCCGATTACGGCATGGAGGATGCTGTCTACGCACTGAACCGCGATGGCGCGCGGCTGGTGCGCCGCGCCGCGCTGAGGGCGCAGCAGCAGGACGGCAAACGCCGTTTCGTCGCTGGCGCGCTGGGCCCAACCAACCGCACCGCCTCGATGTCGCCTGACGTGAACAATCCCGGTTACCGCGCCGTGAATTTCGACGACCTGCGCCTCGCCTATGGCGAGCAGTTGCGCGGGTTGATCGACGGCGGCGCCGACATCATCCTGATCGAGACCATCTTCGACACGCTGAACGCCAAGGCGGCGATCTTCGCCTGCAACGAGATCTTCATCGAGAAAGGCGTGCACCTGCCGGTGATGATCTCCGGCACCATCACCGATCTGTCCGGCCGCACGCTGTCGGGCCAGACGCCGACCGCCTTCTGGCACTCGGTGCGCCATGCCAGCCCCTTCACCATCGGCCTCAATTGCGCGCTCGGCGCCAAGGCCATGCGCGCGCATCTGGACGAGATTTCAAGCGTCGCCAACACTTTTACCTGCGCCTATCCGAATGCCGGCCTGCCCAATGAATTCGGCCAGTATGACGAGAGCCCGGAATTCATGGCCGCGCAGATCGAGGATTTCGCCCGCGAAGGGCTGGTCAATGTCGTCGGCGGTTGCTGCGGTTCGACGCCCGATCACATCCGGGCGATTGCCGAGGCGGTGCGGAAATATCCGCCGCGCGCCATTCCGGACATCGAGCCGAAGATGCGCCTGTCCGGGCTGGAGCCGTTCACGCTGACTGACGAGATCCCCTTCATCAATGTCGGCGAGCGCACCAATGTCACGGGATCGGCCAAGTTCCGAAAACTGATTACGGCGGGCGACTATGTCGCCGCGCTCGACGTGGCGCGTGACCAGGTCGCCAACGGCGCCCAGATCATCGACATCAACATGGACGAGGGGCTGATCGATTCGAAGAAGGCGATGGTCGAATATCTCAACCTGATCGCCGCCGAGCCCGATATCGCCCGCGTCCCAGTGATGGTCGACAGCTCGAAATGGGAGATCATCGAGGCCGGCCTGAAATGCGTGCAGGGCAAGTCGCTGGTCAACTCCATTTCGATGAAGGAGGGCGAAGAGGCGTTCGTGCACCATGCGAGGCTGGTGCGAGCCTATGGCGCGGCGGTGGTCGTCATGGCCTTCGACGAGGACGGCCAGGCCGACACCAAGGCGCGCAAGGTCGAGATCTGCACCCGCGCCTACAAGCTCCTGACCGAACAGGCCGGCTTTCCGCCGGAGGACATCGTCTTCGACCCCAATGTCTTCGCCATCGCCACCGGCATCGAGGAGCACGACAATTACGGCGTCGACTTCATCGAGGCGACGGGTGAGATCACCGCGACGCTGCCGCATGTCCATATCTCAGGCGGCGTGTCGAACCTGTCCTTCTCGTTCCGTGGCAACGAGCCGGTGCGCGAGGCCATGCATGCCGTGTTCCTCTACCATGCCATCCAGCGCGGCATGGACATGGGCATCGTCAATGCCGGCCAGCTTGCGGTCTACGACACGATCGAGCCGGAACTGCGCGAGGCCTGCGAGGATGTCGTGCTCAACCGCGTTCCCAAGGCGGGCGGGACTGCCACCGAACGCATGCTGGAGATCGCCGAACGCTTCAAGGGCACGGCCGGCCAGGAGGCCAGGGAGCGTGATCTCGCCTGGCGCGAATTGCCGGTCGAACAGCGGATCAGCCACGCGCTGGTCAACGGCATCACCGAATTCATCGACGCCGATACCGAGGAAGCGCGGCTGGCGGCCGAGCGCCCGCTGCATGTCATCGAAGGTCCGCTGATGGCCGGCATGAATGTCGTCGGCGACCTGTTCGGCGCGGGAAAAATGTTCCTGCCGCAAGTGGTGAAGTCGGCCCGCGTGATGAAGCAGGCGGTGGCGGGATTGCTGCCGCACATGGAGGCCGAGAAGGTGGCGAACGCCGCCAACGGCATCGACAATGGCGAGCGCCAGACGGCGGGAAAAATCCTGATGGCGACGGTGAAGGGCGATGTCCACGACATCGGCAAGAACATCGTTGGCGTCGTGCTCGCCTGCAACAACTACGAGATCATCGATCTCGGCGTCATGGTGCCGGCGGCCAAGATCCTGCAGACGGCGCGCGAACGGAAGGTTGACATCATCGGCCTGTCCGGCCTGATCACGCCGTCGCTCGACGAGATGGCGCACATGGCCGCCGAGATGGAGCGCGAAGGCTTCGACATCCCGCTGTTGATCGGCGGCGCGACGACCAGCCGCGTGCACACGGCGGTGAAGATCCATCCGCGCTACACCAGGGGCCAGACCGTCTATGTCAACGACGCCAGCCGGGCGGTCGGCGTCGTGTCCTCCCTGCTGTCGAACGAGACCAGGGACGGTTATGTCGACGCCGTGCGGGTTGAGTACAAGAAGGTCGCCGACGCGCATGCCCGCTCCGAAGCCGACAAGCAGCGGCTGCCGTTGGCCAAGGCGAGGGCCAACGCGCATCGGATCGACTGGTCTGCCTACCAACCGCCGAAGCCGTCTTTCACCGGCGTCAAGGTCTTCGAAAACTGGGACCTTGCGGAACTCGCGCGCTACATCGACTGGACGCCGTTCTTCCAGACCTGGGAGCTGAAGGGACGTTATCCCAAGATTCTCGAAGACGAGGCGCAGGGACCAGCGGCGCGCCAACTGTTCGAGGATGCGCAGGCGATGCTGAAGAAGATCATCGCCGAGAAATGGTTCGCGCCACGCGGCGTCATCGGCTTCTGGCCGGCCAATGCCGTCGGTGACGATATCATGCTGTTTTCGGACGAGGCGCGATCGCAGGAATTGGCGACGTTCTTCACCTTGCGCCAGCAACTGACCAAGCGCGACGGCAAGGCCAATGTCGCGCTGTCGGATTTCGTCGCCCCGTCGGACGGCGGCAAGCCCGACTACATCGGCGGCTTCATCGTCACCGCCGGCATCGAGGAGGTGGCGATCGCCGAGCGTTTCGAACGGGCGAACGACGATTATTCCTCGATCATGGTCAAGGCGCTGGCCGACCGTTTCGCCGAGGCCTTTGCCGAGCGCATGCACGAGAAGGTGCGCAAGGAGTTCTGGGGCTACGCACCCGACGAGAATCTGGCGCCAGACGAACTGGTTGGCGAGCCTTATCGCGGCATCCGCCCGGCTCCCGGCTATCCGGCACAGCCCGACCATACCGAGAAGGCGACGCTGTTTCGGTTGCTCGACGGCGAGGGCAATGCGGGCGTGAGTCTGACCGAAAGCTATGCGATGTGGCCGGGCTCGTCGGTGTCGGGGATCTATCTGTCGCATCCCGAAAGCTATTATTTCGGAGTCGCCAAGGTCGAGCGCGACCAGGTCGAGGATTATGCGCGCCGCAAGGCGATGCCATTGGCCGAGGTCGAGCGCTGGCTCGGACCGATCCTCAACTATGTTCCCGCGCCTCATGCCGAGGCGGCCGAATAGCGGCGGGAGGCTCTGTCGTCTTTTCGTTCTGACAGTGCCGTTTGAACGGGACTCAGGCGCAGGTGCTGTTGACACTAGTTCACGCCATGCCATCAACAGAATTTGCGCGGGTTTCCGGCTTGTGATCCATGGCGTGACGGTTACACCTGCGGCGTAGCCGTCTTTGCAGTTGGAGCGCCGAATGACCGTACTCACACGCCGCAGGCTTTTGAAAACGGCAGCGATTGCCGGCGCCGGCGGAGTGGGGCTCTCAGCCGTGGGCAGGTTTGGCGGCTGGGCCGCCGCAAAGCCTGAGCCGGTGGTGCTGCAGACGGCCAAGATCGAGGCGAAGCTGATGGATGTCGGCCGGACCAGGAATGTGCTGAGCTATGGCGACGCCGGAATGCCGCCGGTGCTCAGAATGAAAAAAGGCGAGCCCTTCGCCGCGCGTCTCGTCAACGCCATCGACGATCCGACAACGATCCACTGGCACGGCATTCGCGTGCCGAACAAGATGGACGGCGTGCCGTTTCTGGTCCAGCCCTACGTCTATACCGGCGATCATTTCGACTACGCCTTCACGCCGCCTGATGCCGGCACCTTCTGGTACCACCCGCATTGCAACACGCTGGAGCAGATGGGCCACGGCCTGACGGGCGTGATCGTGGTCGAAAACCCCGGCGATCCGAAGTTCGATGCCGAAATGGTCATCAATCTGCGCGACTGGCGTCTCGGCGACGACGGCCAGTTCATCGACCAGTTCCGGCCGCGCGACGCGGCAAGAACCGGCACATACGGCACCGTGCGCTCCGCCAACTGGCTCGATCAGCCGCAATATGACGCGCCGGCCGGCGGGCTGGTGCGGCTGCGTATCGCGATTACCGACGTCACGCGGATCTATGCCTTTCGCGTCGACGGCGCCGAAGCGATCGTCATGGCGCTGGACGGCAATCCGGTGCCGCAGCGTTTTTCCCCCGATGCCCTGCTGCTTGGACCCGGCCAGCGCATGGAACTCGCCATCCGCATGCCCGACGACGAGGGCGCGATCGTCAGCCTGCGGGACGTCAGGGGCACCAAGCCCAAAATCCTGGCGACCCTGCGCGTAACTGGAAGCTCGCTCAAGCGTGACATTCGCGATGTTGCACCCCTCGAGGTCAATCCGGTGGCGGAGGTGGATCTGACCAGCGCCCAGCACATTTCCCTGTCGCTCAGCGCCACGGCGGAAAGCATCCCGAGCGATGGCATCTGCGGTTCGCTTGGCTACAGTTTCTGGGCAATCAACAAGGTGCCGTGGCCGGGCGATACGCCCGATCCAACCGCGCCGCTGGCCGAACTGAAACTCGGCAGAAGCTATGTCATCGACATGGAAAACCTGACGCCGCAATCCCATCCGATGCATCTGCACGGCATGAGCTTCAAGGTGTTGTCGTCCTCGACGCGTCAGGTTCAGCCGCTGATCTCGGACACCTATCTCATCCAGCCCAACGAAAAGGTGAGCCTGGGCTTCGTCGCCGACAACCATGGCGACTGGCTGCTGCACTGCCACATCATCGAGCACCAGAAATCGGGAATGACGAGCTATGTCAGGGTAGTCTGAAGCCCCGTCGATCGACGACGCGATCGACGTGTCTTCCTCTGCTCCCCATCGTCATGCCCGCTTTGACCGACGAGAAATCGCCGCCGGCTTGCGGTTTCGTTGGCAAAAGGGGGTGCTTCCCTGCTATTGCCGCCTCCAAATCGAGAAGTATGGACGCTCCAGCATGACCAATGTCGCCCTGACCGGGCTTGCCCGCGATCTCGCCAGCCGTGCCGCTGAAGGCCGTCCGGTGCGCATCGGCGTCATCGGCTCGGGCGAGATGGGCACCGATCTGGTCACGCAAGGCATGCTGATGCCGGGCATTTCGGTTTGCGCGATCTCGACACGCCGCCCGCACACCGCGCGCGAGGCCATCCGCATCGCCTATGGCGATGAAGCCATGGCGGTCGAAGCCGATATCGCCTCGAAAGTCACCGGCGCCATCGAGGGCGGCAAGATCGCCATCACCTCCAATGAGATGCTGGTGACCAACCCGCTCATCGACGTCGTCATCGACGCCACCGGCAAGCCTGGCGTCGCCGCCGATTTCGACCTGATGGCGATGGAGCACGGCAAGCATCTGGTGATGATGAACGTCGAGGCCGACGTCACCATCGGCTGCTACCTCAAGCAGCAGGCGGACCGGCTTGGCGTCGTCTATTCGGTCGGCGCCGGCGACGAGCCGTCAAGCTGCATGGAACTGATCGAGTTTGCGTCGGCGCTTGGGCTAACCATCGTCTCGGCCGGCAAGGGCAAGAACAACCCGCTCAACCACGATGCCGTGCCCGACGACTATCGCGCGGAAGCGATCCGCCGCAACATGAACCCGCGCATGCTGGTCGAGTTCGTCGACGGCTCGAAAACCATGGTCGAGATGTGCGCCATCGCCAACGCCACCGGGCTGGTGCCCGACGTACCTGGCATGCACGGCCCGAAGGCTGACCGCGACGACCTCGTCAAGGTGCTCATTCCGCGCGAGGATGGCGGGCTCTTGTTGAAGAAAGGTGTCGTCGACTACACGGTCGGCAGGGGTGTCGCGCCCGGTGTCTTCGTCATCGTCGAGGCGACGCATCCGCGCATTATCGAGCGCATGGACGATCTGCATATCGGCCACGGCCCCTATTACAGCCTGTTCCGGCCGTATCATCTGACCTCGCTGGAAGTGCCGCTGACCGCCGCCCGCATCGTGCTTTTCGGCAAGCCCGACATGGTTCCGCTGCCGCGGCCAGTGGCCGAGGTGTGCGCCGTTGCCAAGCGCGATCTCGCCGCCGGCGAGACCTTCGATGCCATCGGCGAGACCTGCTATCGCTCCTGGACCATGACCGTCGGCGAAGCCCGCGCCCAGCGCGCGGTGCCGGTCGGCCTGCTCGAGGGCGGCAAGGTGTTGAAGCCGGTCCGGAAAGGCGAACTGCTGACCGCCGACAATGCCGCGCCCGACCGGACGACAAGGCTGTTCGCCTTGCGTCGGCTGCAGGACGAGATGCTGTACGGGACGAACTGAGGTCCTACTTCCCCAGTTCGATCGACCGCAGCCGCGCCGCCTCCACCGCCTGGGTAAGCAGATTGGTCAGCCGGTCTTCGCCCATCAGCACGCCAAGGGCCGCTGCCGTCGTGCCGTTGGGGCTGGTGACCTGCTGGCGCAGCACGCCCGGCTCCTCGCCGCTTTCGGCGGCGAGCGCGGCAGCACCGTAGACGGTCTGCATGGCGAGCAGCTTGGCGGTTGCCGTCGGCAAACCGGCTTTCTCGGCTGCGACGGTCAGTGCTTCGATGAAATGGAAGATGTAGGCCGGCCCCGAACCCGACACGGCGGTCACCGCATCCATCAGGCCTTCGTCATCGATGGTTGCCACTTCGCCGCTTGCCGACAAAAGGTCGGCGACGAAACGCTTGGTCTCGTTGGAGACCAGCTTGTTGGAAAACACCACCATCATGCCCTTGCCGATGGCAGCCGGCGTGTTGGGCATGCAGCGCACGACCGGGGCGCGACTGCCCAGGATCGCCTCGAAGGTGGCGGCCGGTGTCCCGGCGGCGATGCTGACGAAGGTGGTGCGGCCGTCGCCGAAGCGCTTGTAGGCGGCCGTCACGTCACGGATCACCTGCGGCTTCACCGCGATGACGACGAGATCCGGCACGGCGTCGGCCGGAATGTCGCCGGCATCCGCGGCCGTGCCGCAGCCCAGCGCCGCGGCCCGATTGCGCAGGTCGGCATTGGGCTCGACCACGAAAACCGCCGATGGGTGAAGCTTGCCGGATTTCAGCCAGCCCGAGAGCATGGCGTAACCCATATTGCCGCAGCCGGCGAGAACAAGCCTGATCGTCATGGAACCCTCCGCAGGAAGGCCTTCACATAGACGCTCGCGGTTCAGTGGGGAAGCCCTGTCAGGACGGACGGGAAGACCGCGATCGGAATCGCACACTGCGATCGGGATCACGCACCATGATCGGGATCACGCACCATGATCGGGATCACGCACCGCCATCGGCCGCAGCGACACTTGCCTCAGGCCAAGCACGCCGAGCACAAAGAACAGCCAGACCGGGTCGCCGCGATGGAAGAAGAAGCTTTCGAGGAAAGCGTTCAGCGCGGTGAACAGCACCACCATCATGAAGAAGTCGCCGAGATAGATGTTTTCCTTGCGCAGCGGGATGCGCATGTAGTCACGCAGCGGCGCGATGAGGAAGGTGTAGACCGCGACGCAAAGTGCCGGAATGCCCATCAGCACGGCGATGTCGAGATAGCCGTCATGGCCGTGCACGATGGTTCTGATATCCCAGGGCCGGTCGAACGGCTGATCCTGGTTGAGCAGCAGCGGCGTGCCCCAGAAGCTTTCATAGCCGTAACCGGTCCATGGCTTCTTCGCCAGCATGCTGCCGGCGAACTCCCACAGCGTCGTGCGCCCGGTATAGGTCATGTCGGGAAAGTAGATCGCCGCCAGATGTTTCACCGGCGGCAGGAAGACGATGCCCAGCGTACCGACCGCCGTGGCGATGATCGCCAGCGCAAACAGGATCGGCGTGCCAAGCCGCATGCCCATCAGGCTCGGCAGCACGACGATCAGGATCGAGAACGGCACCAGGCCGGCCGTCGTCTTGGAGCCGGTGTGCAGCATGAAGATCATCGCCGCGCAGAACATCCCCGCCCCCCAAAGTCGCTGCCCGCGCCGGTAGAGGTAGAGGCCGGCGAAGCTGAAACAGGCCATGATCGGCCCGGCGATGTTCTTGTGGGTGAACACGCCGCGCCACAGGCCGGCATGTTCGGGCTCCTGTGAGTCGGCGGTGTGCATCGCCTCGTGCGGAAAGACGATGAGGCCGAAATAGGAAAGGCCCATGACCACGACGGCGGTGAAGATGATGACCTTCGAGAAGGCTTCGGCGTCGCGCGGCAAGACCAGGATCGTCGCCATCGCCAAAATGCCGATCAGCGTGAAGGAGGCGGCGCGCATCGCCGAGGGCGGGTCCGTCGCCAGCACCACCGACAGGAAAAAGAAGCCCAGCATCAGCACCCAGGACGGGCTGAGCAGCGAGCGCACGATGCGCGGATCGGCGAAAGCCATCAGCGAGAAGATCGACATGGCGCCGAGCGAGCTGAAGCCAAGCTGGTTGACGATGTCGCCGCCTGCGCCGGTCAGTTCGGCGCCGGCCGGCTGGAACGGGCGAAAGGACACCATGATGATGGTGAACAGCAGTGCCGCGATCGCGGTTGCCACGCCTTCGCGCGTGAACGCGGCGCTGAGCGGCGCGCGCTCAGTTTTTCTCAGGCTGGCGGTACTGCTCATTGGCATATCCGAATTCGGCCAGCACGCGACCCAGCGCCACATGGACGGGGTAGATGGCGATCGCCGGCGATCCTGTCCGCACCAGCCGGATCATGCCGCGAAACGGCGAGGCGGCAAGCAGCGCAAGACTCTTCAGCAACACCTTGGCGCCGGCCAGCGGCGTGCCGGCGCGCTTCTTCTTTTCGACCAGTGTCGAGATCACGCCGTTGCGCAGGCTGCGGGCACGGATCCAGTCGGCCTCGACGCGGCGGGCTGGGACGGTCTCATGCACTTGTCCCTCGGCGCACCAGCCAAGCACGAAGCCTCTCTGTGCGGACCGGCTGAGAAAGTCGGAATCACCGCCGCCCATGAAGTTGAATTTGAGATCGAGAAAGGGCGGACCCATGGCGATCAGGACGTTGCGCCCGACCAGAAGATTGCCGGACGAATAGAGCGCCGGCACGCGCCCCGTCTCCCGGTAGGGCGGCGCGAACACCGGATGCTCTGCCCACCTCGCATGGGCCGGGTCGGCAAAGTCAGGCACCTGCGGGCCGCCGACGATATCGGCGCCGAGCGTTTCGGCTGCCCCGCACATCCGTTCCAGCCACTGCGGATCGGCGATCTCGTCATCGTCGATGACCAGCAGATGCCTGAAGTTCGGAAACTGCAGGATCGCCGTCTGCCAGCCGGCATTGTAGGCGCTGCAATTGCCGCGCTCATGCGCGATGATGACCATGCCGGACATCTCGCCGCGCTCGAACAGCGGCAGCGCCGCCTTGGCGCCGGCAAGCGCTTCGGCTTCGTTCTCCATGACGATGACCGCAAAGCACCTGGCGGTTTGCTGGGCGCGCAGCGACGCCAGCGTTTCCAGCACCTGCTCGGGCCGCTTGAAGGTAGGCAAGGTGACGACCGCTTCGACAGCCTCGGCCGCAAGCCGGGGCGAGCGTCCCGCGATCGATACCGAACTGTCCGATGGCAAAGGGATCATCCGTGTCCAACCACATGGTGAGTTGGGCTCTGGTAGCACCACGGTGATAAGGTTTCGTTAATCACCTTGCACGGAGAAGCCCGCCAGGCGCGGGTTTTCGCTCGTTGACTGTGCTCACTTAATCAAGGGTTCACCGCACTTTGCTACCGGCTACACCCACAGGATAGGTGAGATGCATCTGCTGTTTGCCACATCGATCGTGCCCGACGGCGCTCTCGCCTCGGGTTATGAGATCGCCAACGCTGCAATCATCGCTGCGCTGCGTCGTGCCGGCGCGCGCGTCACCGTCATCGGCTTCACCTGGCCGGGAAAGCCCGCGGCCGATCCCGAAAACACCGTGGTGCTGGGCGCGATCGACGTGCGCACGGACAATGCCTCTGCGCGGCAAAAGCTGGCCTGGGTCGGCAAGGCGTTGCCTTCGGGCCTCACCTTCGCGTCGGTGAAGTTGCGCGCCGTGTCCGACAGCGATGTTCTCGCCGCTGTCAAAGGCGCCGGTCCGGTCGACGGCTATGTGATGAATTCCGTGCAGTTCGCTGGCGCCTTCGAAAAGCTGTTCACTGAGCGGCCTTCGATTTTCGTCGCCCACAATGTCGAGCATCTTTCGGCGCAGGAGAACGCCGTTGCGGCCGGCAGCCTCTTCCAGCGCCTGTTGTTCCATCGCGAGGCGAGGTTGCTCAAGACCATGGAAGAGCGTCTTTGCAGCCGGGCACGCTTCGTCTTCACCTTGGCCGAGGAGGACCGCGCGGCACTCGGTGTTGCCTCCGACGACCGCTCGGCGGTGCTTCCATTGGTGACCGGCGCCCAGGCGTCCGAACCGAAAGGCCAGCGCCGCATCGACTGTGACGCGGCGCTGATCGGCACCTGGACCTGGCAGCCGAACCGCATCGGTCTCGACTGGTTCCTGGGCAAGGTGGTGCCGCATCTGCGGCCCGGTTTCCGCATCCGCATCGCCGGCAGCATGCCTTCGGGCATCACCTCGAAGCATCCGGGCGTCGAATTTGTCGGCCGTGTGCCCGATGCCCAGGCCTTTGTGCGCAGTGCAGCCGTCATCCCGCTGATCAGCACCGCCGGCAGCGGCGTCCAGTTGAAGACCATCGAAACCTTCGAGCTCGGTCTGCCGTCCGTCGCCACCAGCCGCTCGCTGCGCGGCATCGAGCATCGCCCGGCCAATTGCGTCGTCACCGACGATCCCGCCGCCTTCGCCAGCGCCCTTGAGGCATCGGCGGCCGACATTCGGGATGTTGACGGCAGCGCATTCCGTCGTTCGCAGCTCAAGGCGCTCGATGCCGCCATCCGGCTCGGCCTCGAAAAACTCGGACCGGTCAGGCAGGAGGCGTTTGCATGAACATGCATGCCGCCCGCGCCGCTTCGGGGCGCGACACCTTGAGAACGATCCTCGGCATCCCGGTGCTCGCGATCCGTTGGGACGAGGCCATGGCCCTGCTGACGCGGTTGACCAGAGAACGCCGTTTTACCAAGGTCACCTTCCTCAACGCCCACAATGCCAACATGGCCTGCACGGATCCGGTCTTCGCCGAGGCGCTGGATGACTTTCTCATCCTACCTGATGGCATCGGTGTCGATCTCGCGGCGAAAGTTCTCTACGGCTCGCCTTTCCCGGACAATCTCAATGGTACCGATTTCGTGCCTGCCTTCCTGCAGGCCTCGACCCGGCCGCTGACTGTGGCTTTGCTCGGAGCCACGCGCGTCAATGCCGAAGCGGCGTCGAAGAAGCTGGCGGCGATTGCCGTCCAACATAGGTTCGTAGTCATCCACGACGGCTTTTTCTCCGCCGCGCAGGAGCCGGAGATCGTCGAACGGATTGCAACCCTGCGGCCGGACGTGCTGCTCGTCGCCATGGGCGTACCGCGCCAGGAATTGTGGATCGCACGCCACATTGACGCGCGTCACTGCACGCTGCCGATCGCCGTCGGTGCATTGCTCGATTTCCTGAGCGGCGCGGTGCCGCGGGCGCCCGTGTGGATGCGCCAGCTGCGCCTCGAATGGCTGTTTCGGTTGGCTGTCGAACCAGGCCGCCTGTGGCGCCGCTACGTGGTCGGCAATCCACTCTTCCTGCTGCGCGTCGTCAGGCAGAAATTCTCGCGTGCATCAGAAGCTGCCGGAGACATCCATTGAACAGCCGGTTCGTTCCGGATGCCGCTGTCGAGCCAAGCCCGCTTCGGCAGATACCGACGGCGGCAATAGTGACGGCAAGCTATGCGCCAGATTTCGAGCGCTGCCGCCTGTTGTGCGAAACGCTTGACCGCCACGTCTCTGGCGCGGCGCACCACTACATCCTGGTCGAACATCGCGATATCAAGCTTTTCCGTCAGTTGGAAACCGGCCATCGTAGCGTCGTCGATGAGCGGGAATTGCTGCCGCGCTGGCTGCATGCCTTCGACGATCCGCTCAGCCTGTTTCGCCGGCGCGTCTGGCTCAGCCTGAAGACCCAGCCGCTGCGCGGCTGGCACGTACAGCAGCTGCGCCGTATCGCGATTGCCGCGCACGCCGGGGAAGACGTGCTGATCTTCTGCGATTCCGACGTCGCCTTCGTCAAACCTTTCGACTGCGGCGCCTTCTGGCGAGACGGCAAGGCGCGGCTGTTCCGCCGCGATGGGGTGCTTGCAGACGAAGGTCATGACGAGCATCGCATCTGGTCGCGCAACGCGGGTGCGGCACTCGGCATCGACCCGTCCCGGACATCGGTCCATGACTATATCTCGACGCTGATCGCGTGGCGGCGAGACACCGTGCGGGCCATGTGCGGCGAAATTGAGAAAGTCCATGCGCGCGGCTGGATCGAGGTTGTCGGCTCGGCGCGCAAATTCTCCGAGTGCATGATCTACGGCCGCTACGTCGACGATCTGCTGGAGGGCGCCGGCCATTTCCACGGTTCGGAGGAGTTCTGTCGCGTCCACTGGACGGGCGAAGCGCTGTCGGACGACGAGTTTCGCCGCTTCATTGGCGCCATGGCGCCGGAACAGGTGGCGATCGGCATGCAGTCGTTCATCGGCACCGATATCGGCCGCATCCGCCGCCTGATCGGGCTTAGCTAAGCATAGTCCCGAAAGTGGGAGCTCTAAACTGGCTTCGCCGGCTTGCGCATCGCCGAATAGGTGAGCAGCGTCGAGGCGAGATACAGAAGTAGGAAGACGACGTTGAGCGACAGCACCAGGTTCGGCGTGTCGAGGACGGTCGTCAGCACATAGGTCAGCAACACCGCCTTCAGCCCGGCCAGCAGTCCGAGATTGAGCGCCCGCACCAGCGTCTGGCCACGTGCGAACAGCAGCTCGGCCTGGTATTCGACCAGATTGCGCAGTCCCGGAACGCAGATCGCCAGCGCCACCAGCGGGGCGGCCTCGGCGACATTCTTGCCGAGCGCGTTGGGGAAGAAATGCAGCACGATGCCAAGCGTCAGCAACGCCAGCGTCGAGACCGCGAACACACCGCCCTCGATGCCGCTCTTGACCGCCAGCCGCGACAGCAGTTCCGGCGCCCGCATCATGCGCTGCACCAGCATCATTGAGAAGGTGCGGATCGGAATGGCCGTCAGGTCGACCAGCCGCATGATGATGGCGTAGATACCGGCCAGATGTGGCCCGCCGATAGCCAGAACCAGTAGCTTGTCGAACTCCATCTGCAGGTAGAACAGCACCTCGGCGCCGGCCACGTAGATGGAGTCGGCCAGCCGCCGCAGATAAAGCTCGATGCGCAGCCGCAACCGCTGGCGCGGGTAGAAGAAGCCGAATGCAATCAGCAGCGAGGCGGCATTGGCGCCGATATAGAACCACGACCATATCCAGACGCTATGGTGCGCCCAGAACATGAAGAGCACCGCGCCAACCGCCCGCAGTGCCGTCGCCATGATGGCCAGCAGGGCTGCGCGGCCGAACTTGCCCAGACCGTTGTTGACGATCAGCGCCACCTCCACCGGCCGCCACAACAGCGCCTCGGCAAAGACGATTGCCGCAAACACCGACAGCGGCACGGTGTCGGCGAAGAAGATCAGGTAGACGCCGAACGAGGCCGCGGCCAGCAGCGGCAGCGACAGCACGCCGAGCAGCAGGAAGCCGGCGGTGAAGGTGCCGATCAGATTGGGACGGATGGCGGCCGTGCGATAGAGCGCCGAGATGAAACCGAAGGCGAGGATGCGCGACAGCATGACGCCGGCCGCCGATGCCGTGGCGAACATGCCGAACTCGGAAATGGACAGCGTGTTGGCCAGCGCGATGAAATAGGCGAGCGAAAACACCAGTCGCCCGCCGGCGCCGCTGATCGCCGAGAAATAGTCGCGCAGCAGCCCCCGTCGTTCGGCCAAAAAAGTGCCGATCCGGGCGAAGGGCCGCCTTTGCGATATGTCACTGGCTTGCGTCATGTTTCTGGGGAGAGCTTAGGTTGGAAAACTTAACGTGCGGTTCTGGGGCTTGAGGGAGGGTCGAAAAATAGCTGCAAGCGGAGAGGGAAACCGCAGCTTCGGCGCGCGAAAATTAACCTTTTGTTTTCCATGCCTGTTTAGCGTGGCTTAACGAATGGCGAAGCGCCGTTTGCAGGCCGCCAAGGGTAAAGCTCCAGACGATGGTCGACAGGGAAAACCGCGAAGACTGGAAGCGTGAGCGTTCGCTGCTGGCGCTCGGTCAGGCTGTGCGCGGCGACGACGAACCCGACGCGTCGCTGGTCTCGATCGGGGATCGGGCAGACCGGTCATGGCGCGAGGATGCCGCCGCGCGCCATCGTCTCGCCCGGTCACGGCGCGAGCCGCGGCCGAACCCTTCGCAGCGCGAGGCGCTGTCGAACCCGAATCCGTCGGATGTGGTCGGAACAGACGGGTATCAGGCTGGCCATGGGCCCGCTTCAACTGCGCAGGTGCCACCGCAGCGCGGTCCATCCGCCGACGATAATTCAGCAACCGGATCCGCGTCATCGGCCTACGCGCAACCTGCGTCGCGGACAGCGTCTGTTGCCGCAGAGCCCGCAGGCACCTATCGCCCCGATCGCACATCCGAACCTTACCGTTCAGGCGACGCGCGGGCGTCCCGCAGCGACAGCACGGACAGCCAGCAATGGAAGCCGCTGATCGATCCGATGCAGGTCGTCCGCGGTGTTGCCAGGTCGAAGCTGCTGATCGTGACGACGACGATACTGGGTGCCGGACTCGGCATTGCCATCGCGCTGTCGACGCCGAAGAAATACGAGGCCACCACCGAACTGATCGTCGATCCGCGCGACCTGAAGCTCACCGATCGCGACCTCACCCAGTCGGTCGTCGCCTCCGACGCCACGCTGGCCATCGTCGAAAACCAGGTCCGGGTGCTGACGTCCGGTACTGTTCTGAACAAAGTCGTCGACAAGCTCAATCTCGTCAACGACCCGGAATTCAATGGGCAAGGCAGCGGCGGCCTCGGCGTCATGTCGCTCATCCGTTCCGTCCTGTCGCGGCACGACGGGCCGGGCGGTGTCGACGACACCCGCCGCCGTGCACTCGCTGTCGGCAACCTGGCCGAAAGCCTTTCGGTCGAACGCGGCGGCAAGACCTTCGTCATCACCGTCAGCGCCACCACGCAGAATGGCGAGAAATCGGCTCTCATCGCCAACACGATGACGGATGTCTTCCTGCAGACCTTCGGCCAGATCCAGTCCGATACCGCCGGCCGCGCCACCGACGAACTGACGGCCAGGCTTGATGAACTGCGCAAGGGCGTCGAGGCGGCTGAGCGCAAGGTCGAGGATTTCAGGGCCACGCACGACCTCGTCGACGCACAGGGCCACCTCATTAGCGACGACGAGATGCTGAAACTCAACGAGCAGCTGTCGGTTGCCCGCGCCCGCACCCTGGAGCTCAATGCCCGGGCGGCCTCGGCGCGTTCGGTCGACGTCAACTTAGTTCTCACCGGCACCTTGCCGGAGGAGATCAACTCCAACACCATGAGCGATCTGCGTTCGCAATATGCGTCGCTCAAGCAGGAGGCTGACCGCGCCGCCATCCGGTTTGGACCGCGTCACCCCGAACTCCAGGCGCTCAATGCCCAGCTTGCCGGTGCACGCGACCGCATCGCCGGGGAGCTGCACCGCATCGGCTCGTCGCTGCAGGTTGACCTCAAGCGCGCGGTCCAGCTCGAACAGGATCTCGCCTCTCGTCTGGCGCAGCTGAAGGTTCGCAGCGGCGACGTCAACAGCGATCTGGTGTCGATGCGCGAACTGGAGCGCGAGGCAGCCGCCAAGCGGTCCGTCTACGAACAGTATCTGCTGCGCGCCAAGGAGACCGGCGAGCAGAAGGACATCAACACCGCCAACATCAATGTCATCTCGAAGGCCTTCGCGCCGCTCGAGCCGAACGGACCGTCGCGGGTCGTCGTGGCGCTTGCCGGTCTGTTGCTCGGCTTTGCCTCCGGTATTGGCCTCGGTGTCATGCGTGGCGCCTATGAGAGTTTGCGTGAGACCGCGACATCGCGCTCGCGCCGCGATCGCAGCACGGACGAACGCCGGACGCCTTACGAAGACAAGGCATATCAGGCAGCACCCCCGCCGGCACCACGACCGCCGGCACCGCAGCCGGCGGCGCCGCCACCCCCTGCGCCGCCACCCCCTGCGCCGCCACCGCCGGCATCACCCCGGCCTGTTCAGCAGGCTGAGATCGTGCCAGACGAAGGCCCCGGTCGGATCAGTGCGCTGCTGTCGATGCTGCGCAAGGCCATGTCCCGCAAGCCGTCCCCGGAGGACACTGTCGATACCGGTGAGTGGGTCTCACC
The DNA here is from genome assembly GCF_042682145.1 of Mesorhizobium newzealandense. Classification (NCBI taxonomy): domain Bacteria; kingdom Pseudomonadati; phylum Pseudomonadota; class Alphaproteobacteria; order Hyphomicrobiales; family Phyllobacteriaceae; genus Mesorhizobium; species Mesorhizobium newzealandense. The sequence continues at coordinate 694,063 of NZ_JBHUGZ010000001.1, read as the reverse complement.
CCTCGCTGACGTGAGATCAACGGAAGATTCGACGCTCCCCGTCTATACCCAGTCGGCGGCGGCCTTTGCGCCTCGGCAGCCGGCTGCGGCAGCCTATCCGCTGCCGCCTTTCCAGCCGGGCGCCCATGGCCCCTATCCGCAACCGATGGCGCAGCCGCCATTGCCTCCTCACATGGTGCCGCAGCGGCCGTATTCGGGCCCACAGGCCTATCCCTACGCGCAGCCGATGGGCTATCCGCAGGCGCAGCCCTGGCAGGCGCCGCAGCAGCCGGGCTATCCCTATCCGCAGCCCACGCCCCATGCCGGACAGATGCCTTATCCACCTCTGCCCGCTTCTCCGGTCTATCCGCAGCAGCCCACCTCGCCGCAGCAGCCAGTTCAGCCTCATGAGCCGCCATCGGTGGAGGCGCCGCGGGCCGCGGACGATTTCGAACGGCACGCCCCAATCGACGAAATCCGCGCCAGCCTGCGCGAATTCCGCGAAGCGGTCCGCGAACTCACCGAGACCCGCGCGCGCCGCCGTTACTTCTGAGCCACAAAATACTCCGCGGTGCCGAACAAAAACATGCCGGTTTCGCGTAAACGGCATGGGACGGCGCTTTGGCGGGATTGCGTGTTGGAATTTTCGTGAAAATGCCGCGCTGCATGTTGCCGAATGCACGCTCTCGGGCTTGATCCGGGTGCACGGATTTCGCGGCATGTGTCAGACAAGGGTTCAAGGCGACGCATTCATGTTTTCGGATGCGGGCGCCTTGGCGGAACGGTGTTGAAGGGTGGTCCATGGCCGAAGTGATTGATGGTAAGAGCGTCGCCGAAGACGTGGTGCGGACGGTCAAGACCCTGACGGCCGAACTGGTCGCGAAAGGCAAGGCCAAGCCCGGTCTTGCCGTGGTCATCGTCGGCGAGGATCCGGCCAGCCAGGTCTATGTCGCTTCCAAGTCTCGCACCGCCAAGGAATGCGGCTTTCATTCCGTCCAGCACACGCTGCCGGCCGAAACTTCCGAACCGGCATTGCTGAAAATCATCGGCGACCTCAACGCCGATCCGGCCATCAACGGCATCCTGGTGCAGCTTCCGCTGCCTGCCCATATCGATGCCGGCAAGATCATCCAGACCATCGCGCCGGAAAAGGATGTCGACGGCTTCCATTTCATCAATGTCGGCAAGCTCGGCACCGGCGAACTCGAGACCGCCTTCGTGCCTTGCACGCCGGCCGGCTCGATGCTTTTGATCGAGCGCGTGCGCGGCAAGGACCTGTCCGGTCTCAACGCGGTCGTCGTCGGCCGCTCCAACATCGTCGGCAAGCCGATGGCCAACCTCCTGCTTGCCGCCAACTGCACCGTCACCATCGCCCACAGCCGCACCAGGGACCTGCCGGCGCTCGCCCGCACCGCCGACATTCTTGTCGCGGCCGTTGGCCGGCCGGAAATGATCAGGGGTGATTGGGTGAAGCCCGGCGCCACCGTCATCGATGTTGGCATCAACCGCATTCCGGCGCCGGAAAAGGGCGAAGGCAAGTCGCGCCTCGTCGGCGATGTCGCCTATGCCGAAGCGGCCAAGGCCGCTGGCGCCATCACGCCGGTTCCCGGGGGTGTCGGCCCGATGACCATTGCCATGCTGATGGCCAATACGTTAGCCTCAGCCTACCTTGCGGCCGGATTGAAACGGCCGTCCTTCTGACCCACCAGAAAGCCGCAGCTTTGCCGAACCCAACTGTTCCTGTAGAACGGCCGGTCATGACTGACCCCGTTCAAGGTGGCCGGCAGTTCGCTTTCCTGCTGGTCGACAAGTTCTCCATGTTCTCGCTGGCCGCGGCGATCGATACGTTCCGGTCGGCGAACCGGTTGCTTGGCCGCGACTTCTACGGCTGGACCACGGTGTCGGCAGATGGCGATCCGGTGATGGCCTCCAACGGCCTGCCGCTCAAGATCGACTATGCCGTTGCCGACCTGCCGCCGGTCGACATCCTCTTCGTCTCGGTCGGATTGACGACGGAATTTCCCGGCAAGAGCAAGGTGCTGGCGGCGCTGCGCAGCTGGGGCCGGCGCGGCAACGCGCTCGGCGCGCTGTCGGTCGGGTCCTACCTGCTTGCCGAGGCCGGCCAACTCGAAGGATATCGCTGCACCATCCATTGGGAAAACCGCGCCGGCTTCGTCGAACGGTTCCCCGACATCAACTGCACCGGCAACGTCTTCGAGATCGATCGCAAGCGCTACACATGCGCCGGTGGCACGACCTCGATCGACCTGATGCTGGAGATCGTGCGCGGCGATTTCGGCTCCAACCTTGCCAATGGCGTCGCCAACCAGTTCCAGCACGAACGTATCCGCTCGGCCGGCGACCGCCAGCGTGTCGGACCTGAACGCGACCTCACCGGCAAGTCGGAGAAGCTCCGGCGCATCGTCGAGCTGATGGCCGACCACCTCGATGAGCCGCTGTCGGCGGTGCAGTTGGCCAAATCCGCCGGCCTGTCGGTGCGTCAGGTCGAGCGCCTGTTCCTGCGCCATCTCAGCGTCACGCCTGGCCGCTATTACATGCGGCTGCGGCTGGAGCGGGCGCGCGAATTGCTGCGCCAGACCAACATGCCGATCCTCGATGTGGCGATCGCCACGGGCTTCACCTCGCATTCCTATTTTGCCCAGAGCTACCGGCTGCAGTTCGGCCGGCCGCCTTCTGAAGAGCGGCGCACGACCTACTGAGCGGATTTTCGCTTCCGCTCAAAAGTTTGACATTCCGCCGCCTCACACCCGAACCCGGACTTGTGTCGTGACGCCGCGTCAAATAGCTTTCCCGCCCGGACCGGGGCGGACTTGAGGAGATTTCGATGGCGGGACTAGCACGGAGCGTCGCTGCGGCGATCCTCCTTTTGTCGATGACCACATTCGGCTTTGCCGCAAACAAGGTCATCATCATTCTCGATGCCTCCGGCTCGATGTGGGCGCAGATCGACGGCAAGCCCAAGCTCGAAATCGCCCGTGAATCGCTGAGAACCGTGCTTCAATCGGTCCCTGCCGATGACGAAATCGGCTTCATGGCCTATGGCCATCGCGAAAAGGGCAGCTGCGACGACATCCAGCTGATCGTGCCGCCACAGGCAGGCTCGGCAAGCGCCATCTCGGCCGCCGCCGACAGCCTGAAATTCCTCGGCAAGACGCCGCTGACGGCCGCCGTCAAGCAGGCGGCCGAAGCGTTGAAATACACCGAGGACAAGGCCACCGTCGTCCTCATCACCGACGGGCTCGAAACCTGCGGCGGTGACCCCTGCGCGCTAGGCAAGGAGCTCGAAGCGTCCGGCGTCGATTTCACCGCCGACGTCGTCGGCTTCGGCCTGACCGCCGACGAGGGCAGGCAGATCGCCTGCCTCGCCGACAACACCGGCGGCAAATACATCCAGGCCTCCGACGAGAAGGCATTGCAGGAGGCGCTTGTCGAGACCGTGGCGGCGCCAGCGCCAGCTCCGGAACCTGCTCCCGCCCCGGCGCCTGCGCCCGAGCCCGCGAAACCGGAATTCAATTTGCTGCCGACAGCGGTGCTTGCCGAAGGCGGCGACCCCGTCACTGACGGCAACGCCTGGGAAATTTACAAGGCGAAATCCGACGGTACGCGCGGTGACTACATCAGCACCGAATACGGCGCCTACAAGGGCAATCTGGAACCGGGCGACTATATCGTCGTGGCAAGTGACGGCCAGGCCAAGACTGAGCAGAAGATCAAGATCGAGGCAGGCCAGGTCTACAAGCCTCTCTTCAACTTGAATGCCGGCACGCTCATCATCCATCCGCGGCCGAGCGAGGGGGCAGATGTGGTCGATGGCGCGGCTGTCGTCATCGACTATCCTGGTGCCGACATGCCCGCCACCTTTTATGGGACCACGAAAGCCGTGTTGCCAGCTGGCGACGAGAAAGTGACTGTCACGATCGGGCAGGGCGTGGTTACCGAGACGATTCCGCTGGCTGCCGGCAAGACCGTGGAAAAGGACATGATTGCCGGCGTCGGCCATGTCGTTGCCAATGCCTATTATGTTGCTGGCGGCGACAGGGCGGACGGTTCAGGCATCGGCTTCAAGGTGCTCAAGGCGAAAAAGAAGATCGACGGAACCAGGGACGAGGTGACCTATGCCTACGGACCCGACAGCAAGTTCGATCTGCCGCCCGATGACTATGTCTTGATTGCAACGGTTGATCTTGCCGTCGTCGAGCAGCCGTTCACCGTCAAGGCCGGCGAATTTCAGGATCTGAAGATCGCAATGAATGCCGGCGTGCTGGCGATCACTGCGCCCGGAGCCTCGAAGATCGAGATTTTCGAGACCAAGAAGGACATCAACGGCAGCCGCAAGTCGCTTGGCTATGCATTCGACCAGAAGTATCAGGCGGCGATCCCGGCGGGCGACTACGCCGTTGTCTCGGAGAAATCGGACAACAGCTCGAAGGAAGGCTCCGTGACGGTCAAAGCCGGCGAGCGAGCTGAGCTGACTGTGCAATAGGATCGTATGCACGACCGCAAGAAGGTGGCCCATGGGCCACCTTTCTCATGAACGACGCAGAACTGCCGTCACGCTGTTCCAAACGCGCTGGCGCCATGGTCGGCACGGCCGACCAGTTGCCGGAAGCCAGCAAAAAGCTCGCGGCCGAAACCGAACTCGTTGCCGATGAGGTCGGCGTCGGCCGTCCGGCGCAGTGCGAAGTCTCCAGCCGGCACCAGCACTTCCAGCGTTCCGGCTTCGGCGTCGAGCCGGATGATGTCGCCATCATGGATCCTGGCGATCGGCCCGTCCTCGACTGCTTCCGGCGTGACATGGATTGCCGCCGGCACCTTGCCGGAGGCACCCGACATGCGGCCGTCGGTGACCAGCGCAACGCGCTGGCCACGGTCCTGCAGGATGCCGAGCACGGTGGTCAGCTTGTGCAGTTCCGGCATGCCGTTGGCCTTCGGTCCCTGGAAGCGGATGACGGCGATGAAATCACCTGTCAGCGTGCCTGCCTTGAACGCCTCGTTCAGTCCTTGCTGACTGTCGAAGACCTTGGCCGGCGCCTCGACGAGGCGCCGCTCCGGCTTCACCGCCGAGGTCTTGATGACGGCATGGCCGAGATTGCCTGAGAGCACCTTCAGACCGCCGGTCGCCTGGAACGCCTTGTTGAACGGCGCGAGCACCTTCTCGTCGCCGCTTTCGCGCGGCGAGGCTTCGCGCACCACGCCGCCATCGGCGCCAAGCTTTGCCTCGACCGCGTAGGGCCGCAATCCTTCGCCCCACACCGTCTGCACGTCCTCGTGCAGGATGCCTTCGTCGAGCAGCTCGCGGATCAGGAAGCCGAGCCCGCCGGCCGCGTGGAAATGGTTCACGTCGGCGAGGCCGTTCGGATAGACCCGCGCCAGCAGCGGCACCGCTTCCGAAAGGTCCGAAATGTCCTGCCAGGTGATGGCGATGCCCGCCGCCGCCGCCATGGCGATCAGGTGGATGGTGTGATTGGTCGAGCCGCCGGTGGCGTGCAGGCCGACGACGCCGTTGACGATCGACCGCTCGTCGATCATCCGGCCGACCGGCGTATAGGCATTGCCGAGCGCGGTGATTGCCAGCGCCCGTTTCGCCGCCTCGCGGGTCAAGGCCTCGCGCAGCGGCGTGCCGGGATTGACGAAGGAAGCCCCGGGTGTGTGCAGGCCCATGATCTCCATCAGCATCTGGTTGGAGTTCGCCGTGCCGTAGAAGGTGCAGGTTCCTGGCCCGTGATAGGATTTGGACTCGGCCTCGAGCAGTTCGGCGCGTCCGGCCTTGCCCTCGGCATAGAGCTGGCGGACCTTGGCCTTTTCGTCGTTGGGCAGGCCGGTGGTCATCGGCCCGGCCGGAATGAACACCGCCGGCAGATGGCCGAAGGTGAGTGCGGCGATCACCAGTCCCGGCACGATCTTGTCGCAGACGCCGAGATAGACGGCGGCGTCGAACATGTTGTGCGACAGGCCGATCGCGGCGGCCATGGCGATCACATCGCGCGAGAACAGCGACAGCTCCATGCCGGGCTGGCCTTGTGTAACGCCATCGCACATTGCCGGCACGCCACCGGCCACCTGGGCAATGCCGCCGGCCTCGCGCGCCGCGTCCTTGATCAGCGCCGGAAAGGTCTCGAACGGCTGATGCGCCGACAGCATGTCGTTGTAGGAGGTGATGATGCCGAGGTTCGGCACCTTGTCTGCACCCAGCGCCAGCTTTTCCGAGGGGCTGCACACCGCAAAGCCGTGCGCGAGGTTGCCGCACGACAGCACGGCCCGGTTGGCGGTGCGGTTCGACGCCTCGGCGATACGGCCGAGATAGCGCTCGCGGCCCGGTCTGGAACGCTGGCGGATGCGTTCGGTGATGGCTTCGATATCGCGTCTGGCGGTCATGGTGTCGGTCCTTTCAGGCGAGGTCCCGGAACACCCTCCGGCTGTCTGCCGGGACCCTCGGCACGTTCAAATCAGGGCGCCCAGAAAACCTCTACGGGCTTCGGTGCGGCGTCGAGCACGGCGCGGATTGGCTTTCGCGGTCCAGGCGCAACCGCGCTGTCGAAGGCGGTGCGCTTGTCTTCGCCTTCGATGTGCAGCGCGATGAACCCGGCATCGACGATGCGCGCCAGCGACAGCGTCAGCCGCGGCTCGCCGGCGCTGACCGCGTGAACCGGCAGCACGATCCTGTCGGAGGACGGGTCGAGCAGCTTTGCCAGGTCGTCGGCATCCGGAAAGAACGAGGCGGTGTGGCCGTCCGGCCCCATGCCGAGCACGACGACATCAAGAGGCCAGGGCAATGACTGGAGCGCCGCATTGTCGGACGCCGCCGCATCCTGGATGTCGACGGCTTCGTGATAGAGCGGCACGAAGCGTGCCGCGCTGGCTGCGTTCTGCAAGAGATTGGCGGCCACCAGGCCGGCGTTGGAGCGCGGCGAGGAGGCCGGAACGAAGCGCTCGTCGACCAGCGTCACAATCACCTTGTCCCAGGCGATGGGTATCGCCGAAAGGGCGGCGAAGAATTTTGCCGGGGTGGTTCCACCGGAGACGGCGAGCAGCCCTTCGCCGCGCTCGGCGATTGCCTTGGTCAGGCGGCCGGCGACTTGACCGGCAAGGGCGGCCGCCAACTCCTGGCGGCCGGCGAAGCCATTCCAGCTGTAGGCGGCGCTGTTCAATTGCTCTCGTGCCATGTCCGCCCGTCACGTTCGATCAATGCAATGGAGGCCGAGGGTCCCCAGGTGCCCGCAGTGTACCCTTGCGCCTCTTGCCTGGCGCTCTCCCAGGCGTTCTGGATCGGGTCGATCCATTTCCACGCCGCCTCGACTTCGTCGCGGCGCATGAACAGGGTCTGGTTGCCACGGATAACATCCATGATCAGCCGTTCGTAGGCGTCCGGCGCGCGGCCGTCGAAGGATTGCGCGAAGCTCATGTCGAGCGAGATCTGGCGCAGCCGCATGCCGCCCGGACCCGGATCCTTGATCATGATGTACTGCTTGACGCCTTCGTCCGGCTGCAGCCGGATGACCAGCTGGTTGGCAAAGATCGGTCCGGCGCTGTCGCCGAAGATCGAATGCGGGATCGGCTTGAATTCGATGACGATTTCCGAAACCCGCGTCGCCAGCCGCTTGCCGGTTCTGAGGTAGAACGGAACGCCTGCCCAGCGCCAGGTGCCGATCTCGGCCTTGATGGCGACGAAGGTCTCGGTGTTGCTGTCGTGGGCAAGCTCCTCGACATAGCCCTTTACAGCTCCGCTGGCCGAGGCGCCCGCACGGTATTGTCCGCGCACCGTATGTTTCGGGGCTTCGTTGCCGTTGATGCGCTTCAGTGCTCGCAGCACCTTCAGCTTCTCGTCGCGCACCGCGTCGGCGTCCATCGACGACGGCGCTTCCATGGCGACGAGGCACAACAGCTGCAGCATATGGTTCTGCACCATGTCGCGCAGCGCACCGGCCTTGTCGTAGTAGGTGACGCGGTCCTCCAGTCCCACGGTCTCGGCCACGGTGATCTGCACATGGTCGATATGGGCGGAGTTCCACAGCGGCTCGTAGAGCGCGTTGGCAAAGCGCAGCGCCATCAGGTTCTGCACCGTCTCCTTGCCGAGATAGTGGTCGATGCGGAAGATCTGGCTTTCGTGGAAATCGTCGCCGACCAGATCGTTGAGTGCTCGCGCCGAGGGAAGGTCGCGGCCGATCGGCTTCTCCAGTACGATCCGCGAGTTCGGCGTTATCAGATTGTGCTCTTTCAGCTTGTGCGAGATATCGCCGAACAGCGCCGGCGCCACCGCCAGGTAGAAAGCGCGGATGCGGTCGCTGTCGCCGATCGCCTTTTTCAGCTTGTCGAAGCCGGCGCCGGTCGTCGCATCGGCCGAGACATAGGAAAGGCGGGCAAGGAAGGTCTTCAGTTCCTTGGCGTCGATGTCCGCAGCCTTGACGTGGTCGGAGATCGCCTGTTTGGCGAAGGCCTGGAATTCCTCGTCGGTCATCTTCGAGCGCGACGTGCCGATGATGCGTGTTGGCTCGGAGAATTGATGGTCGCGCTGGCGATAGTAGAGCGACGGCAGAAGCTTGCGTTCCGACAGATCGCCGGTGCCGCCGAAAATGATGAAGTCGAAAGGATCGACGGGGATGATCTGGCTGGTCATGGTCTGTCCGCTCTGACGCCGGTCACTGTGACGCGGCTGATATAATCTAATCGATTTAAATTTTCCAGTGCCATGGTGTCACATCTGAGTGTGGCGCCTGCCTCTTGACAGTCCGATGCCCTGGAGGCTTGTCGACAGGCGCGGCTCCGGAAGCCTTCGCAGTTGCAGCATAGAGCGGGATCGAAGCGAAAGCCAAAGGAGAAATCGGCGATGGCCGCACATCTTTCGACCAACCCGGTCAAAGGCACTGGCTTCGTTCGGATATGCGCCATCGGTGCGCCGGTCGATCGTCACCAGCATTGAGCGGGAAAAGCATGCGTCTGGAAAACAAGGTTGCCGTCATCACCGGTGCTGCGGCGGGCTTTGGCGAGGGCATCGCCAGGCGCTTTGCGCAGGAGGGCGCCAGGGTCGTCGTCGCCGACCTCAATGCCAAGGGGGCGGAGCGCGTCGCCGGCGAGATCGGCGAGGCGGCGATCTGGACCCAGACCGATGTTTCACTGCGGTCCGAATTCGATGAGATGGTCTATGCCGCGAAGAGCGCCTTCGGCCGCATCGACATCATGGTCAACAATGCCGGTTACACCCATCGCAACGGCGACTTGCTCAATGTCGACGAGGAAACCTTCGACCTGATCACCGCCGTCAACATGAAGGCGATCTATCACGCCGCACGCGCCGTTGTGCCGATCATGGATCGGCAAGGCGGCGGCGTCATCCTGACCACCGCCTCCACCGCGGGTCTGCGGCCACGGCCCGGCCTCACCTGGTACAATGCCTCGAAGGGCTGGGCGATCACCGCCACCAAATCGATGGCGGTCGAACTGGCGCCGAAGAACATCCGCGTCAACTGCCTCTGCCCGGTAGCCGGCGAGACCGGCATGCTGGAGAAGTTCATGGGCGCCGACACGCCCGAAATCCGCGAGAAGTTCCGCGCTTCGATCCCGCTCGGCCGGCTTTCGACGCCACTCGATATCGCCAATGCCGCACTCTGGCTGGCATCGGACGAAGCCGCCTTCATCACCGGTGTGGCGCTGGAAGTGGACGGCGGACGCTGCATCTGAAAGCGCCAACGCATGACCGCGAAAATCGGTACCGATTTTCGGAAAGGATCATGCGCAAATCAAGTGCCCGAAGGCGGCGGCGTTTCGGCGGCGGGTCGTGACTGGCGTCAGGCGCCGGTCTTGATGTAGCTCTTGTAGATCCAGCCGGTCTTGCCGTTGTAGGTGATCTGGCACCACTTCTTGCAGCTCATCACCTGCACCGAGGTTCTGGCTGGCACCGTGGCGATGGCGGTCGCATTTTTCTTCGGGCTGCTCCGCATGGTCACGGCCCGCAGGATCCGTCCGGTTCCGGCGGCCGCGACTTTGCCTGGCTTCGCCTTGGCCTGGCTGCCGTCGCCTTCCGCCGCTGCGGGCTGCTCTGACGGCACTAGCGGCTGCACCGCCGGGATGGCGGCGGTTTTCGCGCCATCGGGATGGCTGCCCGCCGGCGGAGTGGGTGCGGCAACCTTGGCAAGTTCGGTGGCGGCATCGGTATCGGCTGCCGGCTGCGCGAATGCCACCGCGGCTTTGTCCGGCGCTTGTTCAACCTGGTTCGTCCCATGGCTGGGAGCAGGCGTGCCGGCAGCTTTCGTCTGCGAACTGGTCCAGCGGGGATCATTGGCTGGCAGCACCGGTATGATGGCTTCCGCGGCTGCCACGGTCGGCGAAACCGCGTCGGACTTGCGCGCCGCCTGCGGCACGGCTGCTGTAGCCACAACTGCCCCCACTGGGGCGATTTTCGTCGTTTTCACCGGAATGGTTGGAATGGTCTGCTCGGGGCTCGCCGCCGCTTGCCTGTCATTGGCCGGCAATGCCAGCCACAGCGCCACAGCGGCGACGCCAAGCAGCGCGGCGGTGCCGATCGCGGCGATCACCAGATGCGAGTTCGAGCGGACTTCCTGCCAGAAGGACGGCCGCATGTCATATCCGAACTGCATGGCAAAGCGCCGACGTTCCGGGGTACCGAAACTGAAGGGCTCTCTCACTCTTGCCACCTCCATAAGCGGGCCGATGTTCTTTCGATCGAATGCCAAGAACTTGGCGCCAGATCTGCATCAGTCCCAAGAACCAAAGCGGGCAAGCCCGCAGAATTCCCCGTCAGTCATCCACAACCGGCATCTTTATATCGGTGATTGTGGCATCACTACGCCCTTGTGAGGGATTCTGCTCCTTTGGAGGGGATTCTGCAATGTGCCGTTACGGCAACAAATATTACAACAATATTACATAGATGAGAGCGGTCCTGTCCGGCTGGCGCACGATCCCGAAAAATGGCATCGGTTTTCGCTGGAGATCATGCTCTAACAAAAACAGATAGAGCTTCTAGATCCGGTCCCGCAGCGCAAACCAGTTGAGCGCCAGGAACAGCAGCGGCGCGCGGAAGCGCCGGCCGCCGGGGAACGCCGGGATTTTCAGGTCCTCGATCAGCTTCAGCCGGTCGCGATTGCCGGCGACGGTCTCGGCATAGAGTTTGCCGAAGAAGTTCGACAGCATGACGCCGTGGCCGGAATAGCCGCCGGCCGAGATCACATTGGGCATCACTTCGCGCACGAACGGTTTTCTCGGTACTGTGATGCCGACATAACCGCCCCAGCCATGCGTGATCTCGACATCCCTGAGTGCCGGGTAGAGTTCCGCGATCTGACGGCGGATGTGGATGTGGATATCCTTAGGATCGTTGACGCCATAGACTTCGCGTCCGCCGAACAGCAGCCGTCCGTCCTTCGATCTGCGGAAATAGCGTACGACGAAGCGGGAATCGTCGACCGCCTCACCTCCCGGCAGCACGGCCGAGTTCGCGCCCAGCGGCACCGTTGCGCCGATGAACGAACCGATCGGCATGATGTGCGCGGCACTCACCGGCTCGAGCGTGCCGCCATAGGCGTTGACCGCGATCAGGCCTTTCTGCGCTGTTACGGTGCCTCTCGGTGTCGAAACCTTGACCTTGCCGCCACTGGACATGATGCCGGTCGAGGGTGTCCCTTCGAACAGTTGCGCGCCGGCTTGTGCCGCCACCCTCGCCGTGCCGACCACCAGCTTCATCGGGTGGATGTGGCCGGTGCCGGTGTCGCGGGTGCCGCCGAAATAGGCGGTCGAACCCAGCCGCTCCGCCGTCTCCTTGGCATCCATGAACGAGATATGCGGGTAGGAAAAACGGCTCGCCATGATCTCGGCATGGGCCTTGTAGTCGTCGACATAGCGCGGCTTGTGCGCCACCGAGAGCTGGCCCGGCATGTAATCGATATCGATCTGGCTGGCGGCGGCGAATTCAAGGAGATGCGCCTTTGCCTGTTCGGCAAGGTCGAATAGCGCCTTGGCGCGGGAGAAGCCGTACTCCGCTTCCAGGTCCTCGACCCAGGCGCGTTGGCCGGTGCCGAGCTGGCCGCCATTGCGCCCGGAGGCGCCGTCACCGAAGCGATACGCCTCGATCAGCACGACATTGGTCCCTGCCTTGGCAAGGTGAGCAGCCGCCGACAGGCCGGTGAAACCGCCGCCGATAACGACGACATCGCATGTCCGGTCACCGTCCAGCGCCGGGTATTCCGGCCGTGGGCCGGCAGTGTCCTCATACCAGGAACGGCCGGGAGAGATTGGAGATTGGTAGGGCATGGTTCTCAATGGGAGTAGGGGAGTAGGGGAGTAGGGGAGTAGGGGAGTAGGGGAGTAGGGGAGTAGGGCAGGCTATTCAGGTGACAATTTGCGGATCAGAAGCCGCAAGAGCGTTCCCACGCTCTCGCTACGGTTCATCAAGGGTTCGACCGCCTCGTGCGATGCGATTCCGACGCGTTGTGCAATCAGCAGATGAGTCTCCAACTCCTTGAGGGATCCCTGTGCGATCCGCAGAAATTGCTGATAGGAAGCTCGGCTCTCTCGACCATAACCCTCAGCGATGTTGGCGGGCACGGAGCTGGCTGCCCGACGCAGCTGAGTTGTCATTCCGTAGAGTTCTTCTTTAGGCCAGGCTTTTGTCGTCTCGTAGATTGATACCGCCAAGTCCATTGCCTGCTGCCAGACGATCAAATCCCTGTACGACTCGATCTTCGCCATCGTCTGTCGCCCTTACTGCCCTACTGCCCTACCTGCCTTACTCCCCTATTCCCCTATACATTCAGCAGCAGATATTCCCGTTCCCAAGGACTGATCACTTCCATGAACGTCTCGAATTCCGCTCGCTTGATCGCCGCATAGGTGGCGGCGAAGGACTTGCCCAGATGCGCGCAGAGTTCCTCATCGCCCTCGAACAGGTCGACGGCTTCGAGCAGGCCGCGCGGCAGGTCGATCTCGTCGGCGTTGGCTGTGGTCAGGACCGGCGGCTCCGCCTTGATCTTGTTGGTGATGCCGATCAGCCCGCACGCAAGCGACGCCGCCAGCGCCAGATAGGGGTTGGCGTCCGAGGACGGGATGCGGTTTTCGACGCGCCGTGCCGCCGGATCCGAGCGTGGCACGCGGAACGCCGTGGTGCGGTTATCGTAGCCCCATTTGTTGTTGACCGGAGCCGACGCCGCTTGTGTCAGCCGGCGGTAGGAATTGACATAGGGCGCGAACATCACCAGCGCGTTCGGCACATGCTTCTGCATGCCGCCGATGAAATGGAAGAAGGCTTCGGTTTCCGAGCCGTCAGCAGCCGAAAAGATGTTCTGTCCGGTCTTCTTGTCGATGATCGATTGATGGATATGCATGGCCGAGCCCGGCTGCCCCTGGATGGGCTTGGCCATGAAGGTGGCGTAGATCTCGTGCTTCAGCGCCGCCTCGCGAATGGTGCGCTTGAACATGAACACCTGGTCGGCCAGTTCGATCGGGTCGCCGTGGCGCAGATTGATTTCGAGCTGGCCGGCGCCCTCCTCATGGATCAGCGTATCGATCTCCAGGCCCTGGCTCTCGGAGAAATGGTAGATGTCGTCGATAAGTTCGTCGAATTCGTTGACGCCGGCGATCGAATAGCCGGCGCCGCCGCCGATCGCGCGTCCCGAACGGCCGACAGGCGGCGTCAGAGGATAGTCCGGATCGGGATTCTTGCGCACCAGATAGAATTCGATCTCGGGCGCCACCACCGGCTTCAGTCCGAGCTTGTCATAAGCGGCGACGACGCGCTTCAACACATTGCGCGGCGTGAACTCGACCGAACGTCCGTCCTGGTGGACGAGGTCGCAGATGACCGCGGCCGTCGGGTCTTCTTCCCATGGCACCACCGTCAGCGTCGACAGGTCCGGCATCAGTTTGAGGTCGCCGTCGTCTTCGGGATAGTGGAAGCCATTGCCATCCTCGGGATAGCCGCCGGAAATCGTCGTCATGAAGACAGCCGACGGCAGCGCCAGCGAGGTGTTGGAGGTGAATTTCTTCGACGGCATCATCTTGCCGCGCGCGACGCCGGCCTGGTCGGGCGTGATGCACTCGATGTCCTCGATGCCGCGCCATTCCAGCCAGGCGCTGACTTCCTTCCAGTTCTTGACGCCACGTTGGTTTTTCACGAAGGCAGGCGTGCGCGCCCGTCCTCCGCGGCTCGACGGACGGACTTCCTTTTTTGCAGGCGGCATCATTCACCAGATTGGGTTGCGGATTGTGGAGTATAGCCGTGCCCCACTGTGGAAGGGAAGGGCAGCCACATCGGGCATTGGCCGAGGCGGTTGAAAATCACGCCAATCGGCTTAGTTTCGGCGGCCCCAATCCCAATCAAGACCCCAATCTCAATCGAGACCCAACCATAGTCGAGACATTGAATGCGGCACGATAGCAGACTGACGACGATCGGCTTCGATGCCGACGACACCCTCTGGCAGAACGAGCAGTTCTTCCGCATGACGGAGAAGCGCTTTGCGGCCATGCTTGCCGATCATGGCGAAGCCGAGCACATCTCGGCACGATTGCTGGAGGCCGAAAGACGCAACCTTGCCGTCTATGGCTTCGGCATCAAGGGATTTACGCTGTCGATGATCGAAACGGCGATCGAGGTCACGCAAGGTCGCGTGCCGGCCTCGGTCATATCAGAGGTTCTCGATGCCGGCCGCGAGATGCTGAGCCATCCGATCGAGACCCTGCCGCATGCGCGCGAGACTGTCGAGAAGCTTGCCGGCGCATTCCGCCTTGTGCTGATCACCAAGGGCGATCTCTTCGACCAGGAGCGCAAGCTGGCTGAGTCAGGCCTCGGGGATCTGTTCGACGCGGTCGAGATCGTCAGCGACAAGAATGCCGCCACCTATGCCCGCCTGTTCAGCCGCCACGGCGATGGTCCGGCAAAAAGCATGATGGTCGGCAATTCGCTGAAGTCGGACATAGTTCCGGCCATCGAGGCTGGCGGTTGGGGTGTCCATGTGCCGCATGAACTGACCTGGGTGCTGGAGCATGTCGAGCCTCCGGTGGCCGAGTCGCGGTTCCGCCAGATATCCGATCTCGGACAGCTGCCCGAACTGATCGAAAGCATCACCAATCCAGCCTGATCGCGGCTCAGCAGTTGATATCGCGGGCTCAGCGGTTGATCAGACGATCGATCACCGGCTGCAGCCGTTCGGGTGTGATCGGCTTGGCGACCACCACGTCGATGATGCTCGACAGGCCCAGGCTTTCCCGCGTGCCATTCTTGGTTGAAAGCAGGATCACCGGTGGCAGCGATTTGCCCGAGGCCCGCCGCAACGCGTCGATGCTGGACATCAGATTGTCGCAGTCCTTGTTGTCGGCGCCACCATCAAGGACAACGGCACCGGGAATGAGGGACCGCAAGATCTTTGCCGCCGTATCGGGAGATTCCGAGATTGGCTTGAGCCCGGATCGCTCGACGATCTTCGAAATCACCACGCGATTGATTGGCGATCTCCCGACGACAAGCACTTGCGACGGATCACGGATCGTCCCGGCGCGCGAGTCGCGGGTCATCATATTCAGATGTCTTGGAGTCTCGCCTTCGCGATTCACTGGGCACACAAGTCGGCCAAGAAGCTCGCCCCTATTTCAATGCAGAGTTGAATCTCGGGGGCAATTGGCGTGAGATCGCCGCCCATGTCAAGTTGAAATAAAACGCCCCGAAATCATCCCCGGGAGCAGTGAATTTCAAGCAACGCTACTGTACTGAGCTGTCCACGGGCACGTTTCATAAAAAGAAAATTCACCTGCGCAGAGACTGCGCAGGTGAAGGGTCGGTTGAGCGGATTTCGATCAGCCGTGGCTCTGCTGCGTGACGATCACCGGGATCAGCAGATCGCCCCAGTTGCCGTCGCCGCCGTGATGTCGCGCCGAGCGCACGAGCTCCACCGAAACACCGGCCTCGACCGCCTTCATCACCGACTGGTTGAGGCGGTGCAGATCGTTGGCCAGCATGCGGATCGTCGCTTGCTGGTCGACGCTCATCGTCGTGGACTGTTCCTCGGCGCGTTCCTTGACACGGCTTATCGATGCCATTGGTCTTCTCCTTGTGTCTCAAGCCCTGTTGGGCGTTTCCTCTGTATTCTTCTGTTTGCTATTCGGCGGCCGGCTTGAATTGCGCGTGCTCGGTCGATTCATGCATGGCGGTGGTCGACGACTTGCCGCCGGTGATCGCCATCGACACGGCATCGAAATAGCCGGTGCCAACCTCGCGCTGGTGCTTGGTCGCGGTGTAGCCATTGGCCTCGGCCGCGAACTCAGCTTCCTGCAACTCGGAATAGGCCGCCATCTGCCGCGCCTTGTAGCCGCGAGCCAGTTCGAACATGCCATAGTTGAGCTGGTGGAAGCCGGCGAGCGTGATGAACTGGAACTTGTAGCCCATGGCACCGAGCTCCTTCTGGAACCTGGCGATCGTCGCGTCGTCGAGATTCTTCCTCCAGTTGAACGATGGCGAACAATTGTAGGCGAGCAGCTTGCCGGGGTGATGCTTGCGCACGCCCTCGGCGAATTTCTTGGCCTGCGCCAGATCCGGCTTCGAGGTCTCGCACCAGATCAGATCCGCGTAAGGCGCATAGGCGATGGCGCGGGCGATGCAGGGCTCGATGCCGTTCCTGACGTGATAGAAGCCCTCCACGGTGCGCCCGGCGCCGTAGTCGACGAAAGGCTGGTCGCGTTCGTCGATATCGGAGGTCAGCAGCTTTGCCGCTTCCGCATCGGTGCGTGCAACGACCAGGGTCGACGTGCCCATCACATCCGCCGCGAGGCGCGCGGCGTTGAGGTTGCGGATGTGCGCCGCGGTCGGGATCAGCACCTTGCCGCCGAGATGGCCGCACTTCTTTTCCGACGCCAGCTGATCCTCGTAGTGGACGCCGGCGGCCCCCGCTTCGATGAAGGCCTTCATGATCTCGAAAGCGTTGAGCGGGCCGCCGAAGCCGGCTTCCGCATCGGCGACGATCGGCGCGAACCAGGTCTCGACCGAAAGCCCGTTGCCTTCGGATGTCTCGATCTGGTCGGCACGCTGCAGCGTGCGGTTGATGCGCTTGACCAGTTCGGGCGCTGCATTGGCCGGATAAAGCGACTGGTCCGGATACATTGCGCCAGCGGTGTTGGCGTCGGCGGCAACCTGCCAGCCCGACAGGTAGATCGCCTTCAGCCCGGCGCGCACCTGCTGCATCGCCTGGTTGCCGGACATGGCGCCGAGCGCGTTGACGAAGTCCTCCTCGTGGATGAGCTTCCACAACCGGTTGGCGCCCATTTCGGCGAGACTCTGGCGAATCTGCACCGAACCGCGCAGCCGCTTCACATCCTCCGGAGAGTAGGGCCGTTCGATGCCGTCGAAGCGGCCTTCCGGCGCCGATGGGACGAGGTTGTAAAAATCAGTCATTGGTCACTCCGAAGGATTGCTACACTGTGTCCGGGCGCCAATCATCTGCACGCCGGAATATGACTGAATTTACATTGCGGTGCGAAATGGGCCCAGAAGAATCAAGAGAATTGGCTGAATATAAAGGAAAACCTGTGTTGCGTTTGACAGGAAGTCATTGTAAATTTGTCACGATTGTAAAAGACGACGCAGCGAGATTGCCGTGAGAGGTATGTAAATTCTTGTCAAGGATAGTCGATGGCTGACCAGAAGATCTTTGCCGGGCCGCGCATCCGCCGCATCCGCAACGCCAAGGGCCTGACCCAGACGGCGATGGCCGAGGGGCTGGGTATCTCGCCGTCCTATCTCAACCTGATCGAGCGCAACCAGCGGCCGCTGACGGTGCAGCTGATCCTCAAGCTGGCGTCCGTCTACAAGGTCGATCCGCACGAGCTGCAGGGCGAGGCAAGAGGGTCCGTCGCTGCCTTGAAGGAAGTGTTCACCGATCCTCTGCTGGTCGGCGAGTTGCCGGGAGATCAGGAACTGATCGAGCTTGCCGAGGCCGCCCCTAACGCGTCCGCGGCGGTGATAAAACTGTTCCGCGCCTATCGCGAGCAGGCCGAGCGCCTGTCCGACCTCAACGAGCTCCTGGCGCGCGAAGGTCGGGCGACCGCGCTTTCCGGCGCCCGCCTGCCGATCGACGAGGTGCATGAGATCTTCGAGCGCAGGCCGAACCATTTCGCGGCGCTCGAGGAAGAGGCCGCGGCGTTCACCTCTGTGCTCGATCCCGGCGACGATCTGTTCGGCGCTTTGAAGGCCTGGCTGAAGCGCGAATACGGCATCGTGGTCAAGGTGCTGCCGGTCGCCACCATGCCGAACTGGCGCCGCCGTTATGATCGCCATTCGCAGCGCCTGTTCCTGTCGGAACGGCTGTCTCCGTTCGACCAGTTGCGCGAAGTGGCGATGGAGGCTTGCCTGATCCGCATGACTGTCGCGGTCGCCGGCGAGATCCAGGCGCTCAAATTGACTACTGACGAGGCTCGCCGTCTCGCCCGTTTCGAACTCGGCCGCTATGCCGCGCATGCGCTGATGATGCCCTACCAGGCCTTTCATGCGGCTGCCGTTCGCGCCCGCTATGATATCGACGTCTTGCGTTCGCGCTTCGGCGTCTCCTTCGAACAGGCGGCGAACCGGCTGACCATGCTGCAGCGGCAGGGCGCGCTCGGCGTGCCGTTCTTCATGCTGGAGGTCGACAATGCCGGCAACCGCTTCCGCAAGGCCGGCAGCCAGGGCTTTCCGCAAAGCCGCTTTGGCGGCGGCTGCCCCAAGCTGCCCGTGCATGTCGCCTTCTCCCAGCCCGGCCAGATCTTCGTCGAGGCGGTGGAAATGCCCGACGGCGCCGAGTTCCTGTGCATCGCCCGCACGCTGGAAGGACCGCAAGGCGCTTTCTCGGAGCGTCCGCGTCGCACGGCGCTGCTGCTTGGATGCGACATCGGCTTTCGCGACGACATCGTCTATGGCGCGGCACTTCCCGGCGCGGCAACCGCCGCGAAGGCCGGCACCGTCACGGCGACGCCGGTCGGGCCTGCCTGCCGGCTTTGCGAACGCGCCGGCTGTCTGGCGCGCGCCGAGCCGCCAGTAACGCGTCCGCTCGGCCTCGACGAGATGGTGACGGGCTTGAGCGCCTTCGACTTCCAGTGACGCCGTGCCCCAGTGACGGCGGGCAGGGTGCCACAATTGTCGTCGGTCTCTGGCTCACCCCCGGCCTTCGCCTTTGCGCTACGCGAACGGAGTATCTTTTTGTCGTCCCTTGCGCATCGTCCCGTCCACAAAAGCCCGACAGTCGCGCCCATGACCGACACAGCATCATCGCCGAGCGTTGATTTATCGACCATCTCGCCGCGCGAGGAACGCGTCGGCATGCTCTTGGTGTTCCTTTCGGCGCTGATGTGGAGTTTTGGCGGCACCATTGCCCGCTTCATCACCGTCGGCGATAGCTGGACGATTATTCTCTGGCGCTCCGTCTGGGCCGCGGCCTTCCTGATCTGCTTCATGGTCTGGCGCGACGGCTGGCGCGGCATGCTGAAAATGTTCCGCGACATGGGGCTGCCCGGCCTTGCCGTCGGGGCCTGCTTCGCCACCGCATCGACCGCGTTCGTCGTCGCACTTGCCTACACCACCGTCGCCAACATCCTGTTGATGCAGGCAGGTGTGCCGCTTCTGGCGGCGCTGTTTGCCTGGGCGTTGTTTCGCGAACGGGTGACTGTCGCCACCTGGTTGGCGATTGCAGCCGTCATCACCGGCGTCGCAATCATGGTGTCGGAATCGCTTGATGGCGCCGTCTCGCCGATAGGCGACGGGCTGGCGCTCTTGATTGCGGTCATGTTCTCGATCGCCACTGTCATCACCCGGCGGTTTTCCGGCGTGCGCATGACGCCGGCAACCTGCCTCGGCACCATGCTTGCGGCGGGCTTTGCCGCCTCGCAGGCATCGACATTCGCCGTGTCGGCCAGCGACATGGGCTTTCTCTTCGCTTTCGGCGTGGTCAATCTCGGCCTCGGCCTTGCCTTCTTCGCCACTGGCGCGCGGCTGATCCCGGCGGCCGTCGCGGCACTGCTCGGCACGTTCGAGCCGATCCTGGGGCCTATATGGGTCTGGCTCGTCCATTCCGAGGTACCGTCGGGACGCACCATTGTTGGCGGCGCGGTGGTGGTCACGGCGCTGCTCGTCCATATCGGGCTCGAATTCAAGCGCCAGACACGGCCCGAGCGCGCAGGGGTCACCGGGGTGCCATCGCCTAATTGATGCGGCGCGCAGCTTTGCCATTGACAAATTCGCTGCCGCGCGGGCAGGCTGAGACTACGGCAACAACAAGACAGGCGTATCTTGCCAAGTCTCCCTGCCGGTCAGATCGAGACCGGACCACATCGTCGTATCTCTGCCCGCGCCACGGCGAAAGCCTCTGACGGCACAGGCATGCCTCCCAGGTCTCGGAAGAGACACAGAGCCACCAACTGCCGCTCATCGAACCACCCCCACGGCGTCGACAGTTCGCGCTTGTCGCCCCCTGGAAAGCTCAATAGTCTGAAACAAATGCCCGGCCGCGCGGGGTCCGCGACGAGCCGGCGAAGGAACACTCACCAAAGGAGAATAGCATGATCCGCAAAGCGCTCTGGCTTTCGGCGACCTCGGTATTTCTGACGCTTTTCACCGCCGGCGGCCACGCCGAGGATCGCGTCGTCAACGTCTTCAACTGGTCGGACTATATCGACAGTTCGATCATGGACGATTTCACCAAGCAAACCGGCATCAAGGTCGTCTATGACACCTTCGATTCCAACGAAATCCTGGAAACCAAGCTGCTTGCCGGAGGCAGCGGCTATGACGTCGTCGTGCCCAGCGGCAACTTCCTCGCCCGCCAGATCCAGGCCGGCGTGTTCCAGAAGCTCGACAAGTCGAAGCTGCCGAACATTTCCAACATGTGGGACACGGTGACCGAGCGAACCGCCAAATACGACCCCGGCAACGAATATTCGATCAACTACATGTGGGGCACGGTTGGTATCGGCTACAACATCAAGAAAGTGCAGGCGGCACTCGGCACCGACAAGATCGACAGCTGGGATGTGTTCTTCAATCCGGACAGCCTGGCCAAGCTGAAGGATTGTGGCGTCTATGTGCTGGATTCACCGGCCGACATCATACCGGCGGCGCTGAAGTATCTCGGCCTCGACCCCAACAGCACCTCGCCTGACGAAATCGCCAAGGCCGAGGAGGCCCTGCTCAAGGTCCGGCCTTATATCAGGAAGTTCCACTCCTCCGAATACATCAACGCACTCGCCAATGGCGACATCTGCCTGGCTGTCGGCTGGTCGGGTGACGTGTTCCAGGCCCGCAACCGCGCGGTCGAGGCCAAGCAGGGCGTGGAAATCGGCTATTCCGTGCCGAAGGAAGGCGCGCAGATGTGGTTCGACCAGATGGCGATCCCCGCCGATGCGCCGCATGTCGCCGAGGCGCTTGAGTTCCTCAACTACATGATGAAGCCGGAAGTAATCGCCAAATCGTCGAACTACGTGCTCTACGCCAACGGCAACAAGGCTTCGCAGCAGTTCGTCGACAAGGCCCTGTTGGATGATCCTTCCGTCTATCCCGATGCCGAGACGATAAAGAAGCTCTACACGGTCGCTCCCTACGATCCCAAGACCCAGCGCCTGATCACACGCAGCTGGACGAAGATCGTCACCGGCCAATAAGCAATCTGATCGGTCCCGGCAGCCACCTGCCGGGACCAATTCTTTCTGGGGCAAGAAGCAAGAAACAAGACGGAGTGGGACATGAAATCGCTTGGCAGCATCCGCAGGGATTTCGCGCCATGGAACGACCCGAACGCCAAGCCATACATCCAGTTCGACAACGTCACCAAGAAGTTCGGTGACTTCACCGCCGTAAACAATCTGTCGTTGACCATCTTCGAGCGCGAGTTTTTCGCCCTGCTCGGCGCCTCGGGCTGCGGAAAATCGACACTGCTCAGGATGCTCGCCGGCTTCGAGGAGCCGACGGCCGGCCGCATCCTGCTCGACGGCCAGGATCTGCGCGGCATTCCGCCCTATCGCCGGCCGGTCAACATGATGTTCCAGTCCTATGCCCTGTTCCCGCATATGACGGTCGAGAACAACATCGCCTTCGGTCTCAAGCAGGACGGCATGCCGAAGCCCGAGATCGCGTCACGCGTCGCCGAGATGCTGAAGCTGGTCAAGCTCGAACAGTTCGCCAAGCGCAAGCCGCATCAATTGTCGGGTGGCCAGCGCCAACGCGTCGCGCTCGCCCGCTCGGTCGCCAAGCGGCCGAAGGTGCTGCTCCTCGACGAGCCGCTCGGCGCGCTGGACAAGAAGCTGCGCGAGGAGACGCAGTTCGAACTGATGGACCTGCAGCAGAACCTTGGCCTGACCTTTGTCGTCGTCACGCACGATCAGGAAGAGGCGATGACCATGGCCGATCGCATCGCCATCATCGACAAGGGTGAGGTGATGCAGGTGGCGACGCCGGCCGAAGTCTACGAGGCGCCGGGATCGCGTTTCGTCGCCGGTTTCGTCGGCAATGTGAACATGTTCGAGGGCAAGATCGCGCGCGGCGAGGCCGGTGCCGCCAGCATCGACGCTGGCAATGGCATCACCATCCGCACCGACAATGCCGGGGCTGCGAGTGCGGGAACGGCTGTCACCTTCGCCATCAGGCCGGAAAAGATCAAGGTGTCGTCTAAGAAGCCGGCCGAGGCCGTCAATGCCATCGAAGGCGAGGTCTATGACATCGCCTATCTCGGCGACATGACCGTCTACCACGTCAAGCTCGACGACGGCCAGGTGGTGCGGGCCAGCACCATGAACGCGGCTCGTATCACCGAGGATCCGCTGAGCTGGAACGACCGCGCCTGGGTTTCCTTCCGGCCCGACGCCGGCGTCGTGCTGACGCGGTAAGGGGCGGTCATGTCGAACGCCGCCGTCACCGCCGCATCAACCCCGGCAACAAATGCCGACAAGTCCATCCTGGCCAGGCTGGGAGCGGCTTTCGTTGGCCGCCTGGTCATCATCATTCCCTATGTCTGGCTGCTTTTTTTCTTCCTCGTTCCCTTCATCATCGTCTTCAAGATTTCGCTGTCGCAGACGGCGATCGCCATGCCGCCTTACACGCCGGTGCTCGGCTTCAAAGACGGCATCTCCGGGTTCTTCGCCGGCTTTGGCGCGCTCAATTTCGACAACTACGCCTGGTTGACGCAGGATGCCCTCTACTTCAACGCCTATGTGACCAGCGTCATCGTTGCCGCGATCTCGACGGTGCTGACGCTGATCGTCGGCTACCCGATCGCCTATGGCATGGCGCGGGCGCCGGCAACGATCCGCCCGACATTGCTGATGCTGGTGATCCTGCCGTTCTGGACCTCGTTCCTGATCCGCGTTTACGCCTGGATAGGCATTCTCAAGCCCGAGGGGCTGCTCAATCAGCTGTTGCTCGCCACCGGTGTCATCAGCGAGCCGCTGATCATCCTCAACACCTACACGGCAATCTTCATCGGCATCGTCTATTCCTACCTGCCGTTCATGGTGCTGCCGCTCTATTCGTCGCTGGAAAAGATGGATTATTCGCTGATCGAGGCGGCCAAGGATCTTGGCTGTCCGCCAACCAGCGCGTTCTGGAAGATCACCTTTCCGCTGTCGCTGCCCGGCGTCATCGCCGGCTGTCTGCTGGTGTTCATCCCCGCGGTTGGCGAGTTCGTCATTCCCGACCTGCTCGGTGGATCGCAGACGCTGATGATCGGCAAGACGCTCTGGAACGAGTTCTTCGCCAATCGTGACTGGCCGGTGTCGTCGGCCGTGGCCGTCATCCTGCTGCTGCTGCTGACCGTGCCGATCATGCTCTTCCAGCAGGCTCAGGCGCGCGCCCAGGAGCAAGACAAATGAACGCCACCTGGAGCCGCTTCAACGTCACCTCGATCGTGCTGGGCTTTGCCTTCCTGTATCTGCCGATCGTCCTGCTCATTGTCTTCTCCTTCAACGAGTCGAAACTGGTTACTGTCTGGGGCGGTTTCTCGACCAAATGGTACGTCTCGCTGTTCCACAATCAGGGCCTGATGGACGCCACCTGGGTCACGGCCCGCGTCGGCGTCATTTCGGCCACGGTGGCGACCGTGCTCGGCACGCTGGCGGCGCTCACCTTGACCCGTTACACACGGTTCAAGGGCAGGTTGCTGTTTTCAGGCATGGTCTTCGCGCCGCTGGTCATGCCGGAAGTCATCACCGGCCTGTCGCTGCTGCTGCTCTTTGTCGCCATCGGTCTCGACCGCGGCTTCCTGACCGTCACGCTCGCGCACATCACGCTCACCATGTGCTTCGTCGCCGTCGTCGTGCAGTCGCGCCTGGTCAGCTTCGACCGCTCGCTGGAAGAAGCTGCGATGGATCTTGGCGCAACGCCGGTGAAGACCTTCTTCCAGATCACGCTGCCGGTCATCATGCCGGCGATCGTGTCCGGCTGGATGCTAGCCTTTACGCTTTCGCTCGATGATCTGGTCATCGCCAGCTTCACCTCCGGGCCTGGCGCCACCACGCTGCCGATGAAGATCTACAGCCAGGTTCGCCTCGGCGTGACGCCGGAGATCAACGCCGCCTGCACCATCCTGATCGCGGTTGTTGCGGTTGGCGTCATCATCGCGTCACTTGCCAACAAGCGGCGTGAGGTGCAGCGCCAGCTCGACGAGCAGGCCGCACAACGCGGGTAGAGCAGTCCGGAATTGCGTCAAGGCAAAGGGATGGAGCGGTTCGGCGTCTCCGTTAAACGATGAGCCGCTCTAAGGTCTATTCCCCCGAAACGCCGCGGCTGATCGGCGAAATGAACGGCGTGGTCCATGTCCCGCCGACAAAGAACGATGACTGGTTGGGGCCTTGCTGGCCATTGGCCTGCGCCGCTGCCTGGTCCGCCTGAATGACACCGCCGGACAAGGCCAGTCCTCGTCCGGCGTAGGACGCGATACCGGACAGCCAGATCTTGTACTTCGCCGAATTGGCTTCGGCCTTGTCGATCCGCGCCACGCCTTTCGAAATGCTGGCCTTGATCTCGGCACCGTCGATCGGCAGCGTTCCGTCGGAGACGTCGTCGAGCGCGAAGAAGCCGCCTTGTTCGGTATGCTTGAGGAAGGCCGGCAGGTTGAGCTTGCTCAACGCACCCGGTCCGAAGGTCGCGGAGACCGAGCCGTCGGCATTGTCGAAGATGGAGTCCCAGGTCCGGCCTGGTCCCTTGAGGATCACCGAGACGGTCCCCGTGCCGACCGGCACCAGCCGGGTCATCCCTGCCGCCGTGCCGAAGGCACCGCCGTCGATGTCGGACGCCAGCAGCCGGATCTCGACCTGCGAGCCTTCCGGCTTGCGGTCGAAGCGAAGGCTGCTCTGGATGTTGCCGCCAAAGGCCGAGGCATCGGAGATATCGAAGACGGAAAGGCCATCCTTGACCTGGGCCGTGGCGGCGACGTCGGCGAGCTGGATGGGCCCCGCCGTGGCGTGCGCTGCCGACAGCCTGAGATCGAGGTTGATCCTGTCGGCGAAACTTGTGTCGATGTCGCTGGGTCCCGCGCCTCCGGTCGGCGCCAGCGGCGTGAAGGCCGATAGAAACGATCTGAGGTCGAGTGTGTCGAAGGCGAGCGTGCCGGAGATCACCGGTTGTGCCCCGCCAAGCGTGAGGTCCAGCGCGCCCATTCCCGGATTGTTGTCCAGGGCAAGTGCGGTGTTGTCGAACTTGACGCGCCCTGCCGTCGCCGTGATCTTGCTCGAAATGCTGACTGAGCCGATCGCGGCACCTGGAGCGATACCGGCCTGCGACCATTCCAGGACGCGCCGCAGCGAAGGTGCCGAGAACTTCGCCTGGCCGTCGAAATAAGCGTTTTCGGACATGCTGGCCGTGCCGTCGAACGAGAAGGTGGCGGGTGCTGCCTTGAAGGACAGCGTGAGCGGCGCCGTACCGCCGGCAAACAGCACAAGCGGTTTCGGCGAGGCGACGTCAAGCGCAACGCTTTCGCCGCGCCAGATCCCTGTTGCAGACAGCGTCGCATTGCTGTTCATCGCCGCCCAGGTCGCCTGGCCGGACATGCTGCTGAGGATCTCGACGTCCTTGCCGTCGATGGACGCCACCATGCGGCCATCACGGAACTCCACGGTGCCAAAGGTGTCGGCCGGCAGCTTGTCGAGGTCGGGCTTGGCGGGGTCGGCATTGACCACGCCGCGCGCCGTGTCGATGGAACGCGTGATGCGCCCGCCGGTCGGGACGGCGGGCAGGAAGAAGCCGGTCGCGGTGCGCTGAACCCGGATCGTCGGCCGCACCAGCCGCGCCGTCGAAAACTCCACGTCGCCGCGCAAGGCCGCCATGGCGGACAGATCGACCTCGACCCGTTCGGCCTCGACCACCGGCGGCGCCTCGGTGTCGGTCCATTGCGAAAGCGTCACATCGGTCAGGATCGCCCGGAATTTCGGCCAGACCTCGATCCGCGGCGAGCCTTCGATGGCGACCCGGAAGCCGCTCCACGCACTCATTTCCCAGGCGATGCGATCGCGCACGATACGGGTGGAGGCGATCAGGGGCAGGGCGGCAACGACCAGCGCGATGACGATCACGGCAGCGCCGATCGCCCATATCCCGCGCCGGATCAAAGATGATGGCATATCGCCCCGTATGTTTCCATTCCGACAAAAATCGCCCGACGGGTGTAACCCCAGTCGTCACTACGACTTAGGGCTGAGGCATTTCAAGTCTTTATGGCCCGGCGATGGCATTTGCGCACATCTGGTCGCATCGACCGAACAAAATCTTGCTCTGCTGCGCTGCGATATGCATAAGCGGTGGCGACCGTGGAGGAACGATCATGGCTGCCGAAGTACCGCTCTGGACCCCGACACAAGACCAGATTGATGCAGCACCCTTGACCGCTTTCATGAAGGCCGCGGCTGTGAAAGCCGGCGGTGCGTTTTCTTCATATTCGGAGCTTCATCGCTGGTCTGTCGAGGACCGCGAAGGGTTCTGGAGCCTGGTCTGGGACTTCTGCGGCATTGTCGGCGACAAGGGCGGGCCCGTGCTTGTCGATGGCGACAAGATGCCAGGCGCCTCCTTCTTCCCCGACGCGACGCTGAACTTCGCCGAGAATCTCCTGAGGAAGACCGGCTCTGGCGAGGCAATCGTGTTTCACGGCGAGGACAAGGTCGAGCGCCGGCTGTCGTGGAATGAGTTGCATGCGCTGACCTCGCGCCTGCAGCAGCTCTTCTTGTCGCTCAAGGTCAAAAAGGGCGACCGCATCGCGGCGATGATGCCCAACATGCCGGAGACCGTTGCCGCCATGCTGGCTGCCGCCTCGATCGGTGCGGTCTGGTCGTCCTGCTCTCCCGATTTCGGTGAGCAGGGCGTGCTCGACCGTTTCGGCCAGATCGAGCCGGTCGTCTTCATCGCGCCCGATGGCTACTGGTACAATGGTAAGGCGATCGAGGTCGCCGACAAGATCGCGGCGGTTGCGGCCAAGCTTGGCACTGTCCGCAAGGTTCTGGTCGTCGACTATCTCGGCACCTCGAGCGATGTCGCTGACACCATCGACAAGGCGGTGGCGCTGGAGGAGGCGCTATCGCCCTTCGCGGTCAAGCCCGTCAGCTTCGAGCGGTTGCCATTTTCGCATCCGCTCTACATCCTGTTCTCGTCGGGAACGACCGGCATTCCCAAATGCATCGTCCATTCGGCCGGCGGCACGCTGATCCAGCATGTCAAGGAACATCGGCTGCATGCCGGTCTCACCGACGGCGACCGCTTCTTCTACTTCACCACCTGCGGCTGGATGATGTGGAACTGGCTGGTGTCGGGGCTCGCTTCAGGCGCGACGCTGCTGCTTTATGACGGCTCGCCCTTCTACCCCGATGGCAATGTGCTGTTCGACTTCGCCGATGCCGAGAAGATGACCTTCTTCGGCACCTCGGCCAAATTCATCGATTCCGTGCGCAAAGCCGGTCTCAAGCCGATCCGCAGCCATGATCTGTCGAGCGTGCGGGCGATCTCGTCCACCGGGTCGCCGCTGTCGCCGGAGGACTTCCGCTTCGTCTATGACGGCATCAAAAAGGATGTCCATCTGGCCTCGGTCTCCGGCGGCACCGACATCGTCTCCTGCTTCGTGCTCGGCGTGCCGATTGAACCGGTCTGGACCGGCGAGATCCAGGGCCCCGGCCTCGGCCTCGCCGTCGATGTCTGGGACGACGATGGCAGACCGGTTCGGCAGGAGAAGGGCGAACTGGTCTGCACAAAGGCGTTTCCAGCGATGCCGATCGGCTTCTGGAATGACCCCGAGGGCAAGAAGTACCAGGCAGCCTATTTCGAGCGCTTCGACAATATCTGGTGTCATGGCGATTTCGCCGAATGGACCGTGCATGGCGGCATGATCATCCATGGCCGTTCCGACGCGACGCTCAATCCGGGCGGCGTGCGCATCGGCACGGCGGAGATCTACAACCAGGTCGAACAGATGCCGGAAATCCTGGAGGCGCTGTGCATCGGCCAGGATTTCGACAATGACGTGCGCGTCGTGCTGTTCGTGCGGCTGGCCGCGGGTGTCAAACTGGATGACGATCTGGAAAAACGCATCCGCTTCAAGATCCGCAGCGGCGCGAGCCCGCGTCACGTGCCGGCCAGGATCGTCGCCGTCACCGACATCCCGCGCACCAAGTCCGGCAAGATCACCGAGCTTGCGGTGCGCGACGTCGTCCACGGCCGCGCCATCAAGAACAAGGAGGCGCTCGCCAACCCCGAGGCGCTGGAGCTGTTCAAGAACCTGCCGCAGCTGGCCGAGTGACCCAATGCATGCCGCCCAAAAGTGGACCCGGTTTTGGGACAACGACATGCACAAAAACAAAGACCTAAAGCGCGTCGCATGAATCGGTTTCAACGCGACGCGCTTTAGAGCAATTCCAGGAAAAATGTGAAACGGTTTTCCGTCCGGAATTGCGTCCCAAACAATGAGTTAGAGCGGGTTGCCGGTTCCGTGAACCGGTGAACGGCTCCAGGCCGGCATGGTTAACCAAATATGTCGCGAGAATTTACCTAGATTTCATGAGTGGTACACATTCGTAAATTTTTTGGCAGCCCGGTAAGGAGTTGTTAAGGCCCGGCGTCGATAATCGCACGTAACTTGAGGGAGAAATCCCGTTCCTCAGCCCCCGAGGATCTGAATTCGCTCAAGCCCCGTTGTGACAGCAATCCCATCTCTTAAGGCGTCCTCTTGGGCGCCTTTTCTTTGCCGGCTCGAGCTTTCCTGGAATTGCTCTATTCCGCGAGCACGCGGGTCGACGGAAACGCGACCTCGACCAGAGTTCCTTCTCCCGGTGTCGAGTTAATGGTGAACCGGGCGCGGTTGGCCTCCACCATCGCCTTGGTCAACGGCAGTCCGAGCCCCGTGCCGTCGCCGCGTCCGCGCTTCAGTGCGTTGATCTGCTTGAACGGCTTCAGCGCCTGTTCGATCTCGGCCTGGCTCATGCCGATGCCGGTGTCGCGCACCCGCATGACGACGTCGCCCGACGTCTCATAGGCGGTCGAGACGATCACCTGCCCGCCGGCCTGGGTGTAGCGAATGGCATTCGACAGGATGTTGAGCGCGATCTGGCGCACGCTGCGCAGGTCGGCCACCACTTCCGGCAGCCGAGAGGCGAAGCTGGAGCGGATGATGACGCGCTCGCGGTTGGCCTGCGGCTGCATCATCGCCACGGTCTCGGCCAGCGTGTCGTTGAGCGACACCGCCTCGTAGGCCATCTCCTGCTGGCCGGCCTCGATTTTCGAGATGTCGAGCAGGTCGTTGACGAGGTCGAGCACATGGTTGCCCGAGCGGTTGATGTCGCGCAGATAGTCGCGGTAGCGGTCATTGGCCACCGGCCCGAACTTCTCGTCGACCATCAGCTCGGAAAAGCCGATGATGGCATTGAGCGGCGTGCGGATCTCGTGGCTGATGCGGGCGAGGAAATCGGTCTTCTGCGAGGACGCGCGTTCGGCCACCGCGCGTGCCTGGGTGAGGTCTTCTTCGGCCCGCTTCCACTGTGTGATGTCGCGCACGACGGCACAGAAGCCGCTGTCGCTGGGCAGCCTGCCGATGGTCATGAACAACGGGATGAAGCGCCCCTGCGCCTCGCGCCCGATCACCTCGCGGCCGTCATTCATGACGCTCGCCACACCGGGCTCGGACAGTCCGTTGAGATAGTCGCGCGCCGCGCGCTGGCTTTCGATCGCAAACAACGAGGCGAACGGCTTGCCGGTCACTTCGTCGCTGTCGAAGCCGAACAGCGCTTCGGCCGGCCGGCTGATCGAGCGGATGGTGCCGTCACGGCCGATCAGCACGACGCCGTCGGTGGCGGTGTCGATGATGGTGCGCATCTCGGCGATGCGTGCCTTGAGCTCGGGAATGTCGGGCTGCGTCTGGTCGTCGCCAACCACATGCAAAGCCGCCGGCGCGTCATCCTCGCCGGCGCGGCGCACGACCAGCATCAGCGCCTTGCCGTCGCGCCAGGGGACAGAGCGCAAAATGGCCTCGATCGGAAATTCCTGTCCGTCATGCGTCTTCAGCCGCAACGCGCGATCGGCGCCGTCGGAGGCGCCGTCGTCGGCGTAGGGATCGGCAAACAGCGCGCCGAGGCCGCCGGCGTCCGCCAGGTCTTCGAGCGCCTCATAGCCGGTCAGGTTGAGGAATTCCTCATTCGCATAGTGCAACTGGTCGCCGGAATGGATGAGCAGCGGCACCGGCAGCTTGCTGAGAAGCGAGGTATCGGGAGCCTTGTGCTCATCGCCGGCCGAAAAAGCCGACGGCACGAACCCTTCGGCCTTGAGTGGCGGCACTTGCAGGCGT
Source organism: Mesorhizobium newzealandense (assembly GCF_042682145.1). Taxonomy (NCBI): domain Bacteria; kingdom Pseudomonadati; phylum Pseudomonadota; class Alphaproteobacteria; order Hyphomicrobiales; family Phyllobacteriaceae; genus Mesorhizobium; species Mesorhizobium newzealandense. The sequence continues at coordinate 663,296 of NZ_JBHUGZ010000001.1, read as the reverse complement.
GGGCGCTCGACGCGAGTCCCGGCGGCGTCGGTTGTGCTGGCGGGTTCCTTGGCGGATGCAACCGCCTGCTCGTCAGGTGCGGCGGCGTCCTCGTCGGGCTGCGCCCAATCTTCGCTTTCCTCGGCATCGCGAAAATCGGCAGACGTCATGCTGTCGTCATCGACGGCGTCATGTGTCGCATCAGCGGCGACGGGCTCGGTGCTTTCTTGTTCCGTGGCTACCGATTCGGAAACCGGCGCCTCGTCACTGTTGTCCGCGACAGGGCCGCGTTCGTCATCGCGATCGGCATAGGCGAGCAACGAGCCTGTCGCATTGGGCAGTGCATCGGAGGGCTCCTCATGAGCCACGTCGCCCGGGTGACCGCCGTCAAGCCGCGCCAGATCCGCTTCGTCCTCGGCATCGGTCTCGGATGGCTCGGCCAACGCCGTTTCGGTCTCCGGCTCTGCCGCGGGGATCTCGCCAGCAGGCGTCGGCTCCCCATGCGCGGCAGCAACGCGTGTTGACAGAATCTCGCCGACTGCCGGGGCCTGCGTCGTAGGCACCTCCACCACAGCTTCAGCAGGTGTCTCCGTCGCCTGTTTCCTGGGCTTCTCGGCCTCCGGCGGCTCGGCCGGGGAACTGTCCTTCTTCAGCCGCTCGCCAATCTCACGGAACGCGCTGCGCTCCAGCGTCGACAGGCCCTTGTCGTTGGCTGGCTGGCGATGTTCAGCCAGCCGGATCACCTTGTCGGCAAAGCGCCGCTCCGGTTTCGGCACGATGGTCAGCGCCGGCACCTCGCCCTGGAACGGGTCCGACGCCTTCGGTTCCTCGGAATTGGATTCTTCGGCCTTCGGCTGTTCGGGCGCGGCTTCTATGGCTTGCGGCTCCTGCACCGCCGGCGCCTCGCCGTTGGGTACCAGCGCCATGCCGATTGCTTCCGGATCGACGACCGCATCACTGGCGCGGGCAACGCCAAAGCCACGGAAGCCTTCAAAGGCGCGGCTGCGGCCATAGACGGGTAGTGCCGCCAGGTCGACAGGGGTCTTCAGATCGGTGCCGGCGATCGGCCACAGCACGGAGCGGCCGGACCAGGTGTCGCGCCGCTCCAGCAGGCCTGCGATCTCGCCGGAGGGGTCGAGGCCGAAGGTGGCCGCGACATCCCTGAAGCGCCGGCCGATCACATCGGCCGCCGGCTTGCCGACGATGTCCGCGAATTCCGCGGACAGCGCGCTGAACTTGCCCTCGGCATCGGTGCGCCAGACGAAGCGCAGTGGCGCCGCCGTGCGGTCGATCGATCGCGCGACCGGGTGTTCGACGGGGACGGCGGCCTTGGTATCGTGCTGCGTCGGATCTTCCGCCGCACCCTCCGCGACGGCGGCAGGGAGTTCGACAGGCTCGGCTGCAGCGGGCCGGCCAGTCTGTTGCGCATCCTCCTCGCCGGCGTGGAAGTACCAGTGATCGTGCTGCACCGGCGTACCGCCGGTAGTCCCCGGGTCGCTATGCGCCGTCTGCGCGCGCTGCCCGGTTGTGTCGGCATTCTCAGGCGCTGCCGGCATCGAAATGGTCTCGGCGGCTTCCGCAACGCCTGGTTCGTCCACGGCCGGGAGTTCGACGTCGATTGCCGGTCTGTTGTCCTGGTCCGGTTCCGGCTGGGCAATCATGCTTTCCGCAACTGCTGTTTCTACCCGTGCCGGCGCCTGCGCTTCCACGAAGCTGTCATCGGCAGGGGCCGAGTCGTCGAGTTGGTCCTCGTCGATCACCACCAGCAGATGCCGTTCCTCGGTCAATCTTGCCAACCCTGCCGGATAGGAGGCTGTGCCGCCGGGGACGAGGCGCTTGACGATGCGGTCGCTCTCGGCTGCGACGTCGGCGACCAGCGCCGCCAGCGTCTCCGGCAAGATGCCCAGTGCCGAGAATCCTTCCGAGGCCGCCTCGATGTTACCGCTGGCATCGACAAACGCGATGAAATGGCCGTCTTCGGTAAGGCCGCTGATGGCGCGAGCGGCGATTTCGCCGGCACTGCGCGAGCCCGTCTGCGCCGCGGGAACTGCCAGCATGATGGCTTTTTCGGCGTCAGGCATGCTCACGGCACTTGCCAGGAAGCCGACGGCGCGGCTGGTCATGCCGGTTGCCAGCCGCACCGTGATGGCGCGGTCGCGGCCGATCTCGGGAAAACCGCTGGTCGCCATGATCTGGCGTCTGGCGATCAAGGGCAGTTGCGCCGAAGCGCCGATGATGGCCTCGATGTCGGGATAACCGAACACGGCGGCTCCCGGCCCATTGGCCCAGATCACCTGCTCCAGATCCGCCGACAGGATCGCGATCGCGTCGCCGGCGGCAAAGCGCTGGCGGACTGCGTCGAGCACGGCGACGTCGAGGAAGGAATATTCGGACGGCATGCGCTTGGCGAACCCTCACGGAGCGGCGATTTTGCAGTTAACGCTTTGTTAATAAAAGCCGGCGGCGCGAAGGTCCACAAGCCAGAACGTGCAAAGGCTGGATTCTGGCCTCTTGGTTAACGGCCCGAAAGAAATTTATGGTGCACCGCAACAAAGATGTTGCAATGCACAAAATTTGCCTTTATATTGCCATCATACATGAACGAGACGGCTTTCTGTCAAAGCCGCTGACGCTGAAAAGGATGGAAAATGTCCAGGACCAAAACTGACACGATCGAAAACGTTGAGTTCCCGAGCTTCGACGCTTCCAAGGCCACCGACCAGATGCGCGCTTTCGCCGAAAAGGGCGTCGAGCAGTCGAAGGAAGCCTATGCCAAGCTGAAGACCGGTGCCGAGGAGACCCAGAAGGCTCTGGAGTCGACCTACGAGACCGCCAAGACCGTTTCCAGCGACCTGTCGCTCAAGACCATCTCCGCTCTCCGCGCCAATGCCGAGGCCGGCTTTTCGCATCTCGAAGCCCTGATCGGCGCCAAGTCGCTGTCGGAAGTCATCGAGCTGCAGACTTCTTTCCTGCGCAAGCGCGTCGAGACGACCGTCGAGCAGGCCAGGGACTTCCAGGCCGTCGCCACCAAGGCAGCCGAGGACGTCTCCAAGCCGATCAAGACCGCCTTCGAGAAGGCGATGAAGGAAATCAAGGTTGCCTAACATTTACGCATGATCTGAAGATGCAACAAAAGGTCGCATTTTCTTAAAAACGATCAGGCATATGATGGTAGCCATCAAGGAATACCCGGTGGGCGGAACCTCCTCCCTCTGCTCCCCGGGGTGACCAGCCAGCACCTCCTCCCGCTGGCTCGTAACAGGAAAAGGCCGGCACCTCCTCCCGCCGGCCTTTTTCTTTGCCCGGTGAAAAGTCGATGGCGTTGTGGGGAAGCGATCTTTGCCTAGCAAAAGTCTTGAATTAAGATCCATTAGCCCGTAAGGACGCATCGCCGAACGACAGAGCTGGCCATGGAGAGTGAACTTTCCACTTTGGTCCGGCTCGGTAAACGTGCCGTTGTAGCTCAGATGGTTAGAGCGCCGGATTGTGGATCCGGAGGTCGCTGGTTCGATCCCAGCCAACGGTACCATCGGTTTATCGCTTAAGTTATTGATTTTACATCACAAATTTCAAAACAGCAACACGTCGCGGTCGCTTGCATAAAGCGTCGCCTGGGCGAAGGATTGTAATGTGGATGAACGTTGGGACGTGCCGGCCTTCGACTGGCATCAGTGTTGAACCGTTGGCTTGGCACCGCACGGGGTAGCCGACGGATCCCTTGGGACACCGTTGAACAAGGGCGTCGACCTATCCTGCGAGGACCGTCGCCGGTGTATCCGCGATCTTCCTCAAGCTGCCGGCTGCATGGCCGCCCTCAGCAGCATGCCAAATAGGTCGCGTGGCTCATCCGGATCGGCGAGCAAGTCAAGTTCCTCATAGAGGCCGGTCGCTTGCAACTGGTCACGCACATAGCGCAGCGCTGAAAAATCCTCGATCGCGAAGCCGACTGAATCGAACAGCGTGATCTGCTTGGCGTCTCGGCGACCTTGGGCCTTGGCGGCGATCACTTGCCAGAGCTCGGTCACAGGATGGTTGGGATCCAGCTGTTGAATCTCGCCCTCGATGCGTGTCTGCGGCGGGAACTCGACGAAAATGTCGGAGCGCAGCAGGATGTCCTTGTGCAGTTCCGTCTTGCCGGGGCAATCGCCGCCGACGGCGTTGATGTGGACGCCGGAGCCGACCATGTTGTCGGTGAGAATGGTGGCGCACTGCTTGTCGGCGGTAACGGTCGTGATGATCCCGGCACCTTCGACCGCTTCCTGCCCGGTCCCGCAGATGGTGATGTCGAATCCCATGCCAGCGAGGTTCTTCGCGCATTTCAGCGATGCTGACCGGTCGATGTCATAGAGCCTGAGCCGGTCGATGCCGGTCAGCGCCTTGAAGGCGATCGCCTGGAATTCCGACTGGGCGCCATTGCCGATGATCGCCATGGTGCGCGCGCCGCTCGGTGCCAGATACTTGGCCGCGACAGCGGACGTGGCGGCGGTGCGCAGCGCCGTCAGGATAGTCATCTCCGTGAGCAGCATCGGGTAGCCGCTGCCGACATCGGCGAGCACGCCAAAGGCGGTGACCGTCTGCAAACCCTGGCGCATGTTCTTCGGATGGCCGTTGACATATTTGAAGCCATAGAGGCGCCCGTCGCTGGTCGGCATCAGTTCGATGACGCCGTCATGGCTGTGCGAGGCGATGCGCGGCGTCTTGTCGAACAGGTCCCAGCGGCGGAAGTCATCCTCGATGTAGCCGGCGAGTTCAGTCAGGAAGCGTTCGACACTGATGACATTCACAAGCTTCATCATGCGGTCGACACTGACAAAGGGGACGATGTTCAACTTTGCGGTGGTCATGATCAAAAGCTCCCGGAATGGCTGCGCGTGGGGCGGTCCATGATGCGGCGGCCCATCAGGCTCGCCGTCAGGTCGACCATCAGAGTCGCGGTACGGCCACGCTCGTCAAGAAAAGGGTTCAACTCGACCAGGTCCAGGCTGGAGACGAGGCCGCTGTCGGACAGCATCTCCATCACCAGATGCGCCTCGCGGAACGTCGCGCCGCCGGGAACCGTGGTGCCGACTGCCGGCGCAATGGACGGGTCGAGGAAGTCGACATCGAGACTGACATGCAGCAGCCCATCTTCATCAGACACACGCGCCAGGAAAGCGCGCAGCAGCGGCGCAATGCCATGCTCGTCGATCGCTCGCATGTCGTGCACGGTCACGCCCGCCTGGTTGAGCGCGCTGCGTTCGGCCGGGTCGACACTGCGCAGGCCCATGGTGCAGATACGCGTCGGATCGACCGCCGCCGGCAGGTCCGGAAAATAGCCACTAAAACCTGGCTGGCCGCTGGCGTAAGCGAGGGGAACGCCGTGTAGATTGCCGCTGGCGGTGGTGTCGAGCGTGTGGAAATCCGGATGCGCGTCGAGCCACAGCACGAACAGCGGGCGCCCGGTCTCGGCAGCGCGGCGGGCGAGGCCCGACACAGTCCCGGCCGAGATCGAATGGTCGCCGCCGAGAAAGATCGGCATGGCGTCCTCGCTTGCTGCGTAGGCGGCCGCGGCAATGGCGGATGTCCAGGCGGATACCTCGGGCAGCGCCTTCAGCGCCAGGTTGCCGTGCAAAATGCGCCTAGCCGGCATTGCCTGGACGGCGCCCATATCCTCAACGGCGTGGCCGAGACCGGACAGCACGTCTGCAAGTCCGGCGGTCCTCAGGGCGCTTGGCCCCATCTCACATCCCATTCTGCCGGCGCCGTCCTGCACCGGCGCCCCGACGATTCTGCAACGCATTGTTTTTCCTGCGGCCAAAGTTCGAATGACAGCGAGAAGATCATGGCGTGTCGGCGATATGAACAGGGAGAATTGGCAATCCGAAAAGCATTGTTTATCGTAATGGCAGCAGAATTGATCAAAATGGTAACCTATTGTGGATGCGCTGGACGAACGGCTCGTGACCTTGCTTCGGCATGACGCGCGGCGCAGCGTGTCGGATCTCGCCGTCGATCTCGGCGTCTCGCGCGCCACGGTCAGGGCACGTATGGAGCGGCTGGAGCGGTCCGGCGACATCATCGGCTACACGGTAGTGCTGCGCGCTGACGCCGTTGATCAGCGCATCCGCGGTATCATGCTCATTGAGATAGAAGGCCACGCCGCCGATCGCGTGGTTCGGGCACTTGGCGGTTTCCCGGAAGTCTCGACCATCCATACCACCAATGGCCGCTGGGATCTGGTGGTCGAACTCGGCACTACCTCGCTGACTGATTTCGATGCAGTGCTTCGGCGTATCCGGCTCATAGCCGGCATAACGGGTAGCGAAACCAGTCTACTCTTGGCGACGCCACGTACGACACGAGCGCGACTGACCTAAAGGACCGACGGCTAAGTCGACGTGGTGTCGGTATGCGTGCGGCAGCCTTCAGCCCACGTGCACAACAATCCAAACCCGTCACCTGCGTCTAGAGCGCAATGACGGATTCGGCAGTCCAGGAGTATCGACTGGCCGCATGAAGACTGCGCCACCCACATCGTTTGCCTTGGTCGCCTCCGTCGTGCTGCTGTTCCAACCCGTCGTGACATACAGCGTCTTCAGTTCTGACCCACCGAAACAGAGGCTTGTAGCGAAAGTGGCCGGCAAATAGAGCGATCTTCGCAGCGTCCCCCTGGCGTCAATGCATACGACTTTGCCGCCGCCATAGAGTGCGGACCAGACATTGCCGGCGCTATCAACCGTGAGGCCGTCTGGCATTCCGTCATTGCTTGCAAAGGTGAAGAAGACCCGCCGGCCGTATAGCATTCCGTTCTCGTTGAGATCGTAAGAAAGGATGCGATGACCGACCGTATCGCTTGCGCCAAATATCGCGTTTCAGATCGTACTCGGACACCTGAAGAACGCCGAAATCGACGAGGAAGATGAAGGCGGATCAGTCAGCGACATCGTAGAGGGCAGCTTCGGCCGCCCTTCCCGACGTTGATGGCAACGGATGACCTCCGGCGCGCGCTCGCCACAGTGGCGACGAGTCCTACACCATACCGCAGTCGATCGACGCGACGGGTGCCAAGGGCTGACCCGACTCTATGTTCCCTTCACGATTCTCGGTTTAGTCGGTCGGCGGGATTGAGCCGCGCTCTCGAGGGCCAAGGCCAACCGCATCTCGTCTTCGATGGCGCGATCGACTGCCTCAATTTCCTCTTGGAGCGCCTTCAGTTCGGCTCCGTAGCTGGAGCCGTCGCTATCCCCGATCTGAAAGCCACTTGCCCGCATTGCGTCGCGGGTATGGTGCACGTTACGGACTCCTTCGCGTCGAGTCGCGACCAGGATTTCCCTGAACTCTCCAAGACGTTCAACGTGACTGCGAGTCATTGCGTTCTCCTATTTCGTCGTCATCGTCGCCTACGGCGATTCAGAACGGCTAAAACTCACGGCGCAGTAGGTCTAAATGACTACAGGAGATTCTCTCGACAAAGCATGAGTGCGGAAGCTCAAATTTGAACGTCTTGCAATAACGTGAGCGCGGCAGGCGGAAATTGGCTTGGGACCCGACCGATCACCCACCTGGTGCTAGGCTCTTCGGCCGAGCGCGTCTGCTGCTCGGCGCTTGTTGGAGGCGCAAAAGCAGACCTGCCCGATGTTTCATGCGCGAACGCCTGAGATGCGAGCGCCGCCATTAACCATCGATTAACTATCCGGTCGCCTTTGATTCAATTTTGCAGCATACTGATTTGGGTAGCGAGGCTGCTCAAGGAGACTGGAACAAGAGGGTAATTCTCCTGTTCGCGCACGTGCCACTTTCACTCGCGACAAGTCGAAATTGAAAAAGAAGCGACGGAACACCGTCGTCTCATGGGGAGGCGCCAGCATCATGTTTGATGAGGAGCGCCAGAATGAAGATCGAAGATGCAGTTGTGGCGGTGACGTCAGAAGCGAGCACGCTCACATCTTGCCTCGGCCAGCCCGTTGTCGCCTACCACGTCACGGCGATCATGAGAGAGGCAGACCTGGCACACGCCCGCGAGATGCAACTCGCGCTGGTGCGACGAAGCATCGAAGCCCTTGTGGATGACGGCCTGGAAGGCGTCGCCGCCGAACATTTTGCATCCCAGTTCGACGGCCGCATCGGCTTGACCTGGAGACTCCTGCACGCATCCGACGGCGTGGCGCATTGATCAAGACCAGAGCGGTCTTGGTCGCCGTGGTTCTGAAGTCGCGGCACTCTTCACATCAACAGCATCCAGGACCAATACGCACCGATCACCATTTGCACGGCGAACGCGGTGAATCTGAGACTGACCGCGAGCTGGGTCGTGGAGACGAGGTGGATCATCGACTGCACTATCCGTGCGCCTAGCAACGTGTAGGCCAGGGGATTCGTGACATCAGTTTTTGCAACAATGATCGCGACGCCTAGCAGACCTCCGAAGATTGGAAGCCCTTCAATGCAGTTGGCGTGGGCGCGGGCCAACCTCTGCATGAAGGGGGTGAGTGCTGCGTTATCTGGCGTGAAGCCGTTTGCCGCGACTTGCCCAGAGATCACCAGGTAGGTCCGGATGACTTCCATCACGATCAGCAGGGCCAGTGCCCACGAGATGAATCCAGTCAATGCATAAGCACTCGCCGACATGTGCCGTCCCCGTTGTTCGCCCTTTGGTTCATTGTAAAGGATCAAGTGGTCTTGGTGCTAATCGACGAGGAGGGCGGCCTTGAGCCGTAAACAGATCGGCAGCTTTCGAGTATCCAGTTAGCAAAAGCAGCCATTCAACTCACGCGCCGGATGTCTAACCCGCCGCTCGATCACAATGCGATCATGACCCCTAATGCGCAACACCGGTAGCTGACCCTATCTAATGACTTCCGTTTTCCACCAAGCATGGCCGTGCACGACTGCTCAAATGCTCAAATGGTGGCCCAGACCGGAACCGGGGCCGCCACCGTGTTCAGATTTCAGTTCCCTCTGCGAGGGTCGCATCTTCGATGTCCACGCCGAGGTATCGAACGGTGTTTCAATCTTGGTGTGTGCTTTGCGTGATCACACTCAAGGAAGCTCCAAGAAACACCCTACGCTCAACGACTGGATACCGAAGACCGCGCGAGGCCGCGCACGAGATACAGCGGCGCGTCTGCGACGGCATCGCCACTGATCGGATCGAGGGTGTTTTCGGCATCACAAGCCCGCCAGCTGGTGTTATGCTACCTTTCGCCCCGAGGCTTGAGCTTAGGCGATGAGGTTGAGGAGGAGGATATGGCAGCGACGGAGCTTCAAAACCGCAGTGGTATGTCGATTGGCGCCGATCTTGTCGATGAGTTCGCTTCCGGGTTGGCTGGACGCTTGATCCGGCCCGCTGATGCCGACTACGACGAGGCACGCCGTATTTGGAACGCGGCGATCGACCGACACCCGGGAGTGATCGCACGCTGCCTCGGTGTCGCCGACGTAATCCACGCGGTGAAATTCGCTTCTAGAAACGACCTTCTGGTCGCGGTGCGTGGGGGCGGTCACAATGTCGCCGGGCGGGCGCTATGCGACAACGGCATCGTCATCGACCTCTCCGCCATGCGTGGCGTGCTGGTTGATCCCAAGACGCGGACTGTGCGGGTGCAGGGCGGCTCCACGCTAGGTGACCTCGATCGCGAGACGCATCTGCATGGGCTTGCGGTGCCGGTCGGCGTCGTCTCGAAGACCGGCGTTGCCGGTCTGACACTCGGCGGCGGCGTAGGCTGGCTGGTCCGCAGGCACGGACTGAGTTGCGACAATGTGATCTCGTTTGAGCTGGTGACGGCGGAGGGACGCCTGCTGACGGCCAACGCGGAAGAACACCCCGACCTCTTCTGGGCCTTGCGCGGCGGAGGCGGCAATTTCGGCATCGTCACCTGCTTCACCTTCCGGGCGCAGCAAATATCGTCGGTGCTTGGCGGCTTGATTGTTCACGCCCGCGACAAGTCCGGCGAGGTGTTGCGCTTCTATCGCGACTTCATGGCCACGGCACCGGAGGAACTGACTGCCTACGCGGCCATGCTGACGACGCCGGACGGCATACCGGCGGTCGGCATAATCTCATGCTGGTGCGGCGACGGGGAAGAAGGCGCACGTGTGCTGGCGCCGCTGCGAGCCTTCGGTCCGCCGCTGCTCGACGCCATCCAGCCGATGCCCTTCCCGTCGATGCAGAAGCTGCTGGACGGCGCTTTCCCGAACGGCACTCACAATTACTGGAAGGCGAGCTTCGTTCCGCAGCTTACCGATACGATCATCGACCTGCTTGTCGAGCATGGAAATCGGATGGAGTCGCCTCTTTCGGCCTGCATCGTGGAGTTCTACGGCGGCGCGCCAGGCCGGATCAGTCGCGCGGACTCCGCCTTCGTCCAGCGGAACGCAGAATACAACATCGGGATGACTGCACAGTGGACGGATCCGGCCGAAAGTGAAAGGCATATTGCCTGGGTGCGGGCCATGTATGATGCGTTCGAGCCGCATTCGAGCGGCATGCACCTTCTGAACTTTCAGAGCGAGCCCGCGGACCAAATGATCCGCGCCTCCTTCGGCGACAACTACAGTCGGCTTGCCCAGGTAAAGCGGAAATATGACCCGACTAACTTTTTTAGCGTCAACCAAAACATCTCGGCCGCGACACACTAGGCGCCCCCTCGACAAAAAACCGAGGAGCTTATCGACGCGTTCCCTTGGGGTGGTCAGCGTGAATGGCATGGCGCATTGCCGCCCGGCAGCCTGAGGCCGAAGCCGGTCGGTCCGCTTCCAGTCGCATGGGTCAGGAAAGCAGCCGTTCTTTTCGAGACCCGGTGTCAACATTGCCGGCTGCCAGATGCCTTACCGAAAGCTTTCGCCTGAGCGACTATGCGAAGGTCGCATGATGCAGTCGGCCGGTCGCTGTTCAAGGACGCCAGTGAAAAGCTCAGCGTTTCGGCGCGGGCTTACCACCGGGTGCTGAAGTGGCTCGGACGCTGGCCGATCTCGACGCTAGCGAAACCGTCGGCCGCATCCATCTCGATCTGTCTCTTCGTGATCGCATCAGGAGCTCGGAAGGCCGGCTCTCGACAGCATTTCAAGGAATCTCGCGTGATGATGATCCCTCACATAGCGTGGCACAAAGCCGGGGCAAACATTATCCAGGTTGAGATGTGGAAGTTGTGACAGGCAATGATGGATGGCCCGTGACGCTTCGTCGTTGTTTCCAGTTGCCGCGGCGGCCGCAGCCCAATAAAGGGCGCCGCGAACGAATCCCGGCTTTGTCCTGACCACCCTGCGGGCGACTTCGAGCGCCCGCCGATCGTCTCCGCTGGCGAACAGTGCAACAACCAAGGCATGGTGTCGCCAGAAGTCGATGACGTCATGCGTTCCGAGCCGGATTGCCTCGTTGGCCTCACGCACTGCTTCGCTGACCTGTCCGCGCAACGCAAAGAGCATCGAAATGTCGCCGTGGCCGGTCGGATAGCTTGGGTTGAGGCCGATCGCATGTTGGCATTCGGCGATCGCCTCGTCGATGCGGCCGGAACTTTCGAGAGCGAATGACAGGATGCATCGGGCAATTTCGTCGTCAGGTACTGCCCGTACCGCTGCTTCCGCAAGCTCGACCGCACGCTCGATCTGCCCCGGCTCCCGGGGCAGCGAGCCAAACGCCACGCCCATGGAAATTATGATCGAGAGCGTCCGCTTCGCACGAGCGTTGTCGGGACCTATCGAGACAGCCTTCTCGGCAAGCTCTATCCCGATCAACAGCGAGTCCCGGGTCATCTCAAAATACTTCATGAGAGCCTCGTTCACCAACCTGCGCACTTCAGGAGGACCAGGCGGGCTCTTGTCGCGGACTTTCCAATTGGTCAGTTGAAGATCGAGGATCACTGCCAGGACAACAGACTGTGCGATCCTGTCCTGGAATTCGAGCGCGTTCTCGGAGTGGCCGTCGAACTTCTGGGCCCAGACGTTGTGGCCGCCGGCGGCATCGACAAGCTGGACGTTCACCCTCAGCCCATTGCCCGATCTCTGGACGCTGCCGCTAAGCACATATCGCGCCCGGAGCATTCCTGGCGTTTTGGTTTCTTCGGCAGGGCCGTTCTTCTCCACGGCTGTATGCGCAGAGAGCACGACATAGTCGGCTACCTCGGAGAGGGCCGTGGTGATGTCCTGGACGAGTCCCTTGGCGAAAAAGTCGTCGCCCTGCTTTCCGGTCAGATTGATGAAGTCGGCAACGCTGATGGATGGGCGCCCGAGGCGCTGGCTGGCTGGAACAGTATTTGCCGACTGCATATTTGACGCCGTGTTGGCGGCAGACAGCACGGATTGCCAAAGCGCTCGCGTCTGCGGGCCGACGTCGACGCCGAACTCCTTCTTCAGCATGCTTCTGCAAGCCTCGTATGTCCTGATCGCCCTGTCGCGTTGGCCACATGCGAGGAGCAATTCCATCTTGAGTCGATAGGATTCTTCCCGCGTCGGTTCCATGGCCAGAACGCGATCGGCCAGGATGACCCCGGCTTCCGCGTCGACGAGACGAGCCAATTTTTCGAAGGCCTCAAGTGCGCGGCTCAGCAGCCTGTCGCGTTCGGATGCGACCCAGTCATCGAACCCATTGCTTCCCAGATAAAGCCCGTCGAGGAATGGCCCGGTATAGTTCGCCAGAGCCTTTTCGAGTTCCGGCACGGAACGGGCCGGGAGGCCTGCTTCGAACTCCTCCACGTCGACCCGAACCGCGTCCGGCGCAAGGCCGATCAATTCCCCGCGGGAATGGATGAGATCCACACCTGCTTGCGACAGATCCCGGCGCAAGACGCTGAGGGTTTGCCGCAGGCTATTGCGCGAGTGTTCGCTATCGCTGTCACCCCAAAACAGATCAGCCAGTCTCTCCCGTGTCGCCACCATGCCCGGACACCGGGCCAGATAAGCAACGATCGCGGGACCCCGTTTCCCTGTCAGCCGGAGCGGATCCGCCTTTTCATTTTCGATCCGGAAACCACCGAAGAGCGAGATTCTATTTGTAGCGCTGCTATTCTTATCTTGCATTTGCTCTCCCAGCCTGACGAAATTCTAACTCAAAACTAACGCTTCGCAAACTGTAGCGCCCCGCCCTCAAGCGCTGTCGTGACGCGAGGTCAATTAGGCTTCGCTAAACCAGGGCGACCGAGTCAGCAACACGCTTTGGCTCGAGGGGGTGGCGGGTGTCCAAGACTAGAGCCAATTTGCTGCTGCTGTTTGCAGCCGCTTTATGGGGCCTCGGCAATGTCGCGCAAAAGACGGTGCTTGCTCATCTCGACGCACTGAGTGCCGTCGGCCTGCGCTGCCTGATCGGTGGGCTGCTTGTGCTGCCCTTTGTCTTGATCGAAAGGCGACTGCCTGCCGGGTCGGGTTATTTCTCCAGTCTGGCCAGGGTGGGTGTGCTGTTTGCCATCTCCATCACGCTTCAGCAGCTTTGCTATCTCGGCGCCACGGTCACGAATGCAAGCTTCCTGGTGAGCACGACAACTGTGATGACACCACTGGCCGCCTGGCTGCTCATCGGCGAGCGTCCGACAGCGGGCCTTACCATAGCCGCCGGTTTGACGGTGCTCGGTGCACTGCTTTTGTCCGGCGGGATCGCCGGTCTCAGCGGCGGCGATCTCACCGCCATCCTGTCGGCTGCCTGCTATGCGCTCTGGATGGTCGAGCTTGGCCGGCACATGCAGGCCCATGCGCGACCGTTCACTGCCGCGGCGACACAGTTCCTCGGCGCCGCCGCCTTCGCCCTGCCGCTCGGGGCACTGCAAGGCAACCTGTCGCTGGCAGGTGCATTTGCAGCCGGCCCGGAACTGGCAGTCCTCGGCGTGTTCTCCACCGCAATCGCTTTCGGCATACAGATTGCCGCCCAGCGCTTCACTCCCGCCGGTCATGCCGCCGTGATCGTCAGTGCCGAAAGCGTCTTCGGGGCGCTGGGCGCGGCAATCTTCCTCGGCGAACGGAACTCACCGGCAGGCGCATTGGGTGCCGCGATCATTCTCGGTGCGATCCTGTCCGTCGCAATGTCGAACCGAACGCCGCAGGCACGCGCGCCCTTGCTGGCCGGTCCGATTCCCTTCGACGCAGCACCTGCCTTTGCGGCTGCGCCTGCAGCCTGGGCGAGCGATCGTCCCGCCACCAATTCAGGTCCAGCGGAGGAATGTGATGACCCTTGCGGTGATGCGAACGTATTCCCAACCCGGCTGCCGCTCGGCACGGCGCCGATGGCTTCAATCGGCCCGGCAGCGGTCGCTGTATCGATGGCGGCCGGACTTGTCGCGAGGTCGCCGCGATGACCGCGCGGGTAATTCCGCTCGCATATTTGGCATCGGCGCTTCGCGCCCGCATGGAGGGACCCGGCGGCTACTACAACAGCGGTAACGCGCTCGGCCTCATCGTAGGTTTGGCAATCCAGATTGCCACCGTGCCGGTCGGCTTGCATGATGGAAGCGCTGTCACCGCGGCGGTGATGGACCATTTCGCCGGCAGCCACGGTACTGTTGCGCTGACCCTTGCTACTCTGGTCTTCTTCTGGGGCGGCGAGGCCTATCACCGGGCATGGGCAAGGCCGGATGCTCCCGATCCCGCCCTCAACCGTCTGGGAGACTTCCTGTCAGGCATAGGCGCGATCGGGCTCGGCATTGCCCTGTTGCTGCTCGGCGATCCGTTGCTGGCGGCGACGTCCGGTCTGCTGCATGCGCTGGGCAAATTCGGCAGCACCCTCCATAGGCCGGGCATGCCGGTTCCACTGTGGCCGGCCGCCTGGCCCGATCCCTTCCGCAGTGCGGTGCTCGCCAGCCGGTTGCCCGCAATGTTGGCGACAAGCGTCGCCCTGGGCTGGGCTTTGCCGGAGGTCTGGTCGGGCGGCTCCTTCGCGGCACTCGCCATGCCACTGACCTTGCTCGGCTGTCACCTTTTGTGGACCAAGGCCGATCTGCTGCTGTTCGGCGTTGGGACCAAGGCCCCTCGCCAAATTTCCACATGTTGAAAATGGCCGCTTTGAAAACGACCGGTTGTCGAGATGGAGAATGACATGTTCGGAAGTGCGCATCAGGACGTAGGTGCCTTGTCTGCAGCGGTCTCCTTCCGCGAGCAGGCGCGGGCGGTACGCGGGGACTTTCTGAAGCCGTTGAAGCGATCTGCCAGAGGGCCGGCAAAGCAGGTCAGCTCATACTTGAGACTGGCGGGAACGCTTGCCGCTTCGGTGTGTTGGGGGCTGCAGGCACACGCGGCCAACGTCGATGTTGCTGTCGTATTCGCGGTCGATTTCTCGTCCTCGATTGATCCTCAGATTGCCGACCTGCAGCGCGAGGGTCATGCTGCGGCGCTCACTTCGCCAGAGATCATAGCTGCCATCACGCGGAACTACGTTGGCTGCATCAGCGTGGCCTACTTTGAATGGTCGAGTCCCGGGCACACGCGCATTGTGCTGCCGTGGACAAATATCTGCGGGCTGGAAGATGCCAAGGCGGCTGCGTCGGTGATCAGCAAGAAAGGAGATACCGGCTATATTCGCAGAGGGCGAGGCGGAACATCCGTCTCCGCGGCCATCGACGTCGGATGCCTTCTGCTCGACCAGTTCCCTGGAAACGCGGCCAAGAAAGTAATCGACATCTCTTCCAATGGTGAGAACAACGACGGACTTCCTGTTCAGCCGAGCAGGCTCAACGCCGTTGCCAAGGGATACACAATCAATGCAATCGCCATTCCAACAAAAGATGAGAATCCTGAACAACCATTGGCATCCTATTTTGCCCAATCGGTCATTGGCGGTTCGCAAGCCTTCGTCATAACGCCGAAGGGTCCAAGCGACTATACTATGGCCCTTCGCCGGAAGCTGGTGACGGAAGTCAGCATAAACGTCGACCCACAACCTCCCGCCATTGGCGGATGGGCGCTCTTCAAGCCAGTGATCCCAAACCTTGAGGAGAATTAAGCCTAAACCGCTTGTCCGCGGCTGGGCGGTACTGGGTCGTATTCTCGACTTGGCTGCGATAAGCCCTGTCGCCGAAATCTATATTCTCGATGACGATGCTTTTTTCGCGGCACAACGCCTTCCGCGCACCCGGCGCAACGTCACTCGAGGAATTGGCCCGAGCCGCAACAGGTCGAGGCGAAGGCCAGTCGACCCTCAAGTCGCTAGCAAGGCACGGCCTTGCACGAGGCATCTCCGCGCATTGATCGTCCTCGAGATTTCGACAGGTAAGTCATGATGCGACTCCGGCTCAATCTCGCTCAAGGAAGATTCAATCAACGGCGGCACCGTCGACTACAACGCTCTGCTCGAAGGCGGAATTCAGACAATCGAGCGTAATCCTGAGAAACGGTTTCGCCTGTTCCGGATCGGCGATGCCGCGGCCAGCCGGAACATTCACGCAGCTATCTACGACGCGCATCGTCTGATGATCAACGCCTGACTGTGGGCAGCGGGACTCGACTGCGAAGTCGTCGCGGCCGCCCTAAATCGATTGTACTCTTTATGTACATCAATTGTGTACTCAAATTATACAATCTGTTGACTCGCACCTCAGTTTGTGCAAATTCCTTGCCGTCGACGCGGTCGAGCCGTTGTCGCGAAACTCAGACGGAGGTCTCGATGAAGAGCGGGAAGAACGGTCTGTACGACGATCTGAAGCGGCAGATCCTGACGATGGAACTCGACCCCGACCAGGACTTGGACGAAGTGAGCCTGAGCGAGCGCTACGGCCTCTCTCGAACGCCTGTGCGGGAGATTTTTCGCCGGCTCGAGGGGGAGGGCTATATCGATATCCGTGCCAATCGCGGCGCGCGCGTTGTCCCCATGAACCATCAGACGCTCAGGCACTTCTTCCTGGTCGCGCCGATGATCTATGCCGCGATCGGCCGCCTTGCGGTCCAGAACTTCAAGCCGAAGCAACTTGCAGACCTCACGGACACGCAGGAGCGGTTCCGTACGGCAAGCGTCACTGGTGACGCGCTGTCCATGGTTCTCGAAAATAATCGCTTCCACGAGATCATCGGCGAGATGTCGGGCAATGCCTACCTGCAGCCGAGCCTTGGCCGGCTGCTGATCGATCACGCCCGCATCGGCCACACTTTCTTCCGGCCCCGTACCGATGACATGCACCGGCGTCTGCGGCTCGCCGCGGACCACCATGATGGCTTCATCGCCGCCATCGGCTCGCATGACGAGGATACGGTCGTCGACCTCGTATTCGAGCACTGGGAACTGTCGCGCGAGAACATGGAGATGTTCATCGCCCCGCAAGGATTGAAAGCGGACGCGCTGGTCGGAATGCCCGCCGCTTCGTCGGGGGAATCGTCTTGAAGTTCGAAGGTATCTACACCCCCGCGATCACACCTCTCGACCCGAAGGGGCAGATAGACCGTGACGCCTTCGCGGCGGTTCTGGAGTCGCTCATCGAAGCCGGGGTGCATGGCATCATCGTTGGCGGATCGACGGGTGAATACTACGCGCAGAGCGCACAGGAGCGCTTCGATCTCGCCGCCTATGCAAAGGAGGTCATTGGCACCCGGATTCCGCTCATCATTGGAACGGGCGCCATCAGGACCGAAGACTCGGTCGAATATGCAAGGGCGGCGAAGGAAATCGGCGCTGACGCCATTCTCGTGTCGTCGCCGCCATACGCCTTGCCAACGCAGCGCGAGAATGCGGTTCACGCACTCACGGTCGACCGCGCGGCGAACCTGCCGATCATGCTCTACAATTATCCGGCCCGCATGGGCGTGGTGATGGGAGAGGAGTATTTCTCCCGCGTCGGCAAGTCCAGGAACGTCGTGGCCATCAAGGAGAGCTCCGGCGACATGGGCAACCTCCATTTGCTGGCGCAGAAGTTCCCCCATATCGCGCTGTCCTGCGGCTGGGACGACCAGGCGCTCGAATTCTTTGCATGGGGGGCCAGGAGCTGGGTTTGCGCGGGCTCCAATTTCCTCCCGCGCGAGCATGTCGCGCTCTACGAAGCCTGCGTGCTGCAGAAGAACTTCGACAAGGGCCGCGCCATCATGACCGCGATGCTGCCGCTCATGGACTTTCTCGAGTGTGGAAAGTTCGTCCAGTCGATCAAACACGGCTGTGAGCTGATCGGCCTGAAGGCAGGCCCGGTGCGGGCGCCGCTGCGCACCCTCAATTCGGAAGAAAAGCGATCTCTCGAGACTGTCGTCACCACCTTGAAGCGCACGGTCGCCCAGATCACCGCGGAAGCAAACCATGCATGAGCCTTTGACCGCCGGCGAATACAAGGCGATTGCCGCAAACATTCAATTTCCAACCAATGCCTTCATTGATGGCGCGTTCCGTCCCGCGAATTCCGGCAAGACATTCACGACAACCAAACCAGCGACTGGCGAGACGCTTGCCGAGATCACGGCCTGCGACGCTGCCGATGTCGATTTCGCCGTGGCGAAAGCCAGGGGAGCGTTCGACGACGGCCGCTGGCATCTCCGCTCGCCTGGCGAGCGCAAGTCCGTCCTCCTCAAATTCGCGAAGCTCCTGGAGGACAACCGTCACGAACTTGCCGTCATGGAGAGCCTCGACAGCGGCAAGCCGGTCCGCGAATGCCAGACGGTGGATGTTCCCGATACGATCCATACCATCCGCTGGCATGCCGAACTGATCGACAAGCTCTATGACAATGTCGCGCCCGTGGGCTCGAACGCGCTGACCATGGTCGTGCGCGAACCGGTCGGCGTCGTTGGCTGCGTCCTGCCGTGGAACTTTCCGCTGCTAATGCTGGCCTGGAAAATCGGTCCGGCGCTCGCCGCGGGATGCTCGGTGGTCGTGAAGCCCGCCCAGGAGACCACGCTGACGACGCTTCGTGTCGCCGAACTGGCGCATGAGGCGGGTATCCCCGCCGGCGTTTTCAATGTTGTCACGGGCGGCGGCAAGGAGGTCGGCGAACCGATCGGCATGCATATGGATGTCGACATGGTGGCGTTCACCGGATCGACGCCGACAGGTCGCCGTTTCCTGCACTACGCAGCGGACTCCAACCTCAAGCGCGTCGTCCTCGAATGCGGCGGCAAGAACCCGGCAGTGGTCCTGGAGGATGCCGAAGACCTCGACCTCGTCGCCGAACAGGTGGTCAATGGCGCGTTCTGGAACATGGGCGAGAACTGCTCGGCCACGTCGCGGCTCATCGTCCACGACACGATCAAGGACGAGCTGCTGCAGCGAATCGGCGCCTACCTCCGCGAATGGAAGACGGGCGATCCGCTCGACCCGGAAAATCGCATCGGCGCGCTCGTCAGCAAGAACCATTTCGAGAAAGTTAAATCCTTCCTCGACCAAGTGAAGACCGAAAAGCTCTCCGTCGTCCATGGCGGCAAAACGCACAAGGGCATCTACATCGAGCCGACCGTCGTCGACGGCGTCAAGCCTCTGAGCCGCCTGTTTCAGGAGGAGATTTTCGGACCGATCCTTTCGGTCACGACGTTCACTTCGCTTGCCGAAGCCGTGGCTCTCGCCAACGACACGAACTACGGCCTGACCGCGTCGGTCTACACCGGAAGCCTACGCAAGGCGATTAAGCTTTCGCGCGAAATCCGGGCCGGCGTCGTGACGGTCAACTGCTTCGGCGAAGGCGACGCGACAACGCCGTTCGGCGGATACAAAGAATCCGGTTTCGGAGGACGCGACAAGTCGGTCTTCGCGCATGACAATTACTGCGAATTGAAGACGGTCTGGATCGACATCTCGGATCGTTCCGTCGATGAGACCATCCGGTGAAAGACCTCGTCGTCAAGCGTCTTCCGGCGGAATCCGGAACATCGGGCTGGGAGGCGATCAGCAGACGCAGCTTCCCCGTCCGAACGCTCGACGGCGACGTATCTGCCGACTGGCTGATCATCGGTGCGGGCTTTGCGGGCCTATCGGCCGCGCGGCGACTGTCTCAACTACGGCTTGGCGACAAGATCGTCGTGCTGGATGCGGGCGAGATCGCCAAAGGTACCGCAGGCCGGAATTCCGGCTACATGATCGACGTCCCGCACAATCTGTCGTCAGGCGAATATTCCCTCGCCAGCGAGACCGCGGCAAGGACTGAGATCGCCCAGAACCGCTTTGCGATCGCTTTCGCCGCCGACGTCGCGGCGGAATACGGCATGTCCGCGCGCACTTTCGATCCGTCGGGCAAGATCAATGCCGCGGCGACAGAGCGCGGAATAAAGCTCAATGCAAGCTACGGCCACTCGCTTGCTGGCATCGGCGAGCAGCATCGCTTCCTGGATGCAGATGAGATGCGGGAGATCACCGGATCGTCCTACTATCTGGGAGGTCTCTACACGCCAGGCGCGGTGCTGATCCAGCCCGCCGACTATATCCGCGGGTTCGCCGCAGGGCTGGCATCGAAGGCCGACATATTCGAGCATTCGCCGGTGCTCAGACTTGGGCGCCCGGGCGGGGCGTGGCGGGCCGAATCGCGTCGCGGCAGCGTCACCGCGCCGAAAGTCATCCTCGGCGTCAACGGCCACATCGAGGATTTCGGTCACTTCCGCGGCCGCTTGATGCACATCTTCACCTATGCCTCGATGACTGCTCCCTTCACCTCGAGGTCCACGGGCAAGGACAGGTGGGCATTGCTTCCGGCTGATCCAATGGGGGCGACCGTCAGGAAGATCACCACCGATGGGACCTCGCGTATCGTGATCCGGACCCGGTTCACCTACGACTGGACTGTTCAGGTCAGTGAAAAACGCTTGGCCGGAATCGCCGCCGAGCAGCGGACTTCCCTGGAAGCCCGGTTTCCGGACCTCAAGGACGTGCCGTTCGAGCATGTCTGGGCCGGGCGGCTTTGCCTCAGCAGAAACCATGTGCCTGCCTTCGGCGAAATCGAAGAGGGCCTCTACTCGGCGTGCTGCGAGAACGGGCTCGGGACCGTGAAAAGCACCCTTGCAGGCATCATGGCCGCCGATCTGGCGACAGGTACCCGCTCGGACATGCTCGACAAATTCTCGGATCAGCCAGAGCCCAAGAGGCTCCCTCCGGAGCCGCTCGCATGGCTCGGCGTCAACACCGTGATCCGACTGCAGGAATTGCGTGCCGGCCGCGAGGGATGAGCCCTCGCCGCGCAATGTGAAGACTGAGCCGACGGCAAAAGTCTTCAAAGAGAATGGGAACAAAAAACAAAGGAGTGAGTAAAATGAAGACGTTGTGGAAAGCGCTCTGCGCTGCCGCGATGGTCGGTATGACCATGCTGTCCGCTCACGCGGAAGAAAAGACCATCACAGTGGGCACGATGTCCTGGGAGGACCTCACCCCCATCACCGGCATCA
Organism: Mesorhizobium newzealandense; assembly: GCF_042682145.1. NCBI lineage: Bacteria > Pseudomonadati > Pseudomonadota > Alphaproteobacteria > Hyphomicrobiales > Phyllobacteriaceae > Mesorhizobium > Mesorhizobium newzealandense. The sequence continues at coordinate 642,086 of NZ_JBHUGZ010000001.1, read as the reverse complement.
CCAAGAAGGTGCTCGAAGATTCCGGCTACACCGTGAAGGTGGTGCCTTTCTCCGAGTGGGGCATCGCCTACGCCGCACTTACCAAGGGCGACATCCAGATCCTCGCCTCGCAGACGGACTACGTCGCCCAGGACTACTGGGACAAGAACAAGAAGAAGCTCGAGAAGATCTCCCCGGTTTCGCATGGCTTGTTCCAGGGTGTGACGGTGCCGAAATACGTGACCATCGACTCGATGGACCAGCTCAACGACAACGCCGACAAGTTCGGCGGCAAGATCGTCGGCATCGAGCCGGGATCCGGTCTCATGCGTGATACGACAAACTCGGTGAAGGCATACGACCTGAAACTGCAGCTCGTGGAGGGCAGCACCGCTGCCATGACAGCAGCGCTCAAGTCGGCCGTTGACCGCAAGGAATGGATCGCCGTCACCATCTGGGAGCCCTCCTGGATGATGCAGAAATATGACGTCAAGTTCCTCAAGGACCCGAAGGCAATCTTCCCGCCGCCACAGAGCTACTACTGGATCGGCAAGAAGGGCTTCTCCGCCGAAAATCCGCACGCACGAGAAGTGCTCGCCAGCGTCTACGTCCCGCTTGCCGACATCACCGCGATCAGCTCTGCCGTAAATGAGGGCAAGACCATGGACGAGGCCATCAAGGCCTGGACCGACAGCCATGCCGACCTCCTGAAGCGTTGGGAAAACATCAAGTCCGAGTAATTTCGAAATGGCGGGTCGCCGAGGTCGGCGGCCCGCTCCGGAACTACGAAAACATGAAGGCCAACGCCAAGCCGGCCCATGGGGAACGCAATGAACACTGTGGTGAATGACTCCAGCGAAGTGCTGGTCGACTGCCAGTCCGTGTGGAAGATTTTCGGTGGTCGCGCTCCGGCTGCCGTCAAGGCCATAACCGAACGGGGGCTCTCCAAGACACAGGTGCTGCAAGACTTCGACTGCGTGGTGGGTGTCTCCGACGCCAGCCTCCAGGTTCGCCGCGGCGAGATATTCTGCATCATGGGGCTGTCGGGAAGCGGCAAGTCGACGCTGATCCGACTCCTCAACCGTCTGATCGAACCGAGCCTCGGCAAGATCACGGTGAAAGGAAAGAATATCGCGAAGCTCAATGCATCTGAGCTCCGCGACATGCGCGCGCGGAACATCGGCATGGTGTTCCAGAGCGTGGCACTGCTCCCTCACCGAACAGTCCTCGAGAATGCGGCTTTCGGTCTCGAGGCTCAAGGCGTTGCGAAAGAACAGCGCAACAGAACCGCTCGTGCAGCGCTCGAAAAGGTTGGGCTTTCCGACTGGACAGCGCGCTATCCCGACGAACTGTCCGGCGGCATGCAGCAGCGCGTTGGCCTCGCACGGGCCCTGGCCGCAGATCCCGAAATCATCCTCATGGACGAGCCCTTCAGCGCCCTCGATCCGCTGATCCGGCGCCAGCTTCAAGACGAATTCCGACAGCTGACGAAGTCGCTCGGCAAGTCCGCCGTCTTCATCACCCACGACCTCGAGGAAGCGATCCGCCTCGGCGACCGGATCGCCATCATGAAGGACGGTGTTGTCGTCCAGGTTGGAACGGCCGAGGAAATCGTGACCAAACCCGCCGACGACTACGTCTCGGCGTTCGTGGCCGGCATATCCAGGATTCACCTGGTCAAGGCGCACACCGTGATGCGGCCTGTTGCCGAGTTCACGAACGCGCAACCGCATGGCGACGTGAATACGCTCCTGCGCACTTCACCGGAAGCCGACATTGGCGAACTCATCGAACTCACCATGAAGTCCGATCGCGACGCGGTCGCGGTTGTCGAAAACGGAACGGTCGTCGGTGTCGTCACCATCCGGGGATTGCTCCGTGGTGTTGCCGGGATGCCTGCAGCATAGCTCGGGAGGCTAGGATGGACATTTCAGTCATTACCGACACGTTCGATAACTGGACGGATACTGCGCTCGGCTGGATCAGCGACAACGGCGAGTGGTTGTTCGACTTTATCAGGACCGTGCTTGAAGGGACCTACAACGGCGTCCTGTGGCTGCTGCAGCTCGCGCCGTTTTACCTGATCGCTGTCATCGCAGCTCTGCTCGGATGGCGACTGATCAACGCCTTGTTTGGCGTCATCGCGGGCCTTGCCCTGATCTTCTGCGCGGTCATGGGGTTGTGGACCGAAACCATGAGCACATTGGCCTTGGTGATCACCGCCACGATCATGGCCCTTGTCGTCGGCATTCCCATTGGCATCGTGGCAGGCTTTGTCAGATCGTTCGACCGACTTCTCGAGCCAGTGCTGGACCTGATCCAGACCTTGCCGCCCTACATCTACCTTCTGCCTGCGATCGCGCTGCTGGGCTATGGGCCGGCGACCGCACTTGTCGCCACGTTTATCGTAGCCATGCCTCCGGCCATCCGGCTCACATCCCTTGGCATTCGCATGACGCCGCTCGAATTCATTGAGCTCGGCCAGGCATGCGGCCTGACACCCTGGCAGATGTTCATCAAGATCCGGCTTCCTTTCGCCATCCCAAGCGTGATGGCCGGGATCAACCAGAGCCTGATGATGGCGTTCGGCATGGTGGTCATCGCCGGCATCGTCGGTTCGGGAGGGCTCGGCGAGACGATCTATTCAGCCGTGCGCACGCTCGACATCGCCACGTCGATCAACGCCGCCATCGCGATCGTCATCCTGACAATGGTGCTCGACAGACTCACTCAGAGCGCGGCCCGCCGCGCCAGCGGAGGCGCAAGATGAATCCTGATCTGGTGCAGTTTTCGCCGGGGGCTTACCTCGCCCCAGCCGTGGATTGGCTGAATACGAACTTCCATCCCTTCTTCGACGCGGTGGCCAAGCTGATCGAGGCGGTGCTGGGCGCCATCGAAGCAGCGCTCCTCTATCCGCCGCCCTACGCGACGATCGTCGTGGCAGTCCTTCTCGCCGCTCTTTTTGTCAGCGTCCGGGTTTCGGTGGTGACAGCTATTTCGCTCACGTTCTGCTTGCTGACTGGCTTTTGGGCCGCCTCGATGCAGACGCTGGCGCTGGTAACGGTCGCGGTGGTCATTTCCGTGTCGATCGCGTTCCCGCTCGGCATCCTGGCATCTCGGTATAAGAAATTCGAGGCCGGTGTGCGACCCCTGCTGGACATCATGCAGACGGTGCCGCCCTGGGTCTATCTCATCCCCGCTGTCATGATCTTCAGCCTCGGCCGCGTTCCCGCGATCATCGCGACGATTGTCTACGGCATACCGCCGATGCTGCGCCTGACAACTCTGGCCTTCAACCAGGTGCCGAAAGACCTCATGGAACTCGGTCATGCGACCGGTACTTCGCCGCGGTCGATCCTGTTCAAGATCGAGATCCCTTCGGCCACCCCGACACTGCTGGTCGGTCTCAACCAGTGCATCCTGCTGTCGCTGGCGATGGTGGTCCTGGCGGGGCTGGTCGGAGCCGGCGGCCTCGGCGCCGAGGTGACGCGGGGATTGACGCGGATGGAAATGGGTCTGGGCCTGCGGGCCGGACTGTCAATCGTCGCGCTTGCCATCTTCCTCGACAGGCTTTCCAAGGGCGCGCTGGATCGGCGCCGAAGACCTGGAATGGCCTAGTTCACCTGAACCGCGAAAGGAAAACCATGCGCCGCAGCTTCTTCTGCATAGACTCCCACACCTGCGGCAACCCGGTCCGCCTTGTCGCAGGAGGCGGTCCTCTGCTGCCCCATATTCCGATCGCCGAACGACGCGAGCTGTTCGTCCGCGATCATGACTGGATTCGGCAGGCATTGATGTTCGAGCCGCGCGGACACGACATCATGTCGGGTGCGATCATCTATCCTGCCTACCGTGATGACTGTGACTTCGCCGTGATCTTCATCGAAGTCAGCGGATGCCTGCCGATGTGCGGCGCCGGCACGATCGGCCTTGTGACGGCGGCAATCGAAGAAGGCCTGGTAACGCCCCGGGTGCCTGGCAAGCTGTCGATCGAGACCCCGGCTGGCAGGGTTGATATCCAATACGAGAAGCCGGGCGAGTTCGTGGACTCCGTCCGGTTGTTCAACGTTGCCAGCTATCTGCATGCCGCGGACGTGGCGGTCGATGTCCCCGGTCTAGGTCGGCTCGTCGTCGACATCGCCTATGGCGGCAACTATTACGCCGTCGTCGAGCCGCAGGAGTCATGGCAGGGCCTGGACGGCATGTCGGCGAGCGCCATCGTGGATCTCAGCCGTAGCCTTCGCGAAGCACTCGAACCCGTCTGCAATCCAGTTCATCCCGAAGATGAAAGAATACGCGGCGTGGACCACGCCATCTGGTGCGACACGCCCTCGAGCAGCAAGGCCGACGGCCGCGGCGCGGTGTTCTACGGTGACAAGGCTATCGACCGATCGCCGGGCGGCACCGGGACTTCGGCCCGCCTGGCACAACTATGCGGGAAGGGGCGACTGAAGGTCGGCGATACTTTCCGCCAGGAAAGCCTGATCGGCACGGTATTCGAAGGTCGCGTCGAAGCTGAGGCCGACGTCGGGCCCTTCAAGGGCATCAAGCCCAGTGTCGGCGGTTGGGCACGGATCATCGGCCACAATACGATATTCGTCGACGATCGCGATCCGTTGGCCCACGGATTCCAGATCAAGTAGGCGGAACCAGACGCATGGATAGCGTCGCGCGCGTGGCTGAACACGATTGTGTTGGACAACGATGATCCGTTCCCAGAAGGTTTCACCGCGGGAGACATTTGGGCCTGAACTTCGGGACTCGCTGCTCGTTTCGCCGTGAAGGCATTGCAATCGACAAGGAACAACAATGCGCACCAAAACCAGCATTCGTGTGGTCGGCTGCCATGCCGAAGGTGAGGTCGGCGACGTCATCGTAGGCGGTGTTCTTTCGCCTGCCGGCCGCACGATGATGGAAAAGATGATCACGATGGAACGTGATCACGACCATATAAGGCGGATGCTGATCTGCGAGCCACGCGGCAGCGTTGCCCGGCACGTCAATCTCGTGGTTCCATCGACGCGCGAGGATTGCGTCGCAGGGGCCATCATCATGGAGCCGACGGAATATCCTCCAATGTCCGGTTCGAACACGATCTGCGTTGCCACGGTGCTGCTCGAGACCGGCATGGTGCCGATGCAGGAGCCCGAGACGCGCTTCAAGCTCGACATGCCGGGTGGCGTCATCGAGGTGCGCGCCGAATGCCGCGACGGCAAATGCCTGTCGATCACCTTCCGCAACGCGCCCGCCTTTGTCGATCGCCTGGATGCCAACATCGAGGTCGAGGGGCTAGGCACGCTCACGGTCGATATCGCCTATGGCGGCATGTTCTATGCGATCGTCGATGCCAAGGCACTCGGCTTCTCGGTCGCCCCCGACGAGGCTCGCGAACTGGCGGTGGCCGGCGAGAAGGTCCGGCGGGCGGCGCGCGAACAGCTCGATGTCGTCCATCCGGAATTCGACCATGTGCGCGGCGTGTCGATCGTGCAGTTCGCGATGCCGTTCCAGGGTCCCGGCAACGTCACCCGCAACACCTGCATCGTCTCCCCGGGACGCTCGGACCGCAGTCCCACCGGAACCGGCACCTCAGCCCGCATGGCCGTCCTGCAAGCACGGGGCTTGATGGAAGTGGGTGACGTGTTGATCCATGAATCGATCATCGGCTCGCGCTTCACCGGCAAGATCGTGGAGCTGACGGAGATCGGCAGGCGCAAGGCGATCGTACCAGAGATCACCGGCCGGGCCTGGATCACGGGCGAGCATAGCTATTATCTCGATCCGACGGACCCATACCCTCAAGGCTACGTGCTGTCGGATACCTGGGGCACCTCCACCTCGGTGAAGCAGTAGGTGCGCTGACCATAGGCCTGTGCGACGCTCAAAAAACAGAGAATTCCGGATTGACCGAGACGCCCGCATCTTGATCTCATGATTGCGTCTTACGTCGCCAATGCCGTCGAATAAGGCGTACTCGGGAGAACTATCGCGCTTTGCGCCCAGCGCTGTCGGCAAATAGCCAGAGGTTCGAGCGGACATGAAATCAGCCATTGACGTTCCGGAGATCGACCGATTGAAGATCGGATTTGTTCTCGCTCGTTCCTTCACCCTTTCCGCGTTCGCCCTGTTCGTCGACACGCTTAGATTGGCAAGCGACGAGACCGACAAATCCGGCAGGGTTTTCGCCGATTGGCAACTCCTGGCGAGTAACCGAAACCTGATCACCTCCAGTTGCGGAGTCCAGGTCGCGCCGACATCGGATTTCGTGGATCCGGGTGAGTTCAACTATATCGTTGTCGTGGGCGGGCTGCTGAACAGCGAGTTCCCGGTCGACAGCGAGACAGTCAGCTACCTCAAGCGAGCCGCCGCTGCGAAGGTTCCCTTGATTGGGGTCTGCACCGGAACGTTCATCCTGGCCGAGGCCGGCCTGATGAAATACCATCAGACTTGCGTCAGCTGGCTGCACTTTCAGGCTTTCCGCGAGCGCTTCCCGGATCACGCGGTCCGATCGGACCGTCTGTTCAATCTTGATCGCACCAGGGGATCATGTGCCGGCGGCAGCAGCGCTGCGGATATGGCGGCGTCAATCGTCAGACGCCATATCAGCAGGGAGGCGGAGACAAACGCACTCGAAGTGCTGCAGATCGAGAAGGCGCGCTCGGCATCCGACATCCAGCCGCGCAGACCGCTTTCCATCGAGAGCCACGACCCCAGACTGAAGGCGGCGCTCATCATCATGGAGAACCACATCGAGCATACAATCTCCATTCCCAAGCTGGCGGCCTTGGTTGGACTATCCCGAAGGCAACTCGAGCGCCTCTTCATGGAGAAAACAAACAGTTCTCCGGCGCTTGTTTACACAAGGGTGCGTCTGGAGCGGGCGAAATACCTCCTGATGCAGACCAGGGCTCCGATGATCGAGATCGCCATCGAGGTCGGGTTTGAAAACGCCTCGCATTTCTCGAGGCTCTTCCGTCAGACCTATGGCCAACCGCCCAGCAAGTTCAGATCGGCAGTTTCGAACTGACTTGCCGGTATTCGTTCGGCCGGGCTGAGCGTGAGTACTGCCCCGCAATCACCATCAGGGTTTCTGTCTCTGGACGACAAATGGCATTGTGTGTCAAAAGAGACCCTAATCATTTCAGTGTGGAGAAAATCTTGGGTCTTCGGGAAGACAAGAAGGATCGCACGCGGATGCAGTTGCTTGAGGCAGGGCTGGACTTGATCCACAAGCATGGGTTTGAGGCGACTACTGTTGCCGATATCGCTGCCGCCGTCAGCGTTTCGCCGCGCACCCTGCTGCGTTATTTCCCGACCAAGGAAGATGTGATCGTCAGCTGGGTGCAGGACGGCATGACGATCATTCGGGAGGAACTGAAGGAACGGCTCAAGTCTGAGCCACCCGTTGTCGCGCTTCTCGCCTCAGCGCGGGCCATGCTCGCGGCTTTCGAGGAGAAATCTCGTTTCTTCCTCGCCATCGAGACCGCGATCCGTTCCAACAGGAGCATTTCCGCGCGAAAGGAACAGATGATTGCTGAGCTGATCGACGAAGTCGCTCGAATTCTAGCCTCACCGGATCGACCGTCTCCGCTCTCCTGGGTTGTCGCCTATACGGTATCAGGAACCGTTTTCGCGCTCATTCGCGCGACAATCAGCAGCTGGGTAGAAGGAAGCGCGAGGACGTCACTCCCCGATATCTTCGATCGGGCCGCCACCGTCGTGCATTTCGAAACAAATGTCACTTAGTGACATTTGTCATTGACAGACATATTCTTCCGTGCGATCCAGCGCGCTGCTAATCAGCATTGCGAAAATGCGTTGCCGATGGGCGGTGCGCTTGCTGGAGATATGGAATGTCCAAACATGAAAAGATTGCGCTCGTAACTGGCGCTACCCGCGGTCTTGGCTTTGAAACGGTTCGTCAGCTTGGGCGCAACGGCGTGTTTGTCCTGCTGGGCGCACGCGATCTTGCAACTGGCCAGGAAAGGGCTGAAGCACTGCGCGCGGAAGGGTTGGCGGTCGAAGCAATCGAGATCGACCTCAATCGACCGGAAACCATCGACGCAGCCGCATCAACGATCGGTGAGCAATTCGGCAGGCTCGACATCCTGGTAAACAACGCCGGAATTCTGCTGCTCGACACCGACGATTTTCCGAGCGTGGCCCCAACGCAGAGCCTGCGCGAAACGCTCGAGGTCAATTTCATCGGCACGGTGATCGTGACGCAGAAGATGTTGCCGCTCATTCGCAAGGCGAGCAGCGGCCGCATCGTCAACCTATCGAGCAGCGTAGGATCTCTTTGGTGGAACGGTGATCCAGGCAATCCTTCGCCCGACGTCAAGTGGCTTGGCTATGCTGCGTCCAAGGCGGCTCTCAACATGCTGACCGTACAGTTGGCCTTCGAGCTGCGTGATACACCGATCAAGGTGAACTCGGTCTGCCCCGGCTACGTCATGACGGATTTGAACAAGGGTGGCGGCTACGTCACCATTGAGGACGGCGTTCGGGCATCTGTCAAATACGCCTTGCTGGATGATGCAGGACCGACTGGCCAATTCTTCAATACCAACGGACCCATCAACTGGTAATGGCCGGAGGTTCCGGATTTTGACTCCCATCCCAACTCAAGGAGTATGAGCGGTGAAACCGTCCATCAGCGACATCATTGTGGTCAACCAAATCTTGTCGCTCTGGGGACACCTTGTCGACAAGCGCGCGTGGGACCGGTTTGGTGAAGTCTTCACCGAGGATGCCTGCTTTGACTCGAGCGTTTTCGGATTTGCGCCCGTCACCGGAATTGAAGCAATCCGCCATATGGCAAGCCGCGAAGGTCACGCCAGGGCTCATCACACGACAAATTTATATGTTCACGAAGGCCCGAACGACGAGATCGGGCGGAGTCGAAAGGTCTTGGCCTGTTGTCGAACGGCGCGGTAACGAGCGTTACCTATACGGATAGGCTTCGGCGGACGCAGGACGGCTGGCGTTTGGCGAGCCGTGTGCTCGCACTTCAACCCGCGTCGCAATGAAAATGCGCGGCATGTTTGCCGTCGGCCTGTTTCTGACCGGAATTCTACAGAGAAAGACCTTCCATGCCCAGAATTCATTGGGGAAACGTTCTCGCTTGGCTGCTTGCAGCGTTCTTTCTGGTTGGGGCCTACGGGAATACCTTCATCACTGCCGAGATTGCCGCTGACTACGCCCGGTGGGGTTATCCGGAAAGCTTCCACTATCTAACGGCAATCTTCGAATTGACGGCTGCTGTCATGCTGATCTTCAGGCCTCTGCGCCTCTACGGATCACTGCTCGGGAGTGCTGTCATGCTGGCCGCAGCCGTAACTGTTGTATTCCATGGCGAGTATGCTCACGCAACTCCGCCCTGCGTGGTCCTTGGTGTATGCATACTTGTCGCTATTCTGACCGTCAGGTCGAGACGATCACGGTAGCACTGGGGCTGCAACGACCGTCAAGTTGCGCCGGCACATTGAAGGTGGCGTAAACGAGACTTGGTTTGTGATGCGCATCGCCGTCCTTCCTGATACTTATGGGGCAGGCCGTCGCACCTTGCCCTACGTCCAATGCATGTGGCAGTTACCCCAATCTCTAAATTGTTCGACCGACCCTGGTTCAATTAGCGTGCAGAGATTAGCGCTCGTAGCTCAATCTAGGACAGAGCGGGACCTCTCGGGTAGATGCAGGTTCGAGCCCTGCCGAGTGCACCAAAGTCCTTAAAAGCCCGCCACTGTGGGGCAGCAGGCCAATATGTCGCCAAAATAGCGAAGGTCAGGCTGCAACAGCAGCCAAGCGTCAAACGTCCTCAAGATCAGCTTGACGGAGCCTGCTTCCTGCGCAGTTCATCATGGAAGTTTTGGCACTAGGTGAAATCCCACTAAGTTCGCAAGGCGAAAAATGGGTGGGAAGTTGATAAAACAATGGGCAAGAGAAAGACGTCCTTATTCCTGATAGCTCTAACTACCGTTTTACTGCTTGGCTTGCCTCAGGCTGAGGCGAGGGGCAAGTATCTCAAGAAGTTGAGACAGGCGCAGGCAGAATTGGCGAGACAGCAAGCCATCGAAAACGGAACGCCCTTGCCGCCGGAGAATCCTAAAATGGCTAGGCGGCGCGCCGCTCTGGCCGCAGCCAGACAGCGGGCCAAGTCCGGGCTATTCGTAAAGCCCAACTATCTCCCGAACGGATCCAACAGCAGCCACTAGCGTGCGGCCGGCGGCCGGCTCGCCGGTGATCTCGCTATGAGCCGATTTCGATGACCGTCTTCCCGAAATGCTGGCTGGCCGCCAGATGGCCATAGGCGGCCGCCGCCTCATCGAACCGAAAGACACGGTCGATGACGGGCCTGATGCCGGAAACCTCGACGAAACGGACAAGCTGCTCCAACATGGCTCGGCTGCCGGCAGTGATGCCGACCAAACGTTTGGCTCCGCCGATCAGGGCGCCGGGCTCGATGGAAACCGGTCCGCTGCCGGTGACCCGGCCGACGACAACTGTAGTTCCTCCTGGCGCCGTGGCCTTGAGCGAGCGCGCCAGTGTGCCTTCGCCGCCGACTTCGACGACGGTATCCACGCCTGCGCCTCCCGTCAGACGAAGCACTTCGTCCTGCCATTCCGGCATCACCCGGTAGTTGACCGTCGCTGCGGCGCCGAGTGCGCGCGCCCGCTCCAGCTTGTCGTCCGAGGACGATGCGACGATGGCGGATAGCCCGGCAGCCTTGGCCAACATCAGTGCCCAAAGGGAAACTCCGCCGGTGCCCAGCAGAAGGACACTCGAGCCCGGCTTGGCGCTGCCCGCGACAAAGAGAGCGTTCCAGGCCGTGACGCCAGCGCAGGGGAGCGTTGAGGCCTCGATGGGGGCAAGGCCAAGAGGTGCCGTAACAAACGCCTCATCGCTTGCGACGACCTCCTCGGCGAGAGTGCCATCGACCTGCGCGCCAAACGATACGGCAGTCTTGAGAGGCGAAATGGCGCCATCGATCCAGCGTGGGTAGTAGCTGGTGATCACCTTGTTGCCTGACTTGAACCGCGTCACTCCCGAGCCGACCTCGACCACTTCGCCGCAGCCATCGACCAGCGGAACGAGCGGATGGCCCGGCGAGTTGTGGAACTGGCCGTTCGCGAAGCTGAGATCGCGATAATTCATCGCCGCGGCGGCAATGCGCACACGCACCTGATTGGCCGTGAGATCCGTGCTCGGCCGCTCAATGCTGCGCAGGCCGGCGAGCCCGTCTCCGGCCTTGATCTGGTAAGCCTTCATGGAATTCTTCCTTGATTGTCGGTGCAGCAGATTGGAACCGCGGTCACGCCGCATAGACGGCGCGTCGGATCGCCAGCGGGAACTCGCCGGTCATGCCGGCGACAGCCGTGTTCGTCAGGACGACGACGGAGGTCGCCTTTGCCGGATCGACCCAGAAATTGGTGCCGTAGACGCCGGACCAGTTCCAGGCACCGGCTGTGACGGGCGATCCCGCCTTGGCCGGGTCCAGAAGAATCTGGACACCGAGCCCCCAACCGAAGCCAGGCCCGGCACTTACCTGCAGATCGCCGATGGCGTTTTGGGTCATTGCGGCAACGGTTTCGGGGCGGATGATGCCCGGGCCGCCGGTGCGCATCGCCTCGGCAAAGCGCAGATAGTCGTGGGCCGTGCCCACCATGCCGACCCCGCCTGAGAAGAATGCTGCCTCGTCGAAAGCGCGGGCCGGCGAATAGACGATGCCGCTGCGGCCGAATTTCAGGGTGAAGGGTTCGGTCATCCGCACGGGCTCGGGCGAGGCGTCGCCATAGGGCGTGGCCGGTGGTCGGGCTGCCGAGGCGATGAAGTCCACGCTGGTCATGCCGAGCGGGCCGGTCACGATGGCTCGCACGGCTTGGGCAAGGGTCGTTCCCGTCACCTGTTCGATTACCGCACCGAGGACGTCGATCGCCACGGAGTAGTGCCAGGCTGTTCCGGGCTCGAAGAGCAAAGGCGCCGAGGCGATGCGCGCGACATTCTCCCCAAGCGAGAGGCCGGACCTGTCCAGACCGTCCGAGATCTTGAGGCGGTGATACGATCCGTCCTCCGGCTCGAGGAAGCCGTAGCCGAGTCCGGCCGTATGTGTGAGCAAATGCCGAATGGTGATGATCGGTTGCCGACCGTCGGTCAGCTTCGGGCGGAAGTCAGGCAGCCAGCGGGTGACGGGATCGTCTATGGTGAGCCTGCCGGCGTCGACCAGCGCCAGAGCCGTCACACAGACGATTGGCTTGGTCATCGAGGCGAGCCGGAAGACGTCGTCAATGCCTGCCGGTTCACGTGCTTCCCTGTCTTTAAAGCCCGCCGCACGCTGATAGACGATGTTGCCGTTCTGGGCCGCCACGACGCTCGTGCCAACGATCCGGCCGGAAGCGACGGCGTCGTCCATAGCGGCGTCGAGCGCCTTTGCCGGCGCCCACATGGTGGAGGCTGACTGGGTGGTATCGGCTAAAGTCGTCCCGGTCACGGCGGGAAGCAAGCCGGCGACAGACGCTGCGGCAATGAAGTCGCGTCGCGACATCCTCAGGTTTGCGGATACTGGCGGTGTTGGTTGGTTCAGGTTCATCGACTTGCCTCGTGGAAGCTCGTTTCAGGCAAGATATGGTTTTCCCCCACAGTTGATAATATACTGAGCAATTGGTTCACTTCATACTAGTGGTAAGAAATAGCCATGCTCGATCGCATCACCGGAATGCAGGTGTTCTCCCGCTCGGCTCATGCCGGCAGTATTTCGGCTGCGGCCCGGCAGATGGACCTGTCTCCCGGCATGGCGACGAAACATCTCGACGCCCTGGAAGCGCGGCTCGGCGTCAGGCTGTTTCACAGAAGCACGCGGAAGCTCACGCTCACCGAACCCGGGCAGCAATATCTTGAGCTCTGCAGTCGCCTGCTGCCGGAGCTTGACGAAGTGGAGGCGCTGATCGCTTCGCAGCGCGTCGAGGCGACCGGGCTTCTGCGGCTGAACGCTCCGCTATCGTTCGGCGTACGCTATCTGGCGCCGCTGATCCCGGCTTTCACCGAAACGCACCCCAAGGTCATGGTTGATCTCGGCCTGAATGACCGCGTGGTCGACCTCATGGGCGAAGGCTGGGATCTCACGATCCGCGTCGGGCATCTGAAGGACAGCCGCCTGATTTCCAGAAAGCTCGCCGACAGCACGATGATCGTCTGCGCGGCGCCCGCGTATTGGGCCAAGCACGGCCGCCCCGGACTCTGGACGGACCTTCAGCAGCACAACTGCCTGGGATTTGCATTCACGAACTTCGCAAGGCCCGATGAATGGTTTTTCGGGCGGAACCGGGAGCGCAGCGTTGCCGTCAAGGGCACGCTGCGAGCCAACAATGGGGACGCGCTCGTCGCGGCCGCTGGCACCGGCCTGGGTGTCCTTTACGAGCCGCAATTCATCGTCGCGGATGCAATCCGGCAAGGCCTGCTGGAAGAGATCAAGCTCGATCAGCCGGCCGCGGACCTCGGCGGCATACACCTGGTCTACTCGCCCGACCGCTCCCCACCCGCGAAGGTCCGGGCCATGATCGATTTCCTGGTTGCGGCATTCACGCCGCGACCGCCGTGGCACCTTGATTGACGCCGCCGCGACGTTCGCGCGCCCGCGTATTCACCAGATTGCGCAATCGTCCTTCATGCACATACAGCATGGCGGTCTCTGGACGGCCAGCCGGCGCGCGTCGGTATCGATGATCCGTCCGAATCCTATGCGGCTGGCAGCGGCGGTAAAACCACGGCCGGATGGCGATCCTCGCGCAAGAGAAGCCCAAGGCTGTAATCCAGCGCAAGCTTGGTGGCGCCAAGCGCCGTTCCGCTATCCTCCAGCGAGCTGACCGCGATCCTCGTGGGCCAGGCAAGTTCGCTGGCGACGCGCTCGACCTCGGCTGTCATCAACGCATTTCGTCCGACGCCGCCGCCAAGCACTATCAATCCCGGATCGAGCACACCTATGCACCCGGCCGCCAGCCGGCCGATGTCGGCGGCGTGGCGCGCCACCGACAGGAGGGCAGGCGGCGATCCGGCTATTGCTCGCTCAAACAACTCCTTGGCTGAGTCGGGCGGCTCGCCCTGATCGGCCGGCCAGTCTTGCCGGCAACGGGAAACGAGAGCTTTCGAGCCAAGATAATGCTCCAGCCCTTCGCGAGAGGGCGTCTCGCTCGGAGACCAGGGAAAAGGCATGCGGCCGACTTCTCCTGCGGCACCACCAGCTCCGCGGAACAGGCGGCCTTCGGTGATGAACCCAAGACCGACCCGCACGCCGACTTGCAGAAAGGCAAATGTCTGATGGCCTTGGGCGGCGCCAAAATGCATTTCGCCAATGGCGGCGCAGTTGACGTTGTTTTCGAGGATGATCGGCACCTTGAAATGGCGGCGAAGCTCTCGAAGAACAGCATCGGGACCGTTCACGTGGTCCATGCCAAGACGGCTGGGGGATACAATACGCGGCACGGCAACGGCGATGCTGCGCAGCACGCGGAAGCTCTTTCCAACCTTTGCCAGGATCGACCTCGTCACCGACAGGATCACGGCACCTACGACATCTGGATATGCTGCTCCGGCCTCCGGGATCGTCTCTTCCAGCGCGGCCAGCGGCTGGGCATCCATTGAATACGCAACGGCACGCACCTGTGCTGCGCCCACGTCTATGCCGATCACGCATCCGGCGCCCGGGCCGATGCCATAGACAGTGGCCGTACGCCCGATGGCGCCGCGCTCGATCCCGCGCGAGGCAACGAGCCCCAGCGCGCTGAGTTCCGACACGGCTGCCGACATGGTCGGCTTCGACAGGTCAAGCATCGCGCCAAGCTTGGGCCGCGTGACCGGTCCATGTGAAGCGAGCACGCGCAGGACGGCGCGGGCACTTTCAGTCAGACTGGGAATTTCTGGTGAAGCCATAAGCGGTGTTCAACCCACCCTGAAACGCCGATGCGTCTGGTCGCAATTCGACGTTGAAATCACGAATCAACAAAGCCGAGTTCATTGTGCGGTGTTTTGACAATTTCTGCGAACGTGCCCGGCCAGGCGTCAACCGCGCCGGATACCAGCCATCCTTGTGAGACTCTAGAGCTCGGTTGGCGACCAAGGCTTCAGCTTGGTGTCGGCCTGGCGGTAGCGGAATGTTATGTCGGTCAGGCTGGCCTCGTCCTGCATCTCGCCAACGATCGCCTGCAGGGCGATGATCTCCAGAATGCAGTCTGCCATGGCATTGCCAAGCGTCGGAATGGAGATGACAAAGAGCTTGTCCCGCGGCGCGATGTCCGTTCGGTGTGTGATAAGAACAGAAGGACAGCCGAAGGCGGCGACATCGCGCGCGATCTGCACTTCGCGGCCATCGCCGAAAACAATGAGGCCAGTGGTCGGATCCTGTGATTCCATCGGACCGTGCAGGTAGTTCAGCGTATCCCAACCGGATGCGGGAATCCGAACCGCCTCGCGGATCAAGATGGCCGCCTCGCCGGCATTCGCAAATCCGATGCCTGCTCCGACGATATCGATCGAGGTTCGGCCCGCGAGCAAGCGGGCGGCCTGTCCGGCAGGAATGCCTATACCGTCCAGCACGGTGGCGGCCACTGGTGGCAGCCGCTTCCAGGCGAAGGGCGGCTTGCTGCCGGCAATCCTGTCGATCAGCATGCCCAGCGCCAGCAATGTGCCGGTGTAGCCTGTCGAGCTGGCGCCGTTGTCGGCGCCCGATGCCGTGGCGATTGCCGCGCCGGTTATGGCGGTCAACGGATTGTCGCTGCCGCGACAGATGGCGAGACGAGGATAGGCCCTGGCCTCCTCCATGACATCGGCGATCTCGCGGCTCTGCCCCGATGCCGAGAGTGCAACGAAAGCCTCGGCTGCGGCACCGGTCCTGCCGTAAAGTTCCGTCGGCGAATAGGCGAAGGCCTTGGTGCCAGAAGCCCGCAGATAGGTCGCGCCCGCCAACGCCGCCTGATAACTGGCGCCGATGCCGGCAAAGCCAATCACCTTGCCGCTGAAATCGGCAAGGGCCAGGGCCTCGAGTGCGCCGGCAACCGCCCGCACGCCCGCTTCAAGACTCTCGGCCTGTCGCGCGACAGCTGCCCGGTAGCCGATACGCTTCATCATCATTCATGCTCCACTGTCGATGCGTTGCTCTGCGAGGCCCCACCGCTGGCCGCGACGAGGCGTCTGGCGATCGCCACGGCGCCGATCACCGGCGGCTCGCGCAACAGCACCACCTGACTGCTGGGCGAAATCGATGCCATCGCCTCGACAAAGGCCTTCATCAGCATGGGCTGCTCGGCGATGACGCCGCCTCCGGCGACGACCAGCGCCGCATTGGCGCCGCGTTCAATCAGCACTTCGACGAGTGCGGCAAGCCCCGCTCCACCTTCCCTGATGACACGGATCGCCAGCGGAGAGCCCGCGACCGCGGCGTCGAAAACGGCATTGGCATAGCGGCCCCATATCGCGGCGCCCCGCGTCTCGTTGAGCAGAATGCCAAGCTTGGTCTGGTCGTCCGTGTCGAGTTCGCGCATCAGCGCGCCAATCAGCGGGTCGCCATCCTGGCCGCGATCGAGCACGCCGCGTATCGCCTTGGCTGCCTCGCGCACCAGCGCCGCCGCACTGCCTTCATCACCTAGGATCCATCCCCAGCCTCCGGCAGCCAGCATCCTGCCCTCGGCTGTCCGCGCCACTGCGATCGATCCCGTCCCCGCAACAACACCGACGCCGTCGACATAGCCGGCGGCGGGAACCATCAGTTCCGCGTCGTTTACCACTTGTACCTTGCCGCCCGTCTGCTGCGACAACAGCGCCTGAAAACGCCGGCATTGTTCGTCCGTGTCGCAGCCATGGGCGCCGACGGCCATGGCGTCGGGGGCCGAGCCGCCGCACAGATCGATGACTATACCGGCAAGCTTCACCGCATCGGCCTCCATCTGGCGAATGCGCCAGCCATCGGTGACGATCGTCTCGTCGACCATCGTCAGGCTGCCACGGCTTGCCATGATGCGCGTCTTGGTGCCGCCGATATCCACGCCGGCCAACAGTTTCTGGTTCACGGACACTCACCCTGCAGGCTGGCGAGGCGGGTCGCCTTCGCTTAAATCACGTTAGTTAGGAAACTTTACAAACTATCTTCCCAGACGGCAAGAACTATGATTTGATAATCGTCGTGAAAAGCGCATCAAGCGCATGGGAGATTGCAACATGAGCAGGAGAAGGATTGGTCTCGCCCTGGCGGCCGCGTCTTTCGCATGGGGACTCGCAGCAGGCGTGGCGCATGCCACGGACATCTCGTTCTGGACCTGGCGCCAGGAAGACAAGGCAGCCTACAATGAACTTTTCGCCGATTTCACCAAAGCCAACCCGGACATCCATGTGAAGTTCGAGTCGTTCCCGGACGAGAATTATCCGACCATCGTCTCGACGGCTCTGGCCGCCGGCAAGGGCGGCGACGTCATCCACACCCACGCCTATGGCTGGCTGGAGCAGTTCGTGAAAGCCGGCTATTTCGAACCGCAGGACATGACCACCGTGCCCTCGCTCGCCAACCAGCCCGCCGATGCGCTGGTGGCCGGCACCTACCGCGCCGACAAGAAGGTCTATTCTCTGCCCTTCGCCTCACAGACGCTTGGCCTGTTTATCAACAAGGATGTCTTCGCCAAGGCCGGGCTGAACCCGCCGACCACCTGGGACGAGTTCGTCACCGTCAGCAAGGCGCTGAAGGAAAAGGGCATTTATCCCTTGGCCAACGGCATGGGCACCAGCTGGTTCAACGAGATGTTCGTGGCCATCTTCACCAACCCCTTCCTCGGCCCGGACTTTGTCAGCGACCTGACCAGCGGCAAGACCACCTTCAAGGACCCGCGTTATGTCGCGGCACTCGGCAAACTGCTCGAACTGCGCGACTACATGCCCGACGGCTTCGAAGGCATCGACTACGAAACCGCCGGCCAGCTGTTCATCAGCGGCAAGGCAGCGATGCTGGCGGGCGGCAGCTTCGACATCGCCACCTACAGGACGCAGAATCCGGCCATCAACATGGACTTCATCGCCCCGCCCATGGCCAAGGCCGGCGACACGCCTCAGGTCACCAAGTTCTTCGACGGCGGCTATGCGGTCAACGCCAAGTCGCCCAACAAGGAGGCGGCGCTCAAGCTGGTCAACTGGATGGGCACCAAGGAGTTTGGCGACAAGTTTTCGGCCCTGCTCGGCAACATTTCGCCGATCAAGGGCGTCGTCATCAAGGACGAGCTTCTGTCGCATGTCGCCAAGTTGAACGAGACCGCAATGCCGCATATCAATGTCGTCTACTTCCGTTTCGAAAAGCCGACGGGATCGGAGCTGCTGCAGGGCGACATCACCAAGATGATGTCGGGTTCGATCACCCCGGACCAACTGGCCGCCGACCTGACCGACGGCCTCGCCAAGTGGTACAAGCCTTTCCAGGGCAAGTGAGATGACCAACGGCCGGCGCCACACCGCAAAAGCCTTTCCGTGGCGCCGGTCGCTCTGGATCGCATCGCTGCTGACGCCGGCTCTGGTGGTCATGGTGCTTTTCGTGCTGTGGCCGCTGCTCTCGGCCTTCCGCTTCGCCTTCTATGAGTTCAACGGCCTGCGGCCCTCGGGCTTCATCGGGTTCGAGAACTTCCGCGAGGTGCTGTTCGAAACACCTTACAGCGACTGGACCTACAATGCGCTGAAGCACAATGTCATCGCCTTCGTGGCGCTGATGGTGTTCGAGAATGGCACCGCCTTCCTGCTCGCCTACGCACTGTTGAAGGCCTTGCCCGGGTGTCGTGTCCACCAGGTCATCGTCTTCCTCCCGGTGGTGCTGTCGGCGGTCATCGTCGGCTTCCTGTGGAAGCTGTTCCTGCATCCGCTGTTCGGCCTGGTCAACCAGATCCTGGGACTGGTCGGTTTCAGCGCCATTCCCTGGCTCGGCAATGAGCACACGGCGCTCGGCAGTATCCTGTTCGCCAATATCTGGCACTGGCTGGGTTTCCCCACTTTGGTGCTTCTGGCCGGCATGCAGCGGGTCAGCAAGGAAGTGCTGGAGGCCGCCCGCCTCGACGGCGCCGGCGACTACGTGCTGATGCGCAAGATAGTCTGGCCGCTGATTGCGCCGAGCGTCACCATCGTCACCATCCTGACCTTCATCGGCAGCTTCAACTGGTTCGAGATTCCCTATGTCATGGCCGGACTGACCGGCTCGCCGGGCGGCTCGACCGACGTGCTTGGCCTCTATTTCTACCGCACTGCCTTCGGCAGCACGACCACCGGCATCCAGGATTTCGGCCAGGGCAGCGCGCTGGCGGTGCTGATGTTCCTGTTCGTCGCCGGGGTCACAGCGCTGGCGCTGCGCTATCTGCGCCGCCGCGAGATCGAACTGTGAGCGCCGCCGTGACCACAACCCACGCTTCCGCCGAGGCTGGAACATGACGGCCAAGGGCGAGCTGTTCAAGAACGGCGTCATCCAGCTGTTGCTGGCGGTCAATGCCGTCATCATGATCTAT
Source organism: Mesorhizobium newzealandense (assembly GCF_042682145.1). Classification (NCBI taxonomy): domain Bacteria; kingdom Pseudomonadati; phylum Pseudomonadota; class Alphaproteobacteria; order Hyphomicrobiales; family Phyllobacteriaceae; genus Mesorhizobium; species Mesorhizobium newzealandense. Next base: position 622,599 of record NZ_JBHUGZ010000001.1, on the reverse strand, counting down.
CCGCTGTTCGTCATGGTGATGTCGTCGTTCAAGACCAATGCCGAGATCTTTTCCTCGCCGCTGGCACTGCCGACGCATTTCTCGACCGCCAACATGGACAAGGTGTGGACGCAGACCAATTTCGTGCGCTACCTCGCCAATTCGGTCGGCATCACCACGGCATCGGTCGTGCTGATCCTCCTGTTCAGCACGCTTGCCGCCTATGCCATAGCCCGCTACCAGTTCCGTTTTAGCGCGCTGGTGCTGATGTTCTTCCTCAGCGGCATGACCGTGCCGTTGAAGCTGGCGATCATTCCGCTGTTCATCCAGCTGGATTCGCTGGGCCTGGTCGACAGCTATCTCGGCCTCGTCCTCGTCTATGTCGCCATGGGCATTCCCTCTGCCGTCTTCATCATGACCGGCTTCCTGCGCACCTTGCCGCGCGAGCTGGAAGAATCCGCACGCATGGACGGCGCCAGTGAATTTCGCATCATGCGCTCGATCATGTTGCCGCTGGCGCGGCCGGCGCTGGTCATCGTGGCAATCCAGAACGCAGTGCCGATCTGGAACGACTTCTTCTTCCCGCTGGTGCTGATCACTTCCGACAATCTGAAGACCCTGCCGCAGGGCCTGACCGTGTTCGTCGGCGAGTTCACCACCGACTGGGGCGTGCTGTTCACCGGACTGACGCTGGCCGCGCTGCCGATCACACTGGTCTACATCGTGCTGTCGAAGCAGTTCATTTCCGGCATCACGCAAGGCGCGGTCAAATAGGCATGACCTTTGAAAAGCGGCAGCCGGTCGTTGCGGTGATGCCTGACCAGAATTCAGACGCGCAATTGAGGACTTGCTGAAATGGCAAACCAGAACAAGATCATCATCTCCTGTGCAGTAACAGGGTCGATCCACACGCCGTCGATGTCGCCGCATCTGCCCGTGACTGCGCAGGAAATCGCCACGGCGGCGATCGAGGCGGCGGAGGCCGGTGCCGCCATCGTCCATCTTCATGCGCGCAACCCCGTCGACGGCCGGCCCGATCAGTCGACTGAGGCATTCGCGCCCTTCCTTCAGGTGATCAAGCAGCGCTCCGACTGCGTGGTGAACATCACCACCGGCGGCGCCGCAACGATGAGCGTCGAGGAGCGGGTCAAGCCGGCCAAGGTCTTTGCGCCGGAAGTCGCCTCGCTCAATATGGGCTCAATGAATTTCGCTCTGTTCCCGATGCTTGAGCGGTTCAAGACTTTCCAGCACGATTGGGAGCAGCCCTATCTCGAGGGCTCGCGCGACCGCATCTTCCGCAACACTTTTGGCGACATCGAGCACATATTGCGCATCTGCGCCGACAACGGCACCCGTTTCGAGATCGAGTGCTACGACATCGGCCATCTCTACACGCTCGCCCATTTCGTCGAGCGCGGCTTGGTCAAGGCGCCGTTCTTCGTTCAGAGCGTGTTCGGCATCCTGGGCGGCATCGGCACCCACCCCGAAGATGTGGCGCATATGAAGCGCACGGCCGACCGCCTTTTCGGCCACGACTATCGCTGGTCGGTGCTGGGCGCCGGACGCAGCCAGTTGCCCATCGCCACGCAGGCCATCGCGCTCGGCGGCAATGTGCGCGTCGGGCTGGAGGACTCGCTGTGGATCGGCAAGGGACAGCTGGCGAAATCCAACGCCGAACAGGTGCGCAAGGTGCGCCAGATCATCGAAGGGCTCGGCGCCTCTGTCGCCACGCCTGATGAGGCGCGGCAAATTCTGCAGCTCAAGGGCGGCGACAAGGTCTCCTTCTGACGAATGCTTGCTGACACGAACGGAAGCGATGGAGCGTCTGACAACATGAGCGCAGTCACGATCACCGGCGTTGAGAAGGCCTATGGAAAGGCAGGGGTCATTCATGGCGTGTCGGTGGAAATAACGTCGGGCGAGTTCGTTATTCTCGTCGGGCCTTCCGGCTGCGGCAAGTCGACCTTGCTCAGAATGATCGCCGGCCTGGAGGACATCAGCGGGGGCGAGATCGCGCTCGATGGCAAGGTCATCAACGACGTCGCTCCGAAGTCGCGCGACATAGCCATGGTGTTTCAGAACTACGCGCTCTACCCGCACATGACGGTGCGGGAGAATATGACCTTCGCACTGACCCTGAAGAAGACGGACAGGCACGAGATCGAGAACAAGATCACACGGGCTTCGGCGATCCTCGGACTGCAGGATCTGCTCGACCGCTATCCGCGCCAGCTTTCCGGCGGCCAGCGCCAGCGTGTCGCCATGGGCCGCGCCATCGTGCGCGACCCCAAGGTCTTTCTGTTCGACGAACCGCTCTCCAATCTCGACGCCAAGCTGCGCGTGCAGATGCGCACGGAGATCAAGGCACTGCACCGGCGCCTGGGAACGACGATCGTTTACGTCACCCATGATCAGGTCGAAGCCATGACCATGGCCGACAAGATCGTCGTCATGAATGGCGGCGTCGTCGAGCAATTCGGTGCGCCTCTGGACCTTTATGACCGCCCCGCCAATCTGTTCGTCGCCCAGTTCATCGGTTCGCCATCGATGAACATCCTGGAGGGCCATGCGGCATCGGACAGCTTCGTGGCCGCAGATGGAACGGCCTTTCCGCTGCAACAGGCAGGACACACCGGGACGGCGGTGTCCTACGGCATCAGGCCGGAACATCTCAGGCTCTCGGACAGTGGCGTGCCGGCCGTGGTCGAGGTGGTTGAGCCGACCGGATCGGAAACCCTTGTTGTCACGACCGCCGGCCGAAACACGTTAAGCGCATTGGTGCGCGAACGCGCCCATGTGGTTCCCGGCCAACGGGTTTTCCTGGCGCCTGATCTGGCCCAGATTCATCTGTTCGATCAGCGTGGAAAACGCGTCGTATCGTCCATATAGCTCTTCGACGACCGCTGCATTCCCCAGGTCCGTGCATAAATCGCCAGGCCCTTCGACAGGGCGTCGAACACCAGCCGGACCCTGTGAACCGCCTTCAGATCTTCATGCATGACGACCCAGGCCTCCATATCCGCACGCAGCCAAGGCAGTACGCGGCGCAGGGGCGGGTTGGTCAATCCGGCCAGGGGGACTTGAGATGGCCCCACACCAAACCCGGCGCGGACGGCTGCCAATTGCGCCAGCCCACTATCGGTTCGCCACGAAATGTCTTTCCTGGTTAGCCTCGCGTCCTGCCGTTCGAGCGCGGCAATAAGCACTTGGCCGCGATCATCGCCGATCAGGCGATGGTTCGCCAGCAGGCTCTCAAAGCTGTCTGGTAGGGGATGTTCGGCCAGATAGCTCTCGCTGGCGAACAGACCGAGTTCGATCGTGCATGCTCGCCTGGCGATCAAAGCAGACTCGCGCGGTCGAAACATGCGGATCGCTACGTCGGCGTCGCGCTGCAACATATCTTCAGCGCGATCGGTCGGCGATATCTCATAGTGAATGCCCGGATGTGCACGGGCCAACCGAGCGAGAATAGGAGGCAGCACCTCCACTCCGACAACCTCGCTGCAGGTAATACGGACCACCCCGTTTTCGTCGTGCTCCTGGCCCGAGATCGAGCGGGCGAGGGCATTGGCGGTAGCGGCCATTGTCTCGGCGAAAGGGTAGGCCGCGTGAGCTGCCTCGGTTGGCGCCAGGCCTGCCTTGGATCTGGTGAACAAGACGCAGCCCAAGGCAGCTTCGAGCTCGGCAATCTGCTTCCTGACTGTGGGCTGAGCGGTACCAAGCGCACGCGCGGCTGCGGACAGGCTTCCCTGATGCATCACGGACAGAAAGGTCGCGTACAAAGCCCAGTTTGCAGAAGTCGTCATAGTCACTTTTTTTCGAAGCGCTGGTTATGTTGCGACGATAGACTCGAAGCCGAATGCTGGGCAATGTCCCCGCGTCATTGATTTTTTTGAGGTATTTGAACTGTGACCAGTAGCGCCATTCTGCCGGGCTCGCGCTTTTCCTCTTCGCCGTTCGCCGTCACGGGCGTTCCACGGATTCTGCTTCGTCTTGAGGGATTGGCGGCTATCGGTGCGGCTGTTTGGGCATATCAGCTGTCCGGCGGCAGCTGGGGCTGGTTTGCCGTATTGCTTCTGGTCCCCGACCTTTCGATGTTTGCCTATCTCGCCGGCCCACGCGCCGGGGCAATCGCTTACAACGCGGTCCATACCTATGTCGGACCTGGTCTGTTGGCCGCGCTGGCCTGGGTGACCCATGCATCCTGGTTCGCCAGCCTGGCACTGATCTGGATCGCGCATATCGGTATTGATCGTGCGCTGGGCTATGGCCTCAAATATGCGACTGCGTTTTCCGACACCCATCTCGGCCGCATCGGCCGGGCACCAAACAGCGTCACGTGACGGACATCGATACAACGCGGCATACATAGCCGATCTGCTTCGCATCCAGCATCGCCACTATGATCGACCCAGGAAGCACCTGAGGCCCTGGGCGTGAGGCGCCCGGGATCGTCCAGCCCTGGCGCCTATTTCGCCTCGGGCAGTTTCACCACGGATTCCTCGTCCATCATCTGCCTGACGGCATCGGCCGACCTGCTCATCCTCGCCTCGTCGGTGGCCCAACCCGCGAAGCGTTCCAGCAAGGTGGCGAACGTCACCAGTTCCTGCTCATCCCACTGCGCCAGTAACTCGGCGAAAATCCGCCATTTGGTCTGACCCACGGCCGTCACCAGGCGCTCGCCCCTGGCGGTGAGCGTTCGACCGCATCATCGACACGCTATCCGGCTGGATCACTCGAACACATCGACCAACCATCTGGGCAAAACCCGGCGGATTACTTCGCACCGTCTTCACTAAAGGTGTCTTTCATCGCGCGCAGGATGATCACGGCCGAGGCCGCGCCTGGGTCCATGTGCCCCAGGGATCGCTCCCCCAGCCGTGCGGCCCTTCCGCGGGCAGCGACCATGGATCGTGTCGAATTCGCGCCGGCTTCCGCGGCCTCTAGGACGCTGTTCCACATTTCCAGACTTCCGGCAGCGCGGGCACGTGCACCGACTGCTGCTTCCGTCGCGGGGATCCAGGCATCCAGCATCGTCTTGTCGCCGCGCTGCCCCTTGCCGCGCTCCTTGATGCCGGTCGTCATCGCCTCGACGATCGCCGCCTGACCGGCGAGCGAAAGGCGTTCATCTTGTTTGAGCGCTTGTGCTGCTCTTCGGAACGCTGTCGCATAAAGCGGTCCCGTGGAGGCGCCGACGGCATCGAGAAAGGCCGACGCGGCGGCGGTGAAAACTTCCGATGGAAGCATGTGGTCGAGATCGAGCTTGGCCAGTTCCGCGTTTACCGCCATGAAGCCGAGAGACATGGTGATTCCATGGTCGGCATCGCCGATGGCGCCATCCAGATCCGAGAGACGGTCCTTGCCCGCCTCGATCGCAATGGAGATGCGATAAAACATCCTGCTCAGGCGTCGCGCCGCGTTTTCCGACATCGTGTTCCTCCCAGTTCAAGCAGGATGCGGCCTATCGTCGATCGGCGCATACTTCTAATCTCAGCCGACCCGCAGGACGGCCGTATCGCAGGGGTGATGCAACAGGTCCGTCAACTCGTTGTCGAGGTGCAAGACCGTTATCGACGCACCGACCATGTCGAGCGAGGTGCAATAATGCCCCACCCAGTTCGCCTCGATCTTGATGTCCTTCGCGCTCAGCCGCTGCGCGACACGTCTGAACAGGATGTAAAGTTCCATCAGCGGCGTTGCGCCAAATGAATTGATCAGCACCGCGACACGGTCGCCCGCTGCCGGCTTCATCTCCGAGAAGATGCGGTCCATGATCCGGTCCGTGATCGCGTCGGCGCTCATCATCCTTTCGCGGATGACGCCGGGCTCGCCATGGATGCCCATGCCGATCTCGATGTCGTCGGGGCCGATCTCGAAATTGTGGCGGCGGGTCTGCGGAAGCGAGCAGGGCTCCAGCGCAACGCCCATGGTGAATGCGCGTGCATTGGCCTTGCGCGTCACGGCCTCGCAGGCGTCGAGCGACAGGCCGCGGTCGCAGGCGGCACCGGCGATCTTGAACATGAAGAAGTTGCCGGCAACGCCGCGGCGGCCCTCCCTGTCCTCGATCGGCGACGAGGCGATGTCGTCCGTTGTCACCACCGTGCGAACCTCGATATTGTTTTCCGCCGCGATCTCGGCCGCCATTTCGAAGTTCATCACGTCGCCGGCATAGTTGCCGTAGACGAAGAGCACGCCTTGCCCGCCCGACGCGGCATTGGCGCATTGGAAGATCGTGCCGGGAGGCGGTGACGAAAAGATGTTGCCGACGGCCACGGCATCGGCGAGCCCCTTTCCAACATAGGCGAGAAAGCAGGGTTCGTGCCCCGTGCCGCCGCCGATCACCAGCCCCACCTTGCCAGGCCTCGGCCCTGTGCGGGCAACGAGAGCACGATGCGAACCGTTGATCGGCTTGATGTAGGCGGCATGGGCCTTCAATACGCCGTCAAGCATTTCCTCGACGACATCGTCGGGGTCGTTGAGGAACTTCTTGATATGGGTCCGGAAGTTGCTGGGCAAAGCCACGGTGTTGTCGAGCCTTGGGCGTTGCGAGAGCTTCTGGTCGAGCTCAGTCACGCCGTCGGCATTCAGGATGCCGCGGCCCGTGGCAGCGTCGGTGATGAGCACGTTGACGTAGCCGCCGCGCAGCGCGGCAAGGATTGCCGGCACCTTGTCGAAACCGCCGGCGACCGCGATGCGCAGGCCGATGGCCTTTAGCTTGTCGAGCGATATGCCGATCGTACGGTCGTCGAGCGGGCCAGCCACCGGATTGCCCTGTCCGTCGATGAAGCGGCCGGCAACGACACCCACGGCATCCTTGGCGAGGTACTGTTGCAGTGAGACCGATTCGAAGAAGCCGCTGGTGTGGATCGTTGAATTTGGACGCAGCGAAGAGATGCCGAAAAGCGCCTTGTTGGCTTTGGCAAGCGCCTCGAACTGGCTTTCGATCAGCGTCTCGCGCAACAGCATGTCGCGAACCTCGGCCGTTGAAACGACCGCTGGCGCGGTGATGTTGATCAGCTTCCCGTCCACGGCGCCGGCGATGGCGGCCGCGCAGAGTTCCGGCGTATACGCAAAACTCGCACGGGTGCCTCCGGTCGCCTGAACGACAGTGACGTCCTGGAGGCCGGGCACGGAGGCCTGCTCGCCGATCGCCAGCACTGTTCTCCCCCAGGCAACCGCAAGCGTGTCTCCGGATTTCAAAAGCTTGGCAAGTGCCTGCGCCGCGGCCCCGCCAAGACGATCGATCAGCGGACGCGCATTGTCGTCGCTTGGCACGACCAGACAGTCATGCAACCCGAAGTGACGCTTGAGTTCCTGTGCGATGGAGAGCGAGCTCAGCCGGGATGGCTCAAGGGAGATGTTGACGATGCCGCGGGCGCGGGCATCGGCCAGATAGCTGTTCACCGTCGCCCGCGAAATGCCCATGATGTCGGCGATATCGCCCTGCGTCATGCGATCTTCGTAGTAGAGCCAACAGGCCCAGACATAGGGGTCGTCACCGTAGCGCAACGGGATGGGTTCAGTGCCGGCCTCGGCTCCCGTCCGCACCGTTCCGTTCTTCCGTGCCGATGATGCCTTGACGATCATGCTGCCTGGTTTCCCCGAATCCAAAATCGCCGCCAAGATGAGCGCAAACGGGCGAACTCTCAATCTTGCTCCGGATCATGCACCGGAGCCTGTTCCATCCCGATGAAATCCGGGATGGGGCTCTGGCTTTTGTCTGAGCATGATCTTGTCCGAAAACCGGATTCCACTTTTCGGGATCATGCTCTGGCTTGCTCCCGGCTGGGAGATCAGCCGGGAGCCATTGCTCGGGAGGAGCATACTTCACAATTCAACGCACCTAGGCCGCAGGCAGCTGCATTTTCTGCTTGGCACCGAGCGCCAGGGCTTTCAGGATCAACGCGCAGGATGTGGCGCCGGCGTCGAGGACGCCGAGCGAGCGTTCACCCAGACGGCTGGCCCGGCCGATCCTTGCCACAAGGTCCTTTGTGCCGTCGCGGCCCTTCTCGGCCGCGACAACCAGCGCATCCAGGGCTTCCGGGAATGGCTTTCCGTCGGCGTTGGCGCTGTTGAAGGCGTCGATGGCCGGGACAAGCGTATCGAGAAGCGTCTTGTCGCCAACCTTGGCCGACCCGATGGCCTGGATGCCGTCGAGACCACTGGTGAGCATGGCGCTGAAAGTCTTCGCATCGATTGACGATGATTTTTCGATCGTCTCGGCGAACTGCGTGAACATGACGCCATACAGCGGACCCATGGAACCACCGATCTCGGTCATCAGCACGGTGCCCAGCGTATCGAAGGCCGTGGCCAGCGACATGTCGTTGCCCCTGATCCTCTCCGCGGCCATGCCGAAGCCCTTGGCCATGTTGACGCCGTGGTCGCCGTCACCGATCTTGCCGTCGATCTCGCTCAGATAGGCGCGATTTTCGATGATCCGGTCCGCCACCGAAAGAACGATGTCGCCAGTGGAAGCGTTGTCAAAGTGCTGCATTCGCCTGTCTCCTAGAACCTTGCGGGACAATCGACGTCCACATCCAGCAGCCTTTTCAGTTCGGCGTCGAGCGCCATGACCGTGAGTGTGGCGCCGACCATCTCCAGCGAGGTGAAATAGTTGCCGATATAGGTCTTGTGGATGCTCAGCCCGCGTCCGGTGATCTCCTGTTCGATCGTGTCGTTGAGGATGTAGAGTTCGTTGACCGGCGTCGCGCCGAGGCCGGACACGAGGACCGCAACTTCCGTTCCGGCCGCAAGGTCATGATCATCGAGGACGATCTTGACCATATCCCGTGCGATCTCGGCCGCGGGCTTCAGCGGCTCGACCCTGACGCCCGGTTCACCGTGATGACCGATGCCGACTTCCATCGTGCCCGGCTCGATCGAGAAGTTGGGGTGCCCCACGGCGGGCAGCGTGCAGGGGCCAAGGCCAACACCAATCGAGCGGCAGTTGTCGATCGCCGTTTGCGCTGTCGCCCGGACATCTGCCAGATCGGCACCTTCCGCGGCCTTGGCGCCGGCGCATTTCCACATGAAGATCTCGCCGGCCACGCCTCGGCGCTTGTCGCGCTCATCCGGTCCGGCCGAACACACATCGTCGTTGGCGACGACGGTTGCAATCTCGATGCCTTCCTTGGCCGCGAGCTTGATGGCCATCTTCACATTCATGTTGTCGCCGGCGTAGTTGCCATAGAGGCAGACGACACCCTTGCCGCCATTGGCCTCGCGCGCGGCGTCGAAGAAGCTCTTTGCCGTCGGCGACGAAAACAGTTCACCGACCGCAACCGCATCCAGCATGTTGCGTCCCGTATAGCCGATGAAGGCAGGCTCGTGGCCGGAGCCACCGCCGGTGATCACGCCGACCTTGCCGCTGACCGGTGCATGGCGGGCGACGATGACACGGGGATTGCCACCCAGCCTGACGATATCGGCATGGGCCTTGACGAAGCCCTTGACCGTATCCTCGACGACCTCGTCGGGATTGTTGATAAACCGCTGCATTGTTGCTCCAATCTTGCGCCGTCAGATGATGGTGTAGCCGCCGTCGACCAGAAGGTCGGCGCCGTTGATCATGTCGGCGCCGTTCGATGCCAGGAACACCGCCGCGGCGGCTATTTCCTCCGGGAAGGCAAAGCGGCCGGTCGGAATGCGCTGCTTCAGCGCCTCGCCGCGCGGCCCGTCCCACGCCTTTTTGCCGAGCTCGGTCAGCACCACTGTCGGCGAAATCGTATTGACGGTGATGCCATGCTTGCCCCACTCGGCGGCAAGCGTCTTGGACAGGCCGATGACGCCGAATTTCGAGGCGCAATAGGCGACGTGCTGGTCGATCGCGACGGTACCGGCCTGCGAGGCCATGTTGATGATCTTGCCGCCCTTGCCGGCTTTGATCAGGATGCGTCCGGCGGCCTGGGAGACCAGGAACGTTCCCTTGAGATTGATGGCGATGGTCTTGTCCCAGGCATCGAGGCTGAGCTCCTCGGCGGGAGCAAGCATGACGACGCCGGCGCTGTTGACGACGATGTCGATATGGCCGAAAGCGGCTTCCGCTGCAGCAAACACGGCCTCCACGGATTGCGGATTGGAGACATCGCAGACGAAGGACTTCGCGCCGTTGCCGAGTTCGTCGGCCTTCGCTTTCGCGACTGATTCATTGATGTCGATCACGCCCACGGCAGCCCCCTTGAAGGCAAATGCCGACGCAATGGCGCTTCCAATACCGGAGGCGCCGCCGGTGACCAGGGCGACTTTGCCGCCAAGTGAAAAATTGAGATCAACCTGTATGGAATCAGTCATGGTTCTCTTCTCGGCCTGTTGGAAAGTGGGGTGTGCGAGAGAGCACACCCCACGACTGGATTACTTGCGTGTGGCAAGAAGCTTGTCGACGTTCTCCGCCGTCACCGGGGTCCACGGAACATTGTAGATCTTTTCTTTGCCGTCCTTCCACGGCATGTCCTTGTAGGTCACCCAAATGTCGGACTGGGGCTTGTAGTCACCCTTCTTGGCATTGAAGATGGCAAGATCGAGCGCCCCTTGTGCCTGGGCGCGCGCATCCTGAAGGATCGACGTCATCTCGCCGGCCTTGACGGCGTGGAGCGCGTCGGTGATGCCGTCGATGCCGGCAATGGCGAAGCTCTTCACGTCAAGGCCCGCGGCCTTGATCGCCTCGATGGCGCCGAGTGCCATTTCGTCGTTCTGGCCGATTACGCCGTTGATCTGCTTGGGGTGAGCGGTGAGCCAGTTTTCCATCAGCGTCTGGGCTTCAGCGCGCGACCAATTCGCCGTCTGATCTTCGAGGATCTTGACGTCCGGGCACTCGGCAAGCGCCTTCTTGTTGCCTTCGAGGCGGGAAATCTGCGCCGACTGACCGACTGGTCCTTCGAGGATGACGACGTTGCCCTTGCAGCCGATCTTGTCGAGCACGGTCTTGGCTTCCATGTAGCCCGAGATCGTGTCGTCCGAGCCGACATAGGAGGCGAGCAGATCGGAATTGACGCGGGTGTTCGAACCGACAACCGGGATGCCTGCGTCGGCGGCAGTCTGTACGGCAGCCGCGCCGGCGTCGACATCGATCGGCGCGAAGATGATCGCGTTGTACTTCTGCGTGGCCATCGTCTTGAACTGGTCCTGCTGGACCAGGGCATCATAGCGGCCGTCGAAGACTGTCAGTTCGACTTCACCGCTCTTGACGGCAGGGTGTTCCTGAAGCGCTGCAGCCCAGATCTGCATGAACTCCGCATTCAACCCGTAAGGCGCTGCGCCGATCTTGATCTTCTCCTGCGCCATGGCCGGCGAGGCCAGCAGCGCGGTCGCGGATGCGAGCGCTATCATCAATGTTTTCATTTCGTACCTCCACTTTAAGTGAGCGACCGACATGGTTCGCCTATCAACGGACACGCGTTGTGCAGGTCCGATCCCGGAAGGGGGCTCAGGCCCCGTAGTTTCGCTTCTGATCAAGCATCACGGCGCCAACGATCAGGGCGCCCTTGAGAACTTGCTGGTAGTAGGATTGGATACCCATCAGATCGAGGCCGTTGTTCATGACGCCGATGATCAGTGCGCCAATCAGCGTGCCGGTCACCCGGCCCACCCCTCCCGAAAGGCTGGTTCCCCCGATCACCACCGCCGCGATCGCATCCAGTTCGTAGGCAATGCCGGCCTGCGGCAGTGCGGAGCCGGTGCGGGCGCTGAGCAGCATTCCGGCGAGGCCGGCAAGACCGCCGGAGACGACATAGACGACGAACTGTATGCGGGTAATGTTGATGCCGGAGGTCCTGGCAGCGTGAGGGTTGCCGCCGACGGCATAGATGTAACGGCCGAAACGGGTCCGGTTGAGGATCCACCAGGAGACGGCAAACACAACCGCCAGGATGACGACCGGGGCCGGTATGCCAAGGATGTCGCCTGTGCCGATCCAGCGAAACGCCGGCGTCAGCGCCGGAACAGGTCGGCCTCCGCCATAGATGAGGGTCAGTCCGCGCGCCGCCGACAGCATGCCCAGCGTCGCCACGAAGGCCGGCACCGAAAACCGCGACACGATCACACCGGAAACGGCGCCGCAGGCAACACCCACCAACAGGCCGATGCCGAGGCCGAAGACGACTGGATAGGGCGCTCCGGAAATCCCAGCGGTCGCCGACGTGGTCACGAAACTGGCGCTGATGAGGCCGGCCAGCGCGACGACCGAGCCAACCGAGAGGTCGATGCCGCGGGTCAGGATGACGAAGGTCATGCCGATGGCGAGGACACCGTTGATCGACGTTTGCAGCAGCACGTTCGAGATGTTGCCGGCCGTCAAAAAGAACTCGTTGGAGACCGAAAGAACCGCAACCAGGATCAGGAAGGCAAAGAAGATGCCGTATTCCTGAATCAGCAGCCGGCGCTGCTCCGAACCGAGCCAGCCTTTTGCGTTCTTGTTGTCTCCAACCGACATCCCTGACTCCTCTGCTGCCGGACGAACACCCTGTCCCTGTTCAGGTTGATAGGTGGACGAGTGATTGGGCATCCGTTTCCTCCCGGCTGTAGATCCCGGCGCTCCTGCCGGCGCGCATCACCATGATGCGGTCCGACATGCCGAGAACTTCGTCGATTTCCGACGAGATCATCACGACCGTGCCGCCGGCGGCGGCGAAGTCACTGATGATCCGATAGATTTCACGCTTGGCCCCGACGTCGACACCGCGGGTCGGCTCGTCCAGAAGCAGGACCTTCGGGTTTCGAAGGAACCACTTTGCGAGCACCACCTTCTGCTGGTTGCCGCCTGAAAGACCGGAAACCGGCATCGTGTCGCGCGCGGCCTTGATCTGGAATTTCTCCCGCATGTCGCGGCTCGCTTGCGCCTCCCGCCCCCGATCCATGGCGAAGGCCGGACTCATTTCCGGCAGGCTCGCCATGCAGATATTGGCGCGCACGGAATCGGAGAGGTTGAGACCGGTCAGCTTGCGGTCCTCCGTGACCAGCGCCAGTCCCTGCGCCATGGCATCCGCCGACTTGGAAATGGTGATCTCGGTACCGTCGACCTTGATGCTTCCCGCCGAAGGCTTGTCGAGCCCGAAGAGGCAGTTGAAGATCTCCGTCCGTCCGGCGCCCATCAGGCCATAAATGCCGAAGATCTCGCCCTTTCGTGCCGAGAAGGAGATATCCTCGATCTTGTTCGGGCAGGTGAGGGCGGTAACCTCGAGAACGGTTTCCAAGGTGGGCGTGTTGGTCTTGATGTATTCCTCGGACAGTTCACGACCGACGATCATGCGGATCAGATTGTGCCGGTCGATGTCTGCAAGCGCCCCGCTGCCGACATAGGCGCCGTCACGAAAGACCGTGTAGGAGTCGGCGATCTGAAAGATCTCCGACAGCCGGTGAGAAACGTAGACGATGCCGCGGCCCTGGGCCTGCAGGCGGCGGATCGCGGCAAAGAGATGCTGCGCCTCGCGCTCGCCGATCGCCGATGTCGGCTCATCCATGAAGATGACCTCGGCATCGTGACTGAGCGCCTTGGCGATCTCGACGAGCTGCATCTGCGCGACGGAGAGATTCATCATGTACTGCGTGGCTCGAATGTCGAATTCGAGATCGTCCAGCAGCTTTTGCGCGGATCGGTTCATCGCCCGGAAGTCGATGCCTCCGAACCGCCCGGAAGGCTCGCGGCCAAGATAGATGTTCTCCGCAACCGTCATGTGAGGGACAGGGCTGAGCTCCTGTTCGATGATGGCAATTCCCGAGGCCAATGCGTCGGCCGGGCTTGCGAACTCCACGTCCTTGCCGCGGCGGCGGATTGAGCCGGCATCGCGCTTGAAGATACCCATCAGTATCTTGAGAAAGGTCGACTTGCCTGCGCCGTTGCCGCCGCAGAGTGCGTGAACCGTGCCGGCGCGAAGTTGAAAGCGGCCTTCGCGCAAGGCTGCGACGCCACCAAAGGACTTCTTCAGCCCTTCCACCTCGAGCAAAAATTCCACGTCGTTTCTCCTCCCGCGGGTGGCTCGACACCCCTCCTTGGCGCGAGCCGATCGACACGGATGCTCTTTGTTCTTGGTGTCGATTTTTACAATAGTCGATTAGCACTCGACAAATGTCAAGAGGTGGATAAAACTATGAATGCCAACCGTTGGCCGCGGATCGAATGCCCCCGCGGACGCCCAGGGCCCGGCGCCAGACGGCGCGTTGTCGGCATGGTGCGGAGGACCAACCCAAAATCTGAAAGGAAGGGAGCCTATGAAGATCGCTATCGGCGCCGACAGTGCGGGAAAGCCGCTTCTGGACGTGATTGCAGCGCATCTGGCCGGAAAGCCGGCATCACGCTAACCGATCTCAGTCAGCCGGGCTTTTACGCCGACATATCGCAGACGGTTGCTCGAAAGGTGGTTGAAGGCGAATTCGACCGCGGTCTGCTGTTCTGCGGAACCGGCATCGGCGTTTCGATTTCCGCCAACAAGGTGCCGGGGATACGCGCCGCACTGACCCACGATACCTATTCGGCCGAACGCGCTGCCAAGTCCAACAATGCGCAGATCATCACCATGGGCGCACGCGTGATAGGCCCGGAACTGGCGAAGGCGATTGTCGACAAGTATCTGGCGTCCAACTTCGATCCCACCGGGCCTTCTGCGGAGAACGTCAAGGCGGTCGATCGGCTTGACCAGATCAAGCGCTAGAGAATGCCTGGCATTGTCAGAATTTCCGGTGCGCCGCCAACGCCGCCCAGGTTTCCGCAATGGCGACGATAGCGGCGTTGATCGGTCCGCTCGGGATCGCCGGCACTATGGAGGCGTCGACGACAAAGACGTTGTCGAAGCCGTTCAGCCGCAAATCGGGGTCGACGACGGCGTCGGCATCGCCACCCATCCGGCATGTGCCGGCCGGATGATGATGGGTGGAGGCAGCCCTGGCGATGAAGGCATCGAGCTCGTTGTCGGACTGAGCCGATATACCAGGCAGGACTTCCGCATCGCGCCATTCGTCGAGAGCCGCATGATGGCCGACCATGCGTGCCCTTCTCAAGGCCATCCTGAAGACCCTGCGGTCGTGTTCGGTTTCGAGATAGTGCGGATCGATCACCGGCGCATCGTTGCGGCCGGGCCCGCCCGGTGCGATGCGCCCGCGGCTTGTCGGATGGGTGACGCCGCACAGGATCGTGAAGGCGGAGCCGTAGGGTGGGGCATTCAGGCCCTCGGCCGCTGACGGCGCGACGACGCAGGCGAGCACCATGTCGGGACTTCCCGTCGAACGGGTCGGGTCGTCGCCATGCAGGTACATCAGCGATTCGGAGTGCTGCAGGCGGGACGGCGGCACCGGCTTTTTCGTACTGTAGACATTTCCAAGAGCCAGCAGATGGTCCTGCAGGTTGCGGCCGACATCGCGTCGGTCGGCAAGGCAGCGTATCCCCGCTTGCTTCAGAGTATCCGCGCAACCAATGCCCGACCGCATGAGGATGAGCGGCGTGGACACGGCGCCGGCGCAAAGAACAATCCGGTCGGCGGACAGCGTTCTGGTCTCATCCTCGCACACCACGATAACGCCGGTGACCTTGTGGCCGTTCAGCACGAGATGCTCGACCTCGTGGCCGGTAAGCAAGGTCAGGTTCGGCCGCGCCATGACCCGCGGCGGCAGATAGGCGTCGGCGACGCTTACGCGCTTGCCGTCGCGTATGTTGAGGGAGTTGGGGCTGGTGCCGACCAGTTCGCCGCTGTTGTGGTCGCTCAGTGTGGGGGCACCCATGGCGTGCCCCGCGGCGATGTAGGCACGCACGACCGGACTAACCTCGGCGTCCGGCAGATACACGTCCAGCGGGCCGCTCCTGCCGCGTGTCGGCCCGGCGAAGGCCGTGAAGGCTTCGCTGCGGATGAAGCCCGGCAGCAATCCCTGATAGGACCAGCGCTCGCCGCCGGCTTGCGCCCAGGGTTCGAAATCGTCGGGATGGCCGCGCACATAGGCCATCGCATGCAGGCAGCTCGAGCCGCCGACGATCTTGCCGCGTGGCCATTCGTGGACGCGGTTGGCGGTGAACGGCTGCGGCACGGTCCGGTAGGCCCAGTCGTAGGCGCGGCCCTGCAGCATCGTCCATTTCAGCGGGTCGGCGATATCGGGGTCAGCCGGCATCGTCCCGGCCTCGATCAGGCCGACCTGCCACGACGGGTCTTCACTGAGCCGGCTGGCAACAACCGAGCCGGCGGATCCCGCGCCGATCACCAGCACGTCGAAATGACGTTTCAATTTGATATTCCCCGCACAGGCTCAATCTTAAGCGATGATGCGATCACGCGGCAAAGGCGCCGGCATTCGATCGTTCCATGATCTGCCTCTGCACGGACAGCAGGTGCGCGCGCATCGCCGCTTCCGCCGCTTCGGGATCGCGCTGCGAGATCGCCTCGGCGATCAGGCGATGCTCGCCGTCGCGCTGGGCGATCCGCTTGGGGCAGGTGGGGGCGGCGGTGCGCGCAACCTTGACCCGCGCATCGATCCCGACCTGACGCAACATTTTGTAGAATTCTGCCGCGAGATGGTTGCGGGCAGCGGCGACGATCGCGAGATGGAAGGCGAAGTCGACCTCGCCTGACGGAGCATTCTCCGGCGTGGTTGCCGCGTCCATGATCCGCGCCGTCTCGAAGGAGGAGGCGCGCAGCGACGCCAACCGGGCAAGGCCCGGCTCCATGATCAGGCGCAACTCCAGAACCTCGATCGGGTTGGTTACCCTGACCAGCTCCTCTCCGTATCTTGGAAGGGCGGTCGGCGCCCGCCTGGCGCGCGCCGGTTTGAGATCGCCCGCATGACGCAGCACTTCAAGCGCCTTGCGAAGCTGATGGCGCTTTACGCTCAGATGTTCTGCAAGATCGCGCTCGGACGGAAGTTTGCCGCCGCCCTGTTGCAACTGGCGCACTGCGGCAATGATGTCGTCGAGATCCGTTGCTTCGACCTGCGGCTCGAATGCGCTCAAAACCAAATCTCCTGTCCGATCGGCAGGCGCCGACTCAACGTCCGGTTATCATATTGTGACACGAAACCTGATGGAAACGGCACTCAACCAATTCAACCAATCTACATCCACATGCGATGGTTGACAACACCAGTTGCGCGATGGTTGACTGACTTCGTTGACGGTCGCCATCGCGGCTGTCCTTCTCCCGAGGGTCATGCATGCCGGCTGGCGAAACCTTTGACTATGTCATCGTCGGCGCGGGTTCGGCCGGCTGCGTCCTGGCAAACCGGCTGACTGAGGACCCCGCGGTTTCGGTGCTTCTGCTGGAGGCGGGGGATTGGGACCGCGATCCGATGATTCACATCCCGCTCGGCTGGGGCAAGATCCTGACCGAGCGCCGCCACGATTGGATGTATTTCTGCGAGCCCGAGGCCAATGTCGGCGGGCGCAAGGTCGAATGCGCGCGCGGCAAGGTCATCGGCGGCTCGTCTTCAACCAATGCCATGGCCTATGTGCGCGGCAATCGCGGCGATTACGATCGCTGGGCGGCAACCGGGCTGGCCGACTGGTCGTTCGACAAGGTGCTGCCCTATTTCAAGAAGCAGGAGCGCTGGGAAAAGGGCGCAAGCCAGTATCGCGGCGGCAGCGGGCCGCTGAACACCCAGTTCTGCCGCTACAAGGATGAACTGATCGATGCCTTCGCCACGGCCAGCCGTGATGCCGGATATCCGCAGACCGACGACTACAACGGCGCCGAGCAGGAAGGTTTTGGCCGCCTGCAGATGACGATCGAAAACGGCCGCCGCTGCTCGACCGCGTCCGCCTATCTGCGGCCGGCCATGCGCCGCGGCAATCTCAAGGTGCTGACCGGCGCGATGGCGACGAAGATCCTGCTGAAGGATGGGCAAGCTACCGGCATTGCCTATAGCAGAGGCGGGGCGGGGCATGAAGCTCTCGCGCGGCGCGAGGTTCTGCTTGCCGGCGGCGTCATCAACACGCCGCAGCTCATGATGCTGTCGGGGATCGGTGACAGCGCCGAACTCGCGGCACATGGCATCGAGACGAAGGTCGATCGTCGGCAGGTCGGCAGGAATTTGCAGGACCATGTTTCGGTCATCGTGATGTATCGGCGCAAGCAGCCAGGACCATTTCTCAGGATGATGCGCGCCGATCGCATCGGTCTGGATTTCGTCAAGACCTATCTAACGGGCAAGGGCTTTTCGGGGGATGTGCCTGGCGGTGTCGTCGCGTTCCTCAAAAGCGATGCAAGCCGGCCGCTGCCGGACGTACAGCTGCTTTTCACCGCCGCGCCGCTTGGGGCGTGGCCCTACATGTCGCCGTTCAAGGCGCCGTTCGCCGATGGCTTTGCAACGCGTATCGTCGCCGTGCAGCCGGAGAGCCGCGGCAGCGTCAACCTGGCGTCGAGCGATCCGTTCGCCGCGCCGCTGATCCATCAGAACTTCCTGTCTTCGCAGCGCGACTGGCAGTCGCTTCGCGCCGGCTTTCGTGTTGCGCGCAACCTTGCCAGCCAGCCGTCCATGGCCCCGTTCGTTGGCGCGGAATTCTTCCCCGGCCCGAAATGCGAGAGCGACGACGAGATCGACGAGCATATCCGCAAGACATCGATCACCGTGCACCATCCGGCCGGCACCTGCCGTATGGGTGTCGATACGGAGTCGGTGGTCGATCCGGAATTGCGGGTGCGCGGCGTTGCCGGACTTCGTGCAGTGGATGCCTCCGTGATGCCGGATCTCGTCTGCGGCAACATCAATGCGGCGGTCATCATGATCGCCGAAAGGGCCGCCGACCTGATCAGCAGCCGCGCTCAACAGAGCGTGGCGGCCTGATAGCGGCGACTGAAATGCAACCAATATCTTTTGGTTGAGATTAAAATCTGCATTGGTTGGGCTGCCATGTGATCCCTGCATGGCCGTGGCAGCTTGGACGCAACTTGCAACTTTGAGCATAGTTTGTGCTATTTTCGCATCATTTCTGCCCATTTTCGAGTATTTGCCGTTCGGAAATGCACCTCAACCAAAAACTTTTAAATTTCGCAATTTGGGGATTGTCGAGCAAAACCAATGCGAATACGGTTGAGTTGGTTAGAAGCATTTTCTGCGTGACAAGAGGTGTCCGACATGTCCCTGGCGCAACCAGCTAACGATACGCTCACCAACAAGAAAGCAGCACTCAAGGGCCTCTATGACGCCCTCTACGAAAAGAACATGTTTCCGTTCTGGGCGACGTCGGAAGGCGTCGACCATGACGAGATCAAGCAGCTGATGGCGACGTCGAAGGCCATTCCTTTCGTGTGGTCCTATTCGGACATCGAGCCGCTGCTGCAGCGCGCCGCCGAACTGGTGACCATGGACGATAGCGAGCGCCGTTCGCTGATCCTGGTCAATCCTGGCCTTGCGCCCAAGCGTGCATCGGTCAGCACGATGTACACCGCCTACCGCCTGAACGATCCGGACGAGATCATGCCGCCGCACAAGCACTCGCCGAGCGCCATCCGCTTCGGCCTGACCGGCAAGGGCAACTTCACCGGCGTCGAGGGCGAGGACGTGGTCTTCGGCCCGGGCGACATGGTGCTGACGCCCAACGACGCCTGGCACAATCACGGCACGGTCGGCGGCGAGCAGGCGGTCAACCTGTCGGTGCTCGACCTACCGCTGGTCGAGACGCTGCATGCCGTCCATTTCGACCACAAATACACCGAGATGGTCGACGGCAAGGAAGTCGAGAAGAAGGTACAAACCGCGCGCTATCCGAGCGACTACTCACAGCGCATTTATGGCGAGGGCGGCCTGATGCCGCGTTTCGTCGACCACAAGCGCGGTGGCGGCCTGTCGTCGCCGATGTATGTCTATCGCTGGGAGAAGATGGAAGCGGTCCTCGATGCCCATAAGGACTGGGATGGCGACCCTCATGAAGGCATCGTCGTCGATTACGTCGATCCGAGCACAGGCGGGCCGGTCTTCCGCACCATCAATTTCTACGCTCAGATGCTGCGCCCTGGCGAGAAGACCTTGCCGCAGCGTGAAACCGCCAGCCTGCTGCTGGCGCCGTTCCGCGGCAACGGCCATTCGATCATCGATGGCAAGCGTTACGACTGGAACCAGTTCGACACGATCGCCATACCTGGCGGATCGTGGGTCGAACATGTCAACGGCTCCTCTAGCGAGCCGGTGATCTTCTTCGGCGCAACCGATGCGCCGACGCAGAAGGCGCTGCTGCTCTACAAGCGCTGGGGCCGCAACCAGGCCGGCGATCTGCTTCGCCTCGCCTGATCCTCGTCCTCCGGCAAGAATGTCGCGCCGTCATGGCGGCGCGACATCGAAAACGACGTTTCAGCAGCAAAGGCGCATGCATTTGGTTTCGGCGTTCAACACCAAGCAGATCGGTCATGTCGACTGTCCGGGCGGCGGTCAGGTCTGGGTCGATGGCAACATCCTCTATATCGGCCACATGCGGCCGCCGAGCGGCACGACGCTGGTCGACATTTCCGACCCGCGCAATCCGCGCAAGATAACGACGATCGATGTCCCCGCCGGCTGGCACTCGCACAAGGTGCGCGCCAAGGACGGGCTGATGATCATCAATCACGAGCGCTTCGGCAGCGACGGCCCGGCCGACTTCGGCGGCGGACTGGCGCTCTACGACACCACGAAGCCAGCACAGCCCAAGCTCATCTCGAAATGGATAACCGGCGGCAAGGGCGTCCATCGCTACGACTTCGACGGCCGTTACGCCTACATCTCGCCGACCGCCGATGGCTATGTCGGCAATATCGTGATGATCCTCGACCTGATCGATCCCACGAAGCCGGTCGAGGTCGGACGCTGGTGGATTCCCGGCCAATGGACCGGCGGTGGCGAAGAATACCCCTGGCATGACTATGTCACGCCGCGTTGCCACCATCCGCTGCGCATGGGCGACCGGCTCTATGTCAGCTACTGGCATCACGGCCTGTTCATCCTCGACATTTCGGACATCACCAAGCCGAAGCTGATCTCGCACGTCAATTCGAGCCCGAGCTTTCCGCATCCCACGCATACATGCCTGCCGATCCCGCAGTTGCTCAAGGGTCGCAACATCATGGTGGTGGCGGATGAGGATGTCGCCAAGCTTCGGCCATCGGCGCCGGCCTTCACCTGGATCTACGACATCACCGATGAGACCAACCCGTTGCCGATTTCGACCTTCCAGGTGCCGGGCCTCGACACGGATGGTTCGCCGCAGCCGCAGATGACCGGCTGCCATCAGCCTTCCGAACGGTTCAAGGGCACGGTCATTCCGTTTGCATGGTTCGCGCAGGGGCTGCGGCTGGTCGACATCGCCGACCCGTTCGCGCCAAAGGAAGTCGGCCATTTCATGCCCGACGCGCCGGAAGGTGCGGAGCGTTCCTCGTCCAACGACGTGACCATCGACGACCGCGGCATTGTCTATCTGATCGATCGCATCCGTGGCGTCGACATCATCGAAACCAGCGTTCTCTAGGAGCAGGCATTGAGCGACAGCACGCGAAAATCCGCCAGCCACTACGCCATCGGCAACAAGAACCCGAACCTGCCGTTTCATCCGGCGGTGCGCGCCGGCGATTTCATCTTCGTCTCCGGCCAGGTGCCGAAGGACGAAAACAACAACATGATCAGCGGCACGATCGAGGAAGAGACGCTGGCCACGCTGAAGACCATCGCGCGCGTCATCGCGCATGAGGGCGCGACGCTGGCCGATGTCGTGCGGATCACCACCTATCTCGAGGATACGCGCGATTTCGGCCGCTACAACAAGGCGTTCCTCGAAGGGATCGGCGACGCCGTGCTGGCGCGTACGACCGTCGAGGCAAAGGCGGTCATCAACACCAAGATCGAAATGGACGCCATCGTCTACAAGCCGCTGCCGGCCGGCAAGTAGGCACGACACAATCGAGGAGACGACATGTACAAGCTCTTAGGCCGCCAGACATCAGGCAACGTCCAGAAGGTGCTCTTCATGCTCGAGGAGCTTGGGGCATCCTACAAGCGCGAGGACTACGGCCGCCAGTTCGAGAACACGCAGACGGCGGAATACAAGGCGCTCAACCCGACCTCGAAGGTGCCGACGCTGGTCGACGGCGACACCGTGATCTGGGAGTCCAACACCATCCTGCGCTATCTCGCGGCATCCGGCGGCGAACATTTGACTGGCGCCACGCCGGCGGAAAAGACCGAAGTCGAACGCTGGATGGACTTCTTGCTGGCGGCGGTCAACCCCGGCTATCTGGCGGCCTTCAAGGGCGCCAAACTGACACCTGAGGAACAGACCGCGGAATACAAGGAACAGGTGAAGGACCTTGTGGCGCAGCTCAAGATCGTCGACGGCCACCTGGCCGGCAAGGACTTCCTGGCGCTCGGCAAGCTAACCCTTGCCGACATCGCCTGCGCGCCGATCCTGAAGCGCTGCGTCGACTTCAAGATCGACCGGCCGTCGATGCCCAATCTGGAGCGCTGGGTGGCCGCGATCGCCGCTCGACCGGCCTTCAAGGCGGCAACCGCCGCAGCCCCGGCAAAGGCCGCATGATGATCAAGCGCGCCGCTCTCATCGGATTGGGAACGATGGGGCCGGGCATCGCCGCGCGGCTTTCGCGCGGCGGGCTCGATGTCACGGCGTATGATGTTTCGCCGGCGGCGGTCGAGCGTGCCCGCGGCATGCTTGATCTTGCCGGCGGGGTACTCGACCGTCTCGACATCAAGGCGCCCGGGACAGGCGCAGGCAGCGTGCGTTTCGTCGAGACGATCGCCGAGGCCGTCGATGGCGCCGAACTGGTCATCGAGAATGTGCCGGAGAATATCGACATCAAGGCGCAGGCCTATCGCGACATAGATCCGTTGATCGACGCGTCTGTCATCGTCGCCTCCGACACGTCGGGCATTCCGATCACCAAGCTGCAGGCGCATATCTCGCATCCCGAGCGGATGGTCGGCATGCACTGGTCGAACCCACCGCACATCATACCGATGATCGAGGTGATCGGCGGCGAAAAGACCGCGCCTGAAACCGTGGCGACGATCCGCGACCTCATTCGCTCGCTCGGCCTGCTGCCGGTGGTGGTGAAAAAGGATGTTCCGGGCTTTGTCGAGAACCGCGTCCTCTATGCGTTGCTGCGCGAGGCGGTCGACCTCGTCGAGCGCGGCGTCATCGAGCCGGAAGATCTCGACACCTGCGTGTCGTGGGGTATCGGCTACAAGATCGCCGTCATCGGCCCGATGGCGCTGCTCGATATGGCGGGCCTCGATATCTACAAATCGGTCTCGTCCTTCCTGAACGCCGATCTCTCCAATCGCGACGATGTCGCGCCAATGGTGCTGGAGAAGACCGCTGCGTCGAAGTTCGGCATCAAATCGGGCGAGGGCATGTTCTCCTACACGCCCGAGCAGACAAAGGCGCTGCAAGGCGAACGGGCGCGCAAGCTCGTCGCGGTGCGGCGCATCCTGGAAGGCCGGGAGTAGCCAATGTCACATCGTGCGCACGAGGCTGGCCGGAGTGGGGAGTTCCGGTTGGTCCATTGTGCGAAGCCTGTCTTCGCGGGCCGCACGTTGAGGGTGCGGCCGACGACAATGCGCGGGGCGACAAGCCATGCGCATTGAAACCATTCGAGCCGCCGGCGACAGGCCAGCCCATATCCGCCATGACGATCTGATCTCCGCCAAAGGCATTTCGGTGGTCATGGCCCGGCAACTGATCCTCCAGAACATCGATCTTTCGGTGCCAAAGGGGTCGTTTGTCTCCCTTATCGGCCCCTCCGGTTGCGGGAAGAGCACCTTGCTCAAGGTGCTGGCCGGGCTGGTGCAGCCGAGCCAGGGCAGCGTTTCGATCGCCGGGCTCGCTCCGACCGAGGCGGCGCGCAAGCGGATGATCGGCCTCGTCTTCCAGGACGCCAATCTGCTGCCATGGAAGAACGCCGTCGACAATGCCTCGATGCTGCTGGGTATCGCCGACAAGTCGCTGTCGCGCTCGGACTTGCGGGCGCGCGGGCAGGAGATGCTGGAGTTGGTGGGACTGGGCGATTCCGCCCACAAGCGCCCAAACGAACTGTCGGGTGGCATGCGGCAGCGGGTCGCCATCGCACGCGCCCTGGCGCTCGATCCGGCGGTGCTGCTGATGGACGAGCCGTTCGGCGCGCTTGACGCCATCACCCGCGACGCGATGGGCCAGTCGCTGCTGGAGATCTGGCAGCGCACCGGCAAGACCATCGTGCTCGTCACCCATTCCATCGACGAGGCCATTCACCTGTCCCGCCATGTTCATGTGCTGGGGATCAAGCCGGGACGGATTGAGAGCCTCGACATTGCACTGCCCTATCCGCGCGACCTGTCGGTCACGGAGGATCCGGAGTTCGTCAGGTTGGTGGTTCAGTTGCGGACGATGCTGCGCGCCAGCCATCAACCGGGAGGCGCATCTTGAGCGAGCAACGCATCACGGATCTTTCCGAGCCGCGGCTCGTCTCGAACTGGAGCGCGGCGACGGGCAGTTGGCTTCCGGCCGTCATCCTCCTGCTGGCGACAATCGCGGTGTGGGAAGCCGCCGTGCGGATATTTTCCATATCCGCCTTCGTCGTTCCCGCCCCATCGGAAATCGCGCAATCGCTGGTCGCGCAATGGGGCACGCTGATGCAGGCGACCCTGGTGACGGCAGGCGAGATCCTGTTCGGCTTCCTGGTCTCGGTGGTGGTCGGCATTGCCATTGCGCTGGTCATTGTCCGCTTCGACTGGTTGGGGCGCGCGCTGTACCCACTGGTGGTGCTGTTCCAGAACGTGCCCAAGGTGGCCCTCGCGCCGATCTTCATCCTCTGGTTCGGCTACGGGCTGGCGCCCAAGATCGGCCTGATCCTGGTCATCGCCTTCTTCCCGGTGACATTGTCGATGCTGGCGGGCATGCAGTCGGTCGACCGCTCGCTGTTGTCGCTGATGAATTCGGTCGGTGCCAGTCCGACGCAGATCCTGTTCAGGATCCGCGTTCCGCACTCGCTGCCGAACCTGATGGCCGGAACCAAGATCGCCGCCACCTTGAGTGTGATCGGCGCCATCGTCGGCGAATTTGCCGGCGCTTCGGACGGTCTCGGCTATGTCATCCAGTTCGCTTCGACCCAGCTCGATACGGCGCTGGTCTTTGCGGCGCTGCTGCTCGTTTCCGTGCTCGGCATCGCCTTCTACTACGCAGCCGAAATTCTCGAACGCATCGTGGTGCCCTGGGCACCCAAATTCAGCCAGGCCTAGGCCTTCGAACAACCAAAATCATACAAGGGAACAACAATGCTGAGATGCTCACTTATCAAGGCCGCTGCCTTCGCGGCATTTGTCGGTGCCATCGGCTTGTCCAATGCGGCTCTGGCGGCCGACAAGGTCAACGTCCAGCTCGACTGGGTGGTGCGCGGCAATCACGCCATGTTCTTCGTCGGCAAGGAAAAGGGCTTCTTCGCCAAGAACGACATCGATGTGGCCGAGATCCGCAAGGGCTCCGGTTCGCCCGACGCAATGCGGCTGGTGGGCAATGAGAACGCCGATTTCGGCTTCGGCGATCTTCCCACGCTCGCCGTTGCGCGCTCGCAGAATGTTCCGGTCGTGGCGCTGGCGGCCGTCAATCAGCAATCGCCGCTGGGGATCATTTCGCTGGCCAAGACGCTGAAGCTGGCAAAGCCGTCCGATCTCAAGGGACTGACCATCGGCATTCATCCAGCCGGCTCCACCTACATCTTCTTCAAGGGCTTCCTGGCCGCCAACGGCCTGACCGAAAAGGACATGACGCTGAACAGCGTCTCGCCGCCCTATGAGAGCTACCTTCTCCTCGGCCGGGTTCAGACCGTCGTCGGTTATGTCGACGCAGAGGTTCCCGAACTGGAGGCCAAAGCCGGAGGCCCCGGCTCGCTCAGCATCATGATGGGGGCGGACTACGGCTGGAAGGCCTATGGCTCGGGCCTGTTCACCTCGCAGACGATGATCAAGGACAAGCCGGACGTCGTGCGCCGCTTCGTCAAGGCCTACAGGGAGGCCTTCGACTATGTCGTGGCTCATCCGGACGAGGCCGCCGAGATCACGGCCAAGGCAGCGCCCGGCTATGCGGAAAAGAAGGATGTGCTGCTGGCGCAGATCAACGCCGACATCGCATCGACGTTCAACAGCCCCGACACCAAGGAACACGGTCTCGGCTGGATGACGAAGACGCAGTGGGAGGAAACCTTGAAGACGCTGACGGATCAGGGCGTGCTCAAGGCGGCGTTGTCGGCGGACGATGTCTTCACCGACGCATTCCTGGCAAAAGAATAAGAGGCGCGCTGTGTTCGGACGGACAGATCGATGAGCGCCTACCGGCAGACCAGACCGTCCTGCGCCATGGCGCAGGACACGGCACGCTCGCCTTTCGCCGCGTCGGCGCGGTTTAGCGTGATCTGCACGCGGGTGGCATATGCGCGGCCCGACAGGCCGCACCAGAGCCGTTCGACGGGCAGGTTCTCGCGCTTGTCGTTGAGGATCGTGAACGTGCCGGTCTTCGGATCGAACCAGAGTTCGATGCGGGCGCTTGTGCCCGGTTCGACCGTTGCGATCCCCGCCGAATACCAGTGGGCGAAGTCGGCGTTGCAGGACAGGCCTTCGCTGCCCGCATTCGAAATCGTCAGCGGCACCAAGTCGAGCCCGTCGGTGCCCTTGCGGACGGTGACATGGTGCAACTCAACCGCGCTGGCGAAGGAGGAGAACGCCAGCACCACCGGAAGGACATAACGGATCTTCACTTTGGCTGAACTCCATATGCAATTTGCCTATGCAGTCTAACTCGCTTTCGCGCAATAACAATAAGAATAATGATTGGTAGATCAAACAGAGAGGGTAACATGTTAAAGATTCTTAAGAGCAGTGTAAGTGCAGCTATATTGAGTGGCGTCTTGATGGGCTGCGCGCTTGCCGCCGAGGTCAAGTCGATTGCTATTCTGACGCCCGAAGAGGGCACGGATTATGGCTGGAACCAGCAAGGCATCGACGCCGCCAAGGCGGCAGGCAAAGCCGCCGGCGTCGAAGTGGTCGTCGCCCAGGGCCTCGGCTATGGCGACGTTCGTCCGACATTGCGGGAACTTGCGTCCGACGGCGCCAGCCTGCTGATCGCGCATGCCAGCGGGTACAACACCTCGGCTCCCGAGATCGCCAAGGAATTGAAGGTTCCGGTGGCGATCGTCGACACGCCGACCGGCCTGGAGAAGGGCCTCGTCGCCGACTACACGCTGAGCGGTCACCAGGGCGCCTATCTCGCAGGCCGCCTCGCCGCCAAGATGTCGCGCTCCAAGTCGGTCGGCATCGTGGTGTCGGGCGAACCGCCATCGTGGAATTCGCAGTCGGCGGCGTTCGCGCAAGGCGTGAAGGCGGAGAAGCCGGACGTCAAGATCACCTATGCGGTGATCGGACCCGCCGCCTATAGCGATGCGGCCGGCGGTAAGCGCGTCACAGAAAGCGTGATCGCGGCGGGCGCGGACATCATCTTCGGCCAGGGCAACGGTTCAAGCTTCGGCATGCTGCAGGCGGTCGAGACGACCAAGGCCGCCGATGGCGG
The DNA here is from genome assembly GCF_042682145.1 of Mesorhizobium newzealandense. NCBI lineage: Bacteria > Pseudomonadati > Pseudomonadota > Alphaproteobacteria > Hyphomicrobiales > Phyllobacteriaceae > Mesorhizobium > Mesorhizobium newzealandense. Next base: position 595,136 of record NZ_JBHUGZ010000001.1, on the reverse strand, counting down.
AAAGGTCTATTTCATCGACGTCATCGGCGACAAATCGCCGATCGACAAGGGCTTCCTGCTGTCGTCGGTGGTGTGGAACATCGAGCCGGTCTATGCGGCGATGATTGCCGATCTGAAGGCCGACACGTTCGGCACCAAACACTACACGATCGGCCTCCAGGATGACTCGGTCAAGCTGCTGAAAACCGCGGCGATCCCGGACAATGTCTGGGCCGAAATCCAGGCGCTGCGCGAAGACGTCATTTCCGGCAAGATCAAGGTCGATCCGGTCTATGACGCGGCCGCCGTCCGGGCGCTGATGACTAGCGTCGCCCAGTAAGGCGATCAAGGTCGGCTGCCGGAGGGGTGATCAGTCACCCCTCCGGACGATTCCCGTTTTCTGGTGCTGGGCTTTCATGAGCAGTCTTTCTTCATCGTCTGTTGTCGGGCGCGACATCGTCGCGCTCGAAGGCGTGACCAAACGGTTCCCCGGCATCGTCGCCAATGACGGCATCGACCTGGCGATCCGTCCAGGCGAGGTGCATGTGCTGCTCGGCGAGAACGGCGCCGGAAAGTCGACGTTGATCGGCATGCTGTCTGGCCTGCAGCAGCCGGACGAGGGGCGCATATTGGTCGACGGCAAACCGACCCCGATCACCTCGCCGCGCCATGCCTTGTCGCTCGGCATTGGCACCGTCTTCCAGCACATGATGTTGGTGCCGACGCTGACCGTGGCCGAGAACCTGTTGCTTGGTGGGCCCTGGTGGCAGCGGCCCAGGACCGAGGAACTGGCTGCGCGCGTCGCCGATATCACCAGCACGCTCGGGATCACGGTGAAGCTGCATGCCAAGGTGTCGGAGCTTTCGCTTGGCGAACAGCAACAGGTCGAAATCCTGCGCGCGATGGTCCGCAACAGCCGGTTGCTCATTCTCGACGAGTCCACCTCCATGCTGACGCCGAAAGGCATCGACGAACTGGGCGCGCTGATGCGTCGCCTCGTCGAGCAGGGCCTGGCGATCGTCTTCATCACCCACAAGCTCAAGGAGGCGGCAGCCTTCGGCGACCGTATCTCGGTGCTGAAGCTCGGCCGCAAGGTCGGCGAGATCCCGCCCGAGCGGTTTCGCGCGCTGGGCGAACAGGAGATCATCTCGGAGATCGTGGAACTGATGTTCGGCAAGCAGAAGGATGATCCGGAAGCTGTCGAACGTCCTGTCCGCACTGTCCGCGCCGAAGCGGCTCCACTGCTTCAGGTCGCGGATCTGGCGGTCGCGCCGACGGACAATGCGCCCGGCCTGTCGTCGATCTCCTTCGACATCCGCCCTGGCGAGATCCTGGGCATAGCCGGCATCGACGGCAACGGCCAGAAGCAGTTGGCGGAGGCACTGGCCGGCCAGCGCGCGGCGACTGGCGGTTCGGTGAGGCTGGAGGGCGTTGCCATCGAGGCGCTGAGCGTCGGCGAACGCCGCCAGCGCGGTCTGCGCTACCTGACCGACGACCGGTTGGGCGAGGGCACTGTCGGAACCTTCCCGGTCTCGATCAACTTCTTTCTTAAGCAGGTCGGCGCGGCGCCGTTGTGGCGCAACGGCGTCGAGCAGCGCGCGGAGATCGACAGGCGCGCCGCCCAGCTGGTGCGCGAGTACGATGTGCGTACGCCAAGCCTGAAGACGCCCATCGCGCGGCTGTCCGGCGGCAACATCCAGAAGGTGCTTCTGGCGCGAGAACTGGCGGAAGGCGCCAAGGTGGTGATCTTCAACAAGCCGACCTATGGGCTCGATCTCGCCAACACGGTGGCGTCGCGCCAGCGCATCCGCGACACGGCCGCGCGTGGCCTTGCCGTGCTGCTGATCTCCACCGACCTCGAGGAATTGCTGAGCATGTGCGACCGCATCGCCGTCATCGCCAACGGCGCGCTGGTCGGCACCGTCGCGAACGCCGACGATGCCCGCACCAGGGTCGGTCGCCTGATGATCGGACTTGCCGCATGAGCATCGACACCGCCCCCACGGTCAGTGCTACCGCGCTCGATGCCACGAGCGGGGCGGCGACGCGGCGCGACATCCTGCACCGGCTGCTGATGACGCTCGGCCCGATCCTTGCCGCCCTCGTCATAGCCGGCTGCATCCTGCTTGCCGTCGGTGTCGACCCGCTCGCCTATTATGGCTACGTGCTGGAGAAAGGCCTGTTCTCGCCGCTCGGCATCCAGCAGACGTTGACGCGCATGGCGCCGCTGCTTTTTCTTGCCGCTGGCCTGATCGTGGCCTTTCGCGCGGGCATGTGGAATCTCGGCGGCGACGGCCAGTTCCTGCTCGGCGCGGTTACGGCGGCGGCCAGCGCTCCCGTGTTCATTCAGATCATGCCATCATGGCTGGCGCTGATCTGCTCGTTCCTCATTGCCATGGTGGTGGCAATGATCTGGTCGCTGGTGCCGGCCCTGCTGCGTGCTTATCAGGGCGTCAACGAGATCATCACCACGCTGATGATGACGTTCCTCGGGACGTCGCTTGCAAATGTGCTGGTCAAGCTGGTGTTTCGCGATCCGGGCACGACCGTGCCGCAGACCCGCACGCTGCCGGTGGAAGACCGGCTGCCGCGCCTGTTCGAAACAACCATTACCAGCGGCCTGCTGTTTGGACTGGCGGCGATCATCATCGTGCATCTGGTGATGACGCGCACGGCGTTCGGGCTGAAGCTGAGGATCGTCGGCGCCAACCCGCGCGCGGCGATTCATTCGGGGCTCGGCGTGCCCGCCCTGACCATCGCCGTCTTCGCCATTTCGGCCGGGCTGGCCGGCCTTGCCGGCGCCGTCGACATCATCGGCGTCCAGGGCAATGTCCGCGCCGACTGGAATCCCGCCTACGGGCTTGCCGTAATTCCCGCGGTGTTTCTTGCCCGCATGAACGGCTTTGCCGCCATCGGTTTCGTGTTCCTGCTTTCGGTGCTTTCGATCGGCGGCGAGAGTGCGGCTCGGCGGCTCGGCGTACCCAATCATTTCACGCTGGTGCTGGTTTCCATCGTGCTGATCGTGCTCGCGCTCGCCGAATATTTCGATCACCGCTACTACCAGTCGCGGAGGGCTTAGGGCATGACCGGGCTCTTCAGCGAAGTCTTTCTCAGCGCGCTCCTGTTCGGCGCCGTCACCGCGGCGATCCCGCTGCTGCTTGCCGGGCTCGGCGAGCAGATGTCCGAGAAGGCGGGCGTGCTCAATATCGGCATCGAAGGCATGATGCTGGCCGGCGCCTATCTCGGCTTTGTCGGCGCCTTCTATTCCGGGTCGCTGTGGCTAGGCTTTCTCACCGGTGCCGCCGGCGGCGCCGCGGTGGCGCTTGTGATGGCGCTGCTTTGTGTGCGTATCGGGCTGAACCAGATCGTCATTGGTATCGCGCTGACCCTGGGACTGGAAGGTCTGACGGCACTGCTCCACCATTTCCAGTTCTCGCGCAGCTATCCGCGCCTGCCGGCGGCGGACGCGACGGTCATTCCGCTGCTTTCCGATATTCCGGTCATCGGCCCTGCGTTCTTCAAACAGCATCTGATCGTCTATCTGGCGGTCGCGCTGGTTTTCGGCATGCGCTACGTCTACCGGCGCACGCAACTGGGCCTCAACCTGCAGGCTGCGGGCGACAAGCCGGCCGCGCTCGATGTCGCCGGCATCGACGTCGTGCGAACCCGCACCATCGCCGTGTTGACGACCGGAGCGCTGGCCGGGCTTGGCGGTGCCTATCTCGCCAATGTCGGGGCCGGGCTGTTCATTCCTTTCATCACCAATGGCGCGGGCTTTCTCGGCATCGTGCTGGCCATGCTGGCGCGCGGTCGCCCGATCTGGGTGCTGTTCGGCGCGTTGCTGTTCGGTGTCTGCCTGTCGCTGACGACAGCCATGCAGGTGGCCGGCATCAACATACCGACCGACGTCATCCAGATGCTGCCGTTCCTGGCAGTGATGATCATGCTGGTGCTGTTCGGCCGGCGCGCCAGTCTGCCGGCAGCACTCGGCATTCCATACGAGCGCGGCGCGCGCTGATCACAATCAAGCGCGGACGGGACCCGCGCCAAACAGGAGGCAAGAATGTCGGATACCAAGGTCTACCTGCTCGACGGAGGCTCGCTCGTTCTCGACGGATATCACGTGTTCTGGAACCGGGGCCCTGGCGGCGAAGTGCGCTTCCCCGTCTATTCGATTCTGATCGAGCATGCCGAGGGCCGTTTTCTCATCGACACCGGCTACGACTACGATCACGTGATGAAGGTGCTGCCGTTCGAAAAACCGATCCAGGAAAAGCACCAGACCATCCCCGGCGCCCTGGCGCTGCTCGGCCTCGAACCGAAGGACATCGACGTCGTCGTCAATTCGCATTTCCACTTCGACCATTGCGGCGGCAACAAGTACTTTCCGCACGCCAAGAAGATCTGCCATCGCAGTGAGGTGCCGCAGGCCTGCAATCCGCAGCCTTTCGAACACCTCGGCTATTCCGACCTGAGCTTCTCGGCGGAAGCGGCGGAGGCGCGCGGCGCGACCGCGCAGTTGCTGGAGGGCACGACGCGCGCCAACTCGACCTTCGAGGGCATCGATGGCGACGTCGACCTTGCAAGGGGCGTCAGGCTGATCTCGACGCCTGGCCACTCGATCGGCCACTACAGCCTCCTGGTGGAGTTCCCCAAGCGCAAGCCGATCATGTTCACGATCGATGCCGCCTATACGCAGAAGAGCCTTGAAACATTGTGCCAGGCGGCCTTCCACATCGATCCGGTGGCGGGCGTCAATTCGATGCGCAAGGTGAAGAAGCTGGCCGAGGACCATGGCGCCGAGCTGATGTATTCGCACGACATGGACAACTTCAAGACCTACAGGACCGGCACGCAATTCTACGGCTGACCGTCACCAATGCGGAGACAAGACCATGCGCTATTTTGACCATGCCGAACCGGTCATCACACTCACCTCGGGACCGGTGAACGCCTATCCCGATGTGCTGCGCGGCCTCGGTCGCACGGTGCTCTACGACTACGACCCGGCGTTCCAGCTCTTTTACGAGAAGGTGATCGACAAGGCGCAGAAGGCGATGCGGCTGTCGAACAGGCCGGTCATTCTGCATGGCGAGCCGGTGCTTGGCCTGGAGGCTGCCGCGGCCTCGCTGATCGCGCCCGACGACGTCGTGCTCAACCTTGCCTCCGGCGTTTACGGCAAGGGGTTTGGCTATTGGGCGAAGCGCTATTCGCCACGTCTGCTCGAGATTGAGGTGCCCTACAACGAGGCGATCGACCCGCAGGCGGTTGCGGCAATGCTGAAAGCGCATCCGGAGATCACGGTCGTTTCCGTCTGTCACCACGACACGCCGTCCGGCACCATCAATCCGATCGACGCCATTGGCGCGCTGGTTTCAGCGCATGGCGGTTATCTCATCGTCGACGCCGTCTCATCCTTTGGCGGCATGAAGACGCATCCGCAAGATTGCAAGGCCGATATCTATGTCACCGGCCCGAACAAATGCCTGGGCGCGCCTCCCGGGCTCACCATGATGGGTGTCAGCGAGCGGGCCTGGGCCAAGATGAAGGCAAATCCCCTGGCGCCGCGCGCATCGATGCTGAGCATCGTCGACTGGGAAAATGCATGGTCGAGGAACGAGCCGTTTCCATTCACGCCGTCCGTCTCTGAAATGAACGGGCTCGACGTCGCGCTCGACCTCTATCTCAATGAGGGACCGGAGGCGGTGTGGGCGCGCCACGCGCTCACGGCCAAGGCCATGCGCGCGGGCGTCGCCGCGATGGGCCTGTCGATCTGGGCCGCCAGCGACAAGATCGCGTCGCCGACCACGACCGCAGTCCGCACACCCGAAGGCGTCGACGAGAAGGCGCTTCGCCAGGCCGCGCGCGCCCGCTACGGTGTGGTGTTTTCGTCGGGCCGCGGCGAAACATTGGGGAAGCTGACACGTGTCGGCCACATGGGCCCGACCGCCCAGCCGATCTATGCGATCGCGGCGCTGACGGCACTTGGCGGCGCCATGAACGCGGCAGGGCAGAATCTCGCGATTGGCAAAGGCATCGATGCTGCGCTGGCAGTGATCGACGCCGACGCCTGACCAGACATCACCAGATCACGGATTGAGGGAGCATTTTCATGACTGAACGGCTTGCAGGAAAGACGGCCCTGGTTACCGGCGCCGCGCAGGGTATCGGCAAGGCGATCGCAGTGCGGCTGGCCGCCGACGGCGCGACCGTCATCGTCAGCGACATCAACGCGGAAGGCGCCAGGGCGGCGGCGGCGTCGATCGGCGGAAAGGCGAAGGCGATCGCCGCCGACATTTCCGATCCGGCCTCCGTCAAGGCGCTCTTCGCTGAAATCCAGGCCCTCACCGGGGGCATCGATATTCTGGTCAACAATGCCAGCATCGTGCCGTTCGTCGCCTGGGACGATGTCGATCTCGACCATTGGCGCAAGATCATCGACGTCAACCTGACAGGTACCTTCATCGTCAGCCGCGCCGGCACGGACCAGATGCGTGCGGCAGGCAAGGCCGGGCGCGTGATCAGCATCGCATCCAACACCTTCTTTGCCGGAACGCCGAACATGGCGGCCTATGTCGCTGCCAAGGGCGGCGTCATCGGCTTCACCAGGGCGCTGGCCACGGAGCTCGGCAAATACAACATCACCGCCAATGCGGTAACGCCTGGCCTGATCGAGAGCGACGGCGTCAAGGCGAGCCCGCATAACGAGGCGTTCGGCTTCGTCGAGATGCTTCAGGCGATGAAAGGCAAGGGGCAGCCGGAACATATCGCCGATGTGGTTTCGTTCCTGGCCTCGGACGATGCGCGCTGGATCACCGGCCAGACGCTCAATGTCGACGCCGGGATGGTGCGCCACTAGTCTAAAGCGCGGCGCGTACTCAAAACCACTGCACACTTTGGGCGACCTGCACCGGGTCGCAACAGCGGACGGGTGCGGCCAAAAGTGCCCGCCAGGCGGCGTCATGGACGGTCATTCAAGGGGAAATCATGGTGAACTTCGGATTCGACACGTCGATGTTCGACGGGCTGACGGTTGCAATGCTGGTCGCCGGTCTGGCCATCACCGGCGTGGCGTCCGGTGTGCTGGCCGGCCTGCTAGGGGTCGGCGGTGGAATCGTCATCGTCCCGGTGCTGTTCTGGGTGCTTGCGCTGTTTCACTTTTCGCCTGATGTGACCAGCCATCTGGCGGTCGCGACGTCGCTTGCGGTGATTATTCCCACCTCGATCTCATCGATGCGGTCGCACAACAAGCGCGGCAATGTCGATCGGCCCCTGCTCAGTCTCTGGGGACCGGCCATTTTCGCCAGTGCCCTCATCGGCGGCATCATGTCGAAATTCATTCCCGGCGCCGGCCTGCGGCTGGTTTTCGGCGTCGTTGGCCTGCTGGTGGCCGTCAACATGGCGATGCCGAAGAACCTTGTGATCTCCGATCAACTGCCGCAAAGCGGCTGGATCAACCGTGCGATAGCCGCTGTCATCGGCTTTGTCTCTTCGCTCATGGGAATTGGCGGCGGCACGCTCTCGGTACCGACGCTTTCCAGCTTTTCCTTTCCGGTCCATCGGGCCGTCGGCACGTCGTCGGCACTTGGCCTGCTGATCGCGCTTCCGGCGGTGGCCGGCTTCATCTGGTCGGGTCTCGAGGTTGCTGGCAGGCCTCCGCTTAGTCTGGGTTACGTCAGCCTGCCGGCCGTTGCCATCATAGCGCCCATAAGCTTTCTGTTCGCACCCTTGGGCGCAAGGCTCGCCCACGCGCTCAACCCGCGCTACCTGAAACTTGCCTTTGCGTTCTTCCTGGCGATCACCGCAGGGAGAATGTTGCTCTCCTGAATCCCGGGTCGCGTTCGCCCCTGAACCTGCTGTGAGCCTGGCCCGTGTTTCGCGAATTCTCGTGGTTTGGGATCAGTAGGTGGCGCGGCCGCCGGAGAGATCGAACACCGAAGCGGTGGTGAAGCTGTTTTCCTTCGAGACCAGCCAGGCGACCATGTTTGCCGCCTCGTCGACTTCCAGGAACCGCGCGCGCGGGATCTTGGCCAGCATGTAGTCGATATGCTCCTGTTTCATCTGGTCGAAGATCGGCGTGCGCGCCGCGGCCGGCGTGATGCAATTGACCGCTATGTCGTAGCCGGCAAGCTCCTTGCCCAGCGACTTGGTCAGCCCGATGACGCCTGCCTTGGAAGCCGAGTAGGCCGAAGCGTTGGGATTGCCTTCTTTGCCGGCGATCGAGGCGATGTTGACAATGCGGCCGTAGTTCCGCGCCTTCATGGCAGGCACGACAGCGCGGTTGACGTGGAAGGTTCCGTTGAGGTTGATATCGATGACGCGCCGCCAGGCGTCGAGCGGATACTCATCGAGCGTATGGTTGGGCCCGGCTATCCCCGCCGAATTGACCATGATCGAGACGGCCCCACTCTCGTTTTCGGTGCGGGCGTGCGCCGCAAGCACCGCCTCGGCATCGGTGATGTCGACCAGCACTCCCCTGGCTGCATCGCCGAGGCCGGCAACCGCCACCTCCAGCCCTGCCTCGTTCATGTCCCACAGGCTCACCCTTGCGCCCGATGCGACCATCCGCCTGGCAAAGGCCAGGCCCAGTCCTTGCGCTCCGCCGGTAACGACGGCGACCTGTCCTTCAAGATCGATTTTGTTCATTCCGTTCAATCCTTGGCGATATGCAGCCACACGGCGGCACGACTGGTTTCGGCATGGAAATCGCCGATCGGGCACTGCTGAAACCCGTCGTCTGGCGTTGCGGCCTGACGCTTGCTTTGTGCGGGCGGACAGTACCGACATCTTCAGGCAGCCGAGCCCAGCGTCAATGGTGTCGGCGAGAGCAATTCCGTAAATGTATTAGGTGAATCTGGAACGTCACGCTCTGGCGGAACGTCAGCGAGAAGGACTCCCCCACCGTCGGCGACGAGTTGCCTTGCCCCGTTACCGAGACCAGGATCGGCGCGATGCTGAGCGGCTCGGGAAACCAGCCGATCTGGGTTCCGGGATTGGCAGCGAAGGCAGCGCGGACGCCTGCCTAGAAAGCCTTCCAGTCGCGCGTCGACGTTCAAGACAATCCGGAGTCCTGCAGCTTGGTCAGTTGTTCCTCGGCTTCGCCAACAGCTGCCGCCATCAGCCGGTCGAAATTGATCATCGCCTCGGAATGCCCATGGTCGGCGATGGATTTTCGAAGAATCCGAATTGCAAGGATCGTGTCCTCCAGTGCCTGCTCGACGTTTTTCACCATGTTGGTCCGCTCCTCTCTTTTGCCAATAACCGTCTGGGAGAGCCGGCGTTCCCGGCCGCGGACGGATGGTGCGGGAAAAACAAATCCACATCGAGTGCACCGATTTGATAGTCTCGTATCGATGAAACAGGAACTTATCGAGCGTGCGGTCGTCTTGCTGCAGCAATATCGCGACATCCTGGTCGCGAGCTACGCGCCTGTCGGCCCGGACGGAACGCCGCACCTCAGGACATTGAGGCAGAGCACGGATCCGCTCGAGATGGCGGCATTGGACGACATTGGCGCTCGACGAACTCATCCGCGAAATGTCATCGAACTGATCAGGCGCCGGGTCACCGTTCCCTATCCTGTCGATTAATTCCTGCGCCTGATGACGGCGCCAGCCTTCGTAGTGGCGGTTCGCGTAGTCCGGCACGCCAAGGGCGGCACATTACATTTCGCTGCTCTCGATAATTCCGGCTTCGCCGTCTCGAACACGCGTACGCGACGTCGTCGACCTCCTGAGCCGGACGCCGGGTCCGCCATGGGCTGTCTCGTCCAGAAAGGCGACGCCCGCCAGTTCGAGCGCCGACAGGATCGCGACGAGCTTGTCCGCGGCTGGAACACGCTTTCCATTTTCGAAATCCCGAACCGTTCCCTCGCTCACATTCGATTTTGCACCAAGCCTGGCCTGCGGCCAATCCAACAGGCCGCGTGCTGCACGGCATTGCTCCGGAGTCAGTCTGCTCACAAATCTCTCCTGGATCGGGCACGTCCTAGGCTGAATCGACATTCATCGCATCCATAACATTGCGCAAGCGAGTTGGATGAAGCTGAGGAAATGGATGGCGCGTCGGTCGTAGCGTGTGGCTATGTGTCTGAAGTGCTTGAGTTTGTTGAAGCACCGTTCGATTAGGTTGCGCATTTTGTATGCTTCGAAGTCGTAGGGGATCAGCTTCCTGCGGGTCGGATTGCAGGGGATGACAGCCTCGGCTCCCATCCCGGCGACGATGGCGCGCAGGGCGTTGCTGTCATAGGCCTTGTCGGCGAGGACACGTTTGGCCTCGAGCCCTTCGAGCAAGGCGGGCGCTTGGGTAACATCGCCCCGCTGGCCAGGCGTCAGGATCAGTCGCAGCGGGCGCCCTCGACCGTCCACCGCCATATGGATCTTGGTAGTCAATCCTCCTCGGGAGCGCCCCAAAGCCTGGTTTTGGTCCCCCCTTTTCCTGTCGCTGCCTGCTGATGAGCCCGGACCAGTGTGCTGTCGAGCATCACGTAGTCGTTGTCCGGATCATCGATCAGATCGGCGAACACGCGATCCCAAACTCCGGCTTTTGACCAGCGGCTGAAGCGCTGATGCAGCGTCTTCCACTTGCCGTAGCGCTCGGGAACGTCGTGCCAGTGCGCTCCGGAGCGCAGAACCCAAAGCACGCCGTTTACAAAGAGGCGATTGTCCCGACCGCTGCGCCCGGGATCACCAGCCTTGCCAGGCAACAGACCTTCAATACGCTGCCATTGCTCGCTGCTCAGTTCATATCGCCGTGCCATCCATCGCTCTCCAGACCGAATCTGGAAGCCTATGAATCATGCATCAACGCAAATTTGAATCCTGAATGTCGATTGGTCCTAGTGCTAGGCTGTCTTGGTGCTAGGCCGTCTTGCGTTTCGGCGGGGCGCTCTTTTCAGGCGTCCCCAACCCTTCCTGTCTGAGGCTCTTTTTCAGCACCTCGGCCAAGTTGATGACGTTCTCTTTCGGCTTCGGCGCCGGCTTCGGTGGCTGCTTGCCCTTGCGCTTGGCATCGATCATGGCAATCAGCGCATCTTCGTAGGTGTCCTCGAACTTCGAAGGATCGAACGTCGTCACCTTCTTGTCGATGAGCATGCCGGCGATTTCGAGCAGCTCGGGATCATATTTCTGCGTCTTCAAGCCGTCGAACACGCTGTCTTGCGAGACCATTTCATTGTGGTTTCGCAGCTCGGTCATCACCATGCCTTTGCCATAGGGCTGGATCAGAACCTCGCGGCCCCGCTGATAAAGCACGACGCAGGATCGCGCGGCGACGCCCTTGTTCTTCATGGCATCGCGGATCACGCCGTAGGCCTCGAGTGCAGCGCCATCGGCCGGGATCAGGTAGTAAGGTTTCTCGAGATAGCGCGTGTCGATCTCGTCAAGCGATACGAATTCGCCGACCTCAAGCGTATGCTTCGACGTCAGCTTGAGCGCCTTGATGTCGTCGGGCTCGATCTGGAGGAACTCATCCTTTTCGACCTCGAAGCCCTTCACCTGGTCTTCCACGTCGACCAGCTTTCCGGTCTCCTCATCGGCGTAGACGCTTTTGACCGGGAGCCCGTCCTTGCGGTTCAATATCCTGAAATGAACCTTCGACGCCTCGCTGGTGGCGCCGACGATCTTCACGCCGCAGGAAACCGAACCGACCTTCAAAAAACCCTTCCAGGCAGCACGCGGCGCGACCATTTTGCTCATCCCGTTTCCAGTCAGGGCAAACGAGTTTCCGTTCAAATCGTTCCTCCGGTATTGGCTTGGCTGCCATTCTCGTTCTGGCCCGGGCAGCAGACCCCATCCGGTTTCGGCTGCGGTCGGGATCAGCAAAAGTCCGACGGGCCCGCCATGGTGCGATCCGTTGGCGGATCTTCGTGACAGGTCTATTCGGCGTCGCCTCTGCCGACCCTGTCGGGCTTTGTCCGAGCAGATACCTGCTGTTGGGCCTCGCGCTGGGCCCTGAGCTTTGCGGTCTTTGCTTCTCGGGCTGAGCGCTCGATGTCGATGATCTCCTTGGAAATCCGGTCAGCCTGCGCGCGCAGCTGATACGGGTCGCGCATTCTCCGTTTCACCATTCAAGCCTCCAGACGAGAGATTTTCCAGGGCTCTTAAATCGCCTGATGGCTGAATTGTTCCGATCGATACGATGAGACGCGATCAATGTACGAAATCGTACATCAACGAGATCGATCTCGACTCGGACTTTGCCTTCAGGGAAACTGTGCCGGGGAGGAAGGGTCGATGCGGCCATTGCCACGCAATGTCGATGCCGATGCGGTGTTGGCGATCGGTGCCTACCTTGACGATCAGGCACATTCCGTCCCGATATCCGTTCGCGGCGGCATCGATGAGGTTCGCAAGCGAACCGCTACAAGTTTGTCCGATCATCAATTGGAAGAGCTCTTCATCGAAAGCGCCGCGGCCAGACATCTCGCGCTGCTGCTTGATGTTCGCCCGGCCAAGGGCGACAGCAGGCTTTCCTGACAGGGCCGCAACACCTATCTCTACGCAACGAGCAACGCGGGCGGCACAACTTGGCGCAACGATCGGGAAGTGCTGATCTCCCACTGCATGGCGGTCGCGTGCCCAAATGGCTCGGTGACCGCATGACCCGCCTTGGCGCGGTAATGTGCGAGGCGATCATCCATCACTATGGCCGAACCGAATTGCTGCGCCGCCTGGCACACCCGTTCTGGTTCCAGTCTTTCGGCGCGGTCATGGGAATGGACTGGCATTCCTCCGGCATCACGACAAGCGTCGTCGGCGCCCTCAAACGTGGCCTGTCCCCGCTCTCCGGCGAACTCGGTATTCATGTCTGCGGTGGGCGTGGCGCGCATTCGCGCAAGACCCCGCACGAACTGGCATTGATCGGCGAGCGTGTCGGGTTCGACGGAACCGTCCTGGCCAAGGCCAGCAGACTGGTCGCCAAGGTCGATAGTGCCGCCGTCCAGGACGGCTTCGATCTCTACCTTCACGGCTTCATCGTTACCGACGATGGCGACTGGGTCGTGGTGCAACAAGGCATGAACGGCGACAGCAAGGTAGCGCGTCGCTACCATTGGCTGTCCGAGGGGCTGACGAGCTTTGTCGACCAGCCGCATGCCGCGATCGAAGGCGCAAATCAGGGCGAGATCGTCAACCTCACTGACCGGCGCGCCGGTGCTTCGCGTCACGGCCAGCTCGACCTGCTGCGGGATCTGGGACCCGATCGCATCGTGAAAGAGTTTGCTTTGCTGGAGCATGGCTCTCCACCCGCTCCCGCGCAGCCGCTGCTGCCGTATCTCATCATGCCGGCCCATCATGACGTCCGCGAGAGCGACGTCGTCATGCGCCGCCTGCATGGCAATATCGCTGCCGCCGCCGAACGCGGGCCCGCCGATTTCTCGGAGCTGCTCATGGTGCCCGGCGTCGGTGCCCGCACCGTGCGTGCGCTGGCGATGGTGGCCGAGGTCGTGCATGGGGCGCCATGCCGGTTCTCGGACCCCGGCCGGTTCTCGCTGGCGCATGGCGGCAAGGATAGACACCCATTCCCTGTGCCGCTGAAAGTCTATGACGAGACGATCGGCGTGCTGAAATCGGCCGTTCACAAGGCAAAGCTCGGCCGCACCGAGGAAATCGATGCATTGAGACGGCTGGACGACCAGTCGCGCCAGGTCGAGCGCTATGCCACCGGTCCCAGCCTGAAGGAAATCGTGGCAGGGGAATTCGACCAGTCGCACATGCTGGGCGGCCGCAGTGTTTTTGGATGGGAACCGCCGCCGGAAGCGCAACCGGTTCGAGCCGGCAACAAGGACTGAACCGGGCCGAAGGCCTCTATCCCTCGGCATCCCTCGGCTTTGAAATTCTTTGCTCTATACGGCCTTTTTTCTTGTTGCCGCATTGGTCCCGAAGCAGGTGCTTGGATTGGTTCGGGGAAACGTCTGTCGTCTGCGAGACCTCGCAACGAAGGCTCCAACAAAATGCCGGAGCCTTCGCGTTTGCAGGATTTCAATAGTAGCGGATCCAGTAGGATTGGCGGAAACATCTCCGATGCCAGCGGCCTCGACGCCAATGGCGACGGCAAACCACTCGCCATCCACGCCGCCGCCTCCATCGACGGTACTGCACGGGTTCGACGCTATTCTGGGTGTCAGGACTCGGCTCCACAAGTTCACCCTGCGGCTTGTCCAGCTCATCGAGAATGCCATTCCCCGTGCTCGGGACGCCAGCCGCTGCTCCAACGGGGCGAGCTACGGTGACCCCAGCCGCAGCGCCCGCCAATCCCTATCCGAGGAAACGATCTCGCCGCCTGGCAGCCTTGAAGAAATCGCCGAACCACTTGGTGTTGGCCGCGCCGTAGTCGGTCGTATCGGAGATGCTATTTCACACCGATGCCGGCGGTCAGGCCGCCATCTATTCTGTAGTCCGCGCCGGTGCAGAACCCGGCTTTCGCCGAGCACAGGAAAGCGATGAGTTCCGCCACCTCTTCCGGCTCCCCGATGCGCCCGATAGGGTGCGCTTCGCCGAAGCGCTTGTAGGCCGCCTCGACATCGGCATCGGTGCCATTCTCGCCGCGTGCCGCCTTTTCCAGGATCGGGGTGCGGACCGAGCCCGGGCTGACCGAATTCACGCGGATTCCCTGACGTGCGTAGTCGAGCGCCAGCGAGCGTGTCAGCGTGTGGATCGCGCCCTTGGTCGTCGCATAGGCGGCGACATTCTGCTGGCACGCGTGACCCTGTACCGAAGCCACGTTGACGATGGCGCCGCCACCCCGGCGGATCATTTCCGGAATGCCGAAATGCGCTGTCAGGTAGATTGAGCCGACGTTGACCGACATCGCCCTGTTCCAGGTCTCGAAGTCGGTGCTGGTTGCGGTTCCGTACGGATGGACCGCCGCGGAATTGACGATGATATCGAGGCCACCGAACCGTTCGACGCCGGCGGCGACCGCGTCACGAACCTGATCCGGCACGGAGACGTCGGCGTCTATGACCAGCACGCCTGCTCCAGAGCCTTCCAGTTCCACCTTCAGCGCCGCATTGGCGGCGCGATCGATGCCGCAGGCGATGATCGCCCCACCACCTGCCGCAAGGCGTCTGGCTGTCGCCAGGCCGATCCCGGTTGTGCCGGTCACCAAGGCGACCTTGCCGTCGAAATCCTTCATTGTGGGAACTCCATCATTGGCGGTCGGAAGCCGGCTCTTCCGGCAGGAAGCGCAAGCCGAAGTCGAGATGGCGGCTGATCAGATAGGCGTAGGCCAGCCTGTCGCGCGCGCGCAACGCAGCAATGATCTCGCCATGTGCTGCCCTCGTATCGGCCAGGATCGGGCGTCTTTCCTTGCCGATGGTCATGATCCGCAGGATCACCGGCGAAAGGAAGGAATACATGTCCGTCAGCATGCGATTGTCCGCCAGCCTGATCAGCGCCATGTGGAAATTGAAATCGTTTTCGGCGGCCTCTTCGGCCGACTGGCTGCCGACGATCCGGGCGTTGATCTCGTCGAGCGCGTCGAGCTGTTCGTTCGAGGCATGGAGCACGATATGGTCGCCGATACCGACCTCGATGATGCGCCGGTAGCCCTGTATGTCGGCGAAGGACGAGCGCGAGATGTCCATGTGCGCGGCGAAAAAATTCTGGATGGCGATGCTCTGCCCGTTGGCCAGGACGGCGCCGACGCGTGGTTTTGGGTCGATAAGCCCGTAGGTGCGGATGGTGCGTAACGCTTCGCGCACGGTGTTGCGGCTGGCGCCGGTGAGTTCGCTGAGCTCCCGCTCGGTCGGCAGCACGTCGCCGACATTCAGCTGCCGCACGCGGATCAGGTCAAGAATCCGCCCAGCCGTCGTGTCGACCGCCGACCGGCCACTGACGCGCCGCGCGGCGGCGTTCTCGCGCGCAACCTGAGAGTGTTCCAATATCTTGGCTTCCTTAATTGTTGGACCAAGATAGCGCAGGATTTAAGAAAAACAATTGATTTTGGCTTACGGCCTCCGGGTTTCAATGGAAGTTCGGGGAAGGAGCACTTGAAATCAGCTCAGATTTTTAGTTTGACTCTCGTTATGGTCCAACAATAAGTTGCCTTTCTCTCACAGAAGGAAAGCGGCAATGGAACAGTGCTGGCGCTGGTATGGACCCGACGACCCGGTAACGCTTGATCATGTCAGGCAGGCGGGCGCGACGGGTATCGTGTCGGCCCTGCACGACATCTATGACGGGCGCGCCTGGCCGCTCGAGAGCATTCTGGAGCGCAAGCGGATCATCGAGGCGGCAGGGCTGACCTGGTCGGTCGTCGAGAGCATTCCCGTCCACAACTCGATCAAGATCGGCACCGCGGAAAGGCTCCGTTATGTCGGCTGGTACAAGGAGACGATCCGCGCGCTCGCCAAGGCCGGCATCACCACGGTCTGCTACAATTTCATGCCCGTGGTCGACTGGACCCGCACGGATCTGGCCTACCGCCTGCCGACGACGGGTTATGCCTTGCGTTTCGATGCGATCGATTTCGCCGCCTACGACCTGTTCGTGCTGAAGCGCCGGAATGCCGAGGCCGGTTACAGTGCAGCGCGTATCGCCGAGGCGGAAACGCGACTGAGGGAGTTGAGCGCCGAGAAGATCGACAGGATCGAGCGCAATTTGATCGCCGGCCTGCCGGCGACCGAGCGCAGCTACGACCGCGACAGTTTTCGCGAGGCGCTAGCGGACTACGATGCGATCGGGCCGAAGGAATTGCGCGACAACCTTGCCTGGTTCCTGCGCGAGATCATTCCGGTGGCCGAGCAGGAAGGGGTGCGCATGTGCATCCATCCTGATGATCCGCCCTTCTCGCTCTATGGTCTGCCGCGCATCGTTTCGACCGCCGAGGATGCGCGGTTCATCCTCAACGCCGTCGACAGCCCGGCCAATGGCCTGACCTTCTGCACCGGCTCCTACGGCACACGCGCCGACAACGACATTGTCGCCATGGTCAAGGAGTTCGCCGACCGCATCCATTTCGCCCATCTGCGCAACATCACCATCGAGGAAGACGGCTCGTTTTACGAAGCCGAGCATCTCGAGGGCGGCACCGACATGGCGCATGTCATCCTCGCTCTGATGCAGGAAGAGGCGCGCCGCAGCAAAGAAGGCCGCGCCGACTGGCGCATTCCGATGCGCCCCGATCACGGCCATCTGCTCGCCGACGATATCGGCAAGAGCAGGATCAATCCCGGCTATTCGCTGATCGGCCGGCTGAAAGGCCTCGCCGAGCTGCGCGGCATCATGCGCGCCGTGGAGAAGTTCGGTCTGGCTTGAAGCCCCAAACGATCGCGCAATCGCATTCGTGACCAGGCGCTCCGTCGGTCCAAAGCCTTGGGTCGGCAACCTGGCACCGTCGGCCGGCGCTCTCAACAGCGTGGTCGCACGCGACAACGGCGCGCCGGCGGTGCGAACAACCGACGGAACACTGTTGCCGGTCGGTTCAGCCTTCAGCGTGGCGGATGGAAAGAAGGTCCACTACGGCTTCCGGCCGGAGCATCTGAGTGTCTGTGCGCCGGGCAAGGGGATTGCGGCATTGATTGGCGTGGCCGAGCCGATGGGTTCGGAGACCCAGGTTCATCTGACGATCGGTGGCGAACCGGCGGTCGCCGTGTTTCGCGAGAGGATCAGCGCCCGTCCTGGAGAAACGCTTTTTGTCGAACCCGATATTGCCAAGTTGAACCTGTTCGATGCCGAGAGCGGCCGCTCTCTGCAGACGTGAGGAGCAATCCGGCGGGCCTCGTGTTGCCCGCGGGTCGTTTGTCCACTCCTTGCAACGTCAGCTGGCCAGCTCTCCAGTTTATGCGGAAGTCCGTATAAACCTTCCCGATTTTAGAATAACCGTTGAGGATATTATTTGCCTGCAAGCCATAATATGCAGCGCTGGCTTTTCCTCTATTCGGCTCACATTGGAGTGTCCGTTGCTTTGATCAGGGAGCCCTGCGTGTCATCTTGGATGCACGATCCGTGCCCGGAGTGCTTGCCAGTGATCGCTTCCACTTCTTCTGGGCACGGGCAGAGAAAAGAAGGAACCTGACCATGCCCAGAATTGTGCCGGTACTCGATCTGAGCCGTGTCGAACAAGGGGCGTCCGAGCATCGCGCCTTTCTTCTGGACCTGCGCGCGGCGGCCCGGGACGTCGGCTTCTTCTATCTCAGCGGTCACGGAATTTCCGCCTCGGAGATTGATGACGTGCTTGATGCCTCGCGCCGGTTCTTCGCGTTGCCGGAGGCCGACAAGCTGGCGATCGAAATGGTCAAGTCCTCGCAGTTTCGCGGCTACACGCGCGCCGGCGGTGAACTGACCAAGGGCGCGGCCGACTGGCGTGAGCAACTCGACATCGGCGTCGAGCGCCAGCCCATACCGCAGGGGCCGGGAATTGCGGCCTGGACGCGGCTGCAAGGGCCAAACCAATGGCCCTCGGCATTGCCCGATCTCAAACCGGCGCTGCTGGCATGGCAGACCAGAGCCACGGCGGTGGCGATCCGGCTGCTGAAAGCCTTCGCGCTGTCGCTTGACCAGCCCGAGGACGCCTTCGACGCGATCTACAGGGACTCGCCCAACCATCGTATGAAGATCGTGCGTTATCCCGGTCGTGACGCGACGGATGGCGACCAGGGTGTCGGTGCGCACAAGGATGGCGGCTTCCTGACGCTGCTGCAGGACGACAACAAGGGGCTGCAGGTCGAATATGATGGAAGCTGGGTCAATGTGGATCCGATCCCCGGAACGCTGGTCGTCAACATCGGCGAACTGCTTGAACTGGCGTCGAATGGGTATCTGCGCGCCACCGTTCACCGCGTCGTGACGCCGCCCGCCGGCGTCGAGCGGATTTCCGTTCCCTTCTTCTTCAGCGCACGGCTGGATGCGACCATACCGCTTTTGACTTTGCCCGAGGAACTGGCGGCGGAGGCACGCGGACCGGCAAGCGATCCCGACAACCCGTTGTTCCGCGACGTCGGCACCAACGTCCTGAAAAGCCGTCTGCGTTCGCATCCCGACGTGGCGCGCCGCCACTATGCCGATCTTCTTGAAACCGGAGCGGTGCGCCCATGAGGCTTGTTGGAAGCGCTGAACATAATTTCGCCGTTCGGGGCATTCTTTGGAATGCCATTCGTCGCCAAAGCTCTGAAATAGGCTCAAACAGGTAAAATCGTTCGGCGGTCTCCTCCCATTCCGCTGAGCGGTGTTCCCCTCTGAAGGTTTTAACCTTCTTTTGGCCGGGCCGCATTCGAGCCCGGCCATTTTTTGTGCTGCGGTCCAGGGTGGCGCAAATGTGCTGCGGTCCAGGGTGGCGCAAAACGGAAATGCTGCAAAAGCCGGGTGCGGCGCAACAGAGTACCTTCCCGAGTTGGGCGGACCGTCCGATCCTAAAGACCAGGATTCGAGCGATGTGCTCGATTGTATTCATCTGCCAGGACGACTTTCATGACCCAGCAACAATTGCGGCTCGGCGCTTTCATGCGTCCTGTCAGCCTGCACACCGGCGCCTGGCGTTATCCGGGTGCCTATGCCGACGCCAATTTCAATTTCGGGCATCTGAAGCGCTTCGCCCAGACGCTGGAGGCGGCGAAGTTCGACGCCTTCTTCATGGCCGACCATCTGGCCGTTCTCAACATGCCGGTCGAGGCGCTGCGGCGCAGCCACACGGTCACGTCGTTCGAGCCGTTCACGCTGCTGTCGGCGCTGGCAGCCGTCACCGATCACATCGGGCTGGTCGCCACCGCATCGACGACGTTCGACGCGCCCTATCACATCGCGCGCCGCTTTGCCTCGCTGGACCATATCAGCGGCGGGCGCGCCGGCTGGAATATCGTCACTACGTCCAACCCTGACGCGGCGCTCAACTTTGGCCTTGACGAACATGTCGAGCATGACGAGCGCTACCGGCGGGCGCGGGAATTCTACGACGTCGTCACCGGCCTGTGGGACAGCTTCGCCGACGATGCCTTCATCCGCGACGCCGAAAGCGGCCTCTATTTCGACCCTTCCAGATTGCATGTGCTCGATCACAAGGGCGAGCATCTTTCGGTGCGCGGGCCGCTCAACATCGCCCGGCCGATCCAGGGCTGGCCGGTCATCGTCCAGGCCGGCGCGTCGGAGGCGGGGCGGCAACTGGCGGCGGAAACGGCGGAAGTGATTTTCGCCGCGCATGCCAATCTCGCCGCGGGCCAGCGTTTCTTTGCCGACGTCAAGGGCCGCGCCGAAAAGCTCGGCCGCGCTCGAGACGATATCAAGATCCTGCCCGGCGCGTTTGTCGTCGTCGGCGACAGCGTCGAGGACGCGCAGGCCAGGCGGGCGAAGCTCGACAGCCTCGTCTACTACGAGAGCGGCATTGCCTCGCTGTCGATCGCGATCGGGCATGACGCATCCGGTTTTGACCCGGACGCGCCGTTGCCCGAAATCCCCGAGACCAATGCCAGCAGAAGCGGCCGCGAGCGCGTCATCGAACTGGCGCGCAACGAGAGCCTGACCGTCAGGCAGCTTGCGCAGAGGCTGGGCGGCTATTCCGGCCTTGCTTTCGTGGGCACGCCTGAAACAATCGCCGACGACATGGAGGAATGGCTGGTCACAGAGGGCTCTGACGGGTTCAACATCATGTTTCCCCATCTGCCCGCCGGGCTCGACGATTTTGTAGAGAAGGTGGTGCCCGAACTGCAGCGGCGAGGCATCTTCAGGCGGCAGTATGAGGGAACGACGCTGCGCGAAAATCTTGGCCTGAAGCGGCCACCCAACCGGTTTTTCGAATAGAACGTCCTTCGCAAAGAGGTCTCCAATGCCGATCCAGACGAACACCCGCATCGTGCTCGCGGCGCGACCGCAAGGCCGGCCGAAGCCAGGCGATTTCCGCATCGAGACCGTTGACGTCGTCCAGCCGGGTGAGGGCGAACTGCTGCTGCAGATCCTCTATCTGTCGCTTGATCCGTATATGCGCGGGCGCATGAACGCCGCCAGATCCTATGCCAGGCCGGTCGATGTCGACGGCGTGATGGAAGGCGGTACCGTTGCGCGCGTCGTTAGCTCTCGCCATCCGGAGTTTGCTGTAGGGGATATCGTGTTGTCCCATTCCGGATGGCAGAGTTTTGCGCTGTCCGACGGTGTCGGGTTGCGCAAGCTCGATCCCGCGGCGGCGCCCGTGACGACGGCACTTGGTGTGCTCGGCATGCCGGGCTTCACGGCCTATGCCGGCTTGCTCACCATCGGACAGCCAAAGCCCGGCGAGACGGTGGTCGTGGCGGCGGCCAGCGGCGCGGTCGGGTCAGCCGTTGGCCAGATCGCGCGCATCAAGGGGGCGCGTGCCGTTGGCATCGCCGGCGGCACTGACAAATGCGCTTTCGTGCGACAGGAACTCGGCTTCGATGCGGTCGTCGATCACAGGGCCGACAATTTTGCCGAGCAGTTGAAGGTCGCCTGCCCTGATGGCATCGACATCTATTTCGAGAATGTCGGCGGTCCTGTCTGGGATGCGGTGTTCCCCCTGTTGAACGATTTTGCCCGCGTGCCGGTCTGCGGGTTGATCGCGCAATACAATGTCATCGCGGATTCCGGCATCGACCGGCTGCCGACGCTGATGCAGCAGGTGCTCCACCGCAGCCTGATGATCAGGGGGTTCATCCAGCGCGAATTCGTCGACCAGCGCCCGGCATTCTATCGCGACATGGCCGATTGGATAGCATCCGGGCGGGTTCGATACAGGGAAGATATCGTCGATGGCATAGAGAACGCGCCGCAGGCCTTTCTTGGCCTTCTCGACGGCAGGAATTTCGGCAAGCTTGTCGTGCGGGTCGCGGGATAATCAGCCCGGACGACAAGGTCGAGGCTGTCAGGTTAATTTCTGTGGCGGCGGCCCGCTGCGAAATGTCATGCCAATTCTGCGTTCCGGGCATGACGGAAAGCATCCAGGCTGACGACATTCGCGGATTGCGCAGACATTTGTGTGCTTCCTGCAAGTTCCCGTTCAATGCCTGATGTTAACCGCGAGCCGACTGGCTGGCAGGGTGCTGCATTCCATTTTTGTGCTGCCCGGGAAGTGCGAATACCACTGCGGGCAGGCAGGTGAGCATAGCCATGCCGTGATGTGTGGATTGAGCCTGGGGTTTGTCCGTCCTGCGGAAGCCGATGAGCTTCTTGCTTCACCACATCATGAAGGAAGCGACATCCGCGTCCGGGACCTTGCCGGCATTCACGTCGACGATTGCCACGCCCTCGGCCACCTCGTCCTCCGTGAGCGTCAATGGCGACATCAACTCCGCACGTTACGGCGTCGCCATCTTACTTGAGATCGGGCCCGCTTTTCCACATGGCGTCCGGCACCACCACCAGCTTGCCGACGAAAGCCTTGGCGATGAAATCCGCCTGCGCGTGGTGGAAATCGGAGAGCTTGTAGACGCCGCCGACCAGCGGCCGGATCTTCTTCTCCTCGATGTAGCGCACGATGCGGCGGAAATCCGCTCGCGTGCCCTGGCTCGAGCCATGCAACTGCAACTGCTTGAGATACATCGTCCTGAGATCGAGCTGCACGACCGGGCCGGCGATCGCGCCGGCAGTCGTGTAGCGGCCCTCGGGTCTCAGGATGCGCAGGAGGTCGTTGAAGATGGCGCCGCCGACGAGGTCGGCCACCACGTCGATCGGCTGGCCGCCGGTTGCCGTGGCGACGGCTTGCGGCAGGTCGATAACGCCTCGGGTGATCACCGCCTCGGCGCCGATGTCGAGCACCGCCTGTTCCTTGCCCTTGCCGACCACGGCATAGGGAATGGCGCCGCGCGCCCGTGCCAATTGCACGATGCCGGAGCCGACACCGCCTGACGCACCGGTGACCAGCACGCGCTCGCCAGCCTTCAGGCCGGCGCGCTCCAGCATCTGTTCGCCGGTGAGGTAGGCGCAACAGAAGGTGGCAAGCTCGATGTCGCTCAAGGTCGTGTCGACGACATGGGCGTTCTCGGCCGGCACGGCCTGGTATTCGGCGTAGCCGCCATCGCGGCCATGGCCCATATAGTCGATGTCGGCCAGCGAATCGTCGTCGCGGTTGTAGATGGAGAAATCGACCATCACCCTGTCGCCGATACGGTCCGGCGAAACACCGTCGCCGACGGCAACGATTTGGCCGACCGTATCGGTGCCCTGGATGCGCGGGAAGGTCAGCGTGTTGCCCTGGCGCCGCCAGGTGGACACCGCCGCCGCGTCCTCTTCCGTGCCATAGGCGCCCTGGCGCACCCAGACATCGGTGTTGTTCATGCCGCAGGCGCTGACCTTGACCAGCACTTCACCCGATGCGGGCGAGGGCACTTTCACATCGCTGCGGTAGACGAGTTTTTCCGGTCCGCCGTGCCCGGTCAAAAGCAAGGCGGCCATGGTGGCGGGGAGGGTCTTGGTCATGGCATTCACAGGTCGATTTCAGAGATTGGCAAACACGCTCTTCACCGCATCCGCCGTCTTGGCCACCACGATGTCGGCTTCCTCGCGGGTCAGGCAGAGCGGCGGTGCGAAGCCGAGAATGTCGCCATGTGGCATGGCGCGGCCGATGACGCCGCTCGCTGCAAGCGCCGTCGCCACCTGCGGTCCGATCTTCTGCGAGGCGTCGAAGAACACCCGGTCGTCCCTGTCGGCGACGAACTCGACCGCCGCCAGCATGCCGTCCCCGCGCACGTCGCCGACATTCCTGTGGCCGCCGACGGCCTTGGCCAGCTCGGCGCGGAAATAGGCGCCGGTCTCGCGGGCATTTGTCACCAGGTCCATCTCGTCGATCAGTTCGAGATTGGCAACGCCTGCGGCAACGCAGATCGGATGCGCCGAATAGGTCCAGCCATGGCCGAGCGAGCCGAGCTTGTCGGAACCCTGCACCAGCACCTGCCACATCTTGTCGGCGACGATGACGCCCGACAGTGGCGCATAGGCCGAGGTCAGGCCCTTGGCGATGGTGATCAGGTCCGGCTTGATGCCGTAGTGGTCGGAACCGAACATGGTGCCCAGCCTGCCAAAGCCCGTCACCACTTCGTCGGCGACCAGCAGCACATCATATTTCTTCAGCACCGCCTGGATTTTTTCCCAGTAGCCGGCGGGCGGCGGCACGATACCGCCGGTGCCGAGGATCGGCTCGCCGATGAAGGCGGCGACGGTTTCGGGGCCTTCGGCCAGGATCATTTCCTCGAGCTTGTCGGCGCAGTGCTGCGAAAACTGTTCCTCGCTCATCGAGCGGTCGGCGCGGCGGAAGTAGTAGGGCGCCTCGGTGTGCAGGATCGGCGCGCGCGGCAGGTCGAAGGCGTTGTGGAACAGGTCGAGCCCGGTCAGCGATCCCGTCATCACGCCCGAGCCGTGATAGCCGCGCCAGCGCGAGATGATCTTCTTCTTCTCCGGCCGTCCCAGCACGTTGTTGTAGTACCAGATCAGCTTGATGTTGGTCTCGTTGGCGTCGGACCCGGAGAGGCCGAAATAGACCCGCGACATGCCTCGCGGCGCGCGGTCGATGATCATCTTGGAAAGCGTGATCGACGCCTCTGTGCCGTGGCCAACATAGGCGTGGTAATAGGCCAGGTTCTTGGCCTGAGCAGCGATGGCATCAGCGATCTTCTGGCGGCCATAGCCGACATTGACGCAATAGAGGCCGGCGAAGGCATCGATGCTCTTCCTGCCATTGTTGTCCCAGACGGTGACGCCTTCACCGCCGGCCATGATGCGGGTTGGCGATTCACCGCGCGCATGCGTGCCCATATGCGTCGAGGGATGGAAGAAGTGATCGCGATCCCAGGCGGCGAGTTCGTTGGACTGGTCGAGCATTTTTCTACTCCTGAAGAAAGGACGATTCCGGCGCAGCCTAGGCTACATCGAGGCAAAGATATTTGAGATCGGTGAAAGCTTCGAGCCCGTGGCGCGAGCCCTCGCGGCCGATGCCGGACTGCTTGACGCCGCCGAACGGGATCGGCGCGCCGGTGATCTTGACGCGGTTGATGGCGACCATGCCGTAGTCGAGCGCGCGGCCCATACGCTGCTGCCGGGCGCCATTCTCGGTCACGACATAGGCGACGAGCCCATATTCGGTGGCATTGGCGCGGCCGATCACCTCGTCCTCGCTGTCGAACGGCGTCACGGCGGCGACCGGGCCAAAGGTTTCCTCGCACATGATCAGCGCCTCGTCAGCGACATCGGCCAGCAGCGTCGGCTGGTAGAACAGAGGGCCGGCTTGGTGCCGCCTGCCACCAATGAGGCAGCGCGCGCCGTGGGCCAGCGCGTCGGCAAACTGTTCCTCGACCTTCTTGACGGCGCGCTCATGCATCAGTGGCCCGATGTCGATGCCCTCGGCAAGGCCATTGCCGGTCCGCAGCGCCTCGATGCGCCTGGTAAAGGCGGCGCAGAAGCGGTCGTAGACCGGACGCTGGACATAGATGCGGTTGGCGGCGAGGCAGTCCTGGCCCGAGGTGGCGAATTTGGCGTCGATGGCGATGCCCACGGCTTTGTCCAGATCGGCGTCGGCAAAGACGATCAGCGGCGCATGGCCGCCAAGCTCCATCACCAGCCGCTTCATCGTCGGTGCACTCTGCGCGGCGATCAGCCTGCCGATCTCGGTCGAGCCGGTGAAGCTCATGGCGCGGACGCGCGGATCTTCGCACATCCGCCCGACGATGATCGAAGCCTTGCCGGTGACGATGTTGAAGACTCCGGCCGGCAGCCCGGCGCGCTCGCCGAGTTCGGCCAGCGCCAGTGCCGACAGCGGCGTTTCCGAGGAGGGATGCGCGACGATGGTGCAGCCAGCAGCAAGCGCTGCCGCGGCCTTGCGGGTCAGCATCGCCGACGGAAAATTCCACGGCGTGACCACGCCGACGACACCGAGCGGCTCACGCCGCACCATCATTTCCGCGTTCGGCAGATGGCTGGTGACGCTCTCGGCGTTTAGACGCTTGGCTTCCTCGGCATACCATTCGACGAAGGAGGCGGCATAGTCGATCTCGCCCAGCGATTCCTGCAACGGTTTGCCCTGTTCGAGCGTCATCAGCAGAGCGAGGTCGTCTTTCGCGGCGACGATCAACTCGAACCATTTTCGCAGGATACTCGAGCGCTCCTGCGGCAGCAGCGCCCGCCAGGCCGGAAAGGCGCGCGCGGCGGCATCGACCACTTTTGTCGTCTGGCGTGCATCGAGCGCAGCGACGAAGGCAACGGTGGTGCCGGTTGCCGGATCGGTGACCTCGAAACTTTCGGCCGCCTCGCTCGCCGTCCAGTGACCGTCGACATAGGCGAGCTCGCGCAGCAGCCGGCGGTCGGCCAGGCGATCGAGCGCTTCGTGGCGATGTGAGCGGGCGAAATGCGCGGACATGGTCGAGGCCTCCCGGTTCGGACTGATGCGGGAAGACTATCCGCCCTATGCGGACAGAGAGGCTGTTTGGATGCCCGCCCGTAGAGAGACTCTCTCTATTGTGCCGCGCCGGCAGGCGATCTCTCCAGCCCTACGGCGATGGAGGCAACAGGTCGGCTATCGGTAGCGCGACCTCGTCCTTGACCGTCTTGATGACGATGTAGGTGAAGTAGCGGTCGATGCCGATTTCGCGGTCGAGCAAGCCATCGACCAGGCGCTGGTACGCATCGATGTCGCGCGCCATCACCTTCAGCACATAGTCGACACCGCCGCCCACCGACCAGCAGGCGACGATCTCGGGAATGTCGCGAATGGCACGCTCGAAGCGGTCGAAATCGGCCTGGCGATGGCTGGCGAGCGTCACCTCCATCAGCACGGTGGCGACGGGCGCCACGACGCGCATGGCGATCCGGGCGTGATAGCCCGAGACGATGCCCGCCTTTTCCAGTTTGCGCAGCCGCATCCAGCACGGCGTCGGCGACAGCCCGACCTGTTCGGCCAGCGCCAGCTTGGTGATGCGTCCGTCGCGCTGGATGGCGTCGAGGATTTTCAGGTCGATCGGGTCGAGTTTCGCAGCAGTCATCAGCGTCCACTTTTTCGTAGACCTCACCATGACGGCGCATTATTTCGATTGTCAATTGCACTGATTTCGATCTCTAATAAGTCATGACATTGTGGCAACCCGATCCCGCGCTCATCCGGCGGCCGGCCTATCAGTCGCTGGCCGACCAGTTCGCGCGCGCCATCCATGACGGACGCCTGGCCAATGGTGCGCGGCTGCCGACCCATCGGCGGCTGGCCGACGACCTCAAACTTTCGGTACAGACGGTCAGCCGCGCCTATGAGGAACTGATCCGCCGCGGCCTGATTTCGGGCGAGATCGGTCGCGGCAGCTTCGTCCAGACGCAACGCCGCGAACCTGAGCCGCCATACCTGCCCGAGCGTCTAGGCGAGGTCATCGACCTCTCGATCCTGAAGCCGGTCTGCGAACCGATGCATCTGGAGCGGCTGAAGCAGGCGCTGGGCTGGTTGGCCGAGAACCTGCCGTCGAGTTCGGCGCTGTCGTTCCGGCCCAATATGGTGTTTCCACGTCATCGCGCGGTGGCGGTCGAATGGCTGAAACTGTGCGGGCTCGACATCTCCGCGCAGAACATCAGCCTGACCAATGGCGCCACCGCCGGCATGACGGTGGCGTTGATGAGCGTGGCGCCGCCCGGCTCGACGGTTGCCACCGAGGCGATCGGCCACCATACGCTGGTGCCGCTCGCCCGCTATCTCGGCTTCAACCTTCAAGGCCTGCCGATCGACGGCAACGGCCTGATTCCCGAAGCCCTGGACGAAGCCTGCCGGCTGTCCGACATCCGCGCCGTCTTCGTGCAGCCCTCGGTGATCAACCCGACGGCGACGCTGATGGATGCCGCACGCCGCGCTGAGATCGCCGCGGTGGCGCGCAAGCACGACATCGCCATTATCGAGAACGATGTGCTCGGCCCCCTGGTCGAGGACCGGCCGCCGCCGGTTGCTGCCTTTGCGCCGGAGCGCACGCTTTACGTCACCTCCTTCACCAAGATCACCGTGCCCGGCCTGCGCATCGGTTATCTCGCCGCGCCCGACCGCTATGTCGCCGCCGTCGCCAACCGGCATCTGGTTTCGAACTGGATGGCGACGCCGCTGGTGGCCGAGATCGCCACCAAATGGGTCACCGACGGCACCGCGATGGAGCTTGTCCGCTGGCAGCGCGCGGCATTGCGGCGGCGGCAGGATATCGCGGCGGAGGTGCTGGCAGGCGTCGACTATCGCGCCCGGCGCGACGGGCTGCATGTCTGGCTGCAACTGCCCGCCGACCGCGCCGAGGAAAGTTTCGTCGCCCAGGCCCGCCTGCAAGGTGTGGCGATCGCGCCCGGCACCTCCTTCCGTATTTCCGACGCACCATGGCATCCGGCCGTACGCATCTCGCTGGGCTCGACCACCGAGGGGGAACTGCGCGCCGGCCTCGGCGTTGTCACCAAGCTTTTGCTTGGCGATCCGGAACATCTCCTGCTCGCTATATGAGCATGCCGCCCAAAAGTGCGAAGCGGTTTTGGGATAACGGCATGCACAAGAAGCCAACCGGGATTGCTCCCGAATTGTGGGGAATCATAAATATTGTCATGATATTATTTTCCCAATTGACATGATTTGGCAGGTTCCGCATCGTTAAGGGCACAGGCTTCTCCAGCACGGGGAAATTCATTTGTCCGCACCAGCGCCCATCATCAAGATCGACGGCATCTCGAAGAGCTTCGGCAGCTTCAAGGTGCTGGACGGCCTGTCGATGCAGGTCATGCCGCGCGAGAAGCTGGCGCTGATCGGGCCGTCCGGCTCGGGCAAGACGACGATCCTGCGCATCCTGATGACACTCGAGCGCATCGATGCCGGCCACATCCAGATCGATGGCGAACAACTCTACCACATGGAGCGCAATGGCCAGCTGTTGCCTGCCGACGAGCGGCACCTGGCCCGAATGCGGCAGAAGATCGGCATGGTCTTCCAGCTGTTCAACCTGTTTCCGCACAAGAGCGTCATAGACAACGTCACCCTGGCACCGATGCTCACCAAGGGCATGCCGCGCGCCGCCGCCGAAAAGCGGGCGATGGACCTGCTCGACATGGTCGGCATGGCCGACAAGGCCAAGGCGATGCCGGCGCAGCTGTCCGGCGGCCAGAAGCAGCGCGTGGCGATTGCTCGCGCGCTCGCTTTGCAGCCGAAGATCATGCTGTTCGACGAGGTGACGTCAGCGCTCGACCCGGAACTGGTCGAGGAGGTGCTCAACGTCTTGTGGCGCCTCTGCGCCGAGACTGACATGACCATGCTGCTGGTCACGCACGAGATGGGTTTTGCCCACGACTTCGCCGACCGGGTGCTGTTCTTCGATCGCGGCAAGATAGTCGAGGAAGGCAAACCCGACGAGATTTTCCGCAATCCAAAGCAGGAGCGCACGCAGGGCTTCCTGAAGAAGATCATCGCGGCCGGACATCGCGTCTGACCGTCATGCCCCCGGGGCGGCGAAAGCCGCCCCTTGATTAGAAAAACCGGCGGCAACGCCGCCGCGTGACAAAAGCAAGACAAGAAACAAGGAGTTGGGAACAATGAAGAAACTTGGCATTCTGGCTGGCGTCGCCGGCCTTGCACTGACGGCGGTGCTGGCCGCCTCGAGCGTGGGTTCGGCCGACGACAGCAAGCTCGAACAACTCAAGGCGCAAGGCTTCGCCCGCGTCGCCATCGCCAACGAGCCGCCCTATACGGCGGTCGCCGCTGACGGTAAGGTTTCGGGCGCGGCGCCGGATGTGGCGCGCGAGATCTTCAAGCGCCTCGGCGTCGCCGACATCGTCGCCTCGATCTCGGAGTATGGCGCCATGATCCCCGGCCTCCAGGCCGGCCGCTTCGATGTCGTCACCGCCGGCCTGTTCATGAAGCCGGAGCGCTGCGCCGCCGTTGCCTATTCGGAGCCGGTTCTATGCGACGCCGAGGCGATGCTGGTGAAGAAGGGCAATCCGAAGGGCTTCAAGAGCTATGAGGATGTCGCCAAAGACGCGACCGCCACAATCGGCGCACCGGGCGGCGGCACCGAAGAGAAACTGGCGCTCAATGCCGGCGTGCCGCGCGAACGCGTCATCGTCGTGCCGGATGGCCAGAGCGGCGTGAAGATGCTGCAGGACGGCCGCATCGATGCTTATTCGCTGCCGGTTCTGTCGATCAACGACCTGGTCAAGAAGGCCGCCGATCCCAACCTCGAAGTCATCGCTCCGGTGCAGGGTGCGCCGGTCTATTGCGACGGCGCCGCCTTCAAGAAAGGTGACGAGGCGCTGCGCGACGCCTTTGACGTCGAGCTGGCCAAACTGAAGAAGTCCGGCGAGTTCGCCAAGATCATCGAGCCCTATGGTTTCTCGGCGGCGGCGGCGATGTCGACGACGCGCGACAAGCTCTGCGCGGCGAAGTAGGGCGCCTTTTTCCTTCTCCCCGTTCACGGGGAGAAAGTGTCACGAAGTGACGGATGAGGGGCGGCGCTCAGTTCTGCCCAAGCTGGCTCCGCCCCTCATCTGCCTGCCGGCCTCTTCTCCCCGTAGACGGGGAGAAGAGGCCCAAAACCAACGTTGGAAACTTCTGATAAAATGACCCAGTGGTCCGGCTATTTCGGCCTGATATTGCAGGGAGCGCTTGTCACCATCGAGCTGACGCTGATGGGGTCGGTGCTTGCCCTGATCATGGCCTTTCTCGCTGGCATGGGGCGGCTGTCGCGCTTCTTCGTGCTGCGGGCGCTCGCCACCGTCTATATCGAATTTTTCCGTGGCACATCGATCTTCGTGCAGTTGTTCTTTGCTTATTTCGTGCTGCCCTTTGCCGGCATATCGCTGACGCCGCTGCAGGCCGGCGTGCTGGCGCTCGGCCTCAATGTCGGCGCCTATGCCGCCGAGGTGGTGCGCGGCGCCATCCAGTCGATCGGCCGTGAGCAAAACGAGGCCTGCATCGCGCTCAATCTTGGCCGCTGGCAAGGCATGCGCCACGTCATCCTGCCACAGGCGCTGCTGGTGATGCTGCCGACGTTCGGCAACAATGCCATCGAACTGCTCAAGGCGACCGCCGTGGTGTCGCTGATCTCGCTCACCGACCTGACCTTCCAGGCGCAGGTGGTGCGCGCCCAGACCGGCAACACCATGGTGCCGTTCACCACCATCCTGATCATCTATTTCATCCTCGCTTTGCTCATCTCTTGGGGCGTGCGCTCGCTCGAACGCCGCATGGCGCGCGGCCTCGACGGAGTGCGCGTCTGATGGCCGGAGCCTGCTGATGGAATGGGATTGGAACTTCGTCTGGGAAATCATGCCGACGCTGATCCAGGGGGTGAAGATCACCATCCTGGCAACGTTGCTCGGCTCGGTGCTGGCGGCGATCGTCGGGCTGGGCATTGCGCTGGCGCGCCGCTCGCCCAACAGGGCACTATCGCGCACGGTCGGTTTTCTCGCCGAGTTCATCCGCGGCACGCCGCTGCTCGTGCAGCTCTATTTCATCTTCTACGTGCTGCCCGACATCGGCATCCTTTTGCCGCCGCTGGTCGCCGGTGTCATCGGGCTCGGGCTGCACTACGGCACCTACACGGCGGAAGTCTATCGCGCCGGCATCGACAATGTGCCGCGTGGCCAGTGGGAGGCCGCCAAGGCCTGCAATCTGAACGCCAGGCAGACCTGGACCCACATCATCATACCGCAGGCCATCCCACCGATGATCCCGGCGCTCGCCAATTATTTCATCGCCATGTTCAAGGAAACGCCGCTGCTCTCGGCGATCACCGTGCTGGAGCTGATGAACCAGGCGAAAAGCGTCGCCAACACCTACTATCGCTACATCGAGCCGATCACGCTGGTGGGTGCTTTCTTCCTTGCCATCAGTCTTTGTTCGGTCGTGCTGCTGCGTTGGCTGGAACGCCGCTACGGCAAGATCGAGAGGTAGTTCGTGAAACCCTTGCCCGAGATCAAGGTCTATCCAGAACGGCCGGCGCTCGACGACCGCCCGCTGGAGCGGCGCGTCGGCCTGATCATCCTTGCCACCGACCACACGACCGAACCGGATTTCCGCCGCATGGTGGCGAGTGAGCGGATCGGCGTCTATGTCGCGCGCATTCCCTATGCCAACCCGACGACGCCGGATAATCTGCGCAAGATGCAGCCGGCGCTGACCGCGGGCGCCGCATTGATCCTGCCCGACGAGCCGCTCGACGCCATCTGCTATTCCTGCACTTCGGCCTCGGTGGTGATCGGCGACGCCGAGATCGAGGCGGCGATCCAGGCCGCCAAGCCCGGCGTTCCCGTCGTCACGCCGCCGATGGCCGGCGTGCGCGGGCTGCGTGCGCTGGGCGCAAGCAGGATCAGCATTCTCACGCCCTATACCGTTGAGACCAGCCGGCCGATGGCGGCCTACTTCGCGGCATGCGGTTTCGACATCGCCAGCTTCTCTTGCCTCGGCTTCGAGGACGACCGCGAGATGGCGCGCATCGCACCGGCAGCGCTGGTCGATCTGGCGCGCGAGGCGATGCATCCTGAGGCCGAGGCGCTGTTCGTATCCTGCACGGCGCTGCGCGGTGCGCTCGCGGTCACCGGCATGGAAGAGGCGATCGGCCGTCCTGTTGTCACCAGCAATCAGGCGACCGCCTGGAACTGCTTGCGCCTTTGCGGCGACGAGACAGCCCATCCCGAATTCGGCCGTCTGATGACGCTGCCCTTGCCGCGCGATTGATGATCATGAACGAGGTTACCCCTGAGCACATTCGCGCCGCGTGTGAGCGTATTGCCGGCAAGGTCGAGCGTACACCGACCGTGCTCTCGCAAAACCTGTCAGAACGCTTCGGCGTTCCCGTCCACCTCAAGCTCGAACACCGGCAGACCACCGGCAGCTTCAAATTGCGCGGCGCCTCGAATGCTGTTGCTTCGCTGAGCGCAGCGGATAAGGCGCACGGCGTGGTCGCGGCATCGACCGGCAATCACGGCCGGGCACTTGCCCATGCAGCGAAGCTCGAAGGGATGCGCGCGGTGATCTGCATGTCGCGGCTGGTGCCGGACAACAAGCTCGACGAGATCCGCCGGCTTGGCGCGGAAATGCGCATCGTCGGCAACAGCCAGGACGATGCGCAACGGGAGGTCGAACGGCTGGTGGCTGAGGAGGGGTTGGTCATGCTGCCGCCCTTCGACCATCCCGATATCATCGCCGGGCAAGGCACGCTCGGGCTGGAAATGATCGAGCAGGTCCCGGATGCTGCGCTGGTTTTGGTGCCGCTGTCCGGCGGCGGGCTGGCGGCGGGTGTTGCCGCCGCCGTCAAGGGCCTCAGTCCCATGGCAAAAATCATCGGCGTCTCGATGGCGCGCGGTGCGGCGATGAAGGCAAGCCTCGACGCCGGCCGCCCGGTGCCGGTGGAGGAACTGCCGACGTTGGCGGATTCGCTCGGCGGTGGCATCGGCCTCGACAATCGGCTGACCTTCGCCATGTGCCGCGACCTCCTCGACGACATCATTTTGCTCGGTGAGGACGAGATCGCCGTCGGCATCCGCCATGCCTATGCACGAGAACGCGAGATCGTCGAAGGTGCCGGTGCGGTCGGCATCGCGGCGCTGCTGGCCGGCAAGGTCAAAGTGAGCGGGCCGGTGGTTCTTCTTCTCTCCGGCCGCAACATCGATATGGCCCTGCATCGCAAGATCATCTGCGGCGAAGCAAATGCGGAGTGTACCACATGAGCCGGATTACGATCCTCACCGAGGCCGAACTGCGCACAATCGTGAAGCTCGATCTCGATGCCGTCGCCTGCATCGAAAACGCTTTCCGCGCACTTGCCACCCTGCCGGTGGCGATGCCGCCGATCCTGCGGCTGGACATTCCCGAGCATCGCGGCGAGGTCGACGTGAAGACCGCCTATGTGCCAGGCATCGATGGCTTTGCCATCAAGATCAGCCCCGGCTTCTTCGACAACCCGAAACTCGGCCTGCCCAGCGGCAACGGCATGATGGTGCTGCTGTCGGCCAAAACCGGCCTGGTCGAAGCGCTGCTGCTCGACAACGGCTATCTCACCGATGTCCGCACGGCGGCGGCCGGCGCGGTCGCGGCGAAACATTTGTCGCGGCCAGAGTCCTCGGTTGCCGCGATCTTCGGCGCCGGCGTGCAGGCCGGATTGCAGCTCGAAGCGCTCATGCTGGTGCGGCCGATTGCCGAGGCGCGCATCTGGGCGCGCGATGCCGTCAAGGCGGACGCAACTGCCAGTGCTTTGCGTGAAAGGCTTGGCATCGCCGTGCGCGCCGAATCCGACGCTGCAAACGCGGTTGCCGGCGCCGACATTGTCGTCACCACGACGCCGTCGACCGAGCCGCTGATCAAGGCGGGATTTGTCTCCGCCGGCCAGCACATCACCGCGATGGGATCGGATGCGGAGCACAAGAACGAGATCGCACCAGCCATCCTGCGCATGGCCGATCTCTATGTCGCCGACAGCGCCCGCCAGACGCGGCGCCTGGGCGAACTGCACCATGCCATTGCGGCGGGCGTGATGGCCGCAGATGCGGAGGTGACCGAACTCGGCCAGATCATCGCCGGCGCAAAACATGGAAGGCGCTCGGCCAGCGACATCACCATCGCCGATCTCACCGGCACCGGTGTGCAGGACACGGCGATTGCCACGCTGGCCCGTGACCGGGCGCGGGCGGCCAATGCCGGAACTATTTTCGAAAGCTGATGCTGGCCGAAAGAGCATGATCCGGAAAAGTGGGAACCGGCTTTCCGAACAGATCAACAAAAAATTGCCTGGAGCCAGATTCAACGAAGTTGGAGCGGGTTCCAGGGCCCAACAAACGAGGAAGCAAAAGAATGATGCCGAACCTGAAGTTCTCGCGCGGCGAATATGCGGAACGTCTCGCCAAGACACGGCAGGCCATGGAGGTGAAGGGCGTCGATCTTTTGATCGTCAGCGATCCCTCCAACATGGCCTGGTTGACCGGCTATGACGGCTGGTCCTTCTACGTGCACCAGGCGGTCATCGTGCCGCCATCGGGCGAACCGGTCTGGTATGGCCGCGGCCAGGATGCCAACGGCGCCAAGCGCACCGCCTATCTCGCGCATGACAACATCGTCGGCTATGCCGACCACTATGTGCAGTCGACCGAGCGCCACCCGATGGATTATCTGTCCAGCGTGCTTGCCGATCGCGGCTGGGGCAAGCTCACCATCGGCGTCGAGATGGACAATTACTGGTTCTCGGCTGCCGCCTTCGCATCATTGCAGAAGCATTTGCCCAATGCCCGCTTTGTCGATGCCACCGCGCTGGTCAACTGGCAGCGCGCGGTGAAGAGCCCGACCGAGATCGACTATATGCGCAAGGCCGCCCGCATCGTCGAGGCGATGCACCAGCGCATTGTCGACAAGATCGAGGTCGGCATGCGCAAATGCGATCTCGTCGCCGAGATCTATGACGCCGGCACACGCGGCGTTGACGGCCCACAGGGGCGAATAGGCGGCGACTATCCGGCGATTGTGCCGCTGCTGCCGTCGGGCGCTGACGCCTCGGCGCCGCATCTGACCTGGGACGACAAGCCGATGCAACGCGGCGAGGGCACCTTCTTCGAGATCGCCGGCTGCTACAACCGCTATCACTGCCCGCTGTCGCGCACCGTCTTCCTCGGCAAGCCGACGCAGGAGTTCCTCGAGGCCGAGAAGGCGACGCTGGAAGGCATGGAGGCGGGCCTGGCGGCGGCGAAACCCGGCAACACCTGCGAGGACATCGCCAACGGCTTCTTCGGCGTGCTGAAGAAATACGGTATCGTCAAGGACAACCGCACCGGTTACCCGATCGGCCTGTCCTACCCGCCGGACTGGGGCGAGCGCACGATGAGCCTGCGTCCCGGCGACCGCACTGAACTCAAGCCCGGCATGACCTTCCATTTCATGACCGGCCTGTGGCTGGAAACGATGGGGCTGGAGATAACCGAGTCCATCCTGATCACCGAAACCGGTGTAGAGTGCCTGGCCAATGTGCCGCGCAAGCTGGTGGTGAAGGATTGAAACCGATGTCAGCTCTCCGCCCGTCGCCGATCGCGCCGACCGTCGATTTCGACCGCGACGGCATCCAGCATGGCTTCCTGCGCTTGCCCTACAGCCGTGACGATTCGGCATGGGGCTCGGTGATGATCCCGATATGCGTCATTCGCAACGGCAAGGGACCAACAGCACTGCTTTCCGGCGGCAACCATGGCGACGAATATGAGGGGCCGCTGGCGCTCTACGATCTTGCCCGCACACTCGATCCGAAAGATGTCAGCGGCACCATCATCATCGTGCCGGCGATGAACTATCCGGCCTTCCGCGCCGGCACGCGCACCTCGCCGATCGACAAGGGCAATATGAACCGCAGCTTTCCTGGCCGGCCGGACGGCACCGTGACCGAGAAGATCGCCGACTACTTCCAGCGCGATTTGCTGCCTCGTGCCGACATCGTGTTCGACTTCCATTCCGGCGGCAAGACGCTGGACTTCGTGCCGTTCTGCGCCGCGCACACTTTGCCTGACAAGGCGCTGGAGCAGAAAGCCTTCGACGCGGTGGCGGCATTCGCAGCCCCGTTCTCGATGCGCATGATCGAGATCGACGCCGTCGGCATGTACGACACGGCAGCCGAGGAGATGGGCAAGGTCTTTGTCAGCACGGAACTTGGCGGTGGTGGCACCTCGCGCGCGCAAACCGTGCGGATCGCGCGGCGCGGCATCCTCAATGTGCTGCGCCATGCCGGCATCGTTGAAGGTGCGGTCGAGAAGAGCAAAACCCGATGGCTTGACATGCCGTCGGGCGACTGTTTCTCGTTTGCCGAAGACGACGGCATGATCGAAACCATGGTTGATCTCGGTGAGCCCGTCGAAGAAGGCGCGGTGCTGGCCCGCATCCATTCCGTCGGCCGCACCGGCGTCGCCCCGCAGGAAATCAAGGCAAAAATGTCGGGCATGCTGGCGGCGCGGCATTTCC
Source organism: Mesorhizobium newzealandense (assembly GCF_042682145.1). Lineage (NCBI taxonomy): Bacteria > Pseudomonadati > Pseudomonadota > Alphaproteobacteria > Hyphomicrobiales > Phyllobacteriaceae > Mesorhizobium > Mesorhizobium newzealandense. Next base: position 558,308 of record NZ_JBHUGZ010000001.1, on the reverse strand, counting down.
CCGGCCTGGTCAAGGCCGGCGACTGCGCGGCGGTGGTGGCTGTGGAAGTCTGAGCGGTTCCGCCCGGAAGCCTGCTCCGGCGGTCAGGTGCCGAAATCTTGCGGCTTTCCGTCCTTCGCGGAGCCCTCCGGCGCGGCGGAACGAAGCAGCACGGCGCGCAGAGTCGACATTGCATGAGGATGTCACTATATACCGGCGGCTTCGACCCGCGCGCCTGAGGGCAGCGCCGCCGAAGCGACTGTAAATGTGTTACGGATTGCGCCATCTATTGTGACGAAAATCGGCTCGGAAACCGGAAAAAAGCAAATAGAAACAGTGGCGCAGAGCTGGGCGTGATCCCAGCCAACGGTACCGACCCCTCAGAAACAGAAAATGCTCTTGACCCCTCGATTTCCTTTGGCTCTGTGGACCTTGGACAAGATCGGCTTGCCGGTTGGTGACGACTCGGCTCGTATGGGGACATGCATCCTTTACGGGATGTCGGCGTTTATGATTACCAACCGGCTTTGCCGCCAGGGAACAGCAGTATGAGTGAACACGCGATCGAGTTCTTGCGGGGATGGATCGGCGAAAAGGTCCAGTGCCAGTCATCCGAGGCCAGGATCGAGAAGCAGGCCGAGACTCTGGCCAGGGAATGCGCTGCCAAGGCGGCGGAAGTCGGCATCCCCCTGGAGGATATCCAGGAAGAGGTCGGCGACATTCAGGAACTGATTGCCTCCCGGCTCGAGGAAGCGGCGGAGGCCGACGAGCACCAGCAGGCCGCCAGCAAAGCCGCGGAATAGCCGCTTAGAGCAATTCCAGGAAAAGTGTGAAACGGTTTTCCGTCCGGAATTGCGTCAAAACAAAGGGATAGAGCGGTTCGGCGTTTCCGTGAAACGATGAACCACTCTAGGACAGTCCCTTCTTAAATACGCGGGCTATTCGGCCCGCGTCTTCATATCAGCTATCCCCTCAGCCAAACTTCTCTTTCAACCACGTTTTCGGCAGCGCCGGCACGAAATTGCCGTCGCGTCCGGTCATGTCGTCATTGGCGACCAAGGCGTTGAGGATCGCTTCCTCCACGGCCTGGATCACCGCATCGAAAAACGGATCGATGTCGGTGTCCGGGATAAAATCGGCGCTGGCGATGCGGCCGGATGGCGCCAGCGCCGCGCTCGCATTGGCGGTCGAGAAGGCGATGAAAATATCGCCTGAGCTGTGATAGCCGAAGCCGCCTGTCATCGCGACGCCAAGCGGCACGCGGCGAGCCAGTCGCTTCGTCTGGTGCGGCAGGAACGGCGCGTCGGTGGCGATGACGGCAATGATCGAGCCCTTTTCGGCACGCGGCGTGCCCTGCCTGATCGCCGGCTCGGCAAGGTCTTGCCCGGCGCGCAGGCCGCGAACCGTAAAATTGTGCCGTTTGCCGAAATTCGACTGCACGAAGGCGCCGACCGTGTAGGCGCGGCCTCGCCATTCGACGATGCGCGACGCGGTCCCGGAGCCGGCCTTGAAGCCGAAAGTGATCATGCCGGTGCCACCGCCGACGCTGCCTTCCTCGATGGGTCCGCCGGCCGCGCCGTCGAGTGCCTGGGCAACATGCTCTGATGTCAAATGGTGGCCATTGATGTCGTTGAGGAAGCCGTCATAGGTCTCCGCCGCCACTGGCAGGCCCCAGGCGCTGTCGAGTGCCGCTGGCAGCACGCGTTGCATCCAGCGCAGCGTACCGTCGCGTGAGACACCGCAGGAATGCGTGTTGGTGATGGTGATCGGGAAGTTGAAAGCGCCGGTTTCCTCGACGATGTGCGAGCCGGTCAGCTCGCCATTGCCGTTCTGGCTGAAGATGCCGGCGAAAACCGGCGTGGCAAGCTCGGCACGCGGCCTGGGCAGGATTGCGGTCACGCCAGTGCGCACCGGTCCCTGGCCGACGACGAGCGCGCCATCGCCCGAAATCAATGTCGCATAACCGACCGCTACACCGGGCACATCGGTGATCGCGTTGAATGGACCGGGCCTCCCGTCGAAGCCGATGCCGAAGCTTCGCGCGCGCGGCTTGCCGGAAGGCGTAGCCAGGTGGTTCGGATTGTCGGTCATAGTCTCAGAACAGCGATCCCTGATTGCCGGGCGCCTTGGCCTTGGCGGCTGGCTTGGCCACGGTTTTCGGTCTTGCCGTGCCGCTGGTTGCAATCGCATCGGTGGTGCCGTCGGCGAACTCCAGCGAAAGTGCCATTCCCGACGCCACCTCGGCCGCATGTTTGATCACCGCCCCGTCGGCGTCCTTCACCAGGGCGAAGCCACGCGCCAGAACGGCCTTGTGCGAAAGCGTGGTCAGCAGGCGGTCGGCCTGGCTCAGCTGTGCGCGCAGGCGCTCGAGCCGCACGGAAATCACCCGATCCTGCCGCCGTGCCAATGCTGCCAGCGTGTCGCCTTGCAGTTTATGGCGTCGTACGATCGGCGCCGGCGACAGACGCGCCGCGGTGCGCGAAAATCGCGCCCGACGTTCGCGTACGATTGCAAAAAACGCCGCTTGCGCGCGGGCGAGATCGCGCCCGGTCAGCGTGCGGGCTTCATTCATGCGCCGCGACAGGGTGGCCGGCGTCAGCCTTTGGCCTTGAAGCCGCGCCCGCTTGCGATCGACGCTGACAGACAGCGCCCGGCCGAGCCTAGATGTCGCCTCGTCGAGGCGGCGGCGCGGCAGCGCCAGCAATTGATCGGGCGAGGGCAGCGCGCGAGCCGCCGCGCGGGCGGCCTGCCGTTTGCGCTCGAAATTGCGCAAGACCGCCGCCTTGAGCCGCGCGCCGAGGCTGGCAAGCGTCGCTTCGAGGTCGGCCTTCACCGGTACGGCAATTTCGGCGGCACCTGTCGGCGTCGGCGCCCGCACATCCGCGACGAGGTCGATCAGCGTCCAGTCCGTCTCGTGGCCAACAGCCGAGATCACCGGAATGGCGGAGGCGGCGACGGCGCGCGCCAGCGCCTCGTCGTTGAAGCCCCAGAGGTCTTCGAGGCTGCCACCGCCGCGCGCCACGATCAGCAGATCGGGACGCTGGATGGCGCCATCCCAGGCCAGCGCGTTGAAGCCGTTGACTGCGGCGGTCACTTCCACGCCTGCCGTCTCACCCTGCACACGCACCGGCCAGACCAGCACATGCAGCGGAAACCGGTCCTTGATGCGGTGGATGATGTCGCGGATGACGGCGCCCGTCGGCGAGGTGACGACACCGATGACGCACGGCATGAACGGCAGCAACCGCTTGCGGCCGGCGTCGAACAGACCCTCGGCCTGCAGCCGGCGCTTGCGCTCTTCCAGCAGCGCCATCAGGGCGCCGGCGCCGGCGGGCTCCAGATTGTCGATGACGATCTGGTAGTTGGACTTGCCGGGATAGGTGGTGAGCTTGCCAGTGGCGATCACTTCCATCCCCTCCTCGGGGCGGAATTTCAGCCGGCTCATTGTGCCCTTCCACACCACGGCGTCGAGCCGCGCGCGATCATCCTTCAGCGCGAAATAGGCATGACCGGACGAATGCGGTCCGCGATAGCCCGATATTTCGCCGCGCACCCGCACATTGCCGAAGACGTCCTCGACCGTGCGCTTCAGCGCACCTGAAATCTCGCTCACCGTGTATTCGGTGGCATTGGTGCGTGATTCGGATGCTGCCTCGCTCATCGGCTGATTGAGCGGCTGTTGCCCGTCCGCGTCAAGGCGGCAGCCCGCGATCGACTCCGAACGGATTTCATAACGCGATCTTAAGCCTGTTTTGATTGAGTAAGCGATCCTGGGGATAGCCACTACGCATGAGCATACGCGCGCACCGCAGCCCATTGACGTTTCAGGTTACCATGACGGTGCTGGCGCTTGCCGTTTTCGCACTCGCCATGGTTGTCGGCTTCGGCTTCTACGCCACGATGCAGGCTGACCGGGTTTCGCTTGAGCGGCAGAAGATATTTCTCGCCGATGGCCTTCAGGATCAGATCGCAGCGGTGGAGCGCGAGCAGGAGAGCATCACCGTTTGGGACGATTCCGTCATCAATGCAAAGGCCGGCAACCAGCAATGGATGGTCGAGAACATCAGCGTCTGGATGTACACCTATTACGGCTATGACCGGGTCTATATCCTGGATGCCGCCAATCGTCCGGTCCATGCGATGCGCGAAGGCAAGGTGGTGGCGTCGGCCGTCTATGACGAGGATGAGCCCGTCCTGCGGGCAACGGTCGAAAGGCTGCGCGGGCTGATCGCCCAGCCGCCGGATGCGGACCAGGGCCCGGCCAAGATGGTCGCCGAGGACCTAGTGTCGCTTGGCGGCAAGCCCGCCATCCTCAGCATCGCACCGCTGGTGCCGAGCTCGGACCGTGTCACCCAGGCGCCGGGTAGCGAATATCTCCATGTCGCGGTCGAATTCATCAGCGACGCCGTCATCGGCAAGATCGCCAAAAAATATCTGCTTGATGGCGCACACCTGCTGCCTTTGTCACAACCGGTCGGCGCGGCCGCCATTCCGCTGATTGACTCACATGGCCTGATCCAGGGCTATATCGGCTGGGATCAGGAGCGTCCCGGTCTGACGCTCGTGCGCAAGGCAGCTCCCGCTCTGATCCTTGCGGTATTGGTCGCAGCCAGCATGCTTGCGTTCCTGCTGCGGCGCCTGCGCCGCGCGTCGTCGGCATTGCAGACCAGCCAGAGCGAGGCCCAGTATCTTGCCTTTCACGATACCCTCACCGGTCTCCCCAACCGGGCTCTGTTCGACGACCGGCTGCGTCGCGCGCTGCTGACGGCCAGCCACGACGCCGTGAAGGTGGCTCTGCTCTATCTCGATATCGATCGCTTCAAGCATGTCAACGACACGTTCGGCCATCCCGCTGGCGACGAACTCGTGCGCCAGACTGCCGCCCGGCTTCAGCAGACAATTCGCGACGTCGATACGGTGGCTCGGCTCGGTGGCGACGAGTTCGCCATCATCCTGATCGATGTCCGCAACATTCGGGATGCCGAGGATGTCTCTGAAAGGCTGCAGCAAGAACTGCAGCAGCCCTTCAAGCTGATGGACGACCAGGTCTTTGTCAGCGCCAGCATCGGTATCGCTTTGTCGACGGGTCCCGAGGCCGACGCCGACGACCTGCTGCGCAGGGCCGACATCGCGCTGTACGAAGCCAAGAGGAATGGCCGCGGCCGCTACCAGGTCTTCGCCGGCGACATGGACGACCTGTTGCTGCGCAAGCGCAAGGTCGAAAGCGAACTTCGCAAGGCCTTGGCCGGTGGCGGCGGCATCAAGCTGGCATATCAGCCGATCTTTGCCGCCGACGGCAGGACGATCCTCGGTGCCGAAGCGCTGATCCGCTGGGCGCATGAAATCCATGGCGCGTTGCCGCCGCAACAGTTCATCGCCATTGCCGAGGAACGCGGCTTGATCGGCGAGCTCGGCAAATGGGTCCTGCTCGAGGCCTGCCGCTTTGCGGTCGGCACGCAATTGCCCTGGGTGGCCGTCAATGTCTCGCCGCTGCAGTTGCGCGACGCCGGCTTCGCCGACAAGGTGGCGTCGATCCTTGCCGAGACCGGGCTAGCGCCGGCGCGGTTGCAGCTCGAGATCACCGAAAGCGTGCTTCTGGAAAACAACGACACCACCAGGATGGTTCTGGCCGCCTTGCGCCAGACGGGCATTGGCGTCGCGCTCGATGATTTCGGCACCGGCTATTCATCGCTGAATTACCTGCGCCGCCATGCCATCGACAAGCTCAAGATCGACCGTTCCTTCGTGCGGCTTCTCGACGACGACCGCAGCTCCGCCGCGATCGTCAAGGCGTTGATCGACCTTGCCATCGCTCTTGACGTCGAGGTCACCGCGGAAGGCGTCGAGACCGAGGAGCAAAAGGCATTGCTCGTCGGCATGGGCTGCCATCAGTTGCAGGGCTATCTGCTGTCACCGCCGCTTGAGCCCGTTCAATTGCTGGTCCTCGCAGGCCCGTCGCTCGGTGAGAGTGAGCCGGCTTCGGCGCTTGGTTGACCTACCTAGCAGGCAGGATCCGGCCTACCAGCCCGGCAGGATCTGGTTTGGCTTGGTTCGCCTCATCTTGGCAAAGGCCAGTGCCGCGAAGTCGAACGTCCCGGCCTCTTCGCCGATCGGCACCGAGATATTGTCCAGGCTTTCCGAAATATGGCGGGCAAGCGCATCGACGATCTCCGGTCGCGACGTCTGGCCGCGCATGATGCCGATACGGCAATCGGGCAGGGCACCAAAGCCGTCGGCTTCACCCAGCACCCGCATGCCGGGCCTCAGCGCACATTCCGGCAGCACCGAGATCGCCAGGCCGGAAAGCACCGCGGCGGTGATGACGGTTGCCGAGAAGCTGGTGAACAGGATGCGATAGTCGCGCCTCTGCTGGTCGAGCACATCGACGGCAGCGCGCCGCCAGATGCAGTTCGGCCGGCCAAAGGCCATAGGCAGCGTCTGCTGCTCGTGCGTCGCATGGTTGGCCGAGGTGACCCACAGCAGTGGCTCACGCCGCACCACCTCCGACTGACCACGTACATCGTTGTGCGTCACCAGCGCCAGGTCGAGATTGCCGCGCTTGATATGCTCGACCAGCCCCGGCGTCGGCTCGCAGATGACGGTCAGTTCGACGCGCGGATTGGAGCGTGTGAACCGCGCCATGATCTCGGGCAGGAAACGGTCGGCATAGTCGTCGGGCGTGCCGATGCGGATCGTGCCTTCGAGGCGCCGGTCGTCGAAGGCGGCCAGCGTTTCGCGGTTGAGATAGAGCAGCCGCCGCGCATAGGAGAGCAGCTTGTCGCCCTCCTCGGTCAGCCGGTTGGTGCGCCCGTCCTTTTCGAACAGCGGCTTGCCGATCCGTTCCTCCAGCCGGCGCATCTGCATCGATACCGCCGACTGGGTGCGGTGCACCTCTTCGGCCGCCCGCGTAAAGCTGCCGGTATCGGCAATCGAGATGAAGGTCTGCAATTGATCGAGATCGAGCGGCGCTTTCATCGGTCCAATCCATCACTAGTGTTGATGCTAAAGATTAGAAACATTCGTTGGATTAATCAATCGGCTGATGGCAAATTGCGATTGTCCACATGAAGGCATGTGAATTGGGACCGGAACGGCCGCTGTCGCTAGCGCCGTTAGCCAGGTTTCGTCCGTTCGAGTCTGAAGGAGACCGACATGACCACGTTTGATTTCGCCACTGAGACCTCGCGCATCACCTCGCGTCCGGCCGTTGCGACGCGCGTGGCAAACACCGTCTCCAACATCTACCGCGCCTGGAAAAACCGCCGCGCCTTCTATCGCCTTGGCGAGATGTCGGATTCCGAACTAGCCGACATCGGCCTGACGCGCGCCGACCTGCATGTCGCCATCGACGTGCCGTTTGGCCGCGACCCGACAGCCATGTTGCGCGAAATCGCCAGCGATCGCGTCGAAACGATCGAGGATATCGCCCGCAAGGTGGCCTGATCGTTTTGCTTGATTGCTATCGTTTCGGTTGCCGTGAACCTTTTTGAGGTTCGACGCGACTGACGAGTATGCAGGCCCCCACTCCCTGCCGGATCCCCGCCGGTCCGCCTGCAGTCTGCCCGGTCCTCCCAGGACCGGGCTTTTCTTTTTCTGCTTGGCCGAAGGTCCGCTGCCAGCTAGCGCCGATCCATGTCCCGCTTGAACTGGTCAAAGATCGTTTCCACGCCCTTCTGGTATTCATCACGCTGCTGGGCGCCGGTCTCGAACATCTTGCCGAACAGGTCGTCGAATGGATTCCTCGGCCGGCCGCTCGGATTGGCCTGCGGTTGCGGCGCCTGTGGCGCCTGACGCTGCTGTGGGGGCGCCTGTGGCTGTTGCGGCGCCGGCTGTCCACCGGGCATGCCGCCGAAACCGCCACCACCGCCTTGCCGCAGCATCTCCTCGAAGATCTTTCCCAGCGGATTGTCGCCATAGGGGCTCTGCGTCTGTTGCGGCTGTGGCTGAGCCCGGCCTTGCGGCTGCTGTGCCCCACCGCCGAACATGTCTTGCAGCACCTTGCCGAGCGGATTGTCGCCATAGGGATTGGGCGCCGGCTGTGGCTGGCTTTGCGGCTGCGGCGTCCCGCCGCCGAACATGTCCTGCAACACCTTGCCGAACGGATTGTCCATCGGGTTCTGCGGCTGCGGCGCCTGGCTTGGCTGCGGAGCCGGGGCCTGCATGCCGCTCTGCCGCATCATCTGCTCGATGATCTCGCCGAGCGGATTGTTGCCGCCGCCGCCAAAGCCGCCGGCGGCCTGCATTTGGTTTGTCGTCTGCTTGAACAGCCCGCCCATGACCATCGAGGCGATGGCCGGCAGCATCTGCTGCAGGATCTGCTGGCTGACGCCGCTCGCTTGCGCCGCCTGGCTGGCCACGGCGCGCGACAGGTCCTTCGAGCCGAACAGATGTCCCAGAATCCCGTTGCCCTCATCGACGCCTTGCGGCGAGAAGGCTCGGGTGGCGTCCTCGAAATATTTGGCGTGCTGGCCGCTTGCCATCGCCGTCATGAAGGCGCCGAGCCCATAGGGGTCGGCAGTGTTGCGCTGCAGCCCCTGCGAAAAGGCCGGCAGCAGAGCGGCAACGGCAGCCTGTGTCTGCTGCATCGAAAGCCCGTATTGTTGGGCAAGGGCCTGCATGCCGTTGCCGTTCTGGGCCTGCGCCAGCATATCGAACAAGGTAGGCATCGGCTTCTCCTCCGGGAAATCCTAGGGTGGAGAACCTAATTCGTTTCGATGACCGATTGAAGCGGCTTTTGCCAATCAGTTGGCCGCGCCGACTTCGCAGGATTAATAGGCGTATTCCATGAACACCGGCTCGATCGAGCCACCCCAGCGCGTATGATACGCGGAGAGCATCTCCTCGGCGCTGGTGGTGCCGCGCGCGACAACTTCGTCCAAAGTGTTGAGGAACGAGGTCTCGTCATAGCCGTCGCGGTTCTTGCGGCCACGGTTCTTCAGCCCCATGCGCGAGATCACCATCACGTCGCGGGCGATCTCGCGCAGCGTGGTGTTGCGGAAGGGCGCGGAAATGCCTTGTTCCGGCACCGCGTTGCGCATCGCCAGCACTTCCTTGTAGCTCCAGCTTGAGGTCAACGCCTCCGCCGCGTCGAGCGCGGCCTCGTCATAGAGCAGCCCGACCCAGAAGGCCGGCAGCGCGCAGATACGCCGCCACGGCCCGCCGTCGGCGCCGCGCATTTCCAGAAAACGCTTCAGCCGCACATCCGGGAACAGCGTCGACAGATGGTTCGCCCAGTCGCCCATTGTCGGCAGCCCGTCCGGCACTTCATTGCGCGCGGCCCCGGCCATGAACTGGCGGAAGGTGATATGCGTCATGTCGTGATAGTGACCGTCGCGGATGACGAAATACATCGGCACGTCGAGCGCCCATTCGACATAGTCGGCGAAACCGAACTCGGGCGAGAAGCAGAATTCGAGCAGGCCCGAGCGTTGATTGTCGGTGTCGCGCCAGATGTCGCCGCGCCAGCTTTGCAATCCGTTCGGGTGGCTGTCGGTGAAAGGCGAATTGGCGAACAATGCCGTCGACAGCGGCTGCAGTTTCAACGACACCTGCATCTTGCGGCGCATGTCGGCTTCGCTCTCGAAGTCGAGATTCACCTGGATCGTGCAGGTGCGGTACATCATGTCGAGGCCTTTGGTGCCGACCTTGGGCATGTAGCGCGTCATGATCTCGTAGCGCGACTTCGGCATTTTCGGCGTCTCGGCCAGCGACCATTTCGGGCTGCCGCCGAGGCCGAGAAAGCGGATGCCCATCGGCTCGGCGATCTCGCGCACCTGCGCCAGATGCGCATTGCCCTCGCGGCAGGTCTGGTGGATCGTCTCCAGCGGCGCGCCGGACAGCTCGAACTGGCCGCCGGGCTCCAGCGAAATCGCGCCCTGGCCGGTCGGCTCGACCAGGCCGATGATGCGCCCGTCATCGATGATCGGATCCCAGCCGAGCTTTGACTGCATGCCTTCGAGGATGGCGCGGATGCCGCGCTCGCCGCCATAGGGCACGGGCGCGTTACCGTCGACATAGAACGGGAATTTCTCGTGTTCCGTGCCGATGCGCCACTTGTCGCGCGGCTTGTTGCCTTCGGCCAGATGCTCGACGAGCTCATCGACGCCTTCGATCGGGCGGAAATCGGTTGTGTCGCGCGCCATTTACAAGCCCTCCGGGACGGTTGGACAACCGCCGGCGCTAAATGGACGAAATGTCAGCAGACGATCAAGCGAAAAATCCTGAGCCAGAGGTCAAGAGGAATTGAACGGTACAGTCCTGTCGATCCCTTGCAAGAAATCAAGTCTCACCAGTCTCCGACGGTTGCCTGGATCACCGCAAGGGCGGCCACCGCTGCCGTGTCGGCGCGCAGGATGCGCGGGCCGAGCGGAATGGCTGTGACGAAGGGCAGGGCGCGCAGCGTCTTGCGCTCGTCGTCGGAGAACCCACCCTCCGGCCCGACCAGCAGCCCAAGCTTCTCTTCTTTCACCGCATGCAATGCGGGCAGCGGATTGTTGGTCGAGGCGTCCTCGTCGCAGAAGATCAGCCGCCGCTCCCTGTCCCAGCCGGCCAGCAGGCGGTCGAACTTTTCCGCTTCGCGCACTTCCGGCACCGCCAGGATGCCGCATTGCTCGGCGGCTTCGACGACATTGGCGCGCAGGCGATCGATGGAAGGCTTGGCCACTTGCGTGTGCTGGGTGATGACCGGCTGCAGGATGCCGGCGCCCATCTCGACCGCCTTCTGCACGAGATAGTCGAGCCGGCCCTGCTTCAGCGGCGCAAAGCAGTAGATGAGGTCGGGCAGCGGCGGCTGCGGCCGTTGCAGCGCCAGCACCTTCAGCCGCACCGCCCTTTTTGATTTCGCTGCGATGGCCGCCGACCACTCGCCGTCGCGGCCGTTGAAGACAAGGATTTCGGCGCCTTCGCCGAGCCGCAGCACATGCAGCAGATAATGGCTCTGCTGCTGACCGGCATCGAACTCGACATCCGTCCCGAGGTCGTCGGGCACGAACAGGCGTTGCATCTTGTAATTGGCGCGCATCGCCGAGGAATGAGCGAGCAGCCCGTCGGCGTCAAGCCTCCGCGGAAGGATGCCACGCCGGTCGAAAGCCATGCCGCAGGACGGCGAGCGTCGTGGCCGGCGTCCGCAGCGCAAGCGGCTTGCCGTGCAGGCCAACGGCGGGTGGGCCATATCCAGCGAACGACCAGCGCAGTGCCTTGCCGCCGCGCAAGGCATAGGCATTGCCGCCATCCGCAACCATCGCGCCATCCGGCAGGCCTGCGAGCACTTCAAAGGTCACCATCGGAGGCTTGCCGCCCGACGCCAGCCGCTCCTTGTGCAGCCGCCTGTCGACCTGCGGCGCGCGCGGTTCGGCAATGCCGAAGGCTTCGCCGAACCGGCCGACGAAATCCCTGGCCCGTTCGCGCTGGCAAAAGAAACAGGGGCGATGCCCGGCCGCCAGCGCCGTCACCTCGTCGAGGAAAAACAGCTCGGTCCAGCCGGCCTTGCCGCCCAAAGGGTCGTCGCTCTTCCGGTTGCGGCCCATCGGTTCGCGCCGCACATTGCGGAACTGGCAGACGCAGATGATCCAGGCCGGAAGCGCCCACCGCTTTCTCAGCAGTGTCTTTGTCTCGGGATCGTGGATGATGCCGCGATTGCCGGTGAACAGGCCGCGCTCGGGCACGGCGTGGATGGCACCGAACGGATCGACCCGGTTCTGCAGTGGCATAGCTTTCTCCCGCAACACGCATCTTGGCTGCAATGCAGGCGGCATGATATCGCTCGTCGCATCTTTTTCATGTCAGCAGGGTTTTGCATGCGGGTGCTGGTGGTCCAGAACTACGACAATACCGGCCTTGGCCAGGTTGGCGCCGCTCTTGCCGAAGCCGGAGCCGATCTCGATCTGCGCCTCCCCTACAAGGGCGATCCCCTGCCGGACGACGCGGCCGGGCACGATGCCATGGTGGTGCTCGGTGGCGGCCAGAATGCGCTGGCCGACGACGAGTATCCCTATTTCCCGGCATTGCTCGAACTGACCCGCGATTTCGCCGACAAGGACCGCGCCGTGCTCGGCATCTGCCTCGGCAGCCAGCTCGTTGCCCGCGCCTTTGGCGGCGAGAACCGCATTGGCGGCGCCAACGAGTTCGGCTGGCGCGGCGTGTCGCTGACGCCCGACGCCAAGGCCGATCCGGTGCTGGGCGCGTTGCCGCAAAAATTCCCGATCTTCCAGTGGCACGACGACACGTTCGTTTTGCCTGAAAACGCCGTGCGGCTCGCCGGCAACGATGTCGCCGAGAACCAGGCGTTTCGCGTCGGCCGCGCCGTCTACGGCTTCCAGTTCCACTTCGAGGCTGATCGGCCGATGGTGCAGGACTGGAGCACGTCCTTCGCACCGACCATCGCCGCGCGCCATCCCGACTGGGCTGGCGAGCTCGATGGCGAAATGGCCCGCAACGGGCCTGACGCCGATGCTGCCGGCCTCGCCATCGCCCGCGCCTGGGTGGCGACCATCTGAGCGTCCGTCCTTCGCGCACTCCCGCGTGACATAATTGGCACGCGGCGGTGAAACCGCCTGGGGACAATCCGTTTCATCCTTGGCTTGTGTCAGCCCGTCATCCTAGAAGGCGCGCGCTCTGCATCGGCTGTGCAACCGCGATGAACCTTTTGTGTGACCCGCGCGACACACCGCCGATACAGAAGATGCCTAGAAGCGCAAAATCGTCGAAACTTTGAAGCGAATTCTCCGTTTCAACGCATTGGTAACCGCCCGGTGCACAGATGCAGAAAGCTCAACAAGAGATGACCTCCGTGAAAGCAGCGCTTCTGTCCTTTGCCATGTTGTCCGCCATTGTCCTGTGCGGCCTCGGCATCTATTCCGCCGACGCAGCCAACAATCACAACGCCGTCGACGGTTACGGCGTCACCGCCTCGCTTCGCTAAAAGCCGGAAGCGTCTTTCGCGTCCTCGGACGCGGAGGCTCAAGCTTCCTTGACGGTCATTGTCAGGATGCGTTTGTCCGGGCCGTCCACGACGAGCGCGCTCAGCATCCCTGATTGCCAGGCAAGCGTGTCGACATTGACGCGGTTGGCCATCACCTCCGCCTCCGGCACCGGCGTGTGGCCGTGCACCACGATCTTCGGGAACAGGCCCGGATAATTGTGGAAGATGTCGCGGATCCAGATCAGGTCCTGCGGGTTTTGCCTTGCAAGCGCGATGCCCGGCCTGATGCCGGCATGGCAGAAGAAGAAATCACCCAGCGTCAGCGAAAGCCGCAGCGATCGCAGAAAATCGATGTGAGTTTGCGGCACCGCTTCGACCAAAGATTGATGTCCTTTGCGCACGGCGGACTCGGAGTTGCCGAACCACATGCTGGTGCCTTCGGTGATTGCCACACCGTAGGACAGCGCCGTCTGGATGCCGCCGAAACGGATGAAAAGCCCCTCCGGGTCGGGCTTCTTGAGAAAGTCGAGAAAACCGATGTCGTGGTTGCCGGCCAGCATCAGATGGCGTGGGTCGCGCTCTCGCGCTTCGATCAGGAAGTCGATGACGCCCTTTGAGTCTGGTCCGCGGTCGACATAGTCGCCAAGATGGATGACGCGCCAGTCGGCAGGCGCCTCCTGCCGGATTTCGGCCTCGATGCTTCGATGCATGGCGGCCAGCAGGTCAAGCCGGCCATGCACGTCGCCAATCGCGTAGAGACGCACACCTTCCGGCCCATGCGCGTCGAGAAAGTGGATGCCGGGTTCTGCCAACTCTGCGCTGTCTCCGTGGTCACGCTGTCACGGACTTAGCGCCGGAGCTGATCCTTGCCCATGTCGGTGACCAGACGCTTTCCGCACAACGCCAGCGTGATGTCCATCTCCTTGCGGATGATTTCCAACGCCTTGGTAACCCCTTCCTTGCCGAGGGCACCCAGGCCGTAAAGAAATGGGCGCCCGATATAGGTGCCCTTGGCGCCGAGGCAGAGCGCCTTCAGCACATCCTGGCCGGAGCGAATGCCACCGTCCATGTGGACTTCGATCGTGTCGCCGACCGCATCGGCGATTTCCTCCAGCGCCATGATCGAAGACGACGCACCGTCGAGCTGCCGCCCGCCATGGTTGGATACGATGATCGCATCGGCGCCGGTCTTGGCCGCCATCAGCGCATCTTCCTTGTCGAGAATACCTTTCAGGATCAGCTTGCCGCCCCAGCGTTCCTTGATCCAGGCGACATCCTTCCACGACAGATGCGGATCGAACTGCTCGGTCGTCCATGACGACAGCGATGCGACGTCGCCGACGCCCTTGGCGTGGCCGACAATGTTGCGGAAGGTGCGGCGCTTGGTGCCGGCCATGCCCATCCACCAGCGCGGCCGGATGGCGATGTCGGCGATGTTGGCCAGCGTCATCTTGGGTGGCGCCGAAAGCCCGTTGCGGACATCCTTGTGGCGTTGTCCGAGGATCTGCAGATCGAGCGTCAGCACCAGGGCCGAGCACTTCGCCGCCTTCGCCCTGTCGATCAGGTTGAGCACGAAATCCTTGTCGCGCAGCACGTAGAGCTGGAACCAGAACGGCTTTTTCGTCACCGACGCGACGTCTTCGATCGAGCAAATGCTCATCGTCGACAAAGTGAACGGCACGCCGAATTCCTCGGCCGCCTGCGCCGCCAGCATCTCGCCATCGGCGTGCTGCATGCCGGTCAGTCCGGTTGGCGCCAGCGCCACCGGCATTGCCACCTTTTCGCCGATCATGGTCGATTCCAGCGACCGGTTGCTCATGTCGACCAGCACGCGCTGGCGGAACTTGATCTTGGCGAAATCCTCCTCGTTGGCCCGGTAGGTGCTTTCAGTCCAGGCGCCGGAATCGGCATAGTCGAAGAACATTCTTGGCACGCGCCGGCGCGCGAGGTCCTTGAGATCGGCGATGGTGAGGATTTGGCTCATTGAGGTCCCTGCCTATCAGTCCTAGGAGCGTCTGCGAGTGGGTTCGATGTCGCCAGCCTCAGAGCGTTGTCTGAGCCTCAGCCGCGACACGCGTTGCCAGTCGCCGCTGCGCTCGGCCTCGGCCATCGACCGCTCGACATAGATCATGTGGTCCATCGCCGCTTGCCGCGCGGCCGCCGGGTCACCGGCCTTCACCGCTGCATGGATCGCCCGGTGCTGGGCAAGCAGGGCATCGCGCGCGCCGGGCACGGTGAACACCAGCAGCCGGTTCTGGAACACGCCTTCCGACAACAGCCGGTAGCAGGAGCGCAACGTGTGCAGGAGCAGGATGTTGTGCGCGCACTCGCAGATCGCCTGGTGGAATTCGACGTCGATTTCGGCTTCGTCGTCGAAATCGCCGGTCCGGTGCGCCTCATCCATGCGTGCCATGATGCGGTCGAGCAGCGCCAGATCCTCCGGCGTGGCACGCCGCGCCGCATACTCGGCGGCCACGCCCTCGATCTCGCGGCGGTATTCCAGATAGTCGGCCACAGCCTTGCGATGCGTCGAGATCAGGTCCGCCACCGGCTTGGTGAACAGCTGGCCGATAATGTCGGCGACATGGGTGCCGCCGCCGGCCTTGGTCGTCAAAAGGCCACGCCCTTCGAGCGCCTTCAGCGCATCGCGCAGGATCGGCCGCGACACGTCGAACTGGCGTGCAAGCTCGCGCTCACCCGGCAAACGGTCGCCGGTGCGCAGCACGCCTTCGAGGATGAGGCTCTCGATCTGCTGCACCACCTCGTCGGCGGTGCGCGAATGCTCGATCCTGGAAAAAATGTCGCTCAACAGAATGCCTGGAAGGTGAACCGGTGTCGGGCAGGATAAAGCCAGCGTCGCCAACTGGTCAAATTATTTATCCAATTGGCCGAAGCGCGTCGATTTTGCCGCCCAACGCCATATCGTCTTCGTCTAAACTTTGCTGTTTGCGTCATCTGGCGATTGGCCCTAGAGGGACGCAATGTAGGAGGGTTCACAGAAACCCGGGGAACAAGCCGTGTCAGACGACCCGTCCAATCTGGAGTTCCAGCCGCGTGCCAAGGGCAGCGTCATGGGCTTTCCGGCGCATGAAGGCCGACCCGGCGCGCTTGGCGAGGTCCATGCCCGGCCGCATCCGCTGATCGAAAAGCCGCGTGTGCTGGTGCAACTCGCCTTCATGACGGAGGGCGGCTCCGGCGTCGACCATGCGGTGCTGTCCGAATTGTCGCGACGTCTCGGCATCGCCGCACCCGACCGTCAGGCCCGCCACCACGCCATGAAATCGGGCAAGGGCTCGCTGCGCTGGGAGCGGCATACCGAATTCTCGACCTATCTGTGGGAAGGGCCGCTTTCCGAAAGCGGCAGGACGCAGGAGGATTCGCCCTTCGGCAACGGGTTTTCGCCGCCAGGCACCGTCATCTCCGGCATCAGGCTCGAAATCCGCAAGTGGACGCAAGCGAGCGAGCGGCTGATCGCCAGCTTCGACCCGACCAGCCTGTGCTATTCGCTGGTCGAACGCGGCAACGCCGCCATCGTCACCGATTTCCGCCAGGATGGCGACGGCATGACCCGCATGCTGGTGCTCGATCGTGGCCTGACGCCGGCGCGTACCGGTGCGCTGTCGCAACGATTGATCGACATCGAGACCTACCGGACGCTGGCCATGCTTGGCCTGCCATTGGCGCTGACACTGTCGGGCCGCGCCCGCCGCATCGAGGACAGGCTGGCGCAGACCACTCGGGAAATGAAGGTCGCCGAGACCCGCGACAGCCAGACGCTGCTGGCCGACCTGACCGAGCTTGCCGCCGAACTGGAAGCCGACGCCGCGTCGAGCCTTTACCGCTTTGGCGCCAGCCGCGCCTATGACGGCATTGTCGTTGAACGGCTGGAGGCGCTGGAGGAAGAAGCCGTGCCCGGCTACGACACCTGGGGTGGGTTCCTGCAGCGCCGCGTCGCGCCGGCCATGCGCACCTGCCGCTCGGTCGAGGAGCGGCAGGCCAATCTGTCGCGCAAGCTGACCCGCGCCACGACGCTGCTGCGCACCTGGGTCGATGTCGAGGTCGAGAAGCAGAACCGCGACCTGTTGGCGTCGATGAACAACCGTGCCCGCCTGCAACTGCGCCTGCAGCAGACCGTCGAAGGCCTCTCGGTCGCCGCCGTCTCCTATTATGTGGTCGGCCTCATCGGCTATGTCGCCAAGGGCGCCTCGATCTTCGGCCATGCCTTCGCGCCGGAGGTCGTCACCGCTGCTTCGGTGCCGGTCGCCATCCTGCTGGTCTGGTGGGGCGTGCGCCGGGTGCGCCGGATGCATTCCGAACCCGGCAAGCTGGCGGGCGAATAGCAGGCTTACTCACCCCAAGGTCAGACAGCGGCAGATTGCCGCTACGGAAGCTTGTCTCGACCCTGATGCTGCATTCTCACCGCCGCAGGATTTGCAACCAACGCGCTTCACTGGTAAAAGATTTTGACCAGTCAAGCAAAACGAGGCTGCTGATGTCCGGCCTGGCCATGCCGAAACCAGACGACGCCACGATGCGCCGGCGCGACGAGATCGTCGCCGACATGCGCATCATCGTGCCGGGCGAGGGTGTCGTCGACGCCGCCAATTCCATGCGGGCCTTCGAGAGCGACGGGCTGACCGCCTATCGGCAGCTGCCGCTGGTCGTCGTGCTGCCGCAGACGGTGGCGCAGGTTTCCCGCGTGTTGAAATACTGCAACGACCGCAACATCCGCGTCGTGCCGCGCGGTTCCGGCACCTCGCTGTCGGGTGGCGCGCTGCCGCTTGAGGATGCGGTGTTGCTGGTCATGAGCCGCTTCAACCGCATTCTAGCGATCGATTTCCCCAACCGCGTCGTCGTCGCCCAGCCTGGCGTCACCAATCTCGGCATCACCACCGCCGTCGAGCAGGAGGGCTTCTACTACGCCCCCGATCCATCCTCCCAGATCGCCTGCTCGATCGGCGGCAATGTCGCGGAAAATTCCGGTGGCGTGCACTGCCTGAAATACGGCCTCACCGCCAACAATGTGCTCGGCATCGAGATGGTGCTGATGAACGGCGAGGTGGTGCGGCTCGGCGGCAGTCACCTCGATGCGGAAGGCTATGACCTGCTCGGCGTCACGACCGGCTCCGAAGGGCTGCTCGGCGTCGTCACCGAGGTCACCGTGCGCATCCTGAAGAAGCCGGAGACGGCCCGCGCCCTGTTGATCGGCTTCCCGACCAGCGAGCAGGGTGGCCAGTGCGTCGCCGACATCATCGGCGCCGGCATCATTCCGGGCGGTATGGAGATGATGGACCGGCCGGCGATCCACGCCGCCGAGGATTTTGTCCATGCCGGTTATCCCCTGGATGTCGAGGCGCTGCTGATCGTCGAGCTCGACGGGCCGAGCGTCGAGGTCGACCATCTCATCACCGCCGTCGAGGCGATCGCCATCCGCAACGGCTCGACCACCTGCCGCATCTCGCAGTCCGAACAGGAGCGGCTGAGCTTCTGGGCCGGCCGCAAGGCGGCATTTCCGGCGGTTGGCCGCATCTCGCCCGACTATTACTGCATGGACGGCACCATCCCGCGCAAGGAACTGCCGCGCGTGCTCGCCGGGATGCGCGAGCTGTCGGAGAAATACGGTCTCGGCGTCGCCAACGTCTTCCACGCCGGCGATGGCAATCTGCATCCGCTGATCCTCTACGATGCCAATGTGCCGGGCGAACTCGACAAGGCCGAGAGCTTCGGCGCCGATATATTACGGCTCTGCGTCAAGGTTGGCGGCGTCTTGACCGGCGAACACGGTGTAGGGGTCGAAAAGCGCGACCTGATGCCGGAAATGTTCAACCAGATCGACCTCGACCAGCAGATGCGGGTCAAATGCGCCTTCGACCCCAACCATCTTTTGAATCCCGGCAAGGTGTTCCCGCAGCTTCGCCGCTGCGCCGAACTCGGCCGCATGCACATTTCCGGCGGCAAGCTGCCGTTTCCGGACATTCCGAGGTTTTGAGGGTGGCAATAGTGCCCAGCGTCTCCGCTCTGGCGTTTCTTCACGCCCCCCTCTGTCCTGCCGGAAGGACAGAGGGGGGCGTGAAGGATCGCGACGTCTTTGCATTGGCCAAAGGTACGACGGCTCCATGACCACCTTCACCCCCACCACATCAGCCGAAGTGCTGTCCACCGTCGCCTGGGCCGTTGCGGAGGACTCGCCGCTGGAAATCCTTGGTCATGGTTCCAAGCGCGGCATCGGTCGTCCGCAACAGAGCGAACACACGCTCGACCTGTCGAAACTCACCGGCGTTACGCTCTACGAGCCTGCCGAACTGGTGCTGTCGGCCAAGGCCGGCACACCGCTGGCCGACATCGAAAAGCTGCTGGCGCAAAACAGCCAGCAGCTTGCCTTCGAGCCGATGGATTACGGTCCGCTGCTCGGGGGCGAAGCTGGCAAAGGCACCATCGGAGGCGTGCTCGCCGCGAACCTTTCAGGCCCGCGCCGGCTGAAGGCGGGCGCGGCGCGCGACCATATTCTCGGCATCAATGCCGTTTCCGGTCGTGGCGAGGCCTTCAAGTCCGGTGGCCGCGTGGTCAAGAACGTCACCGGCTACGATCTGTCGAAACTGATGGCCAACAGCTGGGGCACGCTTGCCGTGTTCACCGATGTCACCTTCAAGGTGCTGCCTGCCGCCGAGACCGAGGTCACGCTCGCCGTCCGAGGTTTGCTCGATGATGCGGCTGCCGCAGCCATGGCGCTGGCGCTCGGCTCCAGCGCGGAAGTGTCGAGTGCCGCTCATCTGCCGGAGCGGATTGCCGCGCGTGTCGCCGGCGGGGCGCTCGGCAGCGAGGCCGCGACTTTGCTGCGCGTCGAAGGGTTTGGCCCCTCCGTCGCCTATCGCGTCGCCGCTCTGAAAACATTGCTCGCCAAGGCTGGTCCGCTGGAGGAGATTTCCGGCGAAGCGTCACGAGTGATCTGGCGCGATGTGCGAGATTGCAGGCCCTTCGCCGATGGCAGCGAGAAGCCTGTATGGCGGGTGTCGATGACGCCGGGACAGGGCCACCAGATGGTGTTGACGCTGCGCATGCAGGCTGCGGTCAGTGCCTTCTACGACTGGCAGGGCGGGCTGGTGTGGTTGCGCATGGAGGAGGGCGATCCGGAAGCCGCTTTGCTGCGCGGGCTGTTGAGAAAGCATGGCGGCGGCCATGCGACATTGGTGCGCGCGGCACCCTCCCATCGCGCCGCCCTGCCGGTGTTCGAATCGCAGGCGCCGGCATTGGCGGCACTCAGCCAGCGCCTGAAGCAGGAATTCGACCCGAAGAACATCCTCAATCCCGGCCGCATGGCCTAGGACCAGAACAGCGATGCAGACCAATTTTTCGCTTGCCCAGCTCGCCGACCCGCATGTCGCGCAATCGGAAAAAATCCTGCGCAAATGCGTGCATTGCGGCTTCTGTACCGCCACCTGCCCGACCTATGTGACGCTCGGCAACGAGCTGGATTCACCGCGCGGGCGCATCTACCTGATCAAGGACATGCTGGAAAACGGCCGGCCGGCCGACAAGGAAATCGTCACCCATATCGACCGCTGCCTGTCGTGCCTTGCCTGCATGACCACCTGCCCGTCGGGCGTCAACTACATGCATCTGGTCGACCATGCCCGCGCCCACATCCAGGAGACCTACAAGCGGCCGCTGCTCGACCGCCTGACCCGCGCCATGCTGGCGTTCGTGCTGCCCTATCCCGCGCGTTTTCGCGCTGCGCTCAGGTTGGCGAGGCTGGGCAAGCCGTTCATTGGCCTGTTCGAAAAGGTCCCGGCGCTGAAGCCGCTCAGCGCAATGCTCAAGCTCGCGCCGGCATCGGTCCCCGAAACGTCGCCGATGGCCTCGCCGGGTATCCATGCCGGGCAGGGGACGAAAAAGGGCCGCGTCGCCATCCTCACCGGCTGCGCGCAATCGGTGCTTGACCCCGCCATCAACGAGACGACGATTGCGCTGCTGACGCGGCTCGGCGTCGAGGTCGTGGTGCCGCCGGGCGAGGGCTGCTGCGGCGCGCTGGTGCATCACATGGGGCGCGAGCAAGCCGCCCTGGCCTCGGCCAGGCAAAATGTCGACGCCTGGACGCGCGCCATCGAACAGAGCGGGCTCGATGCCATTGTCATCACCGCGTCCGGCTGCGGCACGACGATCAAGGACTATGGCTTCATGCTGCGGCTGGACCCGGCCTATGCCGACAAGGCCGCGCGCGTGTCGGCGCTGGCGAAGGACATCACCGAGTATCTGGCCGGTCTCGACCTGCCCGAACCGGTGCGCAAGCCGGGCACCATCGTCGCCTATCATTCGGCCTGCTCGATGCAGCACGGCCAGAAGATCACCCGCCAGCCGAAGGAATTGCTGGCCAAGGCCGGCTTCATCGTGCGCGAGCCGCGCGAGGGCCATCTGTGCTGCGGTTCGGCCGGCACCTACAACATCCTGCAGTCCGAGATTTCGGCCAAGCTGCGCGACCGCAAGGTGAAAAACATCGAGGCGACAGGGGCCTCGATCGTCGCCACCGGCAACATCGGCTGCATCACGCAGATTGCGTCCGCAGCGAAACTGCCGGTGGTGCACACGATAAAACTGCTCGACTGGGCCTATGGCGGGCCGAAGCCGGAAGGCGTTGCGGAAGACAGCCTGATCGCGGCGGAGTAGGCCGATCCCAGTGCTTACTCGGCCGCGAGCCTGTCGGCCGTACCGTAGGTCGCTTCATAGAGCGCGCGCTGCCGGCTGAGCGCCACCATCGTATTACGCAGCAGGATCGCCACCGTGATCGGGCCGACGCCGCCCGGCACCGGAGTGATCCAGGAGGCGACTTCGCGCACGCTTTCGGTGTCGACGTCGCCGACGATACGGCTGGACCCGTCAGGCCCGATTTCGGAATTGATGCCGATGTCGATGACTGCCGCACCCGGCTTGACCATGTCGGCCTTGATCAGCCGCGGCTTGCCGACGGCGACGAACAGCGCATCGGCGCGCCGCGCATGGGCAGCGACCGATCGCGTTATGTGATGGCAGACCGTCACCGTCGCGCCTTCGCTCATCAGCAGGAAGGCGATCGGCTTGCCGACAATTTCCGAATGGCCGACGATGACGACTTCCAGCCCCTTGAGGTCAAGGCCGGTCTCTTTCAGCAACTCGACCGAGGCGGCGGCGGTGCAGGGCGCGAGGTCGAGCTGGTTGTAGACGATGTTGCCGATCGAGGCCGGATGCATGCCTTCGACATCTTTCAGCGGATGCACTGCCGCCTGCAGCGTCCTGATCGGGATATGCGCCGGCACCGGCCGCTGGATGATGATGCCGGTGACGCGCGGATCGGCATTCAGGCCGTGGATGGCCGCTTCCAGCTCGCCCGATGTGATGGTGGCGGGAAAGCGCCGTTCCTCGAAATCGATGCCAGCCAGTTGCGCCTTGGCGCGCTGGTTGCGCACATAGACATCCACCGCCGCGGTGTCGCCAACCGTGATCGAGATCAGCTTGGGCGGAAAACCCGCGGCTTTGGCAATCGCCGCATCCTCACGCACGGCGGCGATGATGCGCTTGGCAACCGGGCCGCCCTTGAGATAGCGGCTGTCGTGGGACAGGGGCATGGGGACAGGGACATGGGTGAACTCTTTTGCTCGGTTGCCGCCGACATAGCAAAAGAACATCGGCAAGGGCAGCACGAAAAGCGAACCGTCATGCCTGTTGCGCGACGCGCCGAGGAAACAGTGTCCCGTTACGCGTCAGGCTGCGGTCGAAACGGAAAGGGCAGCACGGTTTCCCGCACTGCCCTTTCTGACTGACCGCATCCCCATACGGCCCGTCCCCCGTTGTCCTCAGACTGACCCTGGAAAGCTAGTTGCTTTGCCGGCCAAGTGATTCGCTACCGGGAACTATATCACCTCGACCGTGGTTCCGACATTGACGCGTTCATAGAGGTCGACCACGTCCTCGTTGCGCATGCGGATACAACCAGACGACACCGCGCCGCCGATCGTCCACGGCTGGTTGGTGCCGTGGATGCGGTACTCGGTCGTGCCGAGGTAGAGCGCGCGTGCGCCGAGAGGGTTCTCCATGCCGCCGGCCAGATAGGTCGGCAAATAGCGGCCCTTGGCGGCCTCGCGCTTGATCATCTGAGCCGGTGGGCGCCAGTCCGGCCACTCGCGCTTGTTGGTGATCTTGTGCGTGCCCGACCATTCGAAGCCGGGTTTGCCGGTGCCGACGCCGTAGCGCCGCGCCTTGCCGTTCTTCTCGATCAGAAAGAGGAAATTCTGCGTCGTATCGATGACGATCGTGCCCGGCTTCTGCGGGCCGTCATAGGCGACTTCCTGTGGCAGGTAGATCGGGTTGATCTGCGGACGCATGGCCATCCGCTTGGGCGGCGGCTGCACCGCCGCCGTCTGCACCCGGTCGGGTTGCGCCGGCTGCGCATAGCGCAGGCGCGGCTGCTGCACGACCTGGCGGTTCTGGCGCACGATGCCGGGAGCATGGCCAAGCTGCAGCACCCAGGGTGCGGAAAGGTCGGGGCTCACCATCACCGGCGGCCTGTCGGCATAGCGGTCGCCGGCGGTTGAGGGCGTGACGCCTGCGGCAAACACAGCCACGGCGCCGAGCACGGGAAACAAAACTGTCTTCATCGGAACGCACCTTGATCGTCTGATACAACCAGGTGGAAACGACCCCCCGGTTCAGCGATCATTGGCGTGGAAGCAGCAACCGAAACATGAATCGGAATGCGTAAAATGCGTGAGTGTCAGTAAACCTTTTGGTGTGGTTACCGCCTGGTTCAGGAATCTGGTAAAGCCGCAGTAAATGCAGCGCACAAGCGCATTAACGAACGGATTTTTGGCTATGGAAAAGGAAAACACCGGTCTGCTTGCCGGTCCCGACGGTGTCGCGCGCTGCTTCTGGCACGGCAATCTGCCTGACTACCTGCACTACCACGACCATGAATGGGGCCGGCCTGTCGCCGACGACCGCAGGCTGTTCGAAAAGATCTGCCTTGAAGGCTTTCAGTCGGGCCTGTCATGGCTGACCATCCTGCGCAAGCGCGAGAATTTTCGCGAGGCCTTCGCCAATTTCGAATTCGACAAGGTCGCCGCCTTCACCGACAGGGATGTCGAGCGCCTGCTTGGCAATGCCGGCATCATCCGCCATCGCGGCAAGATCGTCTCGACCATCAACAACGCCAAGCACGCCCGCGAGATGGCCGATGAATTCGGCTCGCTGGCCGCCTGGTTCTGGAAGTTCGAACCCGGCAAGGACGAGCGGCCCGAAATCGTCGATCTCGCCCATCTGCGCGCCAACCCGACCACGGCGGTCTCGGTTCGCATTTCGAAGGAATTGAAGAAGCGCGGCTGGAGCTTTGTCGGCCCGACCACGGTCTACGCCTTCATGCAGGCCATGGGCCTGGTCAACGACCATCTCGAGGGCTGCGTCTGCCGCAGGCAAGTCGAGAAGGAACGGAAGGCTTTCAAGCGGCCGAAATAGGGCTCGCACCTCCCCCTTGTGGGACGCGAGTGGGTAACTTCAGGTGCCGTTGACGCTGGCCAGGAAAAGCCCGGCGACGATTGCCACCACCGTGGCCACGGTCGGGTAGATCACCAGCAGGCCGGTCATCAACGCGTCGCGCATCGATGGCCCCTTGCCGGTGTCGGCCGATATCTCGAACGGACCGGCAGCCTGGCTGACCATTTTCTGAGCGTGGATGTCGGCCGCGCGCAGGCGCGCGGGCAATTCGCCTGCACCGCTGTCGATGGCATGGAATTTTGTTGCGCTGGTCATGGTCCGAACCCCTTCGTGTCGCTGCGGGTTATCGGCTGCGATTGTGTCGGCACGATGCCGCGCTCATGGCGGGATTGTTTCATTTCCGGTGCGTTCTTGTTTCAGGGTGGTTCGGTTCCGTCCTTCTCACCGCGGGAGAGGCAAGGCTGCAAAGCCTTGCCGCACAAAGCTGCATCGGTTAGGACACGCGCGCTGCGGAAGTAGGAAATTTCCTACCGCACAGCGCCACGAAACACCGAGTACCCATCCCATGGCCGACAAATCGGAAAAGACGAAAGCGCGACTGCCGCGCGGTTTTGCTGACCGCAGCGCTGAAGACATCCGCGCCGTCGAGAAGATGATGTCGACGATCCGCTCGGTCTTTGAGCTTTATGGCTTCGAACCGGCCGACCAGCCGCTGATCGAATACACCGATGCGCTGGGAAAATTCCTGCCTGACCAGGACCGCCCGAACGAAGGTGTGTTCTCCTTCCAGGATGACGATGATCAGTGGCTGTCGCTGCGCTACGACCTGACCGCGCCGACGGCGCGCTTTGTCGCCGAGAACTATGAGCGCCTGCCAAAACCCTACCGCAGCTATCGCTCCGGCTGGGTGTTCCGCAACGAGAAGCCCGGCCCCGGCCGCTTCCGCCAGTTCATGCAGTTCGACGCCGACACGATCGGCACGCCGGGCGTGGCCGCCGACGCCGAAATGGCCATGATGATGGCCGACGTCATGGAAGCGCTCGGCATCAAGCGCGGCGACTACGTCATCCGCGTCAACAACCGCAAGGTGCTGGACGGCGTGCTGGAGGCGATCGGCCTTGGCGGCGACGAGAATGCCGGCCGCCGACTGACGGTGCTGCGGGCGATCGACAAGCTCGACAAGCTCGGACCGGAAGGCGTGAGACTTCTGCTTGGGCCGGGGCGTTGGGACGGCGGCAAGGAAGGCGAAGGCGACTTCGCCAAAGGCGCCGGACTGAATGATTTGCAAGCCGAGGCGGTCCTTCTTGCGACAGCGAAGGATGAACAGGCTGGCCAGGATTCCAGCGTCAGCGCGAACGCGGTCTACCAGGAAGGCGTCGGCGAACTCTCGACGATTGAAGCCTTGGTCAGGGCGGCTGGATACGCCCAAGACCGTATCGCCATGGACCGCTCGGTGGTGCGTGGTCTCGAATACTACACCGGCCCCGTTCTCGAGGCCGAACTGCTGGCCGAGATCCCCAACGAGGACGGCCAGATCGTGCGCTTCGGCTCGGTCGGCGGCGGTGGCCGCTATGACGGTTTGGTCTCGCGCTTTCGCGGCGAGCCGGTGCCGGCAACCGGTTTCTCCATCGGCGTCTCCAGGTTGATGACGGCGCTGAAGAACCTCGGCAAGCTCGACAGCGCTGACGTGATCGCGCCGGTCGTCGTGCTGGTGATGGACAAGGACACTGACAGCCTCGGCCGCTACCAGAAGATGGTCGCCGAGTTGCGCGGCGCCGGCATCCGTTCCGAAATGTATCTTGGTGGCGCCGGCATGAAGGCGCAGCTCAAATATGCCGATAGGCGCGGCTGCCCGGTCGCAATCATCCAGGGCGGCGACGAGCGCGCCAAGGGCGAGCTGCAGATCAAGGATCTGATCGAAGGCGCGCGCATGTCGGCCGAGATCACAGACAACGCCGAATGGCGCGCCGCGCGGCCGGCGCAGGTGACGGTGGCGGAAAGCGAACTGGTCGCCGAAGTGAAGAAGATTTTGACGGCGCAGGCCGAGGAGAGGGCACGTGGCAAGTAGAGGTCGCGTTCCTTCGCGCCCCCCTCTGTCCTGCCGGACATCTCCCCCACAAGGGGGGAGATTGGCCGCTTCATCCGCCTTGCGTTTCTTGCAATATAGGCGATTGGCGAAAGCCGTCGCGACATTCGATCTCTCTCCTTGTGGGGGAGATGTCCGGCAGGACAGAGGGGGGCGCCGTGGAGCGCCGACCTTCGGTCGACCCGCTGATCCCAAACCAGTGGGTCATGCGATATGGAGGCCGGCAGATTGACCTCCCGCTACCCCGCCATCGCCACCGACATCATCAACCTCTTCGCCACGCGCAACACGCATGCGGTCGAAGTCGCCGTGCTGCAGCCGGCCGACCCGTTCCTCGACATGGCGGGCGAGGATCTGCGCCGGCGTATTTTCCTCACCGAAAGCGAGACAGGCCAGGCGCTCTGCCTGCGGCCGGAATTCACCATTCCGGTCTGTCTGGACCACATCAGCTCGCAGGCCGGCACGCCGCGCCGCTATTCCTACCTCGGCGAAGTGTTTCGCCAGCGCCGCGAAGGCGGCAACGAGTTCTTCCAGGCCGGCATCGAGGATCTCGGCGACCGCGACACCGCGCAAGCCGATGCCCGTTCGCTGGCCGATGCGCATGCGTTGCTGTCGCTGGTGTTGCCGGGTCAGGCCTTGGCGATCACGCTCGGTGACCAGACCATTTTCGAGGCGGTGCTGGCAGCGCTTGGGTTGCCGCGCGGCTGGCGCATGCGACTGGCGCGGGCCTTCGGCTCGGCGCCGATGCTAGAGGCGGCACTCGCCGATCTCGCCAACCCGCCGCGCAACGGTCAGCTCTCAGGTCCGGTCGCAGCCCTTGTCCTCGACGACGATCTGGAAGGTCTTTCCGCCCACATCGCGGGCGGCATGGAAGAGGCGGGCCTGTCGGCCTCCGCCGGGCGCTCGCCGGCCGACATTGCGCGGCGGCTGATCGAGAAGGCCGAATTGCGCAGCGTGCGGCTGTCGAACGAGGCCTTCGCGGCGCTGAAGGGTTTTCTGGCGATCGACGTGCCGCTGAATGGCGCGGCCGAGGCGCTGGCCTCTTTCGCCAGTGACGCCGGGCTTTCGCTGGGCGCCGCGCTGGAGAAGTTCGCTTCCCGCGCCAAGGCGATCGAGACGCACGGCCTGCCGGCCGAAAAGATCCGCTACGATGCCGCTTTCGGCCGCCCGCTCGACTACTACACCGGCCTGGTGTTCGAAATCGCGGCGCAGGATGGAGACCGGCCGCTGGTTGGTGGCGGCCGCTATGACCGGCTGCTGACGCTGCTTGGCGCGAAGACGCCGATCCCCGGCGTCGGCTTTTCCGTCTGGCTCGACCGCATCGACGCATTGCGGGAGACGGCGCCATGATCACCCTGGCGATCCCGTCGAAAGGCCGGCTGAAAGAGCAGGCGCTGGAGGTGCTGGCCAGGGCCGGGCTCACTGTGCGCCTGCCCGGCGACGAGCGCGCCTATCGCGCCCGCATCGAAGGCGCGGAAAGCATCGAAGTGGCGTTCCTGTCGGCTTCCGAGATTGCTGGCGAGATCGGCCAGGGCGCGGTCGATCTCGGCATCACCGGCGAGGACCTGGTGCGCGAGAACATTGCCGACTGGGAGGCACGCGCCGAAATCGTCGCTCGTCTCGGCTTCGGCAATGCCGATGTCGTGGTAGCGGTGCCCGAGATCTGGCTCGACGTTGACACCATGGCCGATCTCGACGACGTCGCCGCCGATTTCCGCCAGCGCCACGGCAGGCGGCTGCGCATCGCAACCAAGTACTGGCGGCTGACGCAGCAATTTTTCTCGCAGAAACACGGCATCCAGGTCTATCGCATCGTCGAGAGCCTCGGTGCCACCGAAGGCGCGCCGGCGGCCGGCCTGGCCGATGTCATCGTCGACATCACCACGTCAGGCTCGACGCTGCGCGCCAATCATCTCAAGGTGCTCGGCGACGGCCTCGTGCTGCGCTCGCAGGCCTGTCTGGTGGCGTCAAGGAAGACGCGTACGGCGGCGGATGAGGCTCTGTTGCGCGACATCGCCGCGAAGATGACGGCGGCGGTCGGATAGCGGTGGGGCTTCCTGCCCTCTACGGCTACCATCAGGGCTCCGAACTCAGCTTAACAAAAGGCCTGGCGGCGGCCAGCCCAACGGTGCCGGCCGCCTTTTTGATAGGAATTTATTCCTAATTATGTCGTTGACACCACAAACCCTAGGGATAGTATGGGCTGCAAGAAAGGTAAGCAGCCATGTTCTCCGCACCGCACTTCCACAACGACGAAGCCGCCCGCAGGCTCTTGGAAGAAATCCGCTGGCCGGAATTCCGCAATTGCCCGCATTGCGGCACGGTTGACCGCTCGTACGCTACCAAGCGCACCCAGAAGTGCGGCGCTACCGTTTACCGTTGCGGTGAGCCTGAATGCAGGAAGGATTTCAGCGTCACGACCAAGAGCGTAATGGAGTCCTCGCATATCCCGCTCCACAAGTGGATGCAGGGCTTCTTTCTCATGGCTTCGTCCAAGAAAGGTGTCTCGGCTCACCAGCTTCATCGCATGCTCGGCATCACCTATAAGGCGGCTTGGTTTATGGCCCATCGCATTCGCGAAGCCATGCGCGCCGATGGCACCTTTGGCCCGCTTGGCGGCGAGGGCCAGATCGTCGAGGCCGACGAAACCTATTACGGATACCGCGACGACAAGAAGCTCGGCAAGACCACCAAGCGCGGCAAGCGCGGGCATGGTGGACAGCGCCCGATTATCGCCTTGGTAGAGCGTGGCGGCTCCGTCCGCACGTTCTATGCAGCCGTGGCGGACAAGGCCACCGTGACCAAGATCGTTGCCGAGAACATCGCCCGCGAAAGCTACCTCTACACCGACGAAAGCCGCCTCTATGGCGATACTGACCAGATCTTTGCCGAACATCACACCGTCAAGCATTCCGCTGGCGAATATGTCCGTTATGAGAGCGAGCGGATTGTCCACACGAACACAGTTGAAAACGTGTTCTCAGTCTTCAAGCGCGGTATGCGCGGCGTCTACCAGCATTGCGCCGAGAAGCACCTGCATCGCTATTTGTCGGAATTCGATTTCCGCTACAACCATCGCTCGGCGCTTGGCGTCGAGGATCAGGCCCGCACCCGCGCGGCGATTGAAGGCGCTTCCGGTAAGCGCCTTACCTATCAATGTCCTGACTAGTCCAGTTTTCCATCACCGCGCCCTGCGGTTTTTGCGCTGGCGGAAGAAGCATCCGAAGAAACGGAAGAAGACTTAGGTTTTCTTCCGCGCTTCTGTTGCGCGGTCACGCCAATCGGAGTCATGCTCTTCAATGGTGCGGGAGGCGTGTTTACCGCAGACTTCAATAGTCTGCGGAAACGGTCCTCCGCTTCGTTGTCGCCGTAAAGATCACTCTGTTGTCGTGCCATCAATGATCACCAAAATCGGAGAAAAAGACCGCTTCGGCTACGATGATAGAGGAAGGCCCGTCGCTGTTCAAATCATCCCTGGTTTTGTCGCATTCGGTCACATCATTTGCCAGCGGATCAAGACCGCTACCGACGCTGGCTTTGAGGACGGCTGCCGGCTCTATGCCGATGGGGCCGCTACCATCTACCTGTTTAGCCCAGCCGCTCAGGCTGTCGAGCTTTGGAGCGGGCGATGGAAGAAGGACGAGGTAACGGGTCACTACGCCGTCAACCCGCAGTACATCGGCGTTCTCGATCGGTCGTTTGTGGATATCGCTGAGGCCCGCGCGTTCTTCGAAACTCCGCAGCCAATGGCTATAAGAGCGGAATACCTCACGATCGACGGGCAAACGACGCCCCACGCTGACATTATTGCGGACCGCGAATTTGCTTTGACGCTGGACAAGGCCCCACGTCGATTCCCCGACAGGCGAATTGATCGCACGCAGCTTCCGAATGATGAGCGGGAGGCAGCCGATGATTTGGATTTTCTCGTCCATAATCTATTTGGCTATGTATTCAGGTTTCATGCTGCTTCGAAGCTCATGACCTACGCCAACACGCTTCACTTTTCGCGACCGGCATATGTCCCGCAAAACGAAGCTACGTTTTTCATTTCTATGGAATGGAGACAGATGGCGGCACGTGACGCAGCTTTCAGCCTATATCACTTCCAGCATACCTTTGAGGTGATAAGCAAAGAGGCGATTAGGCGCGCGCCTAATCTGCGCAGCCGTATCGACCTTAGTAAACTCAGGATCGCGCGAAAGCTGTTCGCATCTCAATTCAAAGACGTAGTTCCGATGCGCAATGCGCTAGGCCATGCGGGAGAGTTTTACAGCACCACAAAGGCGCGGGCGACGCACAGTCCGAACAAGAACATGTTCTTGGAGTTTGTCATCTCTGGCGAGGTCTATTCCGTCGAGTCATATGGTAGGCGGCTCTCGCTGGATATGTCCCTTGTAGCCGCTCAGCGGTTGGAACGGGTCAAAACACTTATCATCGAAGCGCTTGCCGCAGCTTTGGCCCCATCGAAGGTTCAGCCAACAGCCGCTCAGCAACCGCAAGGAAATTGAACCTTCCGTCTACGGTTGTCCTCTCAAACAATTCATGATCTTCAGGGCCAAGCAGATGGGCCGGAATGTCCTTAGGGACGCCCACCTCGAACTCGCCAAGGAATGCGTTCGGATCATCTTCCCGCAAGGCGCGGTAGAGCTTTCTCGCCAGCCGCATGGCTTCGAGTTCCAGAGTTGAGCTAGGGTTGCGACCACTTATGCCCATCTATAAAAACTACAGCTTGGGTCTTGTGGTGTCAACGACATAATTAGGAATTTATTCTTGACTTGTGAGGGCAGTTATGCTACTAATTTGGCTATGGTGCTGATTTGCGCCACTGACCCGCCGCACGGCGGGTTTTTTCGTTCATGCTTCGCCAACCAGCGCGCCGGCGAAGACTCCGAAGAAATCCGTTAACCCGGATTCGTTGCCCTGCCTCTACCATCGGCGGGATTTTCACCACCCCTTCAGGCTGATAGGCTCGACCATCCCGGGAGGAGACAGCGATGCCGATCAATCTCGACGAGCTGAAGAATGCCACCAATTTGCGCGGACGTGGATCGCGCAATGGCAGTGTCTTCGTAGCGCCCGTCGACGGCAAGGCGCATGTTTCGGGCGAGCGCACGACGCCGCTGCTCGACAAAACCATTCCCGGGCTGTTTTCCGACACCGCCAGCAAATACGCCACGCAAGACGCCGCCGTCTTCGTCGACCAAGACAAGCGCTTCACCTGGAGCGAGTTGTCGGACACGGTCGACGCGCTGGCCGCCGGCTTCCTGGCGCTCGGCCTGTATAAGGGCGATCGCGTCGGCATCTGGTCGCCCAACCGCTGGGAATGGCTGGTGACGCAGTTCGCCACCGCCCGCATCGGCCTCATCCTGGTCAACATCAACCCCGCCTACCGGCTGACCGAGCTGGACTATGCCTTGAACAAGGTCGGCTGCAAGGCGCTGGTGACGGCGGTCAAGTTCAAGACCTCCGATTACCTCGGCATGATCGAGACGCTGGCGCCGGAAATCGCCACCGCCACGCCCGGCAAGCTCAAGGCGAACAAGCTGCCGGCGCTGAAGATCGTCATCCGCATGGGCGAGGACAACTCGCCCGGCATGTTCAATTTCGGCGACGTGCTGGCGATGGCCGGACGCGACGAGCATGACAGCCTCGACCGAATCTCCGAGGGGCTGAAGCCCGGCGAGGCCATCAACATCCAGTTCACCTCGGGCACCACGGGAGCGCCCAAGGGCGCGACGCTGACCCACAACAACATCGTCAACAACGGCAATTTCGTCACCTCGGCGATCAAACTGACCGTCGACGACCGGCTGTGCATCCCGGTGCCGCTCTATCATTGCTTCGGCATGTCGATGGGCACGATGGGCTGCGTGTCGAAGGGCGCGACCATGGTTTTCCCGGGCGAGGGGTTCGATCCCGGCGCCACGCTGAAGGCGGTGGCGAGTGAGCGCTGCACCGGCCTCTATGGCGTGCCGACCATGTTCGTCGCGCTGCTCGATCATCCGGATTTCTTGTCTTTCGATCTGTCCAGCCTGCGCACCGGCATCATGGCCGGCTCGCCATGCCCGATCGAGGTGATGAAGAAGGTGGTGTCGCTGATGCATATGGCGCAAGTCACCATCGCCTATGGCATGACCGAGACCAGCCCGGTGTCGTTCCAGAGTGGCGTCGACGACCCGCTGGAAAAGCGGGTCTCGACGGTCGGGCGCATCCACCCTCATGTCGAGGTCAAGGCGGTCGATGCCGATGGCGCCACTGTCGGCGTCGGCTCGCCGGGCGAGCTGTGCACGCGCGGCTATTCGGTGATGAAGGGCTATTGGGACGACGAGAAGAAGACCCGCGAGGCCATCGACACCGACGGCTGGATGCACACCGGTGACCTCGCCACCATCGACGCCGAGGGCTATTGCAACATTGTCGGCCGGGTCAAGGACATGGTCATCCGCGGCGGCGAAAACGTCTATCCGCGCGAGGTCGAGGAATTCCTCTACCGCCATCCCAAGGTGAAGGAGGTGCAGGTGTTCGGCATCCCCGACGCCAAATATGGCGAGGAGCTGTGCGCCTGGATCGTGCTCAAGCCAGGCCAGATCGCCACCGAACAGGAGATCAAGGCCTTCTGCGCCGGCCAGATCGCCCACTACAAGGTCCCGCGCTACATCCGCTTCCGCAGCGAATTGCCGATGACGGTGACCGGGAAACCGCAGAAATTCCTGATGCGCAATGCGATGGTCGAGGAACTGGGATTGGTGACACAGAAGACCGCTTGAGCGAGGGCGGCGCTTCGATTTGTTTGGTGCCCTCGATGCAGCCAAGGTCGCGATCCTGCGGCATCGTTTGGAGCCGCGGGTGACGTTGTTTGTGAGGGACCGAACGCCGGCCGTTGGGGCCTACCGGCTTCGCGGTGATTTGGCTGAGGTGCTCCACATGGGTTTTCCGCAAGGTTCGCAGAAACGCATAGGGGGCTTGAATGAGTGGTTTCGGACGATCGGTGATTTCTTATGCGATGCCCTTGGCCGCTTTGGTGATGGCTGTTGCAGTCAGGGCAAGCGGGCTGTCGGTAGACGAAGGTTCGCCGAGCGTCAGGATTCTTGTTGGAGCGCTTTCGAGCGCGATCATGTTCATCACCATTTTCGTGGTGCTCGACCATGCCGAGGCGGTGGCTCGGCGTGTGGGAGAGCCCTACGGCACATTGGTGCTGACTTTTGCCGTGACGGCAATCGAAGTGTCGATCATCGTTTCCATGATGCTGCATGGAGAGAACAACCCTACGCTTGCACGTGAGTCCGTCTTTTCAACGGTGATGATTACATCTACCGGCGTTGTCGGCATGTGTCTCGCGCTTGGCGGCTGGCGTCATCGCAAGCAGGCAATCGTTCGACAAGGGACCAGCGCGTATTTGGCGGTTCTGATCGCACTGACCGTCATGACGCTCATTCTGCCAACCTACACACAAACTACGGGACCTGGCACATTTTCAGCTGCTCAACTTGGCTTTGTGAGTGTGCTTTCAGTGCTGCTTTATGCAAGTTTTGTGTTCGCGCAGACTATCCGGCACCGAGACGATTTCGTCCAAGGACATGAACACGACGTTTCGATGCGGACTGCCCCTCACGAAAGCGTCTCTGCCAGCACTTTGCTCCTGTTAATCGGGCTGATCGGAATTGTCATGCTCGCCGAGCAAGTCGCCGCAAGTGTTGAAGATACGCTCGTTACCTATCAGGTGACCCAGGCTGACAGTATTGTGGGGGCATTGATCGCCGGGTTGGTTTTGATGCCAGAGGCCATTTCGGCGGTTCGTGCTTCACTCAACAATGAGCTGCAACGCGGCTTGAATGTTGCGATGGGTTCGGCCTGCGCCACAATTGGTTTGACAATACCGGCGGTCGCAGCCGCCAGCCTGCTGACGGGAAGAGGGTTAACCCTGGGGCTTCCAGCGACTGACACAGTACTTTTGATTTTAGCACTCTTCATATGCAACGTGAGCTTTAGTACCGAAAGAACGACATTCTTGACTGGCATGGTCCATATCGTGGTATTTTTTACGTATATATTTCTTATATTTGTACCATGAAGAATTCCGTTGGCTGGCGATTGGATGCAGAGACGAGACGGCCACCGGTTCCGTCAACGGACTGCTTGGGCTCAAAAGCCTGGAAGCCGATAGCGAACTGCAGACGACCGCGCCTGCCTGAAATGGTGTGCCAATCCGCGCA
This sequence comes from Mesorhizobium newzealandense, assembly GCF_042682145.1. Taxonomy (NCBI): domain Bacteria; kingdom Pseudomonadati; phylum Pseudomonadota; class Alphaproteobacteria; order Hyphomicrobiales; family Phyllobacteriaceae; genus Mesorhizobium; species Mesorhizobium newzealandense. The sequence continues at coordinate 523,651 of NZ_JBHUGZ010000001.1, read as the reverse complement.
TGCCAAAGAAAAAGGCGCGGACTAGCCCGCGCCTCTCCTGTTGAGCCTTCCAAAGCTCAGTCCTTTTCGAACACCCGCGCCTTGGCGACGACGCCGGCGATGGCGCCGCCGATCAGCGGCGCGACGATGAAGAGCCAGAGCTGGCCGATCGCCGCAGCGCCGGAGAACAGCGCCGGGCCGATCGAGCGGGCCGGATTGAGCGATGTACCGGTCACCGGGATGATGGCGAAGTGCAGTCCGGCCAGTGTCAGGCCGATGACCAGCCCGGCGAACGCCGTCGAGTGCTTTTCAGCCGTAACGCCGAGGATCACGGTGACGAAGGTGAAGGTGCCGATCAGTTCCCACAGGAACGCCGAACTCACGCCCCATTTCGCCACGTCCCAGCCATTGGCGCCGAAGCCGCCTGTGTGTCCGCCGGTCTGGCCGGAGACGATGATCCACAGCGCGAGCGAGGCGAGAATGGCGCCGATAATCTGCGCGATCCAGTAGGGGATGACATCCTTGGCCGGCAGCCGGCCGGCAAGGAAGACACCGAGCGTCACCGCCGGATTGAGATGCGCGCCAGAAATGGGACCGATCGCATAGGCCGCCGCAATGAGGCCGATGCCGAACGCCAGACCAATGCCTTCCTGGCCGAGCGGCAGCGCGCCGCCGAAGCCGCCTGTCACCACAGAAGCCGTACCGATGAACACCAATAGAAATGTGCCTAGAACTTCCGCCAGATAAGTCTTCATTGCCCTCTCCTCGTAACGATCCGCTAGTCTGCGTTTTCGTACCGCGAATCATGGTGGCAAGAGTATTCCCTACCGAAAAACTTGGAAAGCAGCGCAGTTGCGCCAGATCGCATGCTTGCAGGCGTCAGTTACGAACATTAGAGACCCGTTATCTATTGATCGATCTCTTGTTGCCGGTCAGGGACATTTACTGGTCGGGCGGATGCGGGGGGGCCCCGGTTGGGATAACCTCGTCGCCATGATACGGAAGCGGGGTTCAATCCAGACGTGAAAGGCTCTAAGAGCAGGCCCGGAGATCTTGTTTTCGATTTGATGGAATGACGAATGCGACTGGGCGGACGGCTGGCTGCGGCCATCGAAGTGCTGGAAGACATCGGCCGGCGTCACCGGCCGGTCGCCGATGCGCTGAAGGATTGGGGCCTGTCGCATCGCTTCGCCGGTGGCGGCGACCGCGCGGCGATCGGCAACATCGTCTATGACGCCTTGCGCCGCAAGCGTTCCGCCGGCTGGCTGCTCGGCGAAGAGACGCCGCGCGCCATCGGCTTCGGCGCGCTGCTGCTCGAATGGGGCCAGACGGCGCAGTCGCTCAACGGCGCGCTCGATGGCGACAAGTTCGCGCCGCCGCTGCTGACTGCCACCGAACTTCAGGCAATTGCCGACCGCCGGCTGGCCGATGCGCCGGCCGTGGTGCGGGCCGACATACCGGATTGGTGCGCGCCGCTTTTCGAGAAAACCTTCGGCGCGACCTGGGCCGACGAGGGTGCCGCGCTGGCGACGCGCCCGCCGCTCGACCTCAGGGTCAACACGCTACAGGCCAATCGCGCCAAGGTGCTGGCCGAACTGACGGGAACCGGCGCGAAACCTGCGGCAATAGCGCCGCAAGGCATCCGCATCCCGCCGATCGATGGCGACGGCCGGCATCCGAACGTGCAGGCCGAGCCGGCCTTCCAGAAAGGCTGGTTCGAGGTCCAGGACGAAGGCTCGCAGGTGGCGGCTGCCCTTGCCGGGGCCGAGGCCGGCATGCAGGTCCTCGACTTCTGCGCCGGCGCCGGCGGCAAGACGCTGGCGCTGTCGGCTTCGATGGACAATCGCGGCCAGATCTTTGCCCACGATGCCGAGAAGGCGCGGCTGGCGCCGATCTTCGACCGCATCCGCCGCTCGGAAAACCGCAATGTGCAGGTCGTCACCAAGCCGGCCGAACTCGCTCCGCTCGCGGGCCACATGGACATCGTGCTGGTCGACGCGCCCTGTACCGGCAGCGGCACCTGGCGGCGCCGTCCCGATGCCAAATGGCGGCTGACGCAGAGACAGCTCGACGCCCGCAAGGGCGAGCAGGCGGCGATCCTCGATGCGGCCAAGGCCTACGTCAAGTCAGGCGGCCTGCTGGTCTACATCACCTGCTCGGTGTTCGACGAGGAGAATGGCGAGCAGGTCGCGGCCTTCAGGGACCGCAACAGCGGTTTTGTCCCGGTCGATCACCGCGCGCTCTGGGACAGCCGTTTTCCCGGCCATGAAGCAGCATCGCGGATCGGTCCGGCAGGCGACATCTCGCTGTCCCCGGCGCTGAGTGGCACCGATGGCTTCTATTTCTGCGCCATGCGCAGGGCGAATTGACGCTTGCCGTTGACAGCTGGCGATGGCGCTCCAGTTGCAGATGCGCGGCATCGGGCCGCCATCACGGGGTGGAATTCTTGCAAAGATATCTGTCGCTTCTGCTCTTCCTCATCTCGGTGTTGGGTGGAGGCCTCCTGATCGGCTACGTGACGCTGCCGGGTGCCTGGTATGCGTCGCTGGCCAAGCCGCCCTTCAATCCACCCAACTGGGTCTTTGGACCTGCCTGGACACTGCTCTATGCGCTGATCGCCATTGCCGGCTGGCGGACATGGCTGCACGAGCCGACTGGAGCTGCGATGAAGATCTGGGGCGTCCAGCTCTTCCTGAATTTCCTGTGGTCGCCGACCTTCTTCGGCGCCAGGATGGTGGGGCTGGCGTTCGTGGTGATTGTGCTTCTTCTCGCTAGCATTGTGCTGTTCATCGCCAGCGTCTGGAACCGTGACCGGACTTCCGGCTGGCTGTTCGTTCCTTACGCGGCCTGGGTGGCTTTCGCCACCTTGCTCAACGCATCGCTTCTCTGGCTAAACTAACGTTGCCTTCAAGCTCGTTTTGTTGCAGTGCAGCAAAAGCATTTGCCTGTCGCCCATGCCTCTGCAATAAGCTTATCCGCATAAAGGAAGGCAGCGGCCATGGCAGCAAAGATCGTACCCGCCCCGGACTATGAAGATCGCGTCAGAACCTCCTTCGCGCGCCAGAAGGCTATGGCGACGATCGGCGCCGAGTTGACGCTGGTGACGCCCGGCATCATCGAGATCGAGATGCCTTATTCGGCGGCACTGACCCAGCAGCATGGCTTTCTGCATGCCGGCGTCATTTCGACGGCGCTGGACTCGGCCTGCGGCTATGCCGCGTTCTCGTTGATGCCGGAAAGCTCCAGCGTGCTGACCATCGAGTTCAAGGTCAATCTGCTGGCGCCGGGCAGGGGCGAGCGCTTCCTGTTTCGCGGTTCGGTGACCAAACCCGGCCGCACCATCATCGTCGCCGATGGCCAGGCCTATGCCTTCGCCGCTGACGGCGAGGCCAAGCTCATCGCCACGATGACCGGCACGATGATGACGGTGGTCGGGCGTGATGGGATTGAGGGGTGAGTTGCCAGTTCGCCGCAGGCGAATTCATCGTGCCAGTGGCACGATGAAAGGCCACGAACGTCGGGAACTGCCGCGGGCAGCGGGTCCTGGCGAGCGGCGGCCCAGATAAGCAGACAATCGGAGCAGGCAGGGGTAGATCATCGTGACCGGCAAAGTGTCTCGCCTCTCAGGCAAGGACGTCCTCTTCGTGATGGCGGCGCAAGCCGAATACGGCCCGCACCTGAAGCGATTGTTCGCACCTTTCATGACCGGCGTTGGGCCGGTCGAGGCCGGTGTCAGGCTTGGCGCCCAATTGTCCCTGATGAAGTCCCAAGAAGCCCTGCCGGATCTCGTCGTCTCGCTCGGCTCAGCCGGCAGCCGGACGCTGGAGCAGACGGAAATCTACCAGGTCGTCTCGGTCAGCTACCGCGACATCGACGCCTCGCCGCTCGGCTTCGAAAAGGGCGCAACGCCCTTTCTCGACCTGCCGGTGACCGTGCCGTTGCCGTTCCGGATTCCGGGAATAAAGGCGGCAACGCTGTCGACCGGCGGCGCGATCATCACCGGCACTGCCTATGACGCGATTGCCGCCGACATGGTCGACATGGAGACCTTCGCCTGCCTGCGCGCCTGCCAGCTGTTCGACATCCCGCTGATCGGGCTGCGCGGCATTTCCGACGGGGCGGCGGATCTCAGGCACGTCGGCGACTGGACCGAATATCTGCACGTCATCGACGAGAAGCTGGCCGAGGCGGTCGGGCTGCTGGAGCAGGCGCTCGGCGAAGGTCTGCTGGGCGCCTGACCACAATTCGGATCAAGCCGCCAGGCTCGCCGGATCGCCGAAATCGATGCGCGAAATGCGGCCGCGCACGGCGCCATTCGCATCGACATAGTCGATTGCTCCCGGCGAATGATCGAGTTTCCAGGAGCCGGTGGGACCATCTTTCCATTCGACCTTGTAGCCGTCGTCGAGCAGCGTCCAAAGCCCATGGAACAGGGTACCATCCGGCAGCAGCATATGCGCCAGGGTCTCGTTCTCGTAGTGGATGAAGGCGTCCTTGCCGCCCATGTCGATGACATGCGTGGTGCCGATCATGATAATGGCCAGCGTGTTCTTGTCGAGAATTGTCATGGTCCCTGTCCGTGTGCTTGAGTTCGAAAGAGCCTCGACGGGATGCGTATCGTCAAGTATCTTGACTATATGGAGTCGAGATAAGATGGTCAAGGAGCTTGACGAAAAAACCGAAGCATTGCCCGATCACGTCGGCTGGCGGCTATGGCAGGCAAGCCGTGCCTGGCAGGCCGAATTTGCCGCCGCGATGCGGGCCGCAGGCCACGGCTGGTTCACCGAGGCACGCGCTGGATTGCTTGGACACATCAGCAGGGGTGGCGTGCGCCAGTCGGCGTTGATCGAACGCTCTGCAATCTCCAAGCAGGCGATCCAGCAACTGCTCGATGGCCTCGAGGCGGAGGGTATCGTCGAGCGTCTGCCCGATCCGCAAGACGGCCGCGGCAAGCTGGTGCGCTACACGCACAAGGGGCTGGATGCCTTGCGCGACGGCGACCGGGTCAAGATGGAGATTGAGCGGCGCTATGTCGGTCGCATTGGCGAGAAGCGGTTCACCGCGCTCATGGGCGCCTTGCGGGCGCTCGAGGCCGGACAGGTTGCGGCAATGGGTGAAGACGCTGGCGCTGAAGGGGAAGTCGTGGAATCGAAGTGACAGCAAGGCCTCGCAACCCATTGCGCCGACTCATTTCTTTCTCTAAACGCTCGCCATGAAAACAGCCAATCATCCCGACACCGTCCTGATTGTCGATTTCGGCAGCCAGTTTACGCAGCTCATCGCCCGCCGCATCCGCGAGGCCGGCGTGTTTTCCGAGATCGTGCCGTTCCAGTCGGCCGAGGCGGCGTTCAAGCGCATCAATCCGAAAGCCGTGATCCTGTCCGGCGGCCCGGCCTCGACCAGCGATATCGGCAGCCCGCGCGCGCCGCAGATCGTCTTCGACGCCGGCGTGCCGGTGCTCGGTATCTGCTACGGCCAGATGGCCATGTGCGTGCAGATGGGCGGCGTCGCCGAAAGCTCCGATCATCGCGAGTTCGGCCGCGCCTTCGTCGAGATCGAGAACGATAGTCCGCTATTCGAGGGCCTGTGGGCACCGGGCCAGCGCCATCAGGTGTGGATGAGCCATGGCGACCGCGTCATCTCCTTGCCCAAGGGCTTCGAGGTGTTTGGCAAGTCGGAAGGGTCGCCCTTCGCCATCTTCGGCAATATCGAGCGCAAGATGTACGGCATCATGTTCCACCCCGAGGTGGTGCACACGCCGGATGGCGCCCGGCTGCTGAGAAATTTCGTTCACAACATCGCCGGCATCGAGGGCGACTGGACGATGCGCGCCTATCGCGAGCACGCGGTCGAGGCGATCCGCAAGCAGGTCGGCAAGGGCAAAGTGATCTGCGCGCTCTCGGGCGGCGTCGACTCCTCGGTCGCGGCCCTCTTGATCCACGAAGCGGTTGGCGACCAGCTCACCTGCATCCTCGTCGACCACGGGCTGATGCGCAAGGACGAGGCCGCTGGCGTGGTGGCGATGTTCCGCCAGCATTACAATCTGCCGCTGATCCTGGTCGATGCCGCGGACAAGTTCATCTCGGCGCTCGAAGGCGAGGCCGACCCGGAGAAGAAGCGCAAGACCATCGGCCGGCTGTTCATCGAGGTGTTCGAGGAGGAGGCGAAGAAGCTCGGCGGCGCCGATTTCCTGGCGCAAGGCACGCTCTATCCCGACGTCATCGAAAGCGTCTCCTTCACCGGCGGCCCGTCGGTGACGATCAAGTCGCACCACAATGTCGGCGGCCTGCCCGCGCGCATGAACATGCAACTGGTCGAGCCGCTGCGCGAACTGTTCAAGGACGAGGTGAGGGCGCTCGGCAAGGAGCTCGGCCTGCCCGAAAGCTTCATCGGTCGGCATCCGTTCCCGGGTCCTGGTCTCGCCATCCGCTGCCCGGGCGGCATCACCCGCGAAAAGCTGGAGATCCTGCGCGAGGCCGACGCCATCTATCTCGACGAGATCCGCAAGGCCGGCCTCTACGACGCCATCTGGCAGGCCTTCGCCGTGCTGCTGCCGGTGCAGACGGTCGGCGTCATGGGCGACGGCCGCACCTACGAGTTCGTCTGCGCATTGCGCGCCGTCACCTCGGTCGACGGCATGACGGCGGATTTCTACCACTACGACATGGCGTTCCTGGGTGCCGCCGCCACCCGCATCATCAACGAAGTGCGCGGCATCAACCGCGTCGTCTACGACGTCACCTCGAAGCCGCCCGGCACAATCGAGTGGGAGTAGAGGGGTACCAGGCATCAATAGCGTAGCTTGCTGAGCCGCCCAGTCCCGTTCGTCACCTTCCGCTGCTTGGTTGCGATAACCTCTCTCGGTCTCCTAACAACACAGGATTGATCTGAACGAGGATGTAAAGTGCAGTCGGCATGTTGGAGAGTTGCGGCGTACAATGGCGTGCGAAAAGGCGGCTTTGCTTCGTGCCGCAAGACCGTCATTCAACGGCTGCCTCAATCCCTCGGCACTTAGTTCGGCCGACCAAAATCAGGCGGATAATATCGCTGAAAAAACGACGGTATCCGCCGCTTGTCACACCAATCACGCAACGTGTTTGCGTTCCCTTTGGCGTGGCTTCAATCTTGCAAGCACCAAATCGAATGGAGTTATAACAAACACGAGCAGTCAACTGCGTCACTTGCCAAGCAAATCGAGAATGGATGGAACTTGGTCAGATCACTGCTTCTTCCAGAAATGGTTCATTGCGCGGTATGCGCTCATAGCTGAATGGCGACAGGTCGAGCGTCTGAAAGGCACCGTGGACAATCAGCTCCGACACCGCCCGGCCGACGGCCGGCGACTGTTGCAGGCCGTGCCCGGAGAAGCCGTTGGCGAACATGAAGTTGGTCACCTCCGGGTGGAAGCCGACGATGCCGTTGTGGTCGAGCATGTTGTACTCGTAATGGCCGGTCCAACTCGTCTGAACCTTCAATGCGTCGAAGGCTGGAATGCGGTGCCAGAGCGCCGGCCAGATGTAGTCGTCGAACTCTTCATGGTGCATTTCGAAGTCGTCGTAGTCGGCCGGTCCGTCGCCTTGCGGCGTGTTGCCTGTAAGGAAAAGCTCGCCTTCGGGACGTACGAACGTACCGGAGAGGTCGATGACATTGGGCATCCGACCGGGGATAGGGTTGGCGCTGGCGAAGACGAAGCTGTAGCGCTTGTAGGGCGCGACCGGGATCGACAGGCCGGCCATGGTGGCGACCTGTTGCGCGCGCGGGCCTGCGGCGTTGACCAGTGTTCCACAGCCGATCGTCTGGCCGGTCGCGAGGCGCACTGAGACGACCCGCCCATCGGCAACATCCAGTCCCGTCACGGCATTGTCGATATACTCGACACCGCTGGCGCGGGCGGCCCGGCGGAACCCGTTCATCATGCCCATGGAATCGAACCAGCCCTCTTCCCGTGCCCCCCAGGAACCGCCGCCGAGATCCTCGACATTCAACCAGGGAAAGCGCTCCTTCAGCGGACCCGGCTCGAGGAAGACCGTGTGGGCGCCAAGGCTACGCTGCAGATCGACGCGCTCACGCGCCGCCTCCACGCCATCGGGTGAGCAGCAGTAGAGATAGCCATGCTCGCGAAAGCCGAGGTCGGGGGCCGGTTCGTCCTTGTAGAAGGGTGCCATCCGCTCCTGGAACCCACGGATGATCTCGATGCCGAACTGGCTGATCTTCACATTGATGGGATTGGAATATTGCTGGCGGATGGCGCTGGTGGAGAGCGCCGTCGAGGAAAACTCATAACTAGAGTCGCGCTCGACCACGAGGATCGAGGTGCCGCTGCCCAGCGCCTGGCTCAGCCAATAGGCCGTCGACGAACCGATGACTGCGCCACCGACGATGACGATGTCGTAGGCGGTGTGCGAAGGTACTTTGTAAGAGGGTATCGCCATGATCTGTCTCCGGCTCAGTGACTGAATGACGCGACCAGGGCATCCGAACCCCGCGCCAGCAGGCCGAGGTCGGAACCGACGGCAACCATGGTGAAGCCGTCGGCGAGATAGCGGTCGGCGTCTGCCTTGACCGGCGCCAGAATGCCGCTTGCCTTGCCTGCCGACGTTGCGGCCTTGCGTACGGACGAAATTGCCTCTTGCACATGCGCCGCGCCGGGGTTGCCCATCGCACCCATGTTGGTGGAGAGGTCCCCAGGACCGACAAAGAGGACGTCGACGCCGTCAACCGCGGCAATTTCGGCGGCATTGGCGACGCCGGTCTCGTCCTCGATCTGCACGGCAAGCAACTGCTGGGCGCGCGCATTGCCATGATAGCCGGCGATGCGGCCGAATGCGTTGGCGCGATGGCCGACGGAAAAGCCGCGGACGCCGCCCGGCGCATAGGTCATCGCGGCGACGATGGTGCGCGCCTGCTCCGCCGTACGCACATTGGGGATCATCAGGCTGCGTGCGCCGATATCCAGCGCCTGCTTGATCAAATTGGCGTCGTCGCAGGGTAGCCGCACCACCGCCTCGCTGTCGAAGCCGCCCATCACCTGCAGCTGCGCCATGATGCTGCGCAGATGGTTGGGGCTGTGCTCGCCGTCGATCAGCACCCAGCCGGCTCCGGAGCCCGCGACGATCTCAGTGGTCAGGGCCGAGGCTAGCGAGCACCAGATGCCGATGTGAGCCCGGCCTGCCGCCATGGCGGCCTTCAATGTGTTGCGGCGCTCCTGCATTTTTGCGATCGGTCTCCCGTGAAAGACGGTCCATTGAAATTTGTATGATGTCCTATATCATATGACATTAATTCGCTGCAAGATACGTCCGGGGCGCCCAAAGTCCTGAGCGATCATGAACAGTCAAAAGAAAAGGAGTGAGCCGATGCGCGGAACCGGCAAGGCCGACATCTTCGTGATGCTGGCCCATCCAGTGGCACATGCCAAGAGCCCCGGCATATTCAACGAGATCTTCGAGCAGAAGGGCCTCGACAGCCTCATGGTACCGTTGAGCTGTCGGCCGGAGGATTTCGAAACCTTCTGGGCCGGCATCACGGCGGCCGAGAACATCCGCGGCGTGATCATCTCGGTGCCCTACAAGATCGCGGTCTACCACAAGTGTTCCGCCGCCCACGACCGCGCCGCACGAGTCCAAAGCGCCAATTCGGTCCGCCGGCTGCCGGATGGAAGCTGGTACGCCGACAATTTCGACGGCGTCGGCTTCATCGAAGGTCTCAAGGCGGGCGGGCATCAGATTGCCGGCCGTCGCATCCTCCAGGTCGGCGCCGGCGGCGCCGGCGCGTCGCTGACCTACTGTCTGGCCGAAGAGGGCGCTGCGGAGATCCGCCTGGCCGACATCGAAAGTGCCCGCGCGGAGAAGCTCGCTTCGCTCGTCAGCAAGGCGTTTCCAAAATGCCGTATCGAAGTCGGCCAACCCGATCCGTCTGGCATGGACATGGCGATCAACGCGACGCCTTCTGGGCTGAAGGCCAACGATCCGCTGCCTATGGATGCGACCAAGCTGACTCCGGACATGACGGTCGTCGACATCATCATGGACCCGGCCGAGACGGCGCTGCTCAAGGCAGCGAAGGAGATCGGCTGCCGCATCCAGCCGGGGCGCCCGATGATGGATTTCCAGGTCGAAGCAATGTCCGCTTTCTTCGACATCGAGCGGAAGGATCGCAGCCATGGCTGAGACACTGACCGCCGTCATCATCGGCGGCACTTCCGGCATCGGACGCGCGATCGCGACGCGCTTCGCCGAGGACGGCTACCATGTGGTCGTCGCAGGCAGGGACGCGATACGCGGCAAGGAGGCGGCCAACGCCTGCGAGACGGCGGGCGCACCGCGCGCTTTGTTTGTCCAGACCGATGTCGCCGACGTGGGCTCGGTGGAGGCGCTAGCGCAGGCCGTCAGCGCTGTGTTCGGCACGCCGCATGTCGTCGTCAACTGCGCCGGCATCCTGCAGAGCGGCCAGCATGTCCTCGACCAGGATCTCGACGAAGACGAGAAGATGTGGCGGGTCAACTATCGCGGAACGCTGCTGGGTTGCCAGGTTTTCGGCCGGCTGATGTCGGCCGCCAGGCGCGGCGCGATCCTGAATGTCGGCTCGCTAGCCTCTTTCGCGCCGCTGTCTCTGCCGGCCTACACGCCGGGCAAGCATGCGGTCCTGGCCCTGACCCAGATCCTGGCGGCCGAACTCGGCCCGCATGGCGTGCGCGTGAATGCGGTGGCGCCCGGCTACACGCTTTCCGATGGGTTGAAGGCCAGGATCGCCAAGGGCGAACGCAATCCCGAGGCGATCCAGGCCACCACGGCGCTGCGCCGCTTCGTCGAGCCGCGCGACGTTGCCGAGGCGGCACTGTTCCTCTGCTCGGACCGCGCCGCGTCGATAACCGGCGTGACCTTGCCTGTCGATGCCGGCTGGCTCGTTCAGGCGCCTTACGCGCAGTACCTGCAGGGCAACCCCATCCGGCAGACGCCGGCAATCTGACAAGGACAATCCAGTGAGCAATATCCAGCGCTTCGACTTCGATACCCGCATCCACCACGGCGTCATCCACAATGGCACGCTCTATCTCACCGGCCAGGTCGCCAGACCCGGCCAGTCCGCGGCCGACCAGATGCGCGAGGTGCTCGGCAAGATCGATGCGCTGATGGCCAAGGCAGGCACGGACAAGTCCCGGATCCTTCACGTGCAGATGTGGCTGGACGACATCAGGGATTTCGATGAGGTCAACACGGTCTGGGATGCCTGGATGCCGAAGGAGCATGCACCGGCGCGCTCTTCCGGTGAAGGACGGATGGCCAAGCCCGGCATGCTGGTCGAGCTGATCGTCACCGCGGCGGTTTGAATGGTCCAGTCGGTTCGGGCATCATCCCGAATCTGGCGAGAGGGAGACTGATGACGAAGCGCAAGCCGCTGTCCACCGTCGTGGCGGAGAGCCTGTCTGAAAAGATCCGTTCAGGATCGCTGCTGCCCGGTGCGCAATTGCCGACCGAGGCGGAGCTTTGCGCCGAATACGACGTCAGCCGGACGGTGGTGCGGGAAGCAGTGGCGCGGCTGCGCTCCGAAGGCCTGGTGGTGCCGCAGCAGGGACGCGGCATGTTCGTCAGCGAAACGCCGGCGCCACGCAATTTCTCGATACCCGACGAGGCGCTCAGAACCTTGCCGGAAACCATCGCCTTGCTCGAACTCAGACTGAGCGTCGAGGTGGAGTCCGCCGGGCTCTGCGCCGAACGGCGAACCGACGCGGAGGCGAGTGCTATCCGTGCCCTGATGGAACAGGTCGACGCCGAGCAGGCGGATCCCGCTGTCGTCCAGATCCACTACGACTACGATTTCCACCTGGCGATCGCCAAGGCGGCACGCAATGAATTCATCCATGGTTTCCTGAGTTACCTCAGGCCGATGATCGTTCCACGCTTTCAACTGGGCTACGTGGTTACGCCCGCGCTCAAGGACAGCTACTACGCGCGCATTCATAACGAACACAAAACCATTGTCGACGCCATCGAAAGGCAGGACGCTCGGGCTGCGCGCCAAGCCATGCGCAAGCACCTGCACAACAGCCTCGGGCGCGTGCGAGCCTTGGCACGGGCTTCGGGCGTCGCCACAACGGAGGCCGAGCAGAAGGCGGCTGCCGCCTCTCTCTTTTCCGACATGAAAAGGCCTGTTCAGACAGGCGGATAACGCCCGCCGATTTCATTCGCATGCGCAGGCGTCTGGGCCAGTTCAGCCACGCGATGCGAAAGCCTTGTTTTTTGTTCTACCGGCCGTCAGCACTCGCTCTCTTCGTGTTGAGGGCGCCATTTTTCTGGCGTTTCCTTGGGTTTGCGGCTTCCGCGATCGTATGGGTGCCGCAAGAAGTTTCAGAGGCTGAGAGGGATTTCGAAAGTTTATCTTTCCTATTTGCTGATTTTCTTGGTTTCGCGGCATCGATCCCGGCCGCAAACTGAAACCGAGCAATCAGGAACGCCCACGTGACGACAGCCTTCATCACAGGTGCTACGAGCGGCATAGGGCGGGCCATCGCGATCGCACTGAGCGACGCCGGCTATGAAGTCTATGCGGTCGGGCGCAGCCAGGCCGCGCTCAAGGAATTGCAGGCCGAGCGGTCTGCCATTGTGCCCATTGCCGTCGACGTCACCGACCGCGAGGCGCTGGAAGCGGTTCTGGCGGATCTGACCATCGACGTGCTGATCAACAATGCCGGGATCATGCCGCCGCTGGGCAATTTTGCCGATATGAAAATCGCCGACATCGACACCACGCTGGAGGTAAATCTCAGCGCGGCAATCCTGCTCACCCGCCTCGTTGTCCCGCAGATGCGCGAGCGGCAGTCCGGCCACGTATTGTTCACCGGCTCCACTGCGGGCCACGCGCCATATTCCAACATTGCCGTCTATTCAGCCACCAAGGCGGCGATATCGGGCTTTGCCGCCGCGCTGCGCGCCGACCTTTCGCCATCAGGCATACGCGTCACCGAGATCGTCGCCGGCCGTGTCGAGACGCAGCTCTACCAGGACATACTCGACGCCAAGGCGCGCGCGGCCATGTACGCCAGCAAGGTGGTGCAGCCTGATGACGTGGCCAGGATGGTCGTCGCGGTGCTCGCCCTGCCGGCATGGGCCGACGTTACCCGTTTCGACATCATGCCGACTTGGCCAACTTCGCCGAGCGGCACCAAGTAAGGAAAACTGGAATGAAGGATCTTTCCGTTCTGATCGTTGGCGGCGGTGCCGGCCTCGGCGCTCTTTTGGCTGGGATGGCTGTAGACGCCGGGGCTGCGAAGATCGGCATCATCGACATCAACCAGGAAGCTGCCGAGTCCGCACTCGCACCGGCAAGGGCCAAGGGCTTGCCGACCGCGGCTGCTGCGTGCGACATCCAGGTCGGCGCTCAGTGCCACGCCGCCTTCGACGCCATCGTTACGCAGCTCGGGCGCATCGACACATTGATCAATTGCGCCGCAATCTACCCTCGCCGCCCGATCCTCGAGATTTCCGACGCCGATTGGGATGCCTCCAATGGCATCAACATCAAAGGCACCTACCACATGATGGTGGCTGCCGTTCGCCACATGCAATCGCAGGAGCCGAAGAGCCATGTTCGCGGGCGCATCGTAAACCTGACTTCGGTCGACGCGTTCAAGGCGCATCCGCAGAACGCCCACTATGCGGCAACGAAGGCCGCGGTGGTCAGCCTTACCCGCTCCTTCGCTCATGACGTGGCAAAGCACGGGATCCTGGTGAATTCGGTAGCCCCGGCCGGCATGGCCACGGAGAAGGCAAAAGCCCTCGGCTTCCTGGAGGAACTGGCCAAGGCGAGCCCGCTCGGCCGCGGCGCCGAGCCCGCCGAGATTGCCGAATGGGTGCTGATGACCGGTGGTCCCAAGAACACCTATATGACCGGAGAAAACGTAATCGTATCAGGTGGTTACATATACGCTTGAGCACCGCGCATTGCGTGACCAAGGAGGCCCCTAGCGTGAAGGAGCGGAATTTTCGATGACCGGCAAGCTGCGCCTTCCGTCGCTCAATGCGCTTCGCGTTTTCCACGCCGTCGCGCAGCACAGGAGCTTTCGGCAGGCGGCAGATGAATTGCTGGTCACGCCGCAGGCCGTCGGACAGCAGATCAAGCTTCTGGAGGATACGCTTCAGGTGACGCTGTTCGAGCGCAAGGGCCGGTCGGTCGAATTGACAGAGTCGGCCATCCTTCTCTCGCACTATGTCAAAGCCGGATTTGACGAGTTCTCGGAAGGCGTTCGCCGCGTCACCAAGTCGAACTACCGGGACCGCATCAACCTGAATGCGAGCCCTTACTTCGCCACCCACTATCTGCTGCCGCGCCTTTCCCTGTTTCGCGAGATTCTGCCGGGCGCCGATCTGCGCCTGACGACGATGGTCGACCTGCCCGATTTCGGACGCGACGACATCGATATGACCGTCCAGTGGGGCTACGGCAAATGGCCGGACTACGAGACCACGCTGCTGGTGCCGGATCCGAAGGTCATCTGCTGCACTCCGGCCATCGGCGAGAAGATCAAGTCGGCGCAGGACCTGACACTGTTCACGTTGCTGGACACCGTCAAGTCGAAGCGCCTTTGGCCAGACATTTTACGGCATCTTGCCGTCGAGCAGACGGATGGCAACCGAAGCATCAGCTTCGACGATGCGGCAACCATGCGCCGTGCGACCTTGCAAGGCATCGGCGTGGGCTTGGTCTCCGTCATCGACGCCGAGGAAGATCTGAGGTCGGGCGCGCTGGTCGCGCCGGTTGGCCGCGAAGCCCTTGCTGATATGAGGCCGGAGGAGGTCCCTGGATTCTACCTGATCGTCCCGCGCGGGCACCTGCGCGTGAAGGCGGTCGCCGCTCTTCATCGATGGCTCGCCCAGCAGGACTGGGGAAGCGATCTGAAGATTTCCTCCCTGCCGAAACCGACCCCGCTTTCCGACTAGGAGCGGCTTCGCGACTGAGTTCCGAAAGCTTGTTTCGGACCTCCAAAAACAAGAACCAAACAACCTCAACAGTGGAGACATCAACGTGAAAATGATCAAATGGGGGGCGGCTGTCGCCCTAGTGCTCAGCCTTGTCCAGATTTCGGCGCCGGCAGAAGCAGCTGGCGGCAAGACGCTCGAGACCGTCAAGGCTCGCGGCGTGCTCAATTGTACCGGCCATGACGGATCCTATCTCGGCTTCGCCGAAGTGGACGACAAGGGCAACTGGAAGGGCATGGACATCGACCTATGCCGAGCCGTGGCAACGGCCGTGTTCGGCGATCCGGCAAAGCTGAAGATCGTGCCAATCAGCTGGGCGCAGCGCTGGCCATCGCTTCAATCGGGCGATGTCGACATCATCATCAAGGCATCTGGCGGCACGCTCAGCCGCGACACGGAGCTGGGCTTGCAGTTCTCCACCTCCTATTACCTCGGCACGACCAAGGTGATGGCGCACAAGGAGCTCAATCTCAAGTCGCTGAAGGATGCCGCCGGCGGCACGATCTGCATCCCCGCCGGAACGTCGCAGGAACAGCAGGTCGCGGCCTATACGGCCAAGCTTGGCATCAAGCTCGAGCCCGTGCTCATCGAAAAGACGGAAGAACTCGAGCAAGCCTACTTCTCCGGACGCTGCGATCTCTATGCGCAGTGGGGGCCGACTCTGGCCATTGCGCGCATCGCCAAGGGCAAGGTCGAAGACCATGTCATCCTGCCTGACGTGCTCGCCGTCGAGCCTGAAGTCATGATCATGCGGCAAGGCGACGACAATTGGGTCGACATCGCCAACTGGACGCTCAGCACCCTGATCTTCGCCGAGCAGGAAGGCATCACCTCCAAGAACGTCGACGAGATCAAGGCCAAGCCGACTTCGCCTCAGGTCGCCAAGTTTCTCGGCGTCACGCCAGGCATGGGCAAGGGTCTCGGCCTCGATGACGACTGGGCCTACAAGGTGATCAAGAACGTCGGCAATTACGGCGAAATCTTCGAGCGCGACCTCGGCAAGGACTCGCCCTACAAGATGGACCGCGAACTGACCAATTTGTGGAACAATGGCGGTGTCTTGTTCCCGCTGGTGATCGACTGATCCGTTCTTAACGCATCCCGCTCTGAGCTCCGCCCGGCTCCTGTCGGGTGGAGCCGGCGACAATTCGGCAAGGATCTTTGGATGGTCAGCCTGCTGAGAAATCAGAAGGTCCGCAACACGCTGTTGCAGGTCCTGTATGTCGGCTCGATCGCCGCGCTGGTGCTTGCCGGTATCGTGATCGCTCGCCGGAACCTGGCCGCGCAAGGGATCACCTCCGGATTCGACTTCCTGTTCAAGTCGACGGGTTGGGATGTCAATTTCTCGCTGCTGCCCGCCACGGCCAACGATCCCTATTGGTGGTACTTCCTCATCGGCATCATCAACACGCTGTTTCTGGGCAGCGTCGGCCTGATGCTGGCGACGATCGTGGGAACGATCGTGGGTTTGGCGCGGACGTCCTCGAACGACTTGGCGCGGCTGCTCGGCCGCACCTATGTGGACATCTTCCGCAACATCCCGCTGATCCTCCAGGTCTTCTTCTGGTACGCGATCATCACACACTTGCCGACACCGCGCAGCGCGCATGAAGCCTGGGGCTTTCTGCTCACCAGCCGGGGGCTCTACATCCCGTTTCCCAATGTCGGCAATGCGGCGTTTGCCGCAGCCACTTTGGCTGTGGTCGCGGCCATCGTGCTGCCGGCCTGGCTGGGCAGGACGTCGCGCCTTAGCCAACCGATCGGCCAGCGGCGCGCCATCCAATTTACCGCCGCGGCAGCGGCACTGGTCTGCGCGGCTATCTGTCTGGCCGTTGGACGTTTGCCGGATCTGCCGCTGTTGGACTTCCCGGCGCTGCAAGGGCTCAATTTGTGGGGCGGCCTGCGCATTCCACCGGAGTTCGCCACACTCGCCATCGCCATCGCGATCTATGGCGGCTCCTACATCGCGGAGATCGTACGCGGAGGCTTCAAGTCTGTCGGCAAGGGTCAGGTCGAGGCAGCACTTTCCCTGGGCCTCAGTCCCTGGCGCGTCTTCACGCTGGTGCGGCTCCCGCTGGCGCTGCGCGCCATGCTCCCGATCCTCGCCAACCAGTACGTCTGGCTGATGAAGGCGACCACGATGGGCATCGCGGTGGGCTTCACCGACTTCTTCATGATCGTGGCGCTGACGATCAACCATTCCGGCCAGACTCTCGAAGCGATCGGCATCCTGATGGCAGGCTTCCTCGCCATCAATCTCAGCCTTGCCGCCGTCTTCAATCGCATCAACAAAGCAATCGCCCTCAAGGGCAATCAACTGAGGAGCTGAGAAATGGAGACGGTCGTTGTCGCTCCACCCGCTCCCGGCAGGCTCGAGGATCTGAGGCGACGCTTCTTTGCGACGCCGCTTCAGGCAGTTTTGTCGCTGGCTTGCCTGACGATCATGGTCTTCCTGGCCTGGAAGCTCCTGAACTGGGCGGTTTTCTCGGCTGTCTTCACGACCAGCGGCGGGCCGGAAGCCTGCCAGGCGGCAGCGGGAGCCTGCTGGTCGGTCATTGCTGCCAGATGGCGGATCATCTTCTTCGGCCTCTATCCCTACGAAGAACAATGGCGCTCGGCCCTGGCCTGTGTGGTCGTGGTGGTCATGACGGTGCTGAGCTGCATCCCGGCATTCTGGACGGGCCGTCGAATTGCGCTCGTATGGGGCGCCGGAACGGCCCTTTTCTACGTGTTAATGAAAGGCGGTGTGTTTGGTCTCGCCCATGTCGGCGAGGAAGCGTGGGGAGGACTGGCACTCACCCTCTTCATCTTCGTGACGACCTGCCTGGTCGGCTTCCCGCTGGCGATCTGCCTGGCTTTGCTGCGCCGGTCGGAACTGCCCTGGATCTCCCGCACCACCGGCCTCATCATCGACGGGGTCCGCTCGCTTCCGCTAATATCGATCCTCTTTACATTTGCAGTGGTTTTGCCGTTCGCGCTGCCGCAATGGCTGCAGGGCGACAAGCTGTACCGGGTGATCCTGGGCTCGGCCCTGTTCTTCTCCGCCTATCAGGCGGAGATCGTGCGCGGCGGTATGCAGGGCGTTCCGACAGGACAGGAGGAGGCTGCCATGGCGCTTGGCATGCGCTATTGGCAACGCATCGGCCGCATCCTTCTGCCGCAGGCCATGCGCAACGCCCTGCCGGCCACCATCAACCAGTTCGTCATCTCGTTCAAGGAGACCTCACTGGTGATCATCGTTGGCTTCTTCGAGATACTGGCTTCCGGCAATGCCGCTTACGGAACCGGCGAATGGCGCTTCGCCTATGTCGAGGTCTACGCCTTCATCGCCTTCATCTACTTCGTCTTCGTCTTTAGCCTGTCCCGCTATGGCGCCTTTCTCGAGCGCCGCATGTCGATCAGCGAACGGTAAGGAAGCGCGCAAGTGATATCAGGCAATTCGACCGAACCCGGTGGGCCGGCGCTCCGCATCGAAAACCTCGACAAGTACTACGGTACGTTCCACGCGCTGCGGAGGGTAAACCTTGCCGTGGAGCGGGGAGAGAGGATCGTCGTCTGCGGACCCTCCGGATCCGGCAAGTCCACCATGATCCGCTGCATCAACCGCCTCGAGCAGCACAATGGCGGCCGGATCGCCGTACTCGGCACCGAACTCAACGACGACGTCGGCAACATCGACGAGATCAGGCGCGAGGTCGGAATGGTGTTCCAGCATTTCAACCTGTTTCCGCACATGACGGTGCTGGAGAACTGCATGCTGTCCCCCATGATCGTGCGCAAGCAGCCACGAGCGCAAGCCGAGGCAACGGCCCGGCGCTATCTGGAAAAGGTGCGCATTCCCGAGCAGGCCATGAAATATCCCGGCCAATTGTCCGGTGGTCAGCAGCAGCGGGTTGCGATAGCGCGCGCTCTTTGCATGCAGCCGCAGATCATGTTGTTCGACGAGCCGACCTCGGCTCTCGATCCGGAAATGGTCTCCGAGGTGCTGGACGTCATGGTTACGCTAGCCTCCGAAGGCATGACGATGATTTGCGTGACCCACGAGATGGGCTTTGCGCGCCGCGTGGCGGACCGGGTCGTCTTCATGGACAGCGGCGAGATCGTCGAGGAGGCGCCGCCGGAAACCTTTTTCACCACGCCGCGGAACGAGCGGACGCGCCAGTTCCTGTCGCAAGTGCTTGACCATTGATGGGGTAGACATGACTGATCCTGCCGCCGCGCTGGCCCAAATGCTCGGCCCGAAAGGCTGGCTTTCGGGAGAAGAGGCCGAGCCCTATCGCCAGGACTGGCTGAAGCGCTACGGCATCGCTCCGCTTGGCGTGGCCCGGCCGATCACCACGGCGCAGGTCGCCGAAATTGTGACGCTCTGCTGCGACGCAGGGATGAACGTGGTGCCGCAGGGAGGCAATACCGGCCTGTGCGGCGGCGCCGTCGTCGAACGAGCCGGAGGCATCATCCTGTCGCTTTCGCGCATGGCGGCGATCGGCGAACCTGATGCGGCAAGCGGCTCGGTTGTCGTCGAGGCTGGCGTCATCCTGTCCGCGCTGCATGATGCGCTGGCGCCGCATGGCCTGGTCTTTCCCATGCATCTGGGTGCCGAAGGGAGCGCGCGGATCGGCGGGCTGATCGGCACCAATGCCGGCGGTAGCCATGCGTTGCGCCATGGCATGATGCAGGACCTCGTCCTCGGCCTGGAGGTCGTGCTGCCTGACGGCTCCATCTGGAACGGATTGCGGGCGGTGCAGAAGGACAATGCCGGCTATCAACTGCGCAAGCTGTTTTGCGGCGCGGAGGGCACGCTAGGCATCGTCACACGTGCGGTCCTGAAGCTCTCTCCAGCGCCCAGGCAGCGGGCGACGGCGCTTCTCACCTTAGGCGACAGCGCCGCCGCGGTTGCCTTCGGCACGTATCTGCGGGGGGAGGCGGGTGAATTCCTCTCCGGTCTTGAATTCTTCTGCGATTTCGGACTTTCGCTTGCGTTGAAGCATTTACCCGGCCTGAGCTTTCCGCTGGAAAGCCGGGGCGATGTTCATCTGCTCGTGGAACTGACGTCAAACTCCACGCGCGTGCCGCTGGATGAAATCCTGGCGTCGGCTCTGGAATGGGGGATGGAGCGAGGGCTGATCATGGACGGAGCTCTGGCCATGTCGGACGCGCAGCGAGCCCATTTCTGGCGCCTGCGGGAAGAACAGCCTGAGGGCCAGCGGTTGGAGGGCGAGCAGCTCAAGCACGACATCTCCGTGCCGGTCGGCCGCATCGCCGAGTTCATCGACAAGGGGCAGGCGCTCTGCCAGGGCATACTGTCCGGCGTGCGCATCAATCCCTTCGGCCATCTGGGCGACGGCAACATCCACTACAATTTGTCGCCGCCGGCAGGTCGTGCCGATTTCGACGGCAAGGCGCCGGAGATCGCACAGGCACTGGCGGCGCTCGCCACCGATATGAACGGCAGCTTCGCCGCTGAGCATGGCCTCGGCCGGGCAAAGATCGCATTGGCCGACCGCAATCGCAGTCCCGTCGAACGGGACCTGATGGCCCGGCTGAAACATGCCCTGGACCCGCTGGGAATGATGAACCCTGGCGTCATCGTTTGCGAATCCTTGGGAAAGAAGAACTTTCCAATGAACGGGATTTCTTGATTTCGCCGCGAGGCCCCAAAGTGCAGGTTCGGCTGCAATCCGCCCTGGCGTTTCGTCAGGGCCAACAGGAAGTGGATGGATGATGCGCAATGGGGGCCAGCTTCTAGTCGAGTGCCTGCTGGCGCTCGGCGCAAGCAAGAGCTTCGGCGTGCCGGGGGAAAGCTACCTGGCCGTGCTGGATGCGCTGCACGACACAGCTGGAAGGCTGGACTACGTGCTCTGCCGCAATGAAGGCGGTGCTGCGTTCATGGCCTCGGCCTATGGCAAGTTGACGGGCTCTCCGGGCATCTGCTTCGTGACGCGCGGGCCGGGCGTTGCCAATGCGTCCATCGGCGTGCACACGGCGATGCAGGACAGTTCGCCGATGATCGTTTTTGTTGGCCAGGTCGGTACCGATATGAGAGGCCGCGAAGCGTTCCAGGAAATCGACTACCGCGCCGTGTTTGGCACGATGGCGAAATGGGCGGTCGAGATCGACGATGTCGGGCGCCTGCCGGAAATTGTTGCCCGGGCCTGGACGACGGCGCTCACCGGGCGGCCCGGCCCGGTGGTGATCGCTTTGCCCGAAGACATGCTGACGACGCTGACCGATGTCGCAGCACTCAGCGGGCCGGCCAGGGTGTTCGAGGCCGCCGCTGATGCCGATGCCCTGGCTGAGGCCCGGTCGATGCTTGCCGCATCCCGCAGGCCGGTCATCCTGATCGGCGGCGCCAACTGGTCGGCGCAAGGGCGTGCCGCGCTGCAGGCTTTCGCCGAATCCTCCGACATTCCGGTCGTCGCCGCGTTTCGCTTCCAGGATCAGTTCGACAATGGCTCGCCGGTCTTCGTCGGCGAGGCGGGCGTCGGCATGGTTCCCCATGTCAAGAAACTGATCCGCGACGCCGACGTGATCCTGGCGATCAATGTGCGCTTTGGCGAGATGACGACGGACGGCTATACGCTGCTGTCCGTGCCGGAGCCGAAGCAGAGGCTGATCCATGTCCATGGGTCGGATCGCGAGATCGGCAAGATCTATGTGCCTTCGCTCGGCATTCATGCCGGGCCGAACACCTTCGCCAAAGCGTTGTCGCCGGTGAAGGGCGACTGGGCCGAGTGGCGGTCACAGGCGCGCCAAAGCTACGAAGGCACATTCACGGCGCCGGCCCAGCCTGGCCCCGTCGACATGGTCGAGGTCAGCCGCTGGTTGCGCGAGACGCTGCCCGACGACGTCATCCTGACCAACGGCGCCGGCAACTTCACCGTCTGGCCAAACAAGTTCTTCAAGTTCGGGCCGAAGGCACGGCTGCTTGCGCCGCAATCCGGCGCCATGGGCTACGGCCTGCCGGCGGCAATCGCGGCCAAGGTCGCGTTTCCCGGCCGCACCGTGGTCTGCTTTGCCGGCGACGGTGATTTCCAGATGAACTGCCAGGAGTTGGGGACCGCGATGCAAGCCGGGGCGCAGCCGATCGTTCTCATCCTGAACAATGGCATCTACGGCACCATCCGCGCCCATCAGGAGCGGCATTATCCGGCGCGCGTTTCGGGAACTACGATCGAAAATCCGGATTTCGTCGGCATCGCCCGGGCCTACGGCTTCCACGCCGAGCGGGTCGGCGCGACCGCTGATTTCGCCGGCGCTTTCGGCAGGGCGCTCGCGTCCATGACCGGCGCGGTGCTGGAGCTGGATATTTCCCCGGAAGCCCTCACGCCGCGCCAGACCCTGTCCCAGATGCGCGAAGCAGCGCTCGCTTCGCAGAAGGCCAACGCATGACCAGTACGGCAAATGACATCCGTCTCGGCGCGGATATCGGCGGCACCTTCACCGATATCGCACTTGATGTGCGTGGCACGATCTTCTCGACCAAGATCCTGACCAACTATGCCGCGCCCGAGCAGGCCATCCTCGACGGCATCGAGATCGTCGTGCGCGACGCCGGTATCTCGCTGGCGGACGTCGACATCGTGATCCACGGCACCACGCTGGCGACGAACGCGCTTATCGAGCGCCGTGGCGCGAAGACCGCACTGGTCACGACCGAAGGTTTTCGCGACGTGATCGAGATGCGCACGGAGAACCGCTTCGAGCAGTATGATCTGAATCTCCAACTGCCGCCGCCGCTGATCCCGCGCGAGGACCGCTTTACGGTCAAGGGCCGGATCGGAGCCCAGGGCCAGGAACTGCAGCCGCTCGACGAAGCAGCGCTGGAAGATATCGCCGGACGGATTGCGGCCGGCGGTTTCGGCTCGGTGGCTATCGGCTTCATCCACTCCTATGCCAACCCGGCTCACGAGCTCCGAGCCCGCGAAATTCTCGCTCGGAAGCTGAACATTCCGATTTCGGTCAGCGGTGAAGTATCGCCGCAGATGCGTGAGTTCGAGCGCTTCAACACGGTCTGCGCCAACGCATATGTGCGGCCGCAGATGGCGGACTATCTCGCCCGCCTGCAGATACGCCTGAAGGAAATGGGCGCCGCATGCCCGGTCTTCATGATCCATTCCGGCGGCGGCCTGATCTCGGTGGAAACCGCCTCGGAATTCCCCGTGCGGCTGGTCGAGTCCGGCCCGGCGGGCGGCGCAATCTTTGCCGCCGACATCGCCAGGCGCTTCGGCCTGGAGAAGGTCGTATCCTATGACATGGGCGGCACGACCGCCAAGATCTGCCTGATCGAGGACTATGTGCCGCGCACCGCCAGAACATTCGAAGTGGCGCGCACCTATCGCTTCTGCAAGGGCTCCGGCATGCCGATCTCCATTCCCGTGATCGAGATGATCGAGATCGGCGCCGGTGGCGGCTCGATTGCCTGGGTCGATGCCATGGGCCGCATCCAGACCGGGCCGGAAAGTGCTGGATCGGAGCCGGGCCCGGCGTGCTATGGCCGCGGCGGCAGGCGTCCGGCGATCACCGACGCCGATCTGGTACTTGGCAAGCTCGATCCCGACAACTTCGCCGGCGGCGCCATCCGGCTCGACACGTCTGCGTCCGAACTGGCCATCCTGCGCGATCTGGGCGCGCGCCTGTCGCTCGATGCCATTTCGACGGCCTTCGGCATCTGCGAGGTGGTCGACGAGAACATGGCCAATGCCGCTCGCGTCCATGCCGTCGAGAACGGCAAGAACATTTCCGACAATCTGATGATCGCCTTCGGCGGCGCGGCACCGCTGCACGCAGCAAGGCTCTGCGAAAAACTCGGCATCGACCGGTGCATCGTTCCCAAAGGGGCAGGCGTCGGCTCGGCGATCGGCTTCCTCAAGGCTCCCTTCGGCTACGAGGCTCTGGCATCCAGGCTCACGCGGCTTTCGCAATTCAAGCCTGCCGAGGTCAACGCCTTGCTTGGCGAGCTCAAGGCGTCCGCCGAGGGCTTCGTGCGGACCGGCGCCAGCGGCACGATCGTCTGCGAAATCACCGCCTTCATGCGCTACGCCGGCCAGGGCTGGGAGATCCCCGTGCCCTTGCCGGACAAGCCGTTCGGCGACGATGCCGCCACCACCCTCAAGGATCTGTTCGAGGCGAACTACCAGCGCTTCTTCGGTCGCGCCATCGAAGGGCTGGACGGGCTGGAAATCGAGATCGTTACCTGGTCGGTCAAGGCCACGGATGTTCGGCCCACCACCGCCCGGCACGATCTGACGACGGGCCACCGCACCAATGAGCCGGCCACGACCCGGGCGGTATTCGACCCGGCCAGCGGCGAGCCACGCACCTATGGCATCGTCGAACGAGACCTGCTCTGTGCCGGCGATCGTGTGGCGGGCCCGGTGGTCATCGTCGAGCGCGAAACCTCCACCGTCGTCACCACAAGCTTCGACGCCGTTATCCAGAGCGACGGCGCCATCCTTCTGATCCGCAAAGGCAGCCAGGCATGAGTGACATCAGCGAAATCCGCATGCAGGTCATGTGGAACCGGTTGATCTCGGTGGTCGAGGAGCAGGCGCTCACCTTGCTGCGCACGGCCTTCTCGACCTCCGTGCGCGAGTCCGGCGACCTGTCGGCGGGCGTGTTCGATCCCAGCGGCCAGATGCTGGCACAGGCGGTCACCGGCACGCCCGGCCATGTCAACACCATGGCCGAGGCAGTGCAGCATTTCATGAACGAAATCCCGCGCGACAATATGTTCGAGGCCGATACCTACGTCACCAACGATCCCTGGCTTGGCACCGGCCACCTGCATGACATCACCATGGTGTCGCCGTCGTTTCTGAACGGCGAACTCGTGGCATTCTTCGCTTGTACTGCCCATGTCGTCGATGTCGGCGGGCGCGGCTTTGGCGCCGACGCCAAGTCTGTCTACGAGGAAGGCATCCAGATCCCGATCATGAAGTTCGCGGAGAAGGGCAAGGTCAATCTCGACCTCGTCAGGATCCTTCGTGCCAATGTCCGCGAGCCGAACCAGGTCGTCGGTGATTTCTACTCGCTCGCCGCCTGCAACGAAGTCGGGCACCGGCGCCTGGTCGACATGATGAAGGAGATCGGCCTGACGTCTCTCGACGGGCTCGGCGAGTTCATCTTTTCGCGAACCCGCGACGCCATGGCCGAACGCATCAAGGCACTGCCGAAGGGAACCTGGTCCAACGAGCTGGTGACTGATGGCTACGACAAGCCGGTGAAGCTCGCGGCAGCTGTTACGGTTCGCGAGGACAGCGTCGAAGTCGATTTCACCGGCACCGACCCGATGAGCCGGTGGGGCATCAACTGCCCGATCATCTACAGCAAGGCCTATGCCTGCTACGCCCTGAAATGCGTGGTGGCGCCCGACATCCCGAACAATGCCGCCTCGCTTGCCTTCTTCACCGTGTCGTCGCCGGTCAATATCCTGAACGCGGTGCGGCCGGCGCCCGTGGCGCTGCGGCATATCTTCGGACACATGGTTCCCGATCTCGTGCTGGGAGCGATTTCCAAGGCGTTGCCCGGGACGATCCTTTCGGAAGGTGCCGGCGCGCTGTGGAACATCCACATCTCGGTGCGGCCGGCCGCTGGCGGTCTGGGCCGTCGCGCCGAAGTGCTGATGTTCAACTCCGGTGGCATGGGCGCGCGGCCCGGCCTCGACGGCCTGTCGGCGACGGCCTTCCCTTCCGGCGTCCATACAATGCCGATCGAAGCGACGGAGCATACCGGTCCGATCGTCATCTGGCGCAAGGAGCTGCGCCCCAATTCCGGCGGCGACGGCGAATTCCGTGGTGGTCTGGGGCAGGTTATCGAGATCGCCGCGACCGAAGGCCACGAGTTCGACTTCTCGGCCATGTTCGACCGCGTCAATCACCCTGCCCACGGGCGCAACGGTGGAAAGGCCGGCGTCGCGGGCGTGGTCAGGCTGGACGATGGCACGCAGATGCGGCCCAAGGGCTGGCAGCATGTACCGGCCGGCCGCCGGTTGATACTGGAATTGCCGGGCGGCGGCGGCTATGGCGATCCGGCCAAGCGTGGCGCGGAGGCGAGGGCGCAGGACCAATCCAGGGGATATGTTACGGAGGACGGCAAATGAGCTACATCTCCTCACGCCTGTCCGTGGTCAAGCCATCGGCTTCGATGGCAGCCTCCCAGGCCGCCAAGGCGCTGAGGGCAAAGGGCGTCGACGTCATCGACCTTGGGCTCGGAGAACCGGATTTCCCGACGCCTGCCCACATCACCGAAGCGGCCTATGCGGCCGCCAAAGCGGGCCAGACCCTGTATACCGCGGCGGCCGGCACGCCAGAAGTGCGCGAGGCGGTGGCCGATAAGTTCAAGCGTGAGAACGGCTTGGACTACACGGCTGACGACATCGTCGTGGCCAACGGCGCCAAGCAGATCATCTTCAACGCCCTGATGGCGACGCTGGAAAGCGGCGACGAGGTGATCCTGCCGGCGCCCTATTTCGTGTCCTATCCCGAGATGGTCAAGCTGCTGGGCGGCACGCCTGTGGTCGTCGAATGCCCCGAAGCGACCGGTCTCAAGCTCACGCCCGAACTGCTCGAGCGAGCGATCACGCCGAGGACCAAATGGCTGTTCCTGAACATGCCGGGCAACCCGTCGGGCGCGGTCTATTCCTCGGTGGAACTGAAGGCCCTTGGCGCGGTCCTGGCCGGGCATCAGCAGGTGCTCGTGCTGTCCGACGAGATCTATGAGCACATCATCTTCGACGGTCGTGAATTCGTATCGTTCGGCAAGGCTTGCCCGGACCTTCGGGACCGAAGCCTTATCGTCAACGGCGTCGCCAAGGCCTATGCGATGACCGGCTGGCGTGTCGGCTACGCAGCGGGCCCGGCGCCGCTGGTCAAGGCAATGGCGACCATCCAGAGCCAGTCAGTCACTTCGGTGTGCTCGATCGCCCAAGCGGCGACGGTCGCTGCGCTGAACGGCCCGCAGGACGAGGTGGCCCGGTTCCGCGCGGCATTCGAGGCGCGCAGGAATCTGGTCGTCGATGGCATAAGGCGCATCAATGGCCTGACGCTGCCGCCGCCGGAGGGCGCCTTCTATGCCTATATCGGCTGCGCCAGCCTGATCGGCCGCAAGACCCCCAAGGGCATCGTGCTCGAAGATGACACCGCCGTTGCGGCCTATCTGCTGAATGAGGGCCGCGTGGCCTCGGTACCAGGTGCCGCCTACGGACTTTCGCCCTATTTCCGCATCTCCACCGCCACCAGCGAGGAGGTGCTTGCCGAAGCGATCGCGCGGATCAATACCGCCGTCGCGCAAGTGGAGTAGACCATGCCCCATTACGAACGCATCCTGATCACCGGCGCGGCCGGCCGCCTCGGCTCGGAACTGCGAAAAGGGCTGGTACCGCTGGCAAAAACGATCCGCCTGGCCGGCCGCGAACCGTTCGGCGATCTTGCCCCGCATGAGGAAGAAGCGGTCTTCGATCTCGCCGACATGGAAGCGACAATTGCCGCCACCAAGGACTGCGACGCGATCGTGCACTTCGGCGGCGCGCCGCTCGAATGCGATTGGCAGACGATACTGGATTCCAGTATTCGCGGCTCCTATCACATCTATGAAGGTGCGCGGAAGCATGGCGTGAAGCGCGTCATCTATGCTTCCTCAGTGCATGCCATCGGCTACCATGAAGTCGAAGCCCATATCGGCGTCGACGCGCCGGTGCGCCCCGACAGTCTCTACGGCGTGTCGAAGAACTTCGTCGAGAGCCTGAGCCGGCTCTACTGGGACAAGTTCGGCATCGAGACGGCGTGCCTGCGCATCTTCTCGTCCTTTCCCGAACCGGCCGACCGCCGCATGTTGTGGTCATACCTTTCCTTCGCCGACTGCGTGCGCTTGATCGAGGCTTCGCTGACCGCGCCGCGTGTCGGCCACACGATCACTTTCGGCATCTCCGACAACAAGCTGAAGATGGTCGACAACAGCGGCGCGAACCATCTGGGGTTCATCGCGCAAGACAGTGCCGAGCCATTCCGTGCTGCCGTCGAGGCGAAAACACCCGTTCCCGATCCGACAAAGCCATCGGTGAAGTATCTCGGCGGCTGGTTCTGCGAACTCGGCCACCCGGACGACAAACCGGCATGAAGGTCAAGCAGCGGGACAACCAGCCGCCGCTCGGTTGCAAAACCTTGCGCACTACCGGCTCATTTCGCATGCCTGCACCTGATCAGAACGTGAAGCGGCCTTCATGCCGAAAAGTAGAAAATCAATGCTCTTGCGAGTGCATCCTATCTTCTGTCTTAGTTGGCAGCTGGTTCTCATCGAACTATCGGACCTGGTCGGTCAACCAATCACGAAATAGGGCGTGACTATACTGCTTGTGGGGCAGAACAGAAAAGTTGCCTTGAAGTTCGCCGACTGCGGCTATGTGCTCAAAGCCGGCGATCGTTCTTGAGGGACTTGGCAGAGACCTCGCGAGCAATGAAGCGGTCATCAGTCCTCAACGTCGCGCTGCTTCGAGGAAGTAACTCGGTGCGATGAAAGTTGTTAGATGTTTTCTTTCGTAAATATTTCGAATGGAACGACTGACGTATAGCTGCTTGGGTCGGCACTGCCTTTGACGGCGCGTATCATGCTATCCACGGTTGCCGCGGCAAGACGGCGGAGGGGGTGGGCGATCACGAGCGTGAGAGTGCCGTCAAGCAAGGCGGCGCGCGTGACGTCCATAAGCTCATATCCCACGACAACCAACTTGCCCGCCCATCCACTCGCCCTTACTGCGGCCATCACGCCTGTGATGCCGCCGCCCGAAACGTACAAGCCTGAAATATCAGGATGTTCGCGCAGCAGGCGCTCGGTCATTTCGTGTGCGATTGCCGATGATTCAAACGTGGACAGTGGCTCCAACAAAACAAACTCCGGAGCATGTTCACGAAAATACGAGCGAAAACCGGACTCGTTCATCTCCTGGTTGCGGTAGCGATGATTTCCCATCAGGATCCCGAGCTTGCCGGGCGCATGACAAACATTGGCAAATGCCCAAGCCGCTGTGCGACCAACCTTCCAATCGTCCAGGCCGATGTAGGGGAATTGCCCGGTAGCCGATAGTTGCGAAATCAAGCCAAAGACGGGCACTCCCGTCGATTGAATGGTTTCGAGTGCGTGGGTTACGGTCGGATGGACAGCTGTCGTGATGCAAATGGCTTGACAGGTCTGGGCGAGTGCGAGCGCACGAGAAGCGGTGTTCTCGGGCGATAAGTCTTCCAAGTGTTCGACTTTTATGTCGACGTCCGCATCGACGTTTGCAGCGGCCGATCGCAGAGCTTCGGCCAGAAGTTGGTAGAAGGGTCGGTGTGGTTGCAGCAGCAGCACGCCAAACCGAAACCTCTGCCGGGCAGCAGCGTTACGCGACTGGATCGCGCCAACACCGTAGAAATCGATCGCCTCGGCGGCCGCACGAACAGCTTCGCGGGTCGGCTCTCGAACACCGGCAACTCCCGAGAGCACGCGGTTGACTGTGGCGACCGACACACCGGCAGCAGAGGCTAGATCGCGTATTGTAGGTCTTGAGATGAGCCTTTTTGATGCAATATGTCTCATTAAGCTGCCACCGTGATACGTCTGATACAATCGCTTTGTGCCGATTAGTCTCTATCTTGATTTGACCTGCGTCAACGTATCTTATTCGAAGCAGATCACGGCAGTTGGCCATGTGTTGATTTTCACTGAGAACTGACCCGGTATTTCCACCGAGATTTGACCCGCCTGTCATGTATGTTTCGGTTCGGGGTTGAGGGTCAAGGTTCTGGCTTTCTCCTTCGCTTTTTTAGGCTCGTGTGCGGAGCTGTTCTTGAACCGGAAGCTGTCGTTTCCGGTTTCCAGGATGTGGCAATGATGCGTCAGCCTGTCGAGAAGGGCGGTTGTCATCTTGGCGTCGCCGAAGACACTGGCCCACTCGCTGAAGCTGAGGTTTGTGGTGATGATGACGCTGGTGCGTTCGTAGAGTTTGCTCAGCAGATGGAAGAGCAATGCTCCACCTGATGCACTGAACGGCAGATACCCAAGTTCGTCCAGGATCACGAGATCGGAATGGACAAGGCGATTGGCGATCTGGCCGGATCTCCCCTGAGCCTTCTCCTGTTCCAGCGCATTGACCAGCTCGACCGTCGAGAAGAAGCGAACCCGTTTGTGATGATGCTCGATGGCCTGCACGCCCAAGGCCGTGGCAACATGGGTTTTGCCTGTTCCGGGGCCGCCGACAAGCACAATGTTGTGAGCTTCATCGACGAACTCGCAACGATGAAGCTGCCGCACGAGTGCCTCGTTGATCTCGCTGCTGGCGAAGTCAAAGCCGTTGAGATCGCGATAGGCTGGAAAGCGTGCGATTTTGAGCTGATAGGCTGTCGACCTGACCTCGCGTTCCGCCGTCTCGGCCTTGAGCAGTTGCGACAGGATCGGAATGGCGGCTTCAAACGCTGGCGCTCCCTGTTCGGTGAGTTCGCCCACAGCTTGCGCCATGCCGTGCATCTTCAGGCTCCGGAGCATGATGACGATTGCGCCGCTGGCAGGGTTATGACGCATGGCGCACCTCCAGGGCCTTCCTCAAAGCATCATAGCGTTCGACATTGGCCTTCGGCTCATTGGTGAGCGTCAAAGCCTGAGGAGCACTGATGGTCGGGGGCGTGAGCAATTTGCCGTCGATGAGCCGATGGAGAAGGTTCAGCACATGGGTTTTGGTAGGAACACCGGCTTCCAACGCCATCTCAACGGCCAGGAGCACGGCCTCCTCGTCGTGTTGCAGGACAAGTGCCAGGATCTCGACCATCTCGCGATCACCGCCCGGCTTCTTGAGCAAATGCTGCTGCAACGACCTGAATGCATCGGGAAGTTCGGCAAAGGGTGCTCCGTTGCGTAGGGCGCCTGGCTTGCGCTGAACGACAGCCAGATAGTGCCGCCAGTCGTAGACCGTCTGTCCTGGCCGATCATGCGAGCGATCGATGATGCGGCGATGCTCACAGATGATCAAACCTTCCGCGGCAACCACGACACGATCCGGATAGACCCGAAGGCTCACGGGCCGATTGGCAAAGGACGC
Source organism: Mesorhizobium newzealandense (assembly GCF_042682145.1). Classification (NCBI taxonomy): domain Bacteria; kingdom Pseudomonadati; phylum Pseudomonadota; class Alphaproteobacteria; order Hyphomicrobiales; family Phyllobacteriaceae; genus Mesorhizobium; species Mesorhizobium newzealandense. The sequence continues at coordinate 492,634 of NZ_JBHUGZ010000001.1, read as the reverse complement.
CGGAACGCTGTAGCGGTTGCGCTCTAAATGCACGAGGCAGGTTGGGGAGACCCGCTTGGTGTATTCGACAAAGCCGTCGAAGAGACGGGACGCCGGCATGAGAGCCTGGGCTTCCTCAGCCCAGATATCGGCAATGGTGCCGCGCATTTTGCCATGCGGGGTCTTGTGCCAAAACTCCTTGCATCGAAGCTCCAGCCAGTCGTTCAGGGCTTCCAGTGATGGAAAGCGCGGCATGGGTTGCCACAGTCGATGACGCGCATCCTGCACGTTCTTCTCGACCTGTCCCTTCTCCCAGCCAGAGGCCGGATTGCAGAACTCAGGCTCGTAGAGATAGTGGCTGGCCATTGCCATGAAGCGGACGTTGACGTCGCGCTCCTTGCCGCGGCCGACCTTGTCGATCGCGGTCCGCATATTGTCGTAGATGCCGCGCCGGGGAACGCCGCCAAAGACACGGAAGGCATGATTGTGGGCGTCGAACAGCATCTCGTGCGTCTGCAGGAGATAGGCTCGCACGATGAAGGCCCTGGAGTAGCTGAGCTTTGTATGTGCCACCTGTAACTTGGTGCGTTCGTTGCCGATGATTGCCCAATCCTCGGACCAGTCGAACTGGAATGCTTCACCCGGATCAAACGCAAGCGGCACGAATGTCCCGCGCCCTGTCGTCTGTAATTCCCTCTGCAGATCCGCCTTCCACTCCCGAGCGAAAGCGGCAACACGACCATAGGAACCCTCATAGCCAAGGCTCAGCAAATCGGCATGCAACTGCTTCACCGTGCGTTTCTGTTTGCGGTTCTTTTTGGCTTCCGTCCTCAGCCAGGCGACAAACGGTCGGCAAATGCGTCAAGCCTGCTCGGCCGCTCTGGAACCTTGAACTTCGGCTCCACGCCGCCCACCCGCAGGTATTTGCGCACCGTATTCCGCGACAGGCCGGTCCTACGGCTAATCTCTCGGATCGATAAATGCTCTCGAAAATGCCAGCGTCGGATCACGCTCAATAATGCCATGTCGATCACTCCGTAGCCCCCGCTGAAAACACGCAGGGCAAGGTTCAAACATGGGTCAATTCTCGGTGGAAATATCCTGTGTTACCGGGTCAGTTCTCAGTGGCAATCAACAGTTTGAGGATATTTGGCCGCTGATTCATCTAATTTTGGAGGCTTTCGAATGAGATCGCCAGTGCTTGCAGACAGACCGAAGTGTCTTCAAGAACTCAAAACGGCAATCGCGAAGCGCGAGCTTCGATTAACCCCAGCCCTTGAGAAGGTGGCTCGGCAAGCGCTCGAAAAACCAGACATCATTGCATTTGAAAGCGCGGCCGCGATAGCCCGCCGTTGTGGCGTTGCCACCTCAGCGCTGACAAGGCTCGCTCGTTGTTGTGGGTTCTCTTCTTTTCGAGAAATGAAGAAGTTCTTTCAGCATAACCTGCGCGCTCGGGCGGTGCATTCTTCCCACGCGAGCCACGAACGTGGTCCGCAACGATCAGGCTGGCTGGATCGTTGAACATGTGTGCAGATGCGCCAGTTGCTACCCTGCGCCTACACCGGGATTTTGCCATGAGTGCTTAATCTTCTGCATCGGAATGTCGGACTTGATGTCGCGTATGCCCTGGATGCGGCCGAGTTTCTCGATCCTAAAACGCCTGTACTTGGCGCAGAATATCGCGCTCAGCGTCAATGCGCTTTCTCAGCAGGCTGCCATCTCGGCCTTCGATGCGACCGAGGAACTTGAGGCGGTGAAGGCGGCTATGCCGCGAACCGAGCACTCCTGTTCAAGTCGACGATCGCAGCGTTGGGCCGTTCGTCAAACTTCTCCGTGTTGCTGGTGGCACCGTCACACGGAGCTCAACACTCCCGGCTTCGAAAGACCCTTCAGCGATGCAATCGGCGGCAACGATGTGCGAATGGGATGGTTTGAGCGAGTTTGATAGCGGATTGCGAGCGAGATCATCTGCCTCCGGATGAAGTCTGGCTGTCAGCGTCGCGGTCTTGCCGGATGCTTCCTCTAAGTCGTCCGACAGACTGTATGGAGACCTGAAGGACGGAGCGTTCTGACTTCGGCAGAAGGCTCAAACCCTCGAAGGCGCTCGCCATTCGGTTAACTCGGCCGATCGGGCCGCAGGCCTACCTGTCGTAGCGCCTCAGCCCCGCTTTGGCGGTCTTTACTATGGCTATCAAAAGAATCCCAACCGATAGCGTGGCGACCCCGTATGATATATAAAGATTGTCTAATTTGACCGCTTATCCCGGGGGGAGGCAATTTTGGGGATGTCCAGTTCTACAAGCAGAAAGGTGCTGTCGAGGAGCGTGGTCGAATTGGGCCTCTTCTCTGCAGTGATGAACACCCTGGTGTTAATTCTGCCTCTCTACATGCTGCAGGTATATGATCGAGTTTTGCCCGCCGCCAACCTGGATACTCTCACCTACCTAACCTTGCTTGCGCTTTCGTCGCTTTTGCTTTTCGGAGTGCTCGAAGTCGTGCGGGGCGTGTATGCAAGCCGACTTGCCGCGCGACTGGATGTCTCTTTGGGTACATCGTCCTTTCTCGCCGCAATGAGTGGCCCGCGCGCTGGCCTCGGCGATGTCCAAGCCTTGCGGGATTTGGCAACCCTGCGTGGATTCATCGCTTCGCGAACCATCTTCTTTCTATTCGACCTCCCTTTTGGGCCCATTTTCGTGGCCCTGCTTTATTTCATCCACCCGTTGCTCTTCCTGGTAACGGTCATCGGAGCGGTTCTCATGGTTTCCATCGCCGTGCTGAACCAGGTCGCGAGTTCGCGGCCTGGCAAGGAGGCGGCGGAGAATCTTAGCGCCTCGATGAATTCGGCGCAGGCCTTCGCGCGAAACTTCGAAACGGTCCGTGCGCTCGGCATGGTGTCCAACGCGATTGAGTTCTGGGGGACCCGCTTTTCCGACTCACTGCACGCTGCCGACGGACTGGCTCGCATCAACGCATTCTATGGCGGTGTGTCCCGCACAACGCGTTCGGTGCTGCAGATCGCGATATTGGGCGTCGGTGCCTATCTGGTTCTGCACAACGAGATGACCGCGGGCATGATCTTTGCCTCATCGATGATATCCGCGCGCGCTCTGCAACCTCTGGATCAGATCGTTGGAAGTTGGCGGCAGATCACCGACGCCAATCTTGCATGGAAGAGGCTTTCGGCTTCCCGGTCCGGGCCAGGCAAGCAGGAAAACATAGCATTGCCGCCCCCTGAAGGAGCGTTGAGCGCGGATCAGGTAGTCTATCAACTTCCTGGATCGGCCGACGGCGCGCTGCCGCTCATAAAGCGGGTGACCTTCGAGGTCACCGCTGGCGAAACCGTCGCTATCGTCGGCCCGAGCCAGGCCGGAAAATCGACGCTGGCGCGGCTCATCGTCGGTGCCATTCAACCCCGTTCCGGCGCCATCCGTCTCGATGGCGGCGATATTCGAAACTGGGATCCGGAGGAGCTCGGCCGTCACATTGGCTACCTTCCGCAGGATGTGGAACTCTTCCCCGGAACCATCGCCCAGAACATTGCGCGCTTTGAGCCGGACGCACCTGACGAAAAGTTGGTCCAGGCGGCCCAGCAGGCGCAGGTACATGAGCTCATCCTGGGGCAGAGAAACGGATACGCGACGGTGATCGGCCCCACTGGCGTTCGCCTCTCAGGCGGTGAGCGTCAGCGCATTGGACTTGCGCGCGCCTTTTATGGCGATCCCAAGGTCCTGGTTCTCGACGAGCCCAATGCGAATCTTGATTCCGACGGCGAAGCCGCACTCGAGCGGGCGATCATCCAGGCGCGTTCACGAAAAACCACCGTGCTCGTCATAACCCACCGTCCCTCCCTCGCTTCCAAATGCGATCGCATACTCATGCTGCGCAATGGCCAGGTCGAGATCTACGGTTTGACCAAGGACGTGCTCGACCAACTCGCCCAGCGACGGGGCCAAGCAGCGGCGGCGGCTGCTCAGTCGCATGACAACGAAGGAGTGGTGCCTTTCCCGTCACCTGCTCGCGTGGAGGTAAAGGTCGCTAATGACGGTTCCTAGCCAAACCATCCAGACGGGCGCCAAGGTGTATCGCTGGCAGAGCAACATCGCTACACGCACGGATCGGATCACGCTGGCGGGATATGCAAGCGTGGCCGTTTTCGTGCTCGGCTTCGGGTTCTGGGCAGCCACTGCACCGATTGCCGGAGCAACGATAGCGCCGGGTGTGGTCGCGGCAGCAGGGCAGAATGTGATGATCCAGCACCTCGAAGGAGGTGTTGTCGGCAGCATTAGAGTTCGCGAGGGTGACAGGGTCTTAAGAGGCCAGGCCCTGATCGTGCTCGATCCAACGGTGGCGCAGTCCCAGCTCAACCGCGTTCTCAAGCAGTGGGTTGCACAAAAAGCTGAAATTTCTCGACTCGAAGCAGAACGCGACGGCCTCGATAAAATTGTCTTGTCCAGTGACCTGGGAGCCTATTCAGGCGCCTCCGAATATAGCGGTGTCTTCGGAGAGCAAAACAAGGAATTTCAGGCGCGGCTAGCGCGTTACGGCGCGGAACAGGGGATTCTGAAGCAAAGGGTAGCAGCTCTTCAGGACGCCGTTGTCGGGTTAAAGGCCCAGAAGGAGGCAGCGGAAAATCAGCTTGCGATCGTCAACGAGGAGACGGAAAGAAAAAAAGAGCTGCTGAAAAAAGGGCTCACGAATCGTTCCGAATATACCGATCTTCTGCGCAGCACTGCCGAGCTGGTAGGCCAGGCAGGATCTTTGGAAGCGCAGATTGCCAGCTCGGCGACCCAGACCGTGGAAGCGCGTCAGCAGATCGAACGGCTCACAACCAGCCGGGTCGAGGATGCCGTCACGGAACTGAACAAAGCCCGGGCGCAGGTCGCGGACCTCGAGGAACAAATCAACGCTGCTCGATCGGTCCTGGACCGGACGATCATCCGGGCACCGGTGGACGGCATCATCGTTCGATCGCTCTACAATTCCGAAGGCAGCGTCATCCGAGCGGGGGAGGTGGCGATGGAGCTTCTGCCGACCACGAACGACCTCATCGTCGAGGCCAGGATAAAGCCCGAAGACATCGACTCGATCCGTGTGGGGCAGGATGCGAACATGATGTTCACCGCGCTCAATGCGCGCACGACGCCGAAAGTGCCTGGTAAGGTGTTCTACATTTCGGCGGACCGGCTGACAACGCCCAGCACGGGACTGCCTTACTTCACCGTCCGGCTTAAAATGGCCGACAAGCTGCCGCCGCAGGTCAAGCCCGAGCAAATCTATCCCGGCATGCCGGTCGAAACATTCATCTCAACCGGCGAACGAACGTTTCTAGCCTATCTGACCAAGCCGCTGGTGGATTCGTTCCAGCGCGCCTTCCGGGAGCGATAGAGCAATCCCAGAAAAAGTGTGAAACGGTTTTCCCGGGAAAAGCGCGTAGCGCTTTCCCTCAGGGAATTGCGTCAAAACAAAGAGATAGAACCGCTCCAATGCATGTCGCCCAAAAGTGGCCCCGGTTTTGGGACGGAGACATGCATAAAAACAAAGACTTAAAGCGCGTCGACTGAATCCGTTTCAACGCGACGCGCTTTGGGCCCGCCCCCTCCCGGATATCGGAAGCTCGGATGTGAAGCGGGCGCCGGATTGACCCGGCGCCCGCTATCACATCCTGCGGCCTTTAACGTCAGACGAAGTGGAAGTCGTCCGCCGGATTATAACCAACCACTGTCCGCCCGGTGCCGTCGTCGGCTACGGTGAAGCTGTCTGCATCGTAAGCGCCGACAATGTGGAGCGTGGCATCATGGGTGCCGTCCGAAACGGTCAACGTTCCCCCACTTCCATCCTGGTTTGCCTGATAGACAGCGGATGTTCCGGTGCCGTACCAGATATCTCCGAGGTCTACTTTGTCATCATTGGTGATGCCGGCGATGCTGCCGCTGAAATCGAATGAATCGTCCAGCCGCAATGTGCCAGCCGCATCCGCCCCGAAGATGACGTCTGCGGAAGAGGCGGCGTGAAACTCCAGCTGCGACATGTTTCCGATGATGGCATCGCCGTCGCCGGTGACCTGACCACCGATCGTGACGTCGCCGCCATGGGCCCAGATCAGTCCGGAATTGGCGACGGCACTGTTGATTGTCAGGCCACCCGACCCTGTCGCCTCCAGCGTTCCCGAGTTGACGATGGTGCTGCTGCCGGTGTCGACAACCAGCGCATGGGTGCCGGTGGCGATGATCGTGCCCTGATTGTTCAGACCCAGCAAACCGCCGCCGAGTTGGCCGGCGCCGGAGATGGTGTTGTCGACATTGGTCAGGGTGACGTCGGCAGCCGTCCCGGAGATCACGTTCGCATCGCTGTCGGACAGGACGATCTGTCCACCACCTTGCAGCGTGATGCCGTGCTGGATCAGCTGCAGCAGGGTGTCGTTGCCGGCCGAGTCGAGCGACATAAGGCCGGTATTGTTGATCGTGCCGCTCAGCGGCAGCAATGCGCCGTCGCCGATCGTCATGGTCCCGGCATTGTTGACCACCGGCGTCTGGTCGAAGACAAAATTGCTTCCGGTGAGCGCACTCGAGTGCACGCCGTCGAGCGTGATCGACTGGCCATCCGCAAGCGTGATCATCGCATTGCCGTTACCATCTTCGGCCATATGCGCCTGGACGTCGGCGAAGCTCGCGAAACCGGAATAGCCGATGAGATCGATATGGTCCGCGGCCGTGTCGAAGCTGTGCACCGTGTCATTGCCAATCGGCTGCGAGAAGACGAACAGGTCGTTGCCGTGCGAGCCGGTGAGCACGTCGTCGCCGGACCAGGCAAAGATCGGCGAGCCCGGTGCGTAGGCTTCGACATTGTCGGCGACGAACTTGGTTCCGATCGTGCCGTCTGCGTTCGTCCAGGTCATCGAGACCTCGAGCAGAGCCGCCCCGGCGAAATCGGCCGGCGTGGTGACCGTCAGCGATTGCACATCGTTGCTCTGAACCGTCCAGGTACCGTCGCCATTATCGGTGCCCCCGCTGATGCTCCAGCCCACAGGGACGCCGGAGACGACGACCACGATGGCATTGGCGAGATCCCCCGAAGGGTTCGTTAGAGCCAGATTGATCGGCTCTCCGGCAACGCCGGCGGGCTTGACGTGGGTGTTGGTGATCAATGTGGCAAGATTGGCCACTGTGACGCCGGAGAGATCGACAAGGATGTCGTTCGCCGGATTCGGGGTGGCACCAACCTGTTCGTAAACATAGGTGTGGGCCGTTCCGTTTATCGTCGCGGTGAACGCCACCGTCGCACCCGCAGCGCCGATATCGTTGTTTTGCAAATACTGAACTGCAGCGGCGACTCGCGACGTGTCGGTGGCACTCAGATTTAGCGCTGCATTGAAGCCGTCTGCATCGTCAAAGGTGATGATGCCGTTCGAAATCGTGTGCGACTTTATCGTTTGACCGCCAATGGTCAGCGTAGAATCGGTTCCATTGACGTTCGCGCCCGTCGCGGCTGCCGGTGTACCTTGCAAATCGAGGAAATCCGCGGCCGCGGCAAAATCGGTAACCACGTCGTACCCTGTGATCGTACCGGCATTGCCGCTACCTCCAACAGTCGCCAGCGATTGTCCGGAATTGACGATGAAGGTGTCCGCACCTCCACCGCCCGTTACGGTGTCGGCGCCGCCGCCACCCGTAATGGTGTCGTCTCCGGTGCCTCCGCCGCCGTTGATCGTGTCATTGCCGGATCCGCCGGTCAGGGTGTCATTACCGCCGTTTCCGGAACTGCCGGTGATATTGAAGGCCCCGGTCGTGACTGCGCTTGCGTTGACGACAAGGTCTCCGTTTCCTGTAATACCCGATCCGTCAATCGTCAGCGTCCCGTTGTTCTGGAAGGTGGACGCGAAGATGAACGTGTCGGTATGATTTCCGCTGTTGGAATCGAGCAACACGAGCGATTCGAAGTTGGTGAGCAGCGTAGTACTTCCCGTGCCATCCCCAAATGTATGAGTCCCGAGGCTCCCGTCGGATATGGTCAACGTATCGTTGCCTGTACCGCCGGTTATCTTGTCTCCATTGTTCAGAGTGGCATCTGTTCCGTTTACGTTGTTCGTGCCGCTCGCGTAGAAGATGACATCGGTCGGACTAGTCGTCAGCGTACCCGGGTTGGGGCTCTCCTCATTGATTGTAACGGTGTCGCTATCGCTCAATCCACCCAGATCCGTCGTCGTGATCGTCAAAGTATCGGCGCCGACGAAAGTATCAGTTGGATTGTAGAGAAGACCATTCAAGGCGTTATTGATGTTCGTCACGGTGCCGGAGAAGGTCATGGTGGTGTCGGTCGTACCGTCGCCCGTGGTGAACGAGATGCCAGTGGTACCCGATAGCGTCAGCGTCCCGTGTGCGACCGACAGCGTCACCGTCTCGGTACCAGCGCCTACGTCAACGTCGGAGATCGAGATGAGTTTGGCGCCGTTGAATGTCACGTTGGTATTTTGCGCCACCTCCTGCGCACCAGGCACCGTATTCACCGGCGCGTCGTTGGCGTCGTTGATGGTGATGACGAGCTGTGCCGTGTCGGTGAGGTTGCCCGGATCCTTGACCGTGTAGGTGAAGGTGTCGGTCAGCGTGCCGCCGGCATTGAGCGCCTGGACGGTGGCATTGCTGTTGTTGACGGCATAGCTGTAGCTGCCGTCGGCGTTGAGCGTCAGCGTGCCGTACTGGCCTGCCAGCCCGGTGCCGACCGTGCCGCTGGTGCCCGAGCCGGCCTCGGTGCCGGTGCGGATCGCCGAAACCACCAGCGAGGCGGTGGCGTTGTCGATGTCGCTGTCGGCTCCCGGCCCGGTGGTAACAACGTTGCCGGTCGCATTGCTGCCCGCGGTCCCGTTGGCGGTGCCGCCCGCCTCGGTGGCCGAGCCGGTGTCGTTGGCCGCCACCGGTGCATCGTTGACCGGCGTGACGCTGATGGTGACGCTATGCGAGACGCTGCTGTCCGTGCCGTCGCTAGAAACGACGTTCACCGTCCGAGCTGCTGTCGTCGGCGCGTCGCTGGTGTTGTTGTAGACGATGCCGTCGAGGATCGTCTGGTAGGTGGCCTGTGAAGCCGAGCCGGTGATCGACATAATGCCGGTGCTTGCGGTGTAGAGCACCGTCAGTCCGGCCGTAGCCGCCGTGGCGCTGGCGTTCAGCGACAGGGATTCGACCGTATTCCCATCGGGCCGCGCCGTCAGCGTCGCCGTCAGGGACGTCAGGTTCGCCGAGTCGACGTCCGTCACCGTCGCCAAAGGCGCGATAACCAGCGGCGTCTGCTCCGTGAACGAGGCCGTCGCGTCATTGCCGGCGCCCACGCCGTTCAGATCAATGATCGGCGCATCGTTGGTGCCGGTGATGGCGAAGTTCACCGCGGTGCTGGCGGTGCCGGTGCTGCCGTCCTTGACATAGACAGTGAAGTTGTCACTGACGCTGGCGCCTTGGGCCAATCCATTGGTGTCGGTGTCGGCGTTGTCGAGAGCGTAGCTCACCACGCCCGTGCCGGTGGTCAGTGTGGCGGTGCCGTAAGTGCCGGTCTTGGTGTAGGTCACCCCGCCATTGCCGGTCGCCCAGCCGTTGGTGGTCAGTGCCGTGCCGTCGTAGACAGCCGCGTCGCCTGCGTCCACATCGCCCTTGGCCAGCGCGATGCTGGCCGAAGCAGTGCCTGGCGTGCCAACAGCGGCTTCCACCAGCTGTACGCTCTGTGCGCCAGCCGTGATGGTCGGCGCGTCGTTGGTGCCGGTTACCGTGATCTGCAGCGTCGTAGTGTTCGACACCGCATTGAATGGATCCTTGTCGGTGTAGGTGAACGTGTCTACCGCTGTGACCCCGGCGGCGAGGCTGTTGGCGGTGTCCGCCACGTAGCTGTACGAGCCGTCGGCATTCAGCGTCAGGTGACCGTAAGTGCCGGCGAGCGAGCTGCCGACTCCCACGCCCTGCGTTACGGCGCCGGCGCCCGCGACCACACCGGACACCACCAGCGTGTTGTTGGCATTGTCGACGTCGGCGTCGGCCACCGATCCACTCGTGGTGCCCCTGATCACGCCATTCGCGGCAGACACAGTAAGGGTCGCATCTTCCAGCACCGCTCCGGTGTCGGCATTGGCAATGGGCGCGTCGTTGGTGCCGGTGATGGTGATGGTGACGGTTTCGGTCGCCGTCGCGCCCTTGTCGTCGGTCACCGTGGCGGTGAACGACTGGGTGTCGCTGGCGCCCTCGGCCAGATGGTCGGCCGCGTCCTGATCCAGCGTGAAGGTCCAGTTGCCGGCCGCGTCGATGGCGAATGCGCCATAGGTGCCCGTCGCCGAGCCGCTCCAGGTCGCCGTCGCGCCGTCGTCGACATCGGTCGACGCCAGCGTCCCGCTGGCCGACGGATCGCCGGCGACAACCGCGCCGTTGTCCAGATTGCCGGCCTCGACCACGGTGTCGGTATTGCCGCCGGCAACGACGACCGGTGCATCGTTGGTGCCGGTGATGGTCACCGAAACCGTGCGATCCACGGTGCCGCCGTTGCCATCGTCGAGGGTGATGGTGAAGGTCTCGACCTTGGTCTGGTCCTTGGCGAGGTACTCCACGTCGCTATCGGCGACGCTGTAGTTCCAGGTGATCACGCCACCCAGGCCGGAGCCGGTGGTGTCGGTGGTGACGCTGGCGGTGAGGGCGCCGAGCGCGCCGGCCGAGGCCGTGATCGTTGGGCTGATGCTGTGGGCGTCGGTGAGGTCGACGTCGGTGAAGGCAATGGTGCCGGTGTCGGTGAGGTTGCCGACCGGGGCGACCAGCTCGGTGACCGCGCCGGTGACGTCGGTTGCGGCGACGACCGGTGCATCGTTGGTGCCGGTGATGGTCACCGAAACCGTGCGATCCACGGTGCCGCCGTTGCCATCGTCGAGGGTGATGGTGAAGGTCTCGACCTTGGTCTGGTCCTTGGCGAGGTACTCCACGTCGCTATCGGCGACGCTGTAGTTCCAGGTGATCACGCCACCCAGGCCGGAGCCGGTGGTGTCGGTGGTGACGCTGGCGGTGAGGGCGCCGAGCGCGCCGGCCGAGGCCGTGATCGTTGGGCTGATGCTGTGGGCGTCGGTGAGGTCGACGTCGGTGAAGGCAATGGTGCCGGTGTCGGTGAGGTTGCCGACCGGGGCGACCAGCTCGGTGACCGCGCCGGTGACGTCGGTTGCGGCGACGACCGGTGCATCGTTGGTGCCGGTGATGGTCACCGAAACCGTGCGATCCACGGTGCCGCCGTTGCCATCGTCGAGGGTGATGGTGAAGGTCTCGACCTTGGTCTGGTCCTTGGCGAGGTACTCCACGTCGCTATCGGCGACGCTGTAGTTCCAGGTGATCACGCCACCCAGGCCGGAGCCGGTGGTGTCGGTGGTGACGCTGGCGGTGAGGGCGCCGAGCGCGCCGGCCGAGGCCGTGATCGTTGGGCTGATGCTGTGGGCGTCGGTGAGGTCGACGTCGGTGAAGGCAATGGTGCCGGTGTCGGTGAGGTTGCCGACCGGGGCGACCAGCTCGGTGACCGCGCCGGTGACGTCGGTTGCGGCGACGACCGGTGCATCGTTGGTGCCGGTGATGGTCACCGAAACCGTGCGATCCACGGTGCCGCCGTTGCCATCGTCGAGGGTGATGGTGAAGGTCTCGACCTTGGTCTGGTCCTTGGCGAGGTACTCCACGTCGCTATCGGCGACGCTGTAGTTCCAGGTGATCACGCCACCCAGGCCGGAGCCGGTGGTGTCGGTGGTGACGCTGGCGGTGAGGGCGCCGAGCGCGCCGGCCGAGGCCGTGATCGTTGGGCTGATGCTGTGGGCGTCGGTGAGGTCGACGTCGGTGAAGGCAATGGTGCCGGTGTCGGTGAGGTTGCCGACCGGGGCGACCAGCTCGGTGACCGCGCCGGTGACGTCGGTTGCGGCGACGACCGGTGCATCGTTGGTGCCGGTGATGGTCACCGAAACCGTGCGATCCACGGTGCCGCCGTTGCCATCGTCGAGGGTGATGGTGAAGGTCTCGACCTTGGTCTGGTCCTTGGCGAGGTACTCCACGTCGCTATCGGCGACGCTGTAGTTCCAGGTGATCACGCCACCCAGGCCGGAGCCGGTGGTGTCGGTGGTGACGCTGGCGGTGAGGGCGCCGAGCGCGCCGGCCGAGGCCGTGATCGTTGGGCTGATGCTGTGGGCGTCGGTGAGGTCGACGTCGGTGAAGGCAATGGTGCCGGTGTCGGTGAGGTTGCCGACCGGGGCGACCAGCTCGGTGACCGCGCCGGTGACGTCGGTTGCGGCGACGACCGGTGCATCGTTGGTGCCGGTGATGGTCACCGAAACCGTGCGATCCACGGTGCCGCCGTTGCCATCGTCGAGGGTGATGGTGAAGGTCTCGACCTTGGTCTGGTCCTTGGCGAGGTACTCCACGTCGCTATCGGCGACGCTGTAGTTCCAGGTGATCACGCCACCCAGGCCGGAGCCGGTGGTGTCGGTGGTGACGCTGGCGGTGAGGGCGCCGAGCGCGCCGGCCGAGGCCGTGATCGTTGGGCTGATGCTGTGGGCGTCGGTGAGGTCGACGTCGGTGAAGGCAATGGTGCCGGTGTCGGTGAGGTTGCCGACCGGGGCGACCAGCTCGGTGACCGCGCCGGTGACGTCGGTTGCGGCGACGACCGGTGCATCGTTGGTGCCGGTGATGGTCACCGAAACCGTGCGATCCACGGTGCCGCCGTTGCCATCGTCGAGGGTGATGGTGAAGGTCTCGACCTTGGTCTGGTCCTTGGCGAGGTACTCCACGTCGCTATCGGCGACGCTGTAGTTCCAGGTGATCACGCCACCCAGGCCGGAGCCGGTGGTGTCGGTGGTGACGCTGGCGGTGAGGGCGCCGAGCGCGCCGGCCGAGGCCGTGATCGTTGGGCTGATGCTGTGGGCGTCGGTGAGGTCGACGTCGGTGAAGGCAATGGTGCCGGTGTCGGTGAGGTTGCCGACCGGGGCGACCAGCTCGGTGACCGCGCCGGTGACGTCGGTTGCGGCGACGACCGGTGCATCGTTGGTGCCGGTGATGGTCACCGAAACCGTGCGATCCACGGTGCCGCCGTTGCCATCGTCGAGGGTGATGGTGAAGGTCTCGACCTTGGTCTGGTCCTTGGCGAGGTACTCCACGTCGCTATCGGCGACGCTGTAGTTCCAGGTGATCACGCCACCCAGGCCGGAGCCGGTGGTGTCGGTGGTGACGCTGGCGGTGAGGGCGCCGAGCGCGCCGGCCGAGGCCGTGATCGTTGGGCTGATGCTGTGGGCGTCGGTGAGGTCGACGTCGGTGAAGGCAATGGTGCCGGTGTCGGTGAGGTTGCCGACCGGGGCGACCAGCTCGGTGACCGCGCCGGTGACGTCGGTTGCGGCGACGACCGGTGCATCGTTGGTGCCGGTGATGGTCACCGAAACCGTGCGATCCACGGTGCCGCCGTTGCCATCGTCGAGGGTGATGGTGAAGGTCTCGACCTTGGTCTGGTCCTTGGCGAGGTACTCCACGTCGCTATCGGCGACGCTGTAGTTCCAGGTGATCACGCCACCCAGGCCGGAGCCGGTGGTGTCGGTGGTGACGCTGGCGGTGAGGGCGCCGAGCGCGCCGGCCGAGGCCGTGATCGTTGGGCTGATGCTGTGGGCGTCGGTGAGGTCGACGTCGGTGAAGGCAATGGTGCCGGTGTCGGTGAGGTTGCCGACCGGGGCGACCAGCTCGGTGACCGCGCCGGTGACGTCGGTTGCGGCGACGACCGGTGCATCGTTGGTGCCGGTGATGGTCACCGAAACCGTGCGATCCACGGTGCCGCCGTTGCCATCGTCGAGGGTGATGGTGAAGGTCTCGACCTTGGTCTGGTCCTTGGCGAGGTACTCCACGTCGCTATCGGCGACGCTGTAGTTCCAGGTGATCACGCCACCCAGGCCGGAGCCGGTGGTGTCGGTGGTGACGCTGGCGGTGAGGGCGCCGAGCGCGCCGGCCGAGGCCGTGATCGTTGGGCTGATGCTGTGGGCGTCGGTGAGGTCGACGTCGGTGAAGGCAATGGTGCCGGTGTCGGTGAGGTTGCCGACCGGGGCGACCAGCTCGGTGACCGCGCCGGTGACGTCGGTTGCGGCGACGACCGGTGCATCGTTGGTGCCGGTGATGGTCACCGAAACCGTGCGATCCACGGTGCCGCCGTTGCCATCGTCGAGGGTGATGGTGAAGGTCTCGACCTTGGTCTGGTCCTTGGCGAGGTACTCCACGTCGCTATCGGCGACGCTGTAGTTCCAGGTGATCACGCCACCCAGGCCGGAGCCGGTGGTGTCGGTGGTGACGCTGGCGGTGAGGGCGCCGAGCGCGCCGGCCGAGGCCGTGATCGTTGGGCTGATGCTGTGGGCGTCGGTGAGGTCGACGTCGGTGAAGGCAATGGTGCCGGTGTCGGTGAGGTTGCCGACCGGGGCGACCAGCTCGGTGACCGCGCCGGTGACGTCGGTTGCGGCGACGACCGGTGCATCGTTGGTGCCGGTGATGGTCACCGAAACCGTGCGATCCACGGTGCCGCCGTTGCCATCGTCGAGGGTGATGGTGAAGGTCTCGACCTTGGTCTGGTCCTTGGCGAGGTACTCCACGTCGCTATCGGCGACGCTGTAGTTCCAGGTGATCACGCCACCCAGGCCGGAGCCGGTGGTGTCGGTGGTGACGCTGGCGGTGAGGGCGCCGAGCGCGCCGGCCGAGGCCGTGATCGTTGGGCTGATGCTGTGGGCGTCGGTGAGGTCGACGTCGGTGAAGGCAATGGTGCCGGTGTCGGTGAGGTTGCCGACCGGGGCGACCAGCTCGGTGACCGCGCCGGTGACGTCGGTTGCGGCGACGACCGGTGCATCGTTGGTGCCGGTGATGGTCACCGAAACCGTGCGATCCACGGTGCCGCCGTTGCCATCGTCGAGGGTGATGGTGAAGGTCTCGACCTTGGTCTGGTCCTTGGCGAGGTACTCCACGTCGCTATCGGCGACGCTGTAGTTCCAGGTGATCACGCCACCCAGGCCGGAGCCGGTGGTGTCGGTGGTGACGCTGGCGGTGAGGGCGCCGAGCGCGCCGGCCGAGGCCGTGATCGTTGGGCTGATGCTGTGGGCGTCGGTGAGGTCGACGTCGGTGAAGGCAATGGTGCCGGTGTCGGTGAGGTTGCCGACCGGGGCGACCAGCTCGGTGACCGCGCCGGTGACGTCGGTTGCGGCGACGACCGGTGCATCGTTGGTGCCGGTGATGGTCACCGAAACCGTGCGATCCACGGTGCCGCCGTTGCCATCGTCGAGGGTGATGGTGAAGGTCTCGACCTTGGTCTGGTCCTTGGCGAGGTACTCCACGTCGCTATCGGCGACGCTGTAGTTCCAGGTGATCACGCCACCCAGGCCGGAGCCGGTGGTGTCGGTGGTGACGCTGGCGGTGAGGGCGCCGAGCGCGCCGGCCGAGGCCGTGATCGTTGGGCTGATGCTGTGGGCGTCGGTGAGGTCGACGTCGGTGAAGGCAATGGTGCCGGTGTCGGTGAGGTTGCCGACCGGGGCGACCAGCTCGGTGACCGCGCCGGTGACGTCGGTTGCGGCGACGACCGGTGCATCGTTGGTGCCGGTGATGGTCACCGAAACCGTGCGATCCACGGTGCCGCCGTTGCCATCGTCGAGGGTGATGGTGAAGGTCTCGACCTTGGTCTGGTCCTTGGCGAGGTACTCCACGTCGCTATCGGCGACGCTGTAGTTCCAGGTGATCACGCCACCCAGGCCGGAGCCGGTGGTGTCGGTGGTGACGCTGGCGGTGAGGGCGCCGAGCGCGCCGGCCGAGGCCGTGATCGTTGGGCTGATGCTGTGGGCGTCGGTGAGGTCGACGTCGGTGAAGGCAATGGTGCCGGTGTCGGTGAGGTTGCCGACCGGGGCGACCAGCTCGGTGACCGCGCCGGTGACGTCGGTTGCGGCGACGACCGGTGCATCGTTGGTGCCGGTGATGGTCACCGAAACCGTGCGATCCACGGTGCCGCCGTTGCCATCGTCGAGGGTGATGGTGAAGGTCTCGACCTTGGTCTGGTCCTTGGCGAGGTACTCCACGTCGCTATCGGCGACGCTGTAGTTCCAGGTGATCACGCCACCCAGGCCGGAGCCGGTGGTGTCGGTGGTGACGCTGGCGGTGAGGGCGCCGAGCGCGCCGGCCGAGGCCGTGATCGTTGGGCTGATGCTGTGGGCGTCGGTGAGGTCGACGTCGGTGAAGGCAATGGTGCCGGTGTCGGTGAGGTTGCCGACCGGGGCGACCAGCTCGGTGACCGCGCCGGTGACGTCGGTTGCGGCGACGACCGGTGCATCGTTGGTGCCGGTGATGGTCACCGAAACCGTGCGATCCACGGTGCCGCCGTTGCCATCGTCGAGGGTGATGGTGAAGGTCTCGACCTTGGTCTGGTCCTTGGCGAGGTACTCCACGTCGCTATCGGCGACGCTGTAGTTCCAGGTGATCACGCCACCCAGGCCGGAGCCGGTGGTGTCGGTGGTGACGCTGGCGGTGAGGGCGCCGAGCGCGCCGGCCGAGGCCGTGATCGTTGGGCTGATGCTGTGGGCGTCGGTGAGGTCGACGTCGGTGAAGGCAATGGTGCCGGTGTCGGTGAGGTTGCCGACCGGGGCGACCAGCTCGGTGACCGCGCCGGTGACGTCGGTTGCGGCGACGACCGGTGCATCGTTGGTGCCGGTGATGGTCACCGAAACCGTGCGATCCACGGTGCCGCCGTTGCCATCGTCGAGGGTGATGGTGAAGGTCTCGACCTTGGTCTGGTCCTTGGCGAGGTACTCCACGTCGCTATCGGCGACGCTGTAGTTCCAGGTGATCACGCCACCCAGGCCGGAGCCGGTGGTGTCGGTGGTGACGCTGGCGGTGAGGGCGCCGAGCGCGCCGGCCGAGGCCGTGATCGTTGGGCTGATGCTGTGGGCGTCGGTGAGGTCGACGTCGGTGAAGGCAATGGTGCCGGTGTCGGTGAGGTTGCCGACCGGGGCGACCAGCTCGGTGACCGCGCCGGTGACGTCGGTTGCGGCGACGACCGGTGCATCGTTGGTGCCGGTGATGGTGACGGCTACGACCTGCGTTGCCGTCGCGCCGTGGCCGTCGTTGACCGTTACGGTGTAATGCTCGACCACGCTCTGGCCGGCGGCGAGGTACTGCGAAGCCCCGTTGTTGAGGGCGTAGTGCCACTGCACGGAGCCGTTGGCGGCGTTCGCGGCTTCACTGACTGGGTCGAGCGAGAAGGTGCCAAGCGCGGTTTCGCCGGCGGTCGGAGCAAACGAAGCGGTATGGCCGTCACTGAGGTCGACGTCGCTGAACGTGATCGTGCCGGCGGCGTTGAGCGAGTCGGTCGGCGAAGGCGTCGTGTCGGCATCTTCGACGACCGCGCCATTCTGTGCGCCGCTGGTGATCGAGACGATGTCGTTGGTGCCGGTGATGGTGACGGCTACGACCTGCGTTGCCGTCGAGCCGTGGCCGTCGTTGACCGTTACGGTGTAATGCTCGACCACGCTCTGGCCGGCGGCGAGGTACTGCGAAGCCCCGTTGTTGAGGGCGTAGTGCCACTGCACGGAGCCGTTGGCGGCGTTCGCGGCTTCACTGACTGGGTCGAGCGAGAAGGTGCCAAGCGCGGTTTCGCCGGCGGTCGGAGCAAACGAAGCGGTATGGCCGTCACTGAGGTCGACGTCGCTGAACGTGATCGTGCCGGCGGCGTTGAGCGAGTCGGTCGGCGAAGGCGTCGTGTCGGCATCTTCGACGACCGCGCCATTCTGTGCGCCGCTGGTGATCGAGACGATGTCGTTGGTGCCGGTGACGGTGACGGTCAGCTGCGCGGTATCCGTAAGCCCGTGAGGGTCACGGACGGTGTATGTAAACACCTCAGTGACTGTGACCCCGTCCGCGAGCGAGTTGGTGTCCACATCGCTGTTGTTGAGCGTGTAGGTATAAGTTCCGTTCGCATTCAAGGTCAGTGAGCCATAGGTGCCCACTAATGCAGATCCGACCGTGCCGGCACTTCCTGATCCGGATTCCGTACCTGTCCGGACCGCCGACACGACCAGCGACGCCTGACCGTCGTCGGAATCCGTGTCGTTAGCCAGCACATTACCTGCCGCCGTGGAATCGCCCGAAAACGGTGTATTCCCCGGCCCAACGCCAGCCTCTCGCACGAGATCGGCTCCATTGGTATCGTTGAAGCCGACGGGCGAAGTCGGATCGAGACCGACTGAAACCTGCTCGATCGCGGAGACCTTGAGATTGATCGAAGTGAATGTAAATTCTGCTTGACCTGCCTGGCCCGTATTCGAGTTCGAGTTTGCGGCAATAAACGCACGAAACTGAGCAATTTCACCGTTAAACGCCGCCATGAACGACGCATTGGCGAGTTGCTCATTGCTTAGATAGATAACGAGCGTATCGATCTCGGCAGTGCCTTTCGCAGCATTGCCGTTGCCGCCGTCGTAGACGTCGTAGCCGGAAAAGACTGTTTGTCCGGCCGTTATCCCAGTGCCGTAGAATTGGCTGCCAATCTTGTACTGATTTTCCCACGCTCGATAGATAAGTATGTCCGCCCCCGATCCGCCCAGGACCGTATCGAAACCACTGCCTCCATCGAGCGTATCGGCGCCTGACCCGCCATTCAGGCGATCGCTTCCAGCGCCCCCCAAAAGCACGTCGTCTCCGCTACCGCCGACTAGATTGTCGTTGCTGCTTGTGCCAATGGTCGTTGCCATACCCCGTCCCCCTATTTCGCTAGTTGTTCTTGTCGGTCGAGAATTGCCGACGGCGACCTGCCGCTTGCGGCGGGTCGCTCAAAAATTGCAAACCTATGCGGGCAAGTTCGCCTTCGCCAACAAACGGCCTGATCCTGGGCGAGAGCGCCAGGACCAAACGAGTTCGCATTCAGGCCAATGAGACTTGTCCCGACGCCAAACGCCCACGCTCGCGAGGCCGCCGGATGCCTGATGTCGGCGATATCTTCGTTATCGGCGACCGAGGATTTTTTCGCATCTGTCGAGGCAGAAAACTCATCATCGATAGGGCAATGTTCGATTGCGGCTAGATTGTTGTCCAACACATCGATGGAAACAACGGCCAGGGGCGTGGAAATGAGGATGGTCGCATTTTCGGCAAAGCCGCAGGCCCCGTCTCCGGTCGGCGGTGTATTTGAAAACGATGTCGCAACTGCGTTGGCATCTGTGCTTTGACACGAAGCCATTTAAACCCCACCCCTTTTTCACTCTTGCGCCAGCACAAAAACAGATGCCCCATCATCTATTTGAATGCCGTATCCGGCGGCTATCTGCTCTCCATTTAAACCTGTTGAACCATCAACATGCTGGTTTTGACCAACGTCTATTGTCAGCGCACAATCCACGGGAGGCGCAGGCGTCGTCGCAATCCCGCGATCAGCCATGCATCAACATGGCCGTCCACAAACGGGTCTTGTCTCAACGATGGCAGCTGCGGCGAGTTTTCCTGGCCGCGCTGCGTTCCCCTTTAGCCCCTATGGCGTCGCCCATTCCCTGATTGCCAGTCAGGTCTTTCTTAGGTGACGCTTATATTAGCACATTCTTAACGCTAATGAAGAGTAAGCGTCAACATCCAAAAGGAGGTACAGTTAATAGCCAAAAGCAGCAGGGGAGCGGCTCTCGCGCGGGAAAGTGGCAGTACGATCGTGAAGGACCCCCACTAGCTAGGAACGCTCGTCGGACAGCGGCAGACGGGATCGCACCGCGTTGTCGTCAGACTTGCATGCTCGTCGCCTTACCTTCATCGTCTAGTGGTACTTGCCGGTGCACTATGTCGTTGAAGTTCAGCTCCCTGCGTCCGTTTTCTAACGGATGCCGTGGTATCGGAAGCGAGATCATTGTGCACCAGGATTGTCGTGCTATTTCGCTTCGAGACTAATTCTCCATTCAGATGGCGGCCATCAGCGAATATCAATATTCGGTGGTCTTCGATATGGTCGGCCATTGGTGGCGGGACGATACGGAACAATACGAGAAGACTTTTGATTTGGCCCACGAAAAAGTCAATTAAATCAAAGTTCTTGTTACACCCTCCGGGCCCCATAACCATTGATTTTGCAACTAAAAAATGTTTGGTTCGGGATGCCTGCCTGCCGACCTGCTCGCGAATGGACTATCCGAGAGGGATATTTCGCCGCGCGTTTGGCGTAGCCGTAGTCGCCTCCCTGGTTGGAGCGGTGACGGTACTTTTTCGAGACGGCTTGGGCGCCGTCGAAGACCGCGAAGTGCAAAAAATCGCCCGATTGGTTCCAATAGCTGGTGAAACTTCAAAATATTTTTTGCGGCGATTCTCCCTTTATAATCAGAAGCGTAACTTTTTGACGGTTTTGATGTCGGCATTTGCGCGGCGCTGAAAAATATTTAACAGTGATTTCAATTGGTTATATGCTGTTTGAACCAATGAGTGGGAATGATTCAGGCCTAGGCAATTGCCCGCCGAAACCAGGTCGATGTTCGCCGTAACCGTCTGAAAACAAAAATAGATCATTCCAAGGACAGTCAGCAACTATCGGGGGGCAGAGATTGGCGGTGGCGGAGCGCTTGACGGGCCTCCGGCATATTGCCAGCTCCGAATTTTCAAAGTACCCGTCACCAACAGCGAGGCTAATGACCGTACTTTTTTCCTTAAAGCATTGAAAGTAGAAGAGATTTCCTGCCAGGAGGCCTCAAAATTGTACTGACGGTACTTTTCGGAAGGTACTAGGCATGTTGCTGGATGCCGCCCTTAAGGCACTGAAACCAAAAGAGAAAATCTTCAAAATTGCGGACCGTGACGGCATGTATGTTCGCGTCTTGCCAAGTGGCGCGATCTCGTTTCGGCTCGATTACAGGCTCAACGGACGCCGCGAGACGGTCTATCTAGGCAGGTATGGACGGGACGGAATCTCACTTGCCCTAGCCCGGGAGAAGTGTATCCGTGGGCTTGTTGTCTGAGCATATGGACCCTCTTGGGTAATACAAATTGAAAATTGCGCCCTCATGTTTCAAAACAGGTCGGTAGACCCGGGAGGATGGTTTTGCGCACGGTCCTCAAGGCGAGAATTGTAAAAGACGTTCAACAATGACCCAGCACGTACAAAACGCTCGAATTCTCATGTACAGCCACGACACGTTCGGGCTCGGCCACTTGCAGCGCTGCCGGACGATCGCGCATTCGCTGGTCGAGGATTTCCGCGGACTTCAGGTGCTCATCATTTCGGGTGCGACTATCGCTGGCGCCTTCGACTACCGCGCCCGTGTCGACTTCGTGAAGATCCCCAGCGTCATCAAGTTGCGCAACGGCGAATATACCTCGCTGGAAAAGGATATCGATCTGCATGAGACGCTAAGGATGCGCCAGTCGATCATCCGCCACACAGCCGAGACTTTCCGGCCCGATATCTTCATCGTCGACAAGGAACCGCTCGGCCTGCGCGGTGAGATCGAGGACACGCTGTCCTACCTCAAGACGCGGGGCACCACGCTCGTGCTTGGCCTGCGCGAGGTGATGGACGCGCCGCATCTGCTCGAAGCAGAGTGGGCACGCAGGGATGTGATGCGCAAGATTGGTCTGTTCTACGACAAGGTCTGGGTCTATGGTCCGCCTGATTTCTACGATCCGTTGACAGGCTTGGATGTGCCGCCGGCTGTCAGGGCAAAGATGAAGTTTGTCGGATTCCTGCAACGGAGCCTGCAGAAGAACGAGTTACCCGGCCACCGCCCCGAGGGCGACTATATCCTCGTTACCACCGGTGGCGGCGGTGACGGCGCCGAACTGATCCACGACGTCATCGATGCCTATCAGCAGGATCCACAATTGCAGCATAGGGCGCTGATCGTGCTTGGGCCTTACATGCCGGCGCGTAAGCGCAACAAGCTGGTCAAGAAGGGGGCCAAGATCCCCTATATCAAGATCATCGAGTTCGACAACCGCATGGAAGAGCTGATTGCCGGCGCCAAGGCGGTAGTGGCGATGGGCGGTTACAACACCTATTGCGAGATACTGTCTTTCGACAAGCCGGCGCTGATCGTGCCGCGCGTCAAGCCCCGCGAGGAACAACTGATCCGAGCACGTCGCGCAGCCGAACTCGGCCTCATCGAGATGCTTTTGCCGGAAGAAGCCGAGGATTCCCAGCGGTTTGCCGATGCACTGGAGGTGCTGCCGGACCGGCCCCGCCCATCGCAGAGCAATCCGCATCTGACGCTGGAAGGGCTGCCTCATATTTCCGAAATCGTCGCGGAACTGCTCGAGCGGCGGGCCGGCCATCACCTTTCGGTCATTGAAGGCATGAACTGAGTTGCGCAAGATCGTCGTGGTTCTGAAGGGCTATCCGCGGCTGTCGGAAACCTTCATCGCGCAGGAGCTGCTCGGTCTGGAGCGTGCGGGGTTCGATCTGATACTCGTCGCGCTCCGGCGGCCGACCGACGCAAAACGCCACCCCGTGCATGACGAGATCAAAGCGCCCGTCCATTATCTGCCGGAATATCTGCATAAAGAGCCGCTGCGCGTGCTTCGCTCGCTGTTTGCTTATCTGCTGCGGCCGGGCTTCTGGCGCGCGCTCGGATCGCTGGCGGCCGATCTCCCCCGCGACTTTACGCGCAATCGCGTGCGCCGCTTCGGACAAGCGCTCGTGCTGGCGGCCGAATGGCCGGAAGACGCGGGCTGGCTGCATGCACATTTCGCGCACACGCCGGCATCGGTCACGCGCTATGCCAGCCAGCTTCGTGGCCTGCCCTGGAGCTGCTCGGCCCATGCCAAGGACATCTGGACTTCGGCGGACTGGGATCTGGCTGGCAAGCTTGCCTCGGCGCGCTGGACGGTCACTTGCACGAAAACCGGTTTCGACCGTCTGAAAACACTCGCTAACGGCAACTCGTCTGTGCATCTGAGCTATCATGGGCTCGACCTTGATCGCTTCGGCAGTTTCGGCGAGGCGCGAAAACAGCATGACGGCTCGGCGCCGGACGAACCGGTTATCGTTCTGAGTGTCGGGCGCGCCGTTGAAAAGAAAGGTTACGATACCTTGCTCGAGGCCCTTGCCCTCTTGCCAGGTGATTTGGCGTGGCGTTTCGAGCATATCGGCGGCGGCGAGGAACTGGAACGGCTCAAGGCGCTGGCGCAAAAGCTCGGACTGGATGGTCGCGTCTCTTGGAAAGGCGCGCTTGCGCAGGAGGAGGTGCTTGAGCACTACCGCTGCGCCGACATCTTCGCCCTGGCCTGCAGGATCACCGCAAATGGCGACCGGGACGGTCTGCCGAATGTTCTGGTGGAGGCGGCTAGCCAGCGGCTTGCCTGCGTGTCGACCGATATTTCCGGCGTGCCGGAGCTTTTATCGCCGGATGAAACCGGGCTGCTGGTTCCCACGGAAAACCCAATTGCGCTGGCACAGGCGCTGGAGCGCCTGATCCGTGATCCGGTGCTGCGTGCCAGCCTCGGCGACGCCGCTGAGCGGCGCGTGCGCGGCAATTTCGATCATATGGCAAGCATTGGACAGCTCAAGGAACTGTTCGAGCGGGAGTGGCGGGCCGCCGAATGAAGCGGCTGCGCGCTTTCTTCTATGTCCAGCACCTGCTCGGTATCGGCCATCTCGCGCGCGCCAGCCGCATTGCGGCGGCTCTGGTCGATGACGGATTTGACGTAACCGTCGTGACCGGCGGAGCGCCGATCGCGGGGTTTCCGGGACTGGGTGTAAAATCTGTAACCCTGCCACCTGTCACCTCCGGTGATGAAGGATTTTCCGGACTTGTCGACCTGCAGGGCAAACCCATCGACGATGATTTCAAGAAATGGCGTTCAGAGATGCTGCTGCAGGCATTCCGGGATTGCAGGCCTGATATCGTCATTGTCGAGGCGTTTCCATTTGGACGCCGGCAGATGCGTTTCGAACTCCTGCCGCTGATCGAGGCCATCGAAGCGACATCGCCCAGACCACTGCTGGCGACGTCCGTCCGGGATATCCTTCAGGAGCGCGTCAAGCCGGGTCGAAACGAGGAAACGGTCGATCTCGTCAACAGGCATTTCGACCTTGTTATGGTCCACGGCGATCCGGCTTTCGCAACCATCGACAAGACCTTTCCACTGGCTGGGGCGATCACGGCCGAGGTCACCTACACGGGGCTCGTTGCCGCGCCGCCATCGCCCGCGGCCTCCGAGCGCTTCGACGTTCTGGTGTCGGTTGGCGGCGGGGCTGCCGGAAAGAGCCTTGTCAACTCCACCATCGCAGCGGCGCGGAATGCCAACAACGGTTGGAAATGGTGCTTGATCACCGGCCCAAACCTGCCGAAAGGCGAGTTTGACGCGATCGCACGCGATGCCACGCCGGGCCTGTCCATCTTCCGGTTCCGCGAGGATTTCGCCAGCCTGCTGACCGGCGCCCGCCTGTCAGTCTCGCAGGCGGGTTACAACACGGTCTGCGATGTCCTGCGCGCGGGTTGTCGCTCCCTGCTCGTTCCATTTGCAGCCGGCGGGGAAACCGAACAGACGGTCCGCGCCCTGATGCTCGAAGAACTCGGTCTTGCAACGGTGCTGATGGAAAAGGACCTGACGCCTGAAGGTTTGGCGCAAGCGATCGAACAGGCGCTTGTCGGACCGACGCCATCCGCGCACCGTCTCGATCTGGAAGGCGCGCGTCGCTCGGCGCAAATCCTGCGCGAGCGGTATCGAACATGGTCCCCAAAAGTGGGGCCGGATTTCGGAAAAATTCATGATCAAAACAGACGATAGATCCTAACGCGCGTCGCGTCTGGCGAGATCCGTGCGACGCGCTTCAAGTTCTTGTTTTTATCCATGTCGTTGTCCCAAAACCGCTACGCACTTTTGGGTGAAATAAATTAGACAGTTCCAATCAGCATGAAGCGCGTATAATTTTTGGTCGGCAGTTCGCCGGAGAACCGCACCTCCCGTAGCGCCGCCATTGCTTCGAAGGCTGCAAGTGAAGCCACGCAGTTGATGTGCGTCGGCTCGCTGAAATAATCGTTCGATTGCAGCAGTACATTCGTGCCCCGCGGAAGCAGAGCAAGCCAGGCGCGCAGATCGGATATGTGTTCGCAGCTCGTATTGACAATCACGTCGGGCTGCCCGGCCGCATAGTCGAGTGCGTACATATCTGCCGTCAGAGCCTGGAACCGGTCGCCGGCTTCCCGGTTGAGGGTCCGGGCGACCGGCGCGACTTCGGGATCGATGTCGATGCTATCGACGGCCGCGATGTCGAAGCGGGCGTCGTTGAAAAGCATTGCCGGCAATACGCCGTACCATCCACCCAGTACCCATATGCGCCCGAACCGGCCGCCGCAGCTTTCGAACAGCCTGTCGAGCGCCCACATCTTGCAGGCGACCTGCTTGTGGTTGAAGGCGTTGGCGATATCGGCCTTCGGATGCTTGCTGATGACGCGCGCCAGCCCTGCCACGAGAGGGCAGTTGACATAGGCAGCAATCCCCCGCGTGAGGTCCAAGGCTTGCTGGTGCCAGTCCGTGCCGGCATTGCGTGGTTGCGTGACATCCATCATATTCGTCTTGTATGTTGGGATTTCGGGCGACACAACGCAATCTTGGCTCCTGCAACGCTGTTCGATTGGCGGACGTGATCATGCTGCAAGCCGCTTCGCCATTGGCCGGTGCCGGAGAGAGCCTGTTGCATCTGTCCGGACCGACGGCGTCCATCCGCCAGCACCAGCCGCGCAGCTGCGGCCTCGTGCTGTCAAAACCCTATGGGAGCCGCGAACCGCTTGGCTTCGAGCTTGTCGCTGCCGACGAAGAAATCGCCGATACGCCATTCGCCAGCAGATGCTTTTACATCCTGCATCGTTCCAACTGAAGGGTCCACAGTCGCATATGGAACCCAGCCTAGCCCGCTATATCTGGACGCACACCAAGAAGCAGCAGCTCTGGATATTGATGATCGTCGTGCTTTCGATGATCCCGTATTTCATGTCCTTCGACCTGCCGAAGCTGATCGTCAACGGCCCGATCCAAGGTAGCGGCTTCGAGCAACCGGGCACGACCCGGCCATTCATGAGGCTACACTATAACCTGCCGTTCATTGGAGAGGTCCAGTTCTTCTCCGGTTTTCAGCTCGATCGCAAGGAGACGCTGTTTGCCCTGAGCGTTGTGTTCCTCTTGCTGGTTATCATCAACGGCCTGTTCAAACTCTACATCAACACTTACAAGGGCCGCCTCGGCGAACGCATGCTGCGGCGTATCCGCTTCGATCTGGTCGATCGTGTGCTGCGGTTTCCGCCGGTTTACTTCAAGCGGGTGAAATCCGCCGAAGTGGCGACCATGGTGAAGGACGAGGTGGAGCCGATGGGCGGCTTCATCGGCGATGCCTTCCTGCAGCCGGTACTGCTCGGCGGCCAAGCGCTGACGGCCATGCTGTTTATCATGGTCCAGAACGTCTGGCTCGGAATGATAGCGGTCGTGATCGTGGTGATCCAGATCGTGCTCATCCCGCGAATGCGGCGGCGGCTGATCGTGCTCGGCCGCGAGCGGCAGTTGACGGCGCGCGCGCTTTCGGGCCGGGTTGGCGAAATCGTCGACGGCATCGGCACGGTTCACGTCCACGATACATCAAACTATGAGCGCGCCGACATAGCTGCCCGGCTCGGGCTCATCTTCAAGATACGCTTCGATCTTTACCAATGGAAATTCATGGTGAAGTTCCTCAACAATTTTCTCGCGCAGCTCACGCCCTTTCTGTTCTACATGATCGGCGGGTATCTGGTCATCCAGGGGCGGCTGGACGTCGGCCAGCTCGTGGCCGTGATCAGCGCCTACAAGGACCTGCCCGGACCGATGAAGGAACTGATCGACTGGGATCAGGCGCGGCAGGATGTCCAGGTCAAATATCAGCAGGTCGTTGAACAGTTCACCGTCGACAACATCATTGCGCCGAGAATCGGGGCATTGACGATCGACAATCCCGATCCGATGACCAACCCCTTGTCGGCGATTAGTCTGTCCATTGCAGACGATGGCGGTGCCATGCTCCTCGACCGTATCTCCCTCCAGGTCAAGCCGGGTGAGACGGTGGCGCTGGTCAGTACCGCAACAGGTGGAGCGGAGGCGCTTGCAGAAGCATTCGCGCGGCTGAACTGGCCGGACAGCGGAAGGGTCGCTTCGGGCGCCGACGACCTGCTTGAACTCCCTGAAGCAGTGACCGGCCGGCGCATGTCCTATGCCTCGTCGGATGTTTTCCTGTTCCAGGCAAGCCTTCGCGATAACCTGCTCTACGGGTTGAAGCATGCGCCGCTGACATCGGTGACTTATGACGGTGCTGCGGCAGACCAGCACCGCTGGAACGTGCACGAAGCGCGCCGGTCGGGCAATCCGGAGCTTGATATCCACAGCGACTGGGTCGACTATGCTTCCGCCGGCGCTGCCGGCCCGCACGACCTCTTTGAAGCCGTGCGCCGGGTGCTCGACGCAGTTGTTCTGTCGCGCGATATTCTGGACCTTGGCTTGCGCTCTTCGGCAGACCTCACGCGTCACACGGAGCTTGCCAAGCGGATCGTTGAGCTGCGCGCGGCGCTGCGAACCCGGCTGGAACACGAAGGGCTGAGCGGACTGGTGGTTCCTTTCGAACCGGGCGCCTACAACAAGGAAGCAACGATCGGCCAAAACCTGCTCTTCGGTGCCGCCGCCGGGCCCGAACTGGCCGACAGGGCTCTGGCCGCCAATCCCTACTTTGCTTCTGTGCTGAAACAAGCCGGCCTCGACCGCACGCTCTACGAAATGGGCATGGAGATCGCCAAACAGGCGATCGAGCTGTTTGCCGACCTGCCGCCCGATCACCAGTTCTTCCAGCAGCTCGCCTTCATGAGCGCCGAGGAGATACCCGCCTACGAAACCTTGCTGCAACGGCTCAAGAACCGTCCCCACGAGGCGGTTTCGGAGAACGACCGCGCCATGATCGTCACCTTGAGCTTCGCCTATATCGAGCCCCGGCACCGCTTCGGCCTGCTGAGCGACGAACTGATGAGCAAGATCGTCGCGGCACGCAACCGGTTCTATGAAAACCTGCCGCCCGAGCTGCAAAATGCGATCGAACGGTATGATCCTGCCAAATACATCGCCGCGGCCACCGTCATGGATAATGTCCTGTTCGGGCGTGTAGGCAACAACCATCCCGACGCGCCGGACCGCATACGCTCCATCGTCTATGACATTCTTGACGAACTGGGGCTTTATGCCGAACTTCTGGATGTCGGCCTGGACTTCAATGTCGGCTCCGGCGGCAGGCGGCTGACCGGTGGACAGCGACAGAAGCTCGATGTTGCCCGGGCCCTGCTCAAGCGTCCCGATTTTCTCATTCTCAACCGGCCGTTGTCGGCGCTCGACCAGCGCATGCAGGAAAAGGTGCTGCGAAACGTGCTCGAGGAAGCCAGGCGCGACGGCCATTCGCCGGCAATTGTGTGGGTGGTGACGAATCCGGCAATGGCGATGATGTTCGATCGCGTTGTCGTCTTCGACTCGGGTCAATTGGTGGAAGACGGAACACACGAGACACTTTTGGCAGCGAAGGGTATCTTCAAGGAACTGCTGTCATAATCTAGTCTGGCAAACGCGAGTTTTGGGAGGGTTTGCGACAATGCTGCTCAAGGATGAAGTTGGAATGCTGCAACGCATTCCCTTGTTTTCCGGCATCGAGTCGACAAAGCTCAAGCTGCTTGCGTTCACATCCGATCGCGTGAGCTACAGCGCCGGCCAGATCCTTTTCCGGCAGGGCGACGAGGGAGACGCTGCCTATGTCATCCTTTCAGGCAGGGCGGATATTCTGGTCGATTCCGACAGCGGACCGATAAAAGTTGCCGAACTGCTGCCAAATTCGATTGTTGGCGAGATCGCTATATTGTGCAACAGCTCTCGCACGGCCACCGTCAGAGCGGCAAGTCCGCTGGAAGCCTTGAGAATCCGCAAGGATCATTTCCTGAGGCTTATGAAGGAGTACCCGGAAATGACCATCGAGATATTGCGGGTTCTTGCCGATCGCCTAAGCCATACGACCGCGGATCTGATCGACGCACGAAGCGCCAAATAACGAATGAGGTGCGCTCAATCCTCGCTGTCGTGATGGCACCTCGGAAGGTCACCCGGAGAAACCTGTCTCGCCTAGCAGCAGTTGTTTGGCTACGATGGGCGGCGGGGACAGCGAAGGATAGCATGGACGACGACGTTTTCCTGGTCAGGTTTTGGGGTGTGCGCGGCAGCATTTCGGTATCGGGGCCAGAATTCTCTCGCTATGGCGGCAACACAATCTGCGTTGAGATGCGATGCGGCAAGCATACGCTTCTGTTCGACGCGGGCTCTGGCCTACGACCTGCCGGCGGGGCGCTTCGGGCGTCGGGCGTGACCGATTTCGACCTGCTTTTCACCCATTGCCATTACGATCACATCATCGGGCTGCCGTCTTTTACGCCGATCTATGACCGGAGCGTCAAGGTTACGCTTTGGTCCGGGCATCTTGCAGGACGCATGACGACCCGGCAGATGGTCGATGAGTTCATACGTCCACCGTGGTTTCCGGTGACACCGGAAGTCTGCAAGGCAAGCCTCGACTGCCGCGATTTCGTATCCGGAGACGTGCTTCGGCCGCGCGAAGGGGTTGTGATCCGAACCGGCAGTCTTATCCATCCGGGCGGCTGCATAGGCTACCGGGTCGAATGGGGCGGCCGCGTCGTGGCGGTGATCACAGACACTGAGCACGAGCCGGACAAACTCGATCAGGCGGTGCTCGGCCTGATCGAGGATGCCGATCTCGTCATTTACGATTGCACCTACACCGAGGAAGAAATGGAACGCCGCCGCGGTCGCGGGCACTCGACATGGCAACAGGGCGTCAAGCTCTGTGAGGCGGCCGGTGCGCGGGGGCTTGCGCTGTTTCACCACGATCCGACACGCACCGACGAGGAACTGGACGAGATCGAGAAACTGGCCAAAGACATGTTTGCCGGCGCTTTTGCCGCGCGGGATGGCCAAACGCTCAAATTTCCAGTCTCATTGCACAAAAAGCGCTGAGCTATTTTCCTCTGCCGGCGCCGCGCCCGATCAATGTCCTGATCGGAAGCCATGCGCAGGCCTCAGTATGTGCGGTGATTGTGAACAGCCGTTCGAGGAAAAGCCATGCCGATTCATCATGTACGAGATGGTGGGTGAGCAGGCCGACCGGTTCGCCGCCGTCGAATGCATGCTGCAATTGCGCGACGATAGCCTGAACCAACAGGCCATGATCGCGGCAGCCGCGCGTGCCATGCCAATCCACGATGTCGACATTGCTGTTGATGACCGCCAGTGAAGCCGGCTTCGGCGGCCCATAGACCGACAATGCCGCAAATCCTATCGATCCAAGGTCGGGCACCAAGCCGGCGTCGATCCTGTTCCAGGGCGGCACCAGCATCGGAACGGCACGTGCGCCGTGCAGGCCGGTTACGTGCGACAGCCCGCGAGCCAGATCATCGAGCACCGCCTCGCGTGGCCGATGTGCGCCGAGCTCCTGCTTTTTCTGGTCCTCGGGCGCATGATTTCGGTGCGCCCAGCCATGGATGGCGACCGTGGCATGCGGTTCCTCGTCAAGCCGGACGACAAGCTTCTCATCAGTCAGGGCCGGAATGACGGCCAGAGTGACCGGAACCGCGAATTCACCGGTGAGGTCGAGCAGCCGATCAAGCGCAGGCGTCGGATCCACGGCGTCATCGTCGCGCAGCCAGAACTCTGCCTTACGGTCCGCTCGTTGCCGGCGCGCCAGTTCTTCAACCAAGGGCTGCCAGATCTGATCGGATGTCATGAAACGGGGACCTTCGAAAGAAGTTCGGCCAGACGCGCCGCTGCAACACCGAGGGAGCGTTCTTCGAGGACGAAACGTCTGGCTTCTGCGGCCATGATGGTTCTTTCGTCGTTACGGGCCAGAAGCCTTTCAATGGCAGAAGCGAACGCCGCCACATCGCCCGGTGGGGTGAGAAACCCGGTCTGGCCATCCCGCACGACCTCCGGCACGCCGGCGATGTCCTGAGCCACCACCGGAAGGCCGGCGGCCTGTGCCTCAAGGTAGGCAACACCATAGGCCTCGCCGTAACCCGGCCAGACGTAAATTCCCCCACCGTAGAGGACATCCGGCACGGCGGCCGGCTCAATCGCGCCAAGCCATTCGATACGGTCGGCGGGTAAGCCGGCGAATTGCGCTTTGACCTCGTCACGGGCAGGCCCGTCCCCGACGACCGACATGGTCCAGGGCAGGTGGCCGATCGAACCGAGCGCTTGCGCCAGCATGCGATAGCTTTCGACTTTGTCGCCCGGGCGCATCATGGCGACGGTAACGAGGCGCGTCGGACAACCCCTTGCCGGAATTTCCCGGAATACCGATGTGTCGATGAAGGGCGAAAGCATGCCGAGAGCGGCGTCGGGAATCGCATCCGTCAGTCCCTGACGATCCCTTTGCGTGAAGCAGAT
Organism: Mesorhizobium newzealandense; assembly: GCF_042682145.1. Lineage (NCBI taxonomy): Bacteria > Pseudomonadati > Pseudomonadota > Alphaproteobacteria > Hyphomicrobiales > Phyllobacteriaceae > Mesorhizobium > Mesorhizobium newzealandense. Next base: position 461,204 of record NZ_JBHUGZ010000001.1, on the reverse strand, counting down.
GTTCAGCGCCGCCTGTTCGATGGCTCGCACCACCAACGCTTGCGTATCGGCCCACAAACCGGCGTTGCGCCGCCTCGAATAGGAGGCTTCCGCCGTCACATAGGGGACAGCGAAGGCCGACGCCAGCTCGGGCCCGATCAGGTCTGGCGCCTTGTAATAGGGATGATAGGAGAACCAGAGATCGGGCTTGCCGTCACGATCCCAAAGCCTGGTCAGCCGCGCGGCTTCCTCTCGGGCCTCGATCTTGAGCGCATCGAAACTTTTCGAGTCCGGTTCGCGTAGATAGAAGCGTAGTTCGGATGCTAGTTCGACGCTATGCCCTCCGTGCTCCATCGCCTTGATCAGCATCCGTGCCATCTGGCGGTCGCCGGAGGCAACGGGATGATTGGGTGACTTCAGCGGCGCGTAGAAGGCAATTCGCATTGCCGGACCCTATCATCGGAAAGCCTGCGCAAGTCAATTTCGAAGCATGATCGACTTCACCTTCAAGCAGTGGAATGTGCTATCTGATGCTCATGGAAACAGCTGCCGCGCCCGACCCGTTTGTCGCTTCTTTGCCGGTCTTCGCAAAGTTCGAAAGCGTTGCCGATATCGACAACTATCGGCCTCTCCCCGATGGCTGGGCGCTGGCCACCGCCGACATCGTAGGCTCGACCAAGGCGATCGAGGCTGGGCGCTATAAGATCGTCAATATGGCCGGCGCCAGCGTCATTTCGGCGCTGCTCAATGGGCTGGGTCGGCAAGATCTTCCTTTTGTCTTCGGCGGCGACGGCGCGCTCGTGGCGTTTCCCGGCTCGGCGCTGGAGATCGCACGCAACGCGCTGGCGGCTGTCCAGAGATGGGTGGCGGACGAACTGGACCTGACCTTGCGTGCCGCAATCGTGCCGATAAAGGATATAAGAGCGCAAGGCCTCGACGTTCGCGTGGCGAGGTTCCAGGCCTCCGAAGCGGTCTTCTATGCCATGTTCGCCGGCGGTGGCGGCAGTTGGGCGGAAGCCGAGATGAAAGCGGGGCGCTACCGCATCGATCCTGCACCGGCCGGCGCGCGGCCGGATCTGACCGGCCTCTCCTGCCGCTGGAACCCGATCGAAGCACGGCATGGCGACATCGTCTCGATCATAGCCGTACCGGGGGCGTCGCGCGACTTGCGCGGTTTTCAGTTTCTGGCTTCCGACATCATTGCCCTTGCCGGCAGGCAGGAACGCGATGGCCACCCGGTGCCGGTGAACGGGCCGGGCTACAGTCTTTTGCCCGCCGGTCTCGATTTCGAGGCGCGGGCCGTGGCGCCGGCAGGATGGCGGTGGCTTACGAAGCTGTGGATCGTGTTCCTGATGACGCTTACGGCTGTCACCGATAGATATGGCTGGACGATCGGCCGTTTCGATCCGAAGATCTACAAACGCGACGTGGCCAGCAATTCGGATTTCCGGAAGTTCGACGACGGCTTGAAGATGACCATCGACGTTGACGCGGATGTGTTGCAACGGATCGAGAACCGGCTGAAACAGGCGGAAGAGGCGGGCATCTGCAACTATGGCCTGCACCGCCAGAAATCGGCCCTGATGACATGCCTCGTCGCCTCGCCGCTGCAGCGCGATCACGTTCATTTCATCGATGGCGCCGCTGGCGGCTATGCGATGGCTGCGGCCAGCCTGAAGGCGAAGGTGCCGGTCTGATGACGGCTTGCGGAAATCGATCTTCCGCAATATGCCTCGGCCATGGTTCTTGGCACCAGGTGAGCCTCGCCACGGGAGCGGACAGCCTGTCCGATTGACGGGAAAGCAGATTTTTGGACGCCTCACTATCGACATATGACCGTCTTCTGAGCCTGATTTCGACACGCGCCGCGCAAGTCGGCGTGATCGGACTGGGCTATGTCGGGTTGCCGCTGGCGATTGCGATCGCACGCGCCGGCTTCCCGGTTTCCGGCTTCGACATCGAAGCCCAGAAGGTCGAGAGCCTGAACAACGGCCAATCCTACATTGAGGCGGTGACGTCGACAGCCCTTGCCGGCCAGGTGGCGAGCGGACGGTTCCGCGCCACTGCGGATTTTGCCGAACTGGGCGTCTGCGATGTCATCATCATCTGCGTACCGACACCGCTGACGAAACACCGTGAGCCGGACCTCTCCTTCATCAGGAACACGGCAGGCACCATCGCGAAGCATCTGCGTCTCGGCCAGCTGGTCGTGCTGGAATCAACCACTTATCCCGGCACCACCGACGACGTGATCAAGCCCATACTGGAAGAAACCGGCTTGCAGTCGAAGATAGACTTCTTCCTCGGCTTCTCGCCCGAACGCGAGGATCCCGGCAACCGCAGCTTTGAAGTCGCGACAATCCCCAAGGTCGTGGCAGGCGACGGCATTGAAGCGGCGACGCTCGTGCAGGCTTTCTACCAGGGCGTGGTCAAGACCGTCGTTCCGGTTTCCACCACAGCGACCGCCGAGGCGGTCAAGCTGACGGAAAACATCTTCCGCTCGGTCAACATAGCCCTCGTCAACGAGTTGAAGGTCGTGCTCGGTGCGATGGGCATCGACATCTGGGAGGTGATCGAGGCGGCAAAGACCAAGCCCTTCGGCTACATGCCTTTCTATCCTGGCCCCGGACTTGGCGGGCACTGCGTTCCGATCGATCCCTTCTACCTGACGTGGAAGGCGCGCGAATACGAACTGCCGACCCGCTTCATCGAGCTGGCGGCAGAGATCAACACGGCCATGCCGCGTCATGTGGTCGATGAACTGGCGAAGGCGCTGGACCGGCGCTGCGGCAAGGCGCTCAGCCGCTCGCGCATTCTCATCATCGGGCTCGCCTATAAGAAGAATGTGCCCGACATCCGCGAAAGCCCCTCATTGCGGCTCATTGAACTCATCGAGGAATGGGGCGGCAAGGCGGAATTCCACGATCCGCATGTTACCGAGATCCCGACCACTCGGGAGCATATGGCGATCAAGGGGCGTCGCTCGGTCGAATTGACCGAGGCGGCCTTGAAGGATTTCGATGCTGTCGTCGTTGCAACCGACCACGACGCGATCGACTATCAGGCGATCGCTGATCACGCTCTTCTGATCGTCGACACACGCAATGTTTTTGGCCGCCTCGGGCTAGCCCGAGAGACGGTGGTGAAGGCCTGACGGCGTCTGAGCCGGCGAATTTTTGTCCGATGTCAGGATCGGGATTGCACTCCGCCGGCAGCCTCGCCACATAGTGCCCCAGGAGATAGATGCAGTTACGCCTGCTCCTTGCCTGCAAGGACAGTCATTCGGGAAATTCTTCGCCGGCTTTTGCCGCCGAAGCCGGCTCCATTGACTTCGAGGGTCTTATGTTTGGCGTCGTTGGCGGACTGTGTTGTAGCGGATCAAAGGAGAATGGCTCGTCTTCGACGGGTCTGGAGATAGTATGAGCACAGCACAAGCAGAAATTTCCACCACTCTCATGGATAAGGTTGCCGATTGGCTGGCCCAATCGGCGCTGGCGGGCAACGACCTGGAAACATTGGTAAAAGGCTTTTGTGAACGGCTGGCTGCTGCCGGCCTGCCGCTGAAGCGGGTGCATTTGAGCTTTTCGATGCTTCATCCGCTTTATGACGCGCTTGGCTTCACCTGGTTTCGCGGCCAGGGCATGGAAGTGGAAGGCTTCCGCAATGAGGGCGGCGTGCCGTCTGACAGGTTCCTGACCAGCCCATACTACCATTTGCTCAGCAACAAGCTCGACCATCTGCGGCGCCGGTTCGATCCGTCGGTGCCGTCGGAGTTTCCTGTTTTCGATGAACTCAGGCTGATGGGCGTCACCGATTACATGGCTTTTGTCCATCCCTTCAGCGGCAATGCCAGTCAGGGCATGATGGGGTCTTGGGCCACCGACAGTGCTGCAGGCTTCAGCGACAGCATGATTTCGGCGCTGCTGCGCATCCAGAACCATCTCGCTATCGCAACCAAGATGGCGGTGCTCACCAAGCTCGCCGACAACATGATGACGACGTATCTCGGCGGCGACGCCGGCAGGCGCGTGCTGGACGGCCAGATCAAGCGCGGCGAGGGCGATACAATCCGGGCCGCACTGGTCATGGCCGATATGCGGGGGTCGTCAAGGCTTGCCGAAACCTCCGGCCGCGAAATCTATATCGATACGCTAAACCAGTTTTTCGACGCCGTTGCTGCACCGTTCAATCGCAAAGGCGGGCAGATCATGAGTTTCATAGGGGATGGCTTCATTGCCGTCTATCCTTGCGAAAGGCATCGCTCGCAGTCCGAGATCGCCTGCCAGGCTGCTCTTGCGGCAGCGCACAAGGCCACCGCGCGCATAATGGATCTCAATCTGCGCAGAAAGCAGCAGGGGTTGAATGACATAAACTTTGGTATCGGCCTGCATGTCGGCAATGTGATGTTCGGCAATGTCGGACTTACCGACCGGCTCACATTCTCTGTCTTCGGCTCGGCTGTAAACGAGGTCCAGCGCCTCCAGACCCTGACCAAGAAATATCCGCACAGCGTTCTCGCCAGCAAAGACTTCGCCAGCTATTGCGGCGCCAACAGCTGGCTTACGCTCGGCAACGAGGAACTGGCGGGCATCAAGCAGAAGCTGACGGTGCTTTCACCCGATCTGTCGGGCGCTCTCGCACTCGATGAAGACGGTGCGGTGGAGCCGATTCACGACCGAATATCGGACGCCGAGCAGGTCATGCTGCTTCATCGCGATGCCGCGCGGCTGTCGGCGGGCGACCCGAGGAAGCTCCAGTAACCGCCACGTTCTGATCCGAACGCCTTGGTATCCGCAAGCGAACTGGCGGCCGTTTCGAATCCAAGTTGCTCTAGGCTGGCAATGCGCTAGTCTCGCTTTCTGGGCCTGCCGCCCGGTAGGCTGCCAGAGTGGGGCTGGTGTGAGAATGAGTTCGGGTGTTGATCTGCTGCGGATCGAGGATGTTGGCATCTCTTTTGCCATTATCGGGGGACCGTTGCATGCCGTCAGGCGTGCAAATCTTCGCGTCCTGCCCGGCAAGGTTACCGCGCTTGTGGGCGAGTCCGGTTCCGGAAAATCGGTTCTCAGCCAGGCAGTGATGGGCATTTTGCCGAAGACGGCCCATGTTCGCGGCCGTATCCTGTTTTCCGATCCTGAAAAGCCCGGCACGATGCAGGATATCCTGCAGATGTCGCGTGACGGACCCGAAATCCGGGCGTTGAGAGGCAGCCGCATCGGCAAGATCTTTCAGGAGCCTATGACATCGCTGTCGCCGCTGCACACGATCGGCAACCAGGTCAGCGAATCCCTGCAGATTCATTCGCCCATGGCTCGGGCGGAGCGCAAGGCGCGGACCGAGGAAATGCTCGGCCTTGTCGGCTTTCCCAATCCCAAGCGCGCCTATGACATGTATCCCTTTGAACTTTCGGGAGGATTGCGTCAGCGCGCCATGATCGCCATGGCGCTTATCTGCCGGCCCGCCCTGTTGATCGCCGACGAGCCGACGACGGCGTTGGACGTCACCATCCAGGCGCAAATCCTGCAATTGCTGCGCGAGCTTCAGACCAAGCTGAACATGGCGATGCTGCTGATCACGCACGACCTCGGCGTGGTCGCCAATGTCGCCGACGAGGTGGTGGTCATCTACCATGGCGAGATCATGGAAGCGGGACCTGTCGAGGCGATATTCCGCCGGCCAGGTCACCCCTACCTGAAGGGCCTGATGGCAGCCGTTCCGCATTTCGACCTGAAACCTGGCGAAAGGCTAAAGGCGCTCCGCGAGGTGCCGGTGAATGTCGGGAACCTGCTCGGCAAGCAGACGGCGCCGGCATCGAAAGGGCCGGATGACATCCTGCTGTCGGTCAAGGATCTGGAAAAGACCTTCACCACCCGCAAGTCCGGATGGTTCGGCGGGGATCATCAAACCTCTGTTCGCGCCGTGGACGGCGTGAGCTTCGATATCAGGCGGGGTGAGTGCCTGGGTCTGGTCGGCGAAAGCGGCTCCGGCAAAACCACCGTCAGCAAGATCCTCATGCGGGCTGTCACCCCTAGCGGCGGCTCTGTGATCTTCAACGGCCGCGATGGACCGATCGACGTCTTGGGAGCCGAGGGACACGCCCTGCGCATGCTGCGTGCGAAAATCCAGATGGTCTTCCAGGATCCGGTTTCGTCGCTTTCACCTCGCATGACGGTGGAGAACATCTTGAGCGAGCCGCTGGAAATCCATCAACGTGGCAATGCCGCGTCCCGACTCGCCACGGTCAAGAGCCTGATGCAGGCGATCGGGCTCGATCCGCGCTTCATCAAGCGTTATCCGCACAGTTTCTCCGGCGGGCAGCGTCAGCGTATAGGCATCGCGCGCGCGTTGGCGCTGGGGCCTGAACTCCTGATCTGCGACGAGCCGGTTTCAGCGCTCGATGTCTCTGTCCAGGCGCAGATCCTGAACCTTCTGAAGGACCTGCAGAAGGAACTGGGCCTGACCTACCTGTTCATATCCCACAACCTGGCGGTGGTGGACTACATGGCAGACCGGATCGCGGTGATGTGCGGCGGGCGTATCGTCGAGCTTGCGCCGCGCGAAATTCTGCTTAGGAAACCGGTCCACCCCTACACGCGCTCACTGGTCGCCGCAGTACCTTTCCCCGATCTCGACAGGCCGATGGACTTCAAGACGCTGAACCTCAGCGGCGCTTCCGACACCAGCGCATGGGGACCGCAATTCCGCGACGAGGGCGACGAGGATATGCTGTCGCCGCTCGATCTTGGCGGCGGCCACCTCGTGCTGGCCCGACGTTCGGCAGATGTCAGCGAGCTACGCCATTGATCAGCCGGCGCACCGTCCTTGGCCTCATGGCTTCGGCATTTCTGCCGGGCACGTTGCACGCCGGCGATCTGGAGCCGGAATTTCTTCAACCGCAGCTGAAGGCCAGGGCGCTGCCGGCTCTCGCCGAACGCCTGCCCAAGAGCCCGCGCGCGGTGAATCTCGCTGCGATGGGCCGGCAGCCCGGCCAGTATGGCGGCACGCTGCGTACGATCATCGGCAGCCAGAAGGATATCCGGATGATGACGATCTATGGATATGCTCGCCTGGTCGGCTATGACGAAAAGCTCAACATGCAAGCCGACATTCTCGAAAGTTTCGATGTAGCGGATGATCGCGTCTTCACTTTCAAGATACGGGAAGGGCATAAATGGTCTGACGGTAGCCTGCTGACGCCGGAGGATTTTCGCTATTGCTGGGAAGATGTCTGGCTGAACGATGAACTTTCGCAAGGCGGGCTTGCCCCGACCCTGCTGGCGGACGGCAAGCCGCCGCGCTTCGAGATCGTCGATCCGTTGACGGTCCGCTATAGTTGGGATGCGCCCAATCCCGACTTCCTGCCCAAGCTCGCTGCTGCTTCGCCGCTATCGCTTGTTCTGCCAGCCGCCTATCTCAAGCAGTTCCACAAGAAATACCAGGATCCATTCCGGCTCGCCGGCCTAATGAAGGAGAACCGGGCCAAGAAATGGACGCTCCTGCATATCCGCATGTCGCGGCAGTATCGCCCGGAGAATCCTGAACTGCCGACGCTCGATCCCTGGCAGAACCGGACCAAGCCGCCGGCTGAGCAGTTCATCTTCGAGCGCAACCCGTTCTTTCATCGAATAGACGAGAATGGCCGGCAACTGCCCTATATTGACCGGATTGTCATGAATGTCAGCTCGTCGGCGATCATTTCCGCCAAGACCGGTGCAGGCGAGAGCGACCTGCAATGCATGGGAATTGACTTCACCGATTACTCCTTCCTGAAGGATGCGGAGAAGCGCTACCCGGTGAAGATGCATCTCTGGAAACGCACACAGGGTTCACGGCTGGCTCTGCTGCCCAATCTGAATTGTGCCGACCAGGTGTGGCGTGGCCTTTTTCGCGACGTGCGCGTGCGCCGCGCACTTTCGCTCGCTGTGGACAGGCGCGAGATCAATATGGCTGTGTTCTACGGATTGGCGCAGGAAAGTGCCGATACGGTCCTGCCGGAGAGCCCGCTCTACCGGCCGGAATTCGCGAAAGCCTGGGTCGCCCATGATCCCGACCAGGCCAATGCCCTGCTCGACGAGGTCGGGCTTCAGACGCGTGACGATGACGGCCTGCGGATACTTCCCGATGGACGCCCGGCGCAGATCATAGTGGAGACGGCCGGCGAGAGCACGCTGGAAACCGACGCGCTCGAACTCATCACCGATCACTGGCGCAAGATCGGCGTCGCCCTGTTCATCCGGACGTCGCAGCGCGACATCTTCCGCAGCCGTGCGGTTGGCGGCCAGATCATGATGTCGATGTGGTCGGGTATCGACAATGGCGTACCGACCGCCGACATGAACCCGAACCAGCTGGCCCCCACCATAGACGACCAGCTGCAATGGCCGCTCTGGGGTGCTCACTACTTGTCTCGTGGCAAGCTCGGTGAGGCGCCCGATCTCCCGCCTGTGGTCGAGTTGATGGCTTTGCTCAAGCGCTGGAACGCCTCGACCGAAGCCACGGAGCGCGCCGAAATCTGGAATTCGATGCTGTCGATCTACACCGATCAGGTGTTTTCGATCGGCACGGTGAACGGAACGCATCAGCCGGTTCTGGCGTCCTCGCGGCTGCGCAATCTGCCTGACAAGGCACTCTACGGCTACGACCCGACTGCCTATTTCGGCGTCTATATGCCGGATACATTCTGGCTTGGAGAGTCCTGAGCGTGCTTCGATATCTTGTCTGGCGCATCGCCGTGATGGTTCCAACGCTGCTGATCATTTCGGCGCTGGTGTTCACGATCATCGAACTTCCCCCAGGCGACTATTTCGACAGCTATGTTGCCGAGCTTCGGGCTCAGGGCGAAGCGGTGGATTCCGATCGCATCGAGATGATGCGCAAGGAATATGGTTTCGACAAGCCGCCGGTCGTTCGCTACTTCTACTGGGTCGGCGGGATGCTGCACGGCGATTTCGGCTATTCCTTCGAATATGAGCTGCCGGTTCGCGACGTCGTCGGGGACCGAATGTGGCTGACCGTTCTGGTTTCCTTCGTCACGATCATCTTCACCTGGCTCATCGCCTTTCCAATCGGCATGTACTCCGCAACGCATCAATACAGCTGGGGCGACTACGGCCTGACTTTCTTCGGCCTTCTCGGCCTTGCCATTCCGAACTTCATGCTGGCGCTGATCCTGATGTATTTCGCCAACATCTGGTTCGGCACGTCCATCGGCCATCTCATGGACCAGCAATATCTCGGCGAGGCGATGAGCTGGGCCAAGGCGAAGTCGATCCTCGCCCATCTCTGGATCCCGGTCTTGATCATCGGCACCGGGGGCACGGCAAGCATGATCCGGCGGCTGCGCGCCAATCTGCTCGATGAGCTACACAAGCAATATGTCGTGACCGCGCGCGCCAAGGGCCTTCATCCCTTCAAGGCGCTGGTCAAATATCCGATGCGCATGGCGCTCAATTTCTTCATTTCCGACATCGGCTCTATCCTGCCGGCCATCATCTCCGGCGCCGAAATCACGGCGATCGTGCTGTCTTTGGAAACGACCGGGCCGATGCTGATCAAGGCGCTGCAGAGCCAGGACATGTATCTGGCAGGGTCGTTCCTGATGTTCCTCGCCTTCCTGACGGTCATCGGCGTCCTGATTTCCGACCTGGCGCTGGCGCTGCTTGATCCACGAATTCGTTTGCAGGGCGGCAGCACCAAATGAACACGAATTCGCCGCTGCCCGCTCCGGGTGCTCCACTGCAACACTACGTTTCCAGCGCGCCCATTGACCTGCAGTCGGTCGAGGCGATGACGCCGGAGCAGTCGAAAGTCTATCAGGCGTCGCAATTGCGGCTGATGTGGTGGAAATTCCGGAAGCACCGGCTTGCCCTTGTATCCGGCATATTCCTGGCAGTGCTTTATTTCGGGATACTGATCTGCGAGTTCCTGGCGCCCTACAATCTGCACACGCGCAACATGGACTACATCTATTCGCCGCCGCAGCGGGTGCACCTGTTCCACAACGGCCAGTTCGTCGGGCCGTTCGTCTATGGCCGCCAGATGACGCTGGATATGGACACGCTCAAGCGGAACTACATCGAGAAACAGGATGATGTTCAGCGAATCCATTTCTTCTGCAAGGGCGACAGTTACCGGTTCTGGGGCCTGATCGAAGGTGACAGGCATTTTGTCTGCCCTGCCGAAAACGGCCAGCTCTTTCTGGCCGGCACTGACAGGTTGGGGCGCGATGTGCTCTCGCGCATCATCTATGGCGCACGCATTTCACTGACAATCGGCCTCGTCGGCATCAGTTTCAGCTTCTTGCTCGGCATTGTCATCGGCGGACTGGCCGGCTACCACGGCGGTATCTTCGACCTGATCGTTCAACGGATAATCGAAGTTCTGCAATCGATCCCCAGCATTCCGCTATGGCTGGCTCTGGCGGCTATCATGCCGATAACCTGGAGTCCGGCCCTGATCTATTTCGGCATCACCGTCATCCTCGGGCTGCTCGACTGGACCGGACTGGCGCGGGCCGTGCGTTCAAAGCTTCTGGCCTTGCGCGAGGAGGATTACGTTCTGGCCGCGCAATTGATGGGCGCCAGAAGCAGCCGCATCATCGGGCGGCACCTCATTCCCGGCTTCATGTCGCATCTGATCGCGACGGCGACGCTCTCCATACCCAGCATGATCCTGGGCGAGACGGCGCTGAGCTTCCTCGGGCTCGGCCTGAGGGCGCCGATAACCAGTTGGGGCATCCTGCTCACCGAGGCGCGCAGCGTCAACGTGATCGCGTTCTATCCATGGCTGCTCTTGCCGATGCTCCCCGTCATTCTCGTCATCATGGCGTTCAACTTCCTCGGCGACGGCTTGCGGGACGCCGCAGACCCCTACAAGTGAGATCGCTATTCCGCCACCCGCCGTGCCGCCGACTCCACCCGGTATGATTTGTCGGCAGCCTGTTCGGTTATTGCAATGTTCATTGTTCGCCTCTATCTGCGGGACTGGTTCAGGACGTCCAACCGCATATGACTCGCCTCGACAGTTTCATCCGCAGGATGACCGCACAGCGCGACATTCTCGATCATGTCTGCACCGAGGTGGCGAAGATGGAGGGGCCCGTGGTCGAACTCGGCCTCGGCAATGGCCGGACGTTCCACCATCTGCGCGAGCGCCTGCCCGGACGCCGGATCGTGGCCTTCGACCGCGCACTTGCCGCACACGCCAGCTCAATTCCCGAAGCTGAAAACCTCGTGCTCGGCGAAATACGCGAGACGGCGAGCAGGTTCATTGGCATCGATGCCGCTCTTGTTCATGCCGACATCGGCACCGGCTATGAAGATCGCGATGCAGTGACCTCTACCTGGCTTCCCGATCTGATTGCGCGCCTGCTTCGCGTCGGCGGCATCGCGGTCAGCGGCACGCCGCTCGACCACCCGCAGTTGCAACGCCTCCCGCCGCCGCCTTCGGTGCCCGCCGATCGTTATTTTATCTGTAGGCGCGTGTGAGGGGCCGAGACGACCCAAATCTTCAGGGGCCAAATCTTCAGGGGCCAAGTCTTCACGGGATCGTATAGACTGCTATCTCCCGCTCAATGCCGCGTAGCGAGACCTCGTGGGGCACGGGCGTCAGCGCGTTCCTGTGCAACAGATCGGCGGCGAGCTTGTCGTCGACCACCGCACGGGTGGCGAAGATCGCCTGTGCGGTGGCAAGGTTCTGGACCCGCGAAGCAATGTTGACCGTCTGGCCGAAATAGTCCTGTCGCTCGTTCATGGATACGGCGATGCAGGGGCCTGCGTGGACTCCGATCTTGAGCAGCAGATCCTCGCGCCCGCTCTTGTCGTTGAGCGCACGCATGGCATCGCGCATCCTGAGAGCCGCCGCAATCGCTCGATCAGGCGTCGCGAAGGTCGCCATCACCGCATCCCCGATCGTCTTCACCACCGCGCCTGCCTCCGCCGCGACGATCTCGTGCAGAACCTGGAAATGCTCGCGCACGAGATCGAAGGCCGAAAGGTCGCCCACCCGCTCGTAAAGCGCGGTCGATCCGCGCAGGTCGGTGAACAAGAAGGTCAGGCTGGTGATCTTCAGGCGCTGGTTGATGTCGAGCGTGTCCGTGCGATAGAGATTGCGGAACGTCTGGTTGGTGAGCAGGCGCTTGGCGGTCAGGAAGGGCCGGCGTTTGCCCAGCAAATCATGCAATGCCTGACCGGCGATGAAGACCGTCGGCAGCACGCGGGTATCGGTCCTGTTTTCCAGCGAAATGCGTATCGGGCCCGGTTGCATCTCCAGCGTCTGGCTCTGGACATGGTCGCGGTCGAAGACCAAAGAGAGGCTTCGGCGTTCCTTTGTTGGTTCGCCCTTCCCATCGATGAACTGTGCTGAATGGGTGACCGGCTCGAAGACGATGATGAATTCGGACGGAAGCTGTATGAGCAGAACCGCCTTTTCACCGGGCGCAAGCTCGATATCCTCCATCGAGAACGCTTCCATCTTTTTGGCGAAATCCTCTTCCGGCAGATCGACGCCGGACCCCCAGTAGATCTGGCGGAAATATTCCACCAACGGCAGTTCGTGTGGATTGTGGGCGGCAATCCTGCGCACGCGGGGACTGACGGTGAATGTCACCTCGACCATCTCGTCGAGGGTCGGCGAATAGCCCTCGGAGCACAGCGCGCAGGTGTATTCGTCCTTCTGCAGGGTTTTCAGCGTGGCGTTGGTGTCGAGCACGCCGCCACAGCCGGGGCACAGAACATTCCAGGAAATGTCGAAGATGCCCACCCGCGCCGCGTGGAGAAAGGCGCCTATGGTGCGTTCCTCGTCGAGGCCATGCTTGCTGGCGAAGGCTGGCGCATTGATGCGGCAAAGTTCGCGGTCCTGGCCTTCCGCGATGGTTCGCTTGATCGCGTCGATTGCCTGTGGATCGACATCGCTCGATTGCCGCAGAAGCGAGAACAGATCCTGAGCTTCGTTCATCGTGCAGGCTCCGGAAAATGCGCCCCCGGGGCGTTGACCGGACCGGTCTTTGGTCCGAGTGCTCGATCTTACTTCGAAACGGACCGTACGGCCATTCGAATAGATAAGCCTGGGGACAGTTCAATTTCCATTCGGCGGCAACCGGCACTATGATCGTCCATGGGGCATTCATCTTTGGGGCTTTCTCCCATGCCGGCATCCGACAACCCGCCATTTCCGGCGGTCCTGCGCCTTTTCTCTGTGGTGGTCATCATCGTCCTGATCGTAGGCGCCGGCCTGTTTTTCGCGCCTGTGCTGGTCAAGCCGGGCTGGCCTTGGGCCGTCACGCCGTTCAATGCCCGCTTCCTCGGCGGCTTCTACACCGCCGAAATGGTCGTGATGGCGGCGCTGCTGGTCTGGAATCGCTGGTCGCCCGGCAGGCTCGTGCTGGTCATGGCCTTCATCTTTACCGTCATCGTGTCGGTGGCTTCGTTCATCAATCTCGGCTATTTCAACTTCGGGCGCAAAGCGCCCTGGCTCTGGTTTTTGGTCTATCTTGCTTCGGTCGCGGTATCCGGGCTGTTCCTGTGGCGGGCCAGGGCCCGTCCTTCTGCAAAAGGCGTGACCTTAAACCCCGCATGGCGCGGCTACATGCCGGTGGAATCGGCGATCCTTGGGCTCTATGGCGTCGGCCTGCTGCTGTTTCCCCTGACATTCGGCAGCATCTGGCCATGGCCGGTCGACGCCTTCCACGCTCAGGTCTACAGCGCCATCTTCCTCGCCGGTGCGGGCGGCATATATCTCGTCTGGAGAAGCGCGCCGCGCGAGGAACTGCTGGTGCTCGGCTTGGCGCAGTTTCTGGTTGGCCTGCTTGCCATCCTTGGCCTCGTCATCACCGACGCTGCGGTGCACCGGATCGACTGGACGGCGACCGGGACATTGTGCTGGCTCGCCCTTTTCGGCTGGATCGGCATCAGCGGCGTCTTCAAACTCTACGCCGCCTCCCGGTATTTTAGCTCGCAATCGGCATCATAGGTTGCAGAGACGGCTGGATTTTCAGGAGACGTCCGGTGCATCGTGCCGGGCCGATTGCCTTCGCCGGGAACGCCATGACCAGCACGACCTCGCCATCCTCCGAGAAAATCCAGCCGCAGCTCCGGTCCGTCCGGCCAAGCGATGCGGAGGCGCTTTGCACCATCTTCAACATGCCGGGCTTCCGCTGGGGCACGCTCAGGATGCCCTTCGAGCGGGTAGAGCAGGTGGAGCGGCGCATCGCCAAGTCCGGCCAGGAAACCACCTGGATCGTTGCCGAGTTGGACGGCAGGGTCGTCGGCCATGGCAGCCTGGTCGTGCAGGGTTCGCCGCGCCGTTCGCATATCGGCGAGATCAATATCGGCCTTGACGATGCCTTTGTCGGCAAGGGCATCGGCTCTGCCATACTTGGCGCGCTGCTTGACGTGGCCGACAACTGGCGCGCCCTGAAGCGGGTCGAATTGACCGTCTATGCCGACAACGAACCGGCCGTCCGTCTCTACACAAGCCACGGTTTCGAGGTCGAAGGCCGGCATGTGAAGGCCGGCTTTACCGACGGGCAGTACCACGACCTCCTGAGCATGGCCCGGCTGCGGTTCTGAGGTCTCCCTTGGCGTTTACACCGCAAGCGGCTAGACGGGACCAATGACCGCCGTCTTTGATCCAACCCCTACGCCTCCGGCGGAAATTCTGGCTGTACTGTCACTGCTCTGCCCGGAAGTCGTGCGTGACATCGAGCGGAACTGGAATGCACCGGTTTCCGATTACGCCCGCCATCTGTGGCGGCCGGTGGCAAGGCCTGCATCGGACCCGGCGATCGCCAGCCGCTCGATCCTGCGCGAAGTCCTGCATCAGCGCCTTGCTGTGATCATGCAGCCCGAAGAGATCGGCAAGGCCCTCGAAGAGTTCGAGCACAGACCGGTGATTCAGTCGGGCCTGCACTGCCTGCTTCTTATGGACCGGATCACCTTCGATGCCGTCCTGCTTGCCTGGCTCGGCGCGGTCGAAAACGGGCTGTCGGCCTTCTTCGGCTTCATGGGAACGACGATGACCATGGAGACAATTGGCCGGGAGGGGCCGGGATGGCTCGATGTCGGCGACGACAAGGTCAA
Source organism: Mesorhizobium newzealandense (assembly GCF_042682145.1). Lineage (NCBI taxonomy): Bacteria > Pseudomonadati > Pseudomonadota > Alphaproteobacteria > Hyphomicrobiales > Phyllobacteriaceae > Mesorhizobium > Mesorhizobium newzealandense. The sequence continues at coordinate 446,151 of NZ_JBHUGZ010000001.1, read as the reverse complement.
CCTGTTTGGCATGGGGCGCCACAAACTGTGCCGCAAAAGCGCCTGCGTGGCCGGTCCCGTCTCCCTCAACAAGCGCGCGCTCGAAGCGGTGGGCGATGAAACGGATGCCAGCCGCTGGCTGGGCACCCTGCTTGCCAGCCAGGACAAGGTGTTTGGAACCGCCGCCGATGCGCTGACAGCCCTCAACCAGGATCTGGTCGCCGATTGGGATCGCTCCGGCATGGCCCTGCCGGTTTTCATCGATGATCGGCTCGCCGCGGCTGCCGTGGCGCGGCATCTAGAAGATGACGGCAGTCTTCTTTCCAGGCTGCTCATTGTGCCCGCAAGGCGCCAGCGTCTCGAACGTGCCTTGCAAGAGGCCGCATCGAGCCCGTTTGGCAGGTTCCTGCCCAATACCACGGCCTATTTCTGGGGCATCCGCGAGGAGCGCGTGCGCAAGCTCGTCCTCGAGAACGGGCACCTGATCGAGACTGACAGGCCGCATGGTCTTTCCATCCCGTTCGAGCGGCCGCATCTCAGGCAGGCGCTGCTGGACGGCGTGCTGCTGCCGAACCTGTTCCTGATGTTCCTCGTCCTTGCCATATTGCCACGCGTGCGGGTTGTGGGCGGCCTGAGACAGATTGGCTATGTAGCGCTTTTCCACTCGATCCTGCTGGCTGCGCTGGACGAAAACGCGCCGGAAGAGCGCGATCTGGCTGCCGAATTGCAGGTTCGGGAAAATGCCTGGGGCATGCGAGTCATCGATGAAAAGATCTCGGTCCGCGAGCAGCTTGCCGGCCTGCCGGAAGGGGCGCTCTTCCCGGACCTGCTCCGGCAATACCGATTGCGGACCTTTGCTGAGACGACCGACGACCTGAAACTGGTTCGCGAAAACGCCCGATGGCGCAAGATCGGCCAGGCAGGGATCAAGGCGCCCTGACATGGCCTCACCTGTCATTGCACGACACTGGCCTTGCGGAGCCCGTCCACCACGAGTTCGAAATCGGCTGGGTTCTTGTAGGGCAACACTTTGCGACGGTATTCTAGCGAATAGTCGGGATTGAGGCGAAGCACCTCCTGCCATGCCGCGCGGGCCTCGGCGAAACGGCCCAGATGGCCGTAGCAGGCGGCCAGAAGCGCGCGCGAGACATCGGTGACAGCGTTGCGAGCCAGCCGTTGCATCAAGAGGTCAACGGCCTCCTCGTACCTTCCCAGTTGGAACGCGGCCAAAGCCTGGAAGTGCAGAAGCACATCCGGAAAGTACGGATTCAAGGTCTTCCCCCGGGCGAAACTCTCGAGGGCCTCCTCGGGTCTGCCCGAATAGTACAGCGCCTCGCCGAGGATCACGTGCCCCTCGGCGAAGTTCGGATTGAGGGCAATCGCGTGCTCGGCCTCGCCGATGGCCCCATCGTGCCGTCGTGTGTACAGCTTGGCTATAGCCAGCGCCCAGTGCGCCCAGGGATCGCTGTCATCCAGCGCTACCGCGCGCGTTGCGACCTCTTCCGCTTGCGCCATCGATTCCGGCGGCGAGGCACTCCACCTGTTCAGGTAATCGAGTCCGTGCGTGAGGGCGATGAAAGCGTGGGCAGAGGCAAACTTCGGGTCCAGTTCGATGGCGCGTTGCAAGAGGTCGCGGGCTGCGACGTTAGTCTCCTTCGTCAGCCGATGCCACAGCTCCCGGCCCCGCAGGAAACAGTCATACGCCTCCGCGTTGCGCGGGTGCTCGGGCGCCAGCCGCTGACGGTCACCCTCGGTCAGATTGAGCGCCAGCGCAGCGACGATCTGCTGCGTCACGTCGTCCTGCACGGCGAATATGTCGGTCAGCTCGCGATCGAACCGCTCCGCCCAAAGATGGCCGCCCGAGGTTGCATCGATGAGCTGCGCGGTGATGCGCACCCTGTTCCCCGATTTGCGTACGCTGCCCTCAAGTACATGCCGCACGCCGAGCTTCGTGCCCACCTCCTGCACATGGACGTTCTGGCCCTTGAAGGTGAACGACGAATTGCGCGCGATGACGAAGAGCTGCGACAGTTTGGACAGCGCCGTGATGATGTCCTCAGAGATGCCGTCGGCGAAGTAGTCCTGTTCGACGTCACCGCTCATGTTGGCGAACGGCAGGACGGCGATCGACAGCTTCGGCGGCGCTGCCGTCGCCGGCCGGCTCGCGGTTTCCGAGGTTGCGGCAGCCTTGGTCCCGGCGCTGCCGACTTGCAGCGAATAGACCCGGATCGGCTCGGCGATGTTCTTGAGCTGTGTGCTGCCGAGATCGCTGACCGAGAGGTCGAGCCTCGCCTTGACCTGGCGATAGGCATCCTCGGACAGGCAGATGGCGCCGGGTGCCGCGACGCCCTCCAAACGCGAGGCGATGTTGACGCCGTCGCCCATCAGGTCGCCGTCGCTTTCTTCGACCACATCGCCCAGATGGATGCCGATCCTGAACTCGATGCGGCGGTCCTGCGGCACGCCGGCATTGCGCTCCACCATGCCATTCTGAACTTCAACGGCGCAGCGCACGGCATCCACCACGCTGCGGAACTCAACCAGCGCCCCATCCCCGGTGCGCTTGATCACCCGCCCGTTGTGTACGGCGATGATCGGATCGATCAGGTCGCTGCGCAGTGCCCGCAACCTCGCCAAAGTACGATCTTCGTCCGCGCTCGCGAGCCGGCTGTATCCGACCACATCTGCAGCCAGGATTGCGGCCAGCTTACGGTTCTCGCTCATCGGTCCGTCTCCTCGTCCCTACGATAGCAGGAAGGCGGAGGGTACGAGGGAACTTTCGCAAACGACGGCCACGCAGCCACCCGAACGACAGCACCCACACTGATCGCCCGATGCCCATTTGCGCTGCCGCTTGCTGGTCGACGGCTAACGGTTCATCCTTGTGAATACCCTGGTCGTGACGCGCGTAGGGAGATCACACGGTCACGGCCCCTAGTGAGGTCTTGTTCGATGGACTGCTCGGGCTGCGGTTTCGAGGTTGAGAGCGGATACGCTTTCTGTCCAAGGTGTGGCAGGCGCCAGCCCGTGCCATGCGCCAGTTGCGGCTACCCCTGCGCACCTGATTTCGAGTTCTGTCCGAAGTGTGGGGCAAGCGTCGGTGCGCCCGCAAAAGCCGTCGAACAGCCTGCTCCGACACCAAGCCGGACCATCGTGCCGCCTTCTCGAACTCCGTCGCTGCCTGCGAACAGCGAAAGCGAAGATGGGCTGCATCCCGTCTCCGACGCCGATCGCCGGACTGTGACGGTCCTGTTTGCCGACCTTTGCGGCTTCACGACACTCAGCGAGCAGCTCGACCCCGAGGTTATGCAAGCGCTGCAGAACGAACTGTTCAAGGAATTGACGGCGGCCGTGCGAAACTTTGGTGGTTTCGTCGACAAATTCATCGGCGATGCACTGCTCGCTTTGTTCGGTGCGCCGGTCGCGCATGAGGACGATCCGGAACGTGCCCTTCGCGCAGCTCTCGACATGATCGCCCGGACGGTGCGGCTCGGCGAAAGCGCCCCCCACTCCGGCTCGCCTCTGTTACTCCACATCGGCATAAACACTGGTCCGGTCGTCACTGGCGGATTGGGCATCGGCACCGCCAAATCCTATTCGGTGACCGGCGACACCGTGAATACGGCGCAACGCCTGCAATCGCTGGCCGCACCGGGTGAGGTGCTGGTGGGCGAGCTCACTCACAGGCTGACCCGGCATGCCTTCTCTTACGAGTCACTGGGTGATGTCGTGCTTCGCGGCAAGGCTGGCAGTGTGCTCGTCCATCGACTGGATGCACCGCTTGCGGCGCCGCGTGCAGCGCGTGGACTCGAGGCGCTCGGTCTCAGCGCGCCGATGATAGGTCGTGGTGCGGAGCTCCAAAGAATGCTGGCGAGCCTTGACCAGGCGTGCGGCGGCTCGGCCCAACTTGTCCGCCTCGTCGGAGAAGCCGGTATCGGGAAATCGCGGCTGGTGAAGGAGTTCGTCGCCCGCGTCGGCGACGAGGATCGTTTTCGCAACGTCGCCGTGCGGCAGGCCACGTGCTCACCGCTGGGCGAACAATCGTTTGGCACCTTGGGCGCAGTGGTGCGCAGCGCTGCCGGGATGATGCAAAACGACAATGGGGACGAAATGCGGGGGAAGCTCGCAGGCTTGCTTACCGATCTCGGCCTGCAGGGCGAGGAGGCGAAGCGGCTGATGCCTTTGCTCTACCATGTGCTTGGCCTTGGCGACCCCGATGCCACCTTGCAGCATGTCGAGCCCGAGCAGCTGCGGCGGCAAATTCTCTACGCAGTCCGCACAATCATCGAACGGCGGCTTGCGTTGTCGCCGCTGTTGATTGTCGTCGAAGACCTGCACTGGGCCGACGCCGTGTCACTCGAGGCACTACGTTTCGTGATGGACAGGTTGGAACGCACGCGGTTGATGTTGCTGGTCACGCATCGTCCGGCGCCGGACAACGACCAGCTCGACTCAAGTCGGGTCAGTCACACAGCGCTCAGGCTTTCGCCGCTCAACAGTGACGACGGACGCAGCCTGCTGGCGGCGCTTTTCGGCGAGAGTTGGGTAAACTCCGCAGGAAGGCTTCCCGACCAGATCCTCGAGCGCGCGGGCGGCAACCCCCTTTTTGTAGAGGAGATCGTTCGCGGCCTTATCGATCGCGGTGTACTGATGCGCGAGGGCCAGCGATGGCGGACTGTGGCAGGCGAAGTCGCAAACGGCATTCCCGCCACTATCCAGGCAATGTTGCTTGCTCGCGTCGACCGGCTGCCCCCAGAGGTGCGCCGGTTGGCCCAGGAAGCCGCGGTAATCGGCCCGCGCTTCGATGCGACACTTCTGAAAACCGTGACAGCCGACCCCGGCCGGCTAGAAGCCGGCTGCGAACTGCTTTGCGATGCGGAAATCATCGAGGAAGTTGCCGGATCAGGCTCGGTCTCGTCGCAAAGCTACCGCTTTACGCAAACATTGCTGCAGGACGTGATCTACCAGAATCTGCTCCTGCAACGCCGGACCGACATCCATGGGCGGGTCGGTGCTGCCTTGGAGCAACTGTGCGGCGACAAGCCGGAACGGCTCGAGGATTTGACCGTGCTCGGTCATCATTTCGCACAGAGCGCCGAGCGGGAGAGGGGCGCGCAGTACCTGCAGGCGGCGGGCGATCGCGCTCGCATGATATACGCCAACGACGACGCCCTTCGTTTCTACGAGCGAGCACTGACTGCGTTGGACGCAATCGGGCAGACACCGCTCAAACTGGCAATTGCAGAGCGCATTGCCGATTTGAGCGGCCCGGTAGGCCGCCGCGAGATCGCGCACCGCCACTACGAGACGGTGTTGCAGGCATACCGCGAGTCAGCCGATCGCGTCGCTTCGGCGCGGGTTTTGCGTAAGATCGGTCGGCTGCTCTGGGACGTCGGCAAGCGGGACAACGCAGAATCCCGCTATGCTGAAGCGGCAGCGCTCCTCGATGGAGCGGATGCCCCAATCGAGCAGGCGCATCTCTGGCAAGAACGTGGCCGACAGGCGTTCCGTAGCGGAGACCACGCCCTCGCGGCAAAATGGGCAGACGCGGCGCTGGATTGCGTAGGCACTCTGACAGCGGAGCATGTCTCCGAGGTAGGGCGTGATGCCACTCTTGTGACCGCCGAGGCACTGAATACCAAGGCTGTTGCGCTGGCTCGCCTTGGGCGAAACCGTGAAGCCGTGCGTGAGGTCGAGCGTAGCATTGAATTGGCCGAAGCCGCCGGTCTACTGGGCGCCGCCTGCCGCGGCTACACCAATCTCGGCGTGCTTTACACGACCATCGATCCGGCACGGGCGATGGAGGTCTGTCGGCGCGGTCTTGAAGTGGCGCGCCATATTGGTGATTTGGGTTTCCAGGCGCGCCTTCTCGCCAATCTGGCGGTCGCTTGTTGTACTTTCACGGATCGCTGTCCAACGGAGGGCGTGCCTGCTGCCGAGAAGGCCATCGAGATCGACCGGGCGCTCGACCAGCGCGAGCACCTGCCGGTGCCGTTGATCGTGCTTGGGCAGATCCATCAGTGCAACGGCCGTCCGGAACTGGCGGTCGGCTTGTTCCACGAAGCACTGGACGTGGCCCGCGAAACAGGCGAACCCCAACTGCTGTTTCCGTGCTATGATGGTCTTGCAACGCTTAATCTCGACCTCGACAATCTGGCCGAGGCCGAACGCTACTTTTCCCTGGCGCAGGGTATATGCGCCCAGCACGGGCTCGACCCGGAAGCGCTTGTGGTGCTGCCTTTTCTCGACTAGCCGGGGTGGGAGGTTGGCAATGTCCGCGCATAGTGACTTGGTACCGCTTCAACCGGGCGACCGTGCGCCGAACTTGGTACTCGACGCAATTACCCAGGAAGGCAAGATCGCGCTTGACGACTTTCGCGGACAAAAACCGGTGCTGGTCGGCCTGTTTCGAGGTCTGCATTGTGCTTTTTGCCGGCGCCATATCGCCGCCCAGGCGCGGCTTGATCCGGAGCTGCGCGAAAAGGGCGTGGAGAGCCTGACGGTAGTCAACACGCCGATCGAACGGGCGCGTCTCTATTTCCGCTACCACCCGATGCCGAATCTGCTTGCGGCCTCCGACCCTGAACGCGCTTCACATCGTGCTTTCGGACTGCCCAATCTCGAATTCACCCAAGACGAGACGAACTGGCCGTACAAGGTCTCGATGGCAGCGGCAAAGAATATGCGGGTCGACATACCAGGCGAGTTGCCCGGTCCTATGGATCCTATTGCGGCCAGCGAAATCCTCGACAAGAGGGACCATTACGAACTGACCGAAGCCGACGAGCAGATGCTGGCAACGGGACATGGACAACTGGTCGGTCAGTTCCTACTGGACCGGCAGGGCATCGTCCGCTGGAGCTTCACCGAGGTTCCAGAGGGTGGGCGATACATGTTTGGGGCGCCAAACCCGCAGGAGCTGATGTCAGCCGTGTCCCAAGTCGCCCAATAGACTTGCGAACGAGGTAACGGGCGGGACACTGAACAAAAAGCGGAACCAATTTGTTACAAAACTAGACGTTAGCGCCCGCTGCGGAGCGTCTCGTCGAGAGTAACTTGCGCATTGTGAGCGGGAATAGTGACACTAACAAGTTTCACCGTTCATTCGAGCACGGCCTCGACAATGGCCACAAAGTGATCGAGCGAGCGATCCCCGCGAATCTCGATGCGCGGAAGGTCGATGGGATCGCTATCGAGGTCCGCTGGCCCGTGTTTGCGGCCGAAGCCGATTCGATAGCCGCACTCCTTGGCCAGCCGGCCAAGCCGTCGGTCGGTGACTGAGAAGGGTGCCGCGAACGCCTTGGTTGGCCGACCGGTCCACCGTTCGATGAACATACGAGAGCGCAGAAGCTCGGCGGCCAAGTCAGAGCTCGACAGACCATCGATCGCGCAATGCGTCGCCAGATGGCTTCCGAAGAACGCACCTTCGCCCGAGAGGCGTCGGACCGTCCCGGCGTCCATAAGCTGCGTCGGCGGACCGCTGTCGGCGTCCCACCGTGCACTTTCACCGACCAGGTCCGTCACCAGGAACACTTCCGCGGTCAGGTCGTTCGCGCGCAAGGTCGGCCAGGCATGGTCGGCAAAGTTCTGGAAGCCGTCATCGAAGGTGATGAGCACTGGGCGGCCAACGAAAGGGCGACGATTGGCGATGAACCATTCCAGCTGCTCTGAATTAATCGCGTGAAAGCCATTGGCGCGCAGCCATGCCATCTGGCTGCCAAACGCGGCCGGGGTGAGCCGAAAACGGGCGAGCGCGGCCGGACCATCATCGGAGACGCTGTGATACATGAGGACAGGGATACGCTGTCGCCGCTCGCTACGTGCGACGTCGCGGCGTAAGGCCCGCGCCCCGCCCCAGACGATATTTCGCGCGACCCCGATTTCGACGGGCGCGCGGATTGGCACATGATCTATCATCGGTTCCGTCGCCACGTCGTCTGGTGACAGGCGGCGGAAGCGGTCTATGCGATAGAGCTCGGTCTGGATCGATTGCTCGAGGACGAGGCCTTCGGTCCCTGCCAGCGTCTCCGAGATCACTTGTGCACCGAATGTGTTCCAGTCGAAGCCCGTCCTTTCAACATTGTCACCCAGCACGAATGCGTGTGCGCTGATGAAACTGCCGCCAGGCGCCAACGCCTCAACGAATTTTTTGGCGATGCGCCGCAACTCGGCGAGATCATCCAGATAGTAGAGCACTTCCGAACAGACGATCAGATCCATCTCACCGGGCAACGTGTCCGCAGAGAAATCCAGTACGCCGAACTCAACATTCGGCTGATCGCTGCATCGCGCGCGCGCCCGCCCGACGGCTACGGCGGAGATGTCAGTTGCGGTCAAATGGCCCACACGCGGCGCCAGCTGCCGCGTGAAGTGGCCCTCCGCGCAGGCCAGCTCAAGCGCCCGTCCGATGGGACCGGGAGGCAGAATTTCGAGCTGCCGCTCATATTTTTCCTGCTCATAGGGCGCACCGTATTTCCAGGGATCCTCAGTCGCGAAATGGCGATTCCAGAACGACGTGCGATCATTATCGTGCCCACCCGCGGCCCGTGCACGGCGCGGCGCTGCAAGAGGCTCTGCAGGTTCGGCGCTCGACCGAACCAGCCCCCGCGCTTCCGCGGCCAATCTTGCGAGTTTGCCGAAGTGGCTGTCCCGATCAGACCGGCGTCCCGCTATGGACAACAATGCCTCGGCTGCAAACATGTTTGACTTGTCGGCACCGGCGGCCTTTCGCGGTGCAAGCCGCTCAGGGGGTACGAAATCCAGGGTCAATTCAATCCAATGACGCCTTGTGACTTTCCCGAGTACGCCGAACTGCACGCGAGCTTCGATCTGGCCATCCATCATCAGATAGGCATAAATTTGATCGATTCCTTCCGGAACTTCGATCGCGGTCGGATTTCGAGCGTCGGCGCGAATTCCAAGGGTCCGAGCCAGCCTGCGCGGCGCGGCAAGATCGTCGACGTCGAGAAGCATTTGCTCAAGGTGATACTGGACGCGGCGACCCGCGGCGGGATTGTCCCAGATCTTGCCGAGTTCGATGATCAACTCGGTGAGGGAGCCGCCGAACCTGTCCCACCTGGCAGCCAGTTGCGCCGGCACCGATAGGCTTCCTACCATAAGGCCATCGAAGGCCACCTTGGCGATCTCACGCGCCCACTTACGTCCTGCCGGGAGCGCGCGCAGGGACTGCGGGTTGATCGAGCGCGAGCCGCGGCCGCAATCCGACGCGGCGTTCCACAACGCAAACCACGCGAATGCTTCGGAAGCGGTGCGGCCGTTCGCCTCGGTCGCTCCATTGGCGTGTGCCGATGCTGGGTGTTTGACCCTGGGATCAGGAGAAAAGCCGCGGGCGATCACGATTTCCGCATCAACCAGCATCTGCGCCGAATTGCGGGAGAGCGCGTTCGGGCTGGCCCGATAGAAAGCGAGCGGCTCGTCGACCATCACCCAACGTTTGCCTAGACGTGCGAGGCGCTGCCACAGATCCCAGGCCTCGCAGGTGCGCAGCGACACATCGAAACCGCCCAACTCGACAATTGTCTCTCGGTCGACTAGCAGCGCGTGAGTGCGAACAGCACACTGGCGGGCGAATGTTTCGAAGGGCTGGATCGCAACCTCCGTTGAGATGCTCGACGGGGTGAGTGCACCATCGGGCATCACGCGCCGAGAACCGCAATAGGCGGCCACTGCATCGGGAGCGGTTTTCAGTGCGGCCAGCATTTTCGTAATGAAGCTGGCATCCACCCAATCGTCCGCATCCAGAAACATGAGCCAGTGGCCGCGGGCTGTCGAAATCCCGCTATTGCGCGCGCCGGCAGCGCCATACGCGCAAGATCTCAACATTCGAAATCGGGCATCGTGCTCCACATAACTGGCGATGATCGCGGGGGTGCGGTCCGTGGAGGCGTCGTCGACGATGATCGCCTCCCAATCCACTATTTCCTGATCGAGAAGGCAATCGAGTGCGCGCGCCAGCGTCGCCTCTGCGTTGTGCGCAGGAACCACGATTGAAACCAAGGGATTGTGCGCCACGCCGTCTTACCCGCGCATGGTTCGAAGGTAGAACAAGCCGGCGATTTCCTGCCAAAGGAGACGGTCCTGCCGGCGGATGCTGGCAAGCGTTGCGCCGATGGTTTGCTCGGCATCGAACATCGGTACCACACCGCCTACGGTAGCATCGTCCTGGACCATCGAGCTTTCGCTTTCTTCGGCAAGAGTTGGCGAATGTCAAAGATGGATGACGGCATCGGATGGCAGCGCCGCTCTGTCAAGATCGGGGTGAATTAGAGGCAGGCAAAAAGACTTGAAGACAGGCTGAATGGCGCAAGCGCTCATGCCCTCGTAGTATGGGCCTGGGATCCTGGTGCCGGGCGTTCTACGCCCAGCATCACGGATGCCCAGTTCATAGAACGGCCGGAGGCCTGGACCGAAGTCGGAATGCCCTGCCCCCGGCGGCTAAATACCGCCAAGTACCGGCGCAACGCTCTGGTTTGGAACGATGACGTCTTGCACCGCAACATCGGTTTCTTCAAGGTGGGGCAACGACGGACATAGATGTCGTTGCTTGCCGATTTGACCTGAAAGTTAACAGCACGATGCCACTCATGATTCGACGATTGGGAGCCAGGAACCTGGCGCGCCCGGCACGACGTCTCGGAGATCTGACGGCGATGTTTGTCCTGATTGCCAGGTCGTTCGTCTTTGGGATCGCTCTCCTGTTGGCCGGTCAGGCACAGGCGCAGGCGCCGGCGACCGTCCCGCCTGAAAGGGTGAAACAGTTGTTCGAGCTTCTCGACGATCCGTCCGTGAAGGCCTGGGTGGCCGAACAACGAAATCAGGACGCCGGATCAACGGGTGCGCCTGCCGAGGCAGGAGCTTCGCCGACCGACGCATCGTCCGGCGCCGTGGCCGCGCCAGGCCAGATGAACACGATGGCATCCTCCACGCTCGATCGGATCAGGCATCATATCGAAAGAATCGTGCGAACTTTGCCCCTGCTGCCTGGCCAGTTTGCGCGCGTTCGGGCAGAGACCATGGACGATATGTCCAGCAAGGGGGCTGCCGGCGTATTTATCCTGATTGCGATGTTCATCGCTGCCGGCCTGGCGCTCACTTGGGCAACGTACAGGCTCACCCGTTCATTTCGCCTTTGGATTATCGCGCAATCGAAGGATACGCCAATCGGGCGAGCCAAGAAGATTGGTGGTCGTGCGCTTTATTCCAGCATGCTGATCGTCTCATTCGCACTGGGCAGCGCCGGCGCGTTCATGTTGTTCGACTGGCCAATGCTTATCCGCGAGATTGTACTGACATTTCTGATGGCGGCAGTCGTCACACGGGGTGTGCGCATGTACGTCATGGCCATGCTCGTCCCTTCTTTCATGAAGGTCGAGAACGCCGTCGAGGTTCGTGCTTTGCCGATCACCAACGAAACGGCTGACCATTGGTCTTATTGGCTACCCTGGATCGTCGGCGTCTTCGCCTTCTTCGCAGCCGCTTTTATCCTCTTGCCCGGTCTCGGCATCGATCAGGACGGAATGATGGTCCTGTCACTGGGCGCCGATTTCGTGCTGCTGTTGCTCTTGCTGCTTGCCATTTGGCGTCGGCCAGGAACGCAGCGAGACGGTGCGCGCCAAAGCGGTCACACGGAAGCGACATGGCTATTGACGGCTTATTTCGTGGTCCTGTTCCTGCAGCGCATCGCCGGCCTCTATACCTACTTCTGGTTTACCTTCGCCGCATTCTTCCTGCCTTTGGCAATCGTGCTGACGCGGCGCGGGGTTAATTTCGTCCTGCGGCCTGGTTCGGAAGATGTCGGTCGGCCTACGATCCCGGCAGTGACGATCGCTGTCGTCGATCGCGGAATCCGGATGATTTTGATCCTGGCGGCGGCTTACTTTCTCGCGCGTGTCTGGGGTCTGAACATGCAATCCATGCGGGACAGCGATACGACGACGGCGTTCATATTGCGCGGCTTGATCAATGTCGTGGTCATTGCCCTCGCAGCCGATTTCGGCTGGTCGATCATCAAGGCTTTGATCGAACGAAAGCTGGGCATCGAAATGCCGCACCCTGTGACCAGCGACGAGGACGTCCCGATCCTCGATTCGCAGCAGGCGCGGCTGCACACGCTCTTGCCGATCCTCCAGAACATGCTGCTCGCATTGATCGTCGTGATGGCGGTGCTGATGATGCTCGCCTCTATGGGTATCCAAATCGGCCCACTGATCGCCGGCGCTGGCGTCGTCGGCGTCGCGGTGGGCTTTGGCGCACAAACCGTCGTCAAGGATGTCATTTCAGGCGTGTTTTTTCTGCTCGATGATGCGTTTCGTGTCGGCGAATATATTTCCTCGGGCAATTACAAGGGTACCGTGGAAAGCTTTTCGCTGCGCTCTGTGAAGTTGCGCCACCATCGTGGCCCGCTGTTCACAATACCTTTCGGTGAACTCGGGGCCGTCCAGAACCAGAGCCGTGACTGGGTTATCGACAAATTCAACATCACCGTTGGCTATGACACCGATATCGACTTCGCGCGCAAGCTGATCAAGCGGATCGGCCTCGAACTGGCGGAAGATCCCGAGTTCAAAAACTGGGTGCTCGACCCGATCAAGATGCAGGGCGTACAGGAGTTCGGTGAGTACGGCATCGTATTGAGGGTCAAGGCGACAACCAGACCGGGAGGCGCCTTCGGCATGAAACGCAAATTCTATGTACGCCTGCGCCAAGTCTTCAAGGAGCAGGGCATCGAACTCCCATTCCCGACCGTCCACGTTCAGGGGCTACAGAACCCACATGGGGCAGAGAATGCGCCATTGGAGGAGATCACACCCGAGTTGAAAATGGCCGTCGCGCAGTCGCACACCAATCGGCGCAGAAAAAAAGCGAGCACAACGGAGTAGACACCTGCCGGGTACAGCGCGGCTTTCAGGCTCGCAGTGATTTCCGAGCGCCACCGGGGGCGGGATGACACGACGTGCTCTGGACGCGGCACGTCCCCGAGCATCATTGGCGTGGGTCCAGCAGGATCATCTCCGCCGCCTTCTCGGCGATCATGATGACCGGCGAGTTGGTGTTGCCCGAGACGATAGTTGGCATGACCGAAGCATCGACCACACGCAAGCCGTCAAGGCCATGCACGCGCAGGCGATCGTCGACAACGGCCATGGTGTCGGAGCCCATCTTGCAGGTGCCGACGGGATGGAAGATCGTCGTGCCGATGTCGCCGGCCTTGCGGATAAGGTCTTCGTCGCTGTCATATTGCGTGCCGGGCAGCATCTCTTCCGGCGCAAAATGCGCCACCGCCCGAGCCTTCATCAAGCTGCGGACATGGCGCAGTGAAGCGACGGCGACGCTGCGATCCCCCTCGGTGGAGAGATAGTTCGGCCGGATCTTCGTTGCCTCACGCGGATCCGACGATCCCACATGCACCGTACCGCGGCTTTCCGGACGCAGATTGCAGACCGACACGGTGACCGCCGGAAAGCGATGCAGCGGCTCTCCCAGCCGGTCGGTACTCAACGGCTGCACATGGTACTCAAGATCCGGTGTTGCCAGACGCGGGTCGCTCCTGGCAAAGATGCCGAGTTGGCTCGGCGCCATCGACAACGGCCCGCTGCGCCTGAGTGCGTATTCAAGCCCCATCGATGCGCGGCTGAGCAGATTGTGGTAGCGCTGGTTGAGCGTGGCGGCGTTTGAGACCTTGAAGACTGTGCGGATCTGCAGATGGTCCTGCAGGTTTTCGCCAACGCCCGGCAAGGCATGGCGGATATCCACGCCAATGCCCGAGAGCAGGTCCGGCCGGCCAACCCCGGAGAGTTCGAGGATCTTCGGCGAGTTTATGGCCCCGGCTGCAAGGATCGTTTGTCCGGCGCGGACACGATGCAGGTGGCCGTCGTGGCGGAACAAAAGCCCGGTGACGCTCCGGCCTTCGAACTCAAGGCGTTCCGTCTCCGCGCCGAGTACGATGCGCAGGTTCTTGCGCGGCGCAATGCCGCGCAAGAACGCTTTCGATGTGTTCCAGCGCACGCCCTTCCTCTGGTTGACCTCGAAATAGCCCGAGCCTTCATTGGTACCGGTGTTGAAATCGTCGGTGCGGGGAATGCCGAGTTCCTCGGCCGCGTCCCGGAATGCATCAAGGATCGGCCATGACAGGCGTTGCCGTTCGACCCGCCATTCCCCGCCGCTGCCGTGCATGGCGCCCTTGCCGCCGTGATAGTCTTCCGATTTCAGGAAGTAGGGCAGAACGTCGTCCCACGCCCAGCCGACATTGCCTGCTTGGCGCCAGCCATCGTAGTCGGCGGCCTGGCCGCGCATGTAGATCATGCCGTTGATCGACGAACAGCCGCCAAGCACCTTGCCGCGCGGATAGTTGAGGCTGCGGCCGTTGAGACCGGCATCCGGCTCGGTCTTCATCATCCAGTCGGTGCGTGGGTTGCCCATGCAGAAGAGGTAGCCGATCGGGATATCGACCCAGTGATAGCGGTCGCTGCCGCCGGCCTCGAGCAGCAGCACCTTGTTGCGCGGGTCGGTCGAAAGCCGGTTGGCGAGCACGCAGCCGGCCGAGCCGGCACCGACGATGACATAGTCGTAGTCGCCGAACGAAGACGGTGAAGCTTCGGTCACGTGCGTGCCTGCTGCTGTCCGGCGATGCGCTCCCACATCGGGGTCATCGCCTGGTTGATCTCGCCATACAGGCAATACCGCCGCCCGTATGCGCCGGCAACCGCCGCGTTCGGCACAAAGTGCCGTGCAGCCGCCGTCATGGCCGCGGCGCCGGCGCTGTAGTCAGCGAAGATGCCGATCCCGGTGCCCGCCGCGATCGCCGCTCCCAGGGCTCCGGTCTCGCGGCTGCGCGCGACGGTGACCGGCATGCCGAGCACATCGGCGAAGATCTGCGGCCAGACGCTGCTGCGCGAACCGCCGCCCGAAAGCACCACATGGTCGAAATCGGCGCCCGCTTTGTGCAATGTCTCGACATGGCGCCTGTGCTCGAAGGCGACGCCCTCGAACAGCGCACGCAACAGATGCGCCCGGCCATGCCAGCCGGCGATGCCGTAGAAGCCGGCGCGCGCGTGGCCATTCTGCTGCGAGCCGTAGAGGAAAGGATGGTAGATCGGGACGTCGCCTTCGGGATCGACGGACTCGACGAGCTCACTGCACAATTCGAACGGCGACTTGTCGGCGTCGCCGCCGTGCTCGAGGAATTCGCGCACGATCCACTCGAGATTGGCGGTCGAGGTCGCGCTGGATTCGATGGCCAGATATCGCTTGCGATCGAAAGTCGACAGCATGAAGATCGAAGGGTCTCGGATCGGCTCGTCGGTGATGACTTGGTTGATGCTCCAGGTTCCGGCAATGACTGAGGCAGCACCCGTTTTGGTAACGCCAGAGCCGACCGCGCTGGCGACGACATCGAACAGCCCGGCCACCACGGGCGTGCCGGCGCTCAATCCTGTCAGGGCCGCCACCTTGTCGCTGACATGCCCGGCGATATCGGCCGATTCCAACACCGGTGGCAGCAGGTCCATGCAGTCGTCGAGCCCGTAGGCGGCAAGCAGGTCCGGCTCGTAGCGCCGGTCACGCATCTGCAGCAGCCCGCAGCCCGACATGTCCGAGGTGTCGCTGCTGCGCGCATCCGTCAGGCGGTTGACGATGAAATCCTTGCACAGGAAAACCGTGCCGATCCGGGCGAACAGCGCCGGCGAAAAGCGCTTGAGCCAGGCAAGCAGCGTCGGTGTCTGCGCCGCCCATGGCCGTTGCAGGCAGTGAGTGTAGGTGCGGTCGCCGACATTCCGCTCGGCCCATTCGGCAACGATGCCGACCGCGCGCGTGTCGAGCGACTGGATGCCGATCAGCGGTGCGCCTTGGCGATCGAGCGCATAGAGCCCGTTGCCATGGCCAGCACAGCCGATGGCGACGATCTCGCCGGCGTCGATGCTCGCCTGGGCGATGCACTGGCCGATGACCGAAACCGCATTGAGCCACAGTTCGTCGAGGTCGCGCTCGACATGTCCGGGCTTTGGCATGCATGAATGGCCGTCGCGGACAGCAAGCGCCAGCTCGCGTCCCGACAGGTCGAAGAGAATGGCCTTGATGACGGTGTTGCCGGCATCGAGGCCGAGAATGTACTTACCCATTGGCTCCTCCCGATGCTGCGACCTATGCCTGCTTGTACAGGTCCCAGGCGACGGCACCATCGGCATCGTCGTGAATGATCGCCATCAGCCCGCGCACGACAGCGCTCGGATTGGCATGCTGATAGATGTTGCGGCCATAGACCATGCCGAGCGCGCCTTGCGCCATCAAGGCAGCTGACTTGTCGAACACCGCGCGCAGATCCTCCTTGCCGCCGCCACGCACCAGCACCGGGCAGCGCGCGGCCTCGACGACGCGGTGGAAGTCGTTGGGATCGGTTGTCGGATCAGCCTTGATGATATCGGCGCCCATCTCACGTGCCAGCCGGGTCAAGGTGACGATCTTTTCGGCGTCGCCGTCGACCATGTAGCCTCCATGTTCAGCGACCGGCAGCATGGCCAGCGGCTCGATCATCAGCGGCAGGCCATATTTCTCGCAATCGGCGCGGACCCGGGCGATGTTCTGCACGCATTGACGGAACAGGTCCGGTTCGTCAGGCAGCATGAACAGATTGACCACGACGCAGGCCGCGTCCATTTCTATGGCGCCGAGCAAGGGCTCGGCTTCGTTCTGCAGCACCGCCCACATCGCCCGGTGACGTGTCCTGTTGTAGGGGTTACCCATGTCGATGCGCATGACCAGTGCCGGCTTGTCCTTGCCAGGCACGGATTGCAGCAGGTCGGCCTGGCCGTAGTTCATCTGGATGGCGTCGGGGCCGGCCTTGACCAGTTGGGCGACGACGCCAGCCATGTCTTCGAGCCCGGCAAGAAAGCTCGGTTCGTTGCAGACGCCGTGATCGATGGCGACGTCGAGGCAGCGGCCACCGCCGAACAGCCGGTTCATGCGGACTTTCTTGTTCACGCGCATAGGGCGCTCCTTTTGTCGTTCGAATGGGAGAGGGTTGAAAGGTCGATGCCGTGCTTGTGGGCGAGCAAGGCGAGGAAGGCCGAACGCTCGATGGCGGCTTGTGCTGCGTCCCAGCCCTTGCTGGCGGCGAGGATGTCGAGCACAGCGTTGATGAGATCGAGGTTGAGGCCGCCCGAGATGGCAATGGTGGTGCGGCGCAGGAATAAATCGGCCAGGCACTCGACCTGTTCGCGCTCGACAATCAGGTGGATTTCGTCAGCGGAGTAATCCGACTGCGCCAGCATCGGGTCAGAGGCGAGGTTCGTTGCGAAATCTTCGGCCGATGTGCCGTACCGCTCGAGCAAAGCATGCGCGCGTTCGATGGTAAGACCATGCTTCGCCGCCAGCTCGGCGCACCATTTTTCCGGATCGGCGGGGAAGTCGCGACCGCCGCCAATGGCAAGGTTTTCCGTGCCTAAGCTGCGCGTGAGGTCAAGGCGTTCCAGCGCCATGTCGGCCGCCATTTCGCCGAAGGAGCGGAAAGTCGTCCACTTGCCGCCGATCATGCACAGCGTCGCTGGCAGATGGCCGCCCGCTTCGACGAATTCGCAGAAATGATCACGTGGGATGCGCCCGGTGAAGCTGTCGTCGCTGGCGGGCAGGGGGCGTACACCGGCAAAGCGGAAGACGATCTCGTTGTCGGCAATGGCGATCGAGGGGAAGACGAAGGCGAGCGACTGGAGGATGTAACTCCGCTCGTCGTCCTCGCAGCGCACCTGGTCGGGATCGTCGATGCGGATGTCGGTCGAGCCGATCAGCACCTTGCCGAGATAAGGAAACAGGATGCAGATGCGTCCATCCTCGTTTTCGTAATAGACCATGTGTCCGCCAATCGCGTCGTAAAGCTCGGCGTTGTCAACGATTAGGTGCGAACCCTTGGTGCCGCCCATCATGCGTGGCGCGACCGCACCGATGGCCTTGTTGGTCAGGTCGATCCAGCCGCCGGTGGCGTTGATGATCAGCCTGGGGCGGATCGGCAACGTCTCGCCTGTCGAGATGTCGGTGAGGATGAGGCCTGCCTCTGTCGAATTGACTGCTGCATAGTTCAGCGCACATGCAGACGATCCTGCTGATATGGCGTCGAACAGCATCTCCAGGCCAAGGCGCTCGGGTCGGCTGACCCATGCGTCATAGTAGGTGGCGGAGTTGCGGATCGATGGATTGATCGCCGGCCATGCCTTCAGGGTCTCGGCTCGTCCCCTGAACCGGTGCGTTGGCATCAGGCGCCTGGCCTTGGCGAACAGGTCGTACATGGTGAGCCCGGCCTTGATCACCAGCGCGCCTCGCCGGCTTGGCCGCCGTGTCAGCCCAAGGAAGCGGACGGCACCATTGGCGATGCCCGAGAAGGTGTCGAATATCGGCACCGTCGTTGGTAGCGGCGCGACATAATGCGGTGCATTCTTCAGCAGCCGGTCGCGCTCGATGAGCGACTCGCGCACCAGTTTGAACTCGCCGTTTTCGAGGTAGCGCAGGCCGCCATGCACCATGCGCGACAATGCGGCACTCGCACCGCTGCAATAATCGCCCTTTTCCGCCAGCACGACATCGACGCCCTGCAAGGCCAGTTCGCGAAAGACGCTGATGCCGTTGATGCCGCCACCGATGACGAGCACGGCAATGTCCGGCCGGTCGCGCAGACCGGCGATTGTATGGCTACGGTTCATCGGGGCTGTTGCCTTTTTGCTCAGGCATCCATTGCGGTGAGATGCGCGGCAGCCGCGGCATCGATTGCCGCACGCTCACTCGCCTCGAGCGTGATCGCGCCGGCTCGCGCATTGTCGAGCGCCTGTTCAGGGGTGCGCGCGCCACACAGGGCAAAAGTGATGCCGGGCTGCGCAAGCGTCCAGGCGATGACGATCTGCGCCATTGATGCCTGGTGGCGTTCGGCAATCGGGGCGATGGCCTGCTTGAGCCGCGCCACCTTCTGCCGGTTGGCCATCGAGAAGCGCGGATTGTCCTTGCGCTGGTCGTCGCCACCGAATGTGCGTTCAGGGTCGATCATGCCGGTGAGCAGGCCCAGAGCCAGCGACGAGTAGCTAAGGGTGGCGATATCATGCCGGCGGGTGACCGGCAGCAGGCTGCCTTCGATCTCGCGATCGATCATCGAATAGCGTTCCTGGGTCGCATCGAGCTGGCCGGCGTCGATATAGTGGCCGAGGTCGTCGGCACTGACATTGCTGGCGCCAATAGCCCGGATCTTGCCTGCTGCCTTGAGCTTCTCCAGTACCGCCACCGTCTCGGCGATGGGGGTGGTCGGATCCTGCCAATGGGTGATGTAGAGATCGATATGATCGGTGCCGAGACGGCGCAGGCTCTGCTCGACCTCATAGGCGATGCCGTCGGCGCCGAGATAACGATGCACCGGCTTGCCGTCCTGGTCGAAGAAATAGCCACCCTTGCCGGAATGCCAGTTCAGTCCGCATTTGGTTGCGATCACGACTTTGTCGCGTTTGCCCTTGATGGCGGCGCCGACGATCGCCTCGCTGCGGCCAAGGCCGTAGGCCGGCGCGGTGTCGATCAGGCTGAGGCCGGCGTCGATCGAGGCTTCGATCGCCCGCACCGACTCGTGCTCGTCGGTGCCGCCCCACATCCATCCGCCAATCGCCCAGGTGCCCAGGCCCACGGCCGACGCCGATATGCCGGACTTGCCGATCTGTCGAGAATTCATGCTGCCTCCTGTTGGGCCAACTCGAGTATCTGGAGCCCGGTGGCCTCGTCCGTGACGATGGTGTCGAGATGGTTTCCGCGCATGGCGCTCAGGATCGGCGCAACCTTGCTGGCCCCGCTTGCTATGCCGATCGAGCGCGGGATCGTCGCGAACTCGTCAAGCGTCAACGAAACCAGCGAACGGTTGAGCGAGTAGTTGCAGAGCTTGCCCTGGCGATCGATGAGATGAGCCAGCAATTCACCTGTCGCTCCGGACTTTTCGATCGCCTGGCGGTCGGCATTCGAGGACGGATGGAGATCGTAGTAGCTCGAATCGTCGGTCAGGATGGAGCCGACACCCACCACCGCGACATCGGCCTCGCGCGCCTTGCGAAACACGTCGGCGACGGAGCTGATGCCCATCAGCATCTCGCGCTGCTGGGCGGTATCGGCAAACAGCGGCGCATGGATCTGATAGGCGCGGCCGCCGAGCTTGTCGGCCATCAGCGACGCGACATGATTGACGTCGGTGTAGTGCTTGCCTTGCACCAGGCCGGTCGCGGGGATGATTTCGACATCGTAGCGGCGACCCGGTTTGAGACCGGCGACCAGTGCGCTGACGCCCTTGCCCCCAGTGATCGAGATGGTGTCGCCATCCTTGATGGTGTCGAGCAACAACCGCGCCGCCGCCTCGCCGACCCGCTGCAGGGCAGTGTGAGGATTGTCGGAGACCGACGGCACGACGACCGCCCGCTCGATACCGCCGAGCGCCACGAGCCGCGCCTCCAGGTCGACCAGATGGTCGATCGGCGATTTGATCTTGATCTCGACGAGACCGAGCTGGTGGCCGCGCTTGATCAGCCGGTTGACGGTGGCATGCGAGATGCCGAGCTCCCTGGCAATCTCGGCCTGGGTCTTGCCTTCGACATAATGCAGGACAAGCGCCTGGTGCATCTGGCGGACAGCGGCAATGTCGTCGCGGGTGTTGGGAGGGGCCATGGTCTTGCTCGGTGCCTTGGAGTTCAGGACTTCTTGCGGTGGAGGAAATGATCGATCGATACGGCTGCGAGCAGGATGCATCCCTTGATCATGTCCTGCCAATAGACGGAGATATCGAGCAGGATGAGCGAGCTCGTCACCACCGAGAGCAGTGCCATGCCGAGGATCGCCCCGAAGATGGTGCCCGAGCCGCCATTGAGCGAGGCGCCGCCGATGACGGCCGCGGCGATGATGTTGAGTTCCATGCCGGCGCCGAAGGTCGGCGTCGCCGCGCCAAAGCGCGCCATGTAGATGACGCCAGCCAGCCCGGCGAGGGTTGAGCACAGCACCGTGACCCAGAATTTTACCTGCTTGGTCCGGATGCCGGAAAACTGCGCGGCCTTCTCGTTGGAGCCGGTGTAGAACACCTTGCGAAAAGCCGTGGCGCGGCGCAGCAGGAAGTCGAAGATCGCCACCACGACGACGAAGATCAGGATCACATAGGGGATGTTGTTGAAACTGCCCTGGCCGATGGCCTTGAAGGCCGGCGGCAGGGTGAACAGCGACAGCGGCGTGCCTTTGGTGACCACCAGGCACATGCCGCGCACGATGACCATGGCCGCAAGCGACGTGATGAAGTGATTGAGCCCTATCACCGTGACGAAGAAGCCCATCGCCGCGCCGATCAGCGCGCTGACGCCGATGCCGATCAGGCTTGCCGTCCACGGGTCGAACCCGGCGAGGAACAGCGCACCGGAGACCACCATGGAGAAACACACGACCGAGCCGACCGAAAGGTCGATGCCGCCGACGATGAGGAGGATGGTCATGCCGACGACGACGATACCCTCGATGGAAAAGCTCATCAGCATGGCGCGGAAATTGCCCCATGTCAGGAAGTGCGGCGAGGCAAAGCTCATGGCAATGCACAGCGCCAGGATGATGACGATCAGCCCGGCCTCGCGCATCGACGCGAGCTGAGCAAAATTGATACGCCGCACGTCGCCGGCGGCCCCGATCTCGGCATTCACGAGCACTTCTCCTGATTCCCTAGACGACATTCTCGGCCTGCCTTTGGTTTGAACTGTCCTGGACGCCCGAGGCGAGCATGATGATGGCCTCCTCGCCGAGCTCGCTGGCAGCGAGTTCTCCGGCGATCCTGCCTTCGTGCACCACCATGACGCGGTCGCAGAGGCCGATCAGTTCCGGCAATTCCGACGAGATGACGACGACGCCGACGCCGCTGCCGGCAAGCTGGCGCAGCAAGCGGTGTATCTCGACCTTGGCGCCGACATCGATGCCACGCGTCGGCTCATCCATGATGATGACCTTGGGATCGACGGACAGCTGCTTGGCGATGGCGACCTTCTGCTGGTTGCCGCCGCTCAGCGTCGAGACGGCAGCCTCGATGCCGGCCATGCGCACGCCGAGCCTGCCGGTCAGTTCCCGCGCCTGACGATCCTCGGCCTTGCGGTCGAGCAGGCCGAGCGGTCCGGTCACCCTGCCGAGGTCGAGCGCGGAGATGTTTGCTGCGATCGGCAGATCGAGGAAGACACCGGAGCCTTTGCGGTCCTCCGAGAGGTAGACCAATCCTGCCTTGACCGCATCGCCATAGCCGCGCAGCCGCAGCCGCTTTCCGTCAAGCGCGACGGTTCCGGATGCCATCGGCCTCAGGCCGCAGATCGTTTGCGCGATCTCGCTGCGGCCGGCGCCGATCAATCCGCCTATGCCGAGAATTTCACCGGCGCGAAGCTGCAGATCGACATCGGCGAAACGGCGGCCGTCGGAAAGTCCCTCGACCGACAGGATCAGGTGCCCCGGCTCTTTCGGCGCCAGCTTGTCGGGGTAGAGTTGGGTGATTTCGCGGCCCACCATCTTGCGCACGATGTCGTCCGGCGAGACGGCGGCGATCGGATCGGTCGCCACGTAGCGGCCGTCGCGGAAGACCGTGACGCGATCGCACAGCGAGAAGATTTCGGCCATGCGGTGGCTGATATAGGCAACCGAAATGCCGCGCTCTCTGAGCCCGCGCACGATCGAGAACAGGCGCTTCGCCTCGCCTTCGGTCAGCGCCGCGGTCGGCTCATCGAGCATGAGCACCTTGCAGTCGAGCGTCAGCGCCTTGGCGATCTCGACGAGCTGCTGATTGGAAATGGAGAGATCTGCGACCCTGGTGCGCACCGGAATCGGCGCGAGCAGGTTCATGACCTTCTGGGCATCGGCGTAGAGCTTCTGGAAATTCATCAACGGCGCGCGCCGGCTGTTTATCGCGGCCATGTAGATGTTTTCGGCGACGGTCGCGTCCTGACAGAGCGCGATCTCCTGATGGACAAGCGCAACGCCGAGACGTTGGGCGGTCGCGGGCGAGTGGATCGAGACTGCCTGGCCGTCGATCAGGATGTCGCCCTCGTCGGGCTGCAGCACGCCCGCGATCATGTTCATCAGCGTCGACTTGCCGGCGCCGTTCTCGCCACACAGCGCATGGATTTCGCCGCGCCTCAGCTCGAACTGTACGTCGCTCAACGCCTTGACCGGGCCAAACGCCTTGGAGAGGCCGCGGATTTCAAGAATGGGCGCCTGGATCACGCCATGCTCCTGCGATGGGCGCTTGCGGGGAGGAAGGAGGCCGAAGCCTCCTTCCAGTTTGGTGCGACCTGCGGAGGCCGCGAAGAGAGATCGAGATTATTCCTCGATGCCCTTGGTGCCGCGACGCTTGAGATACTTGTCCCAGTAGAAGTCGTCGGCATTGTCCTTGGAGACGATGGAGAACCCATTGTCGACGAAGGGGACGCTCATCGGGTTGAAGCCCGAACGCTTGGCATCGTTCATCGGGTCGATCAGGTCGGGATGCTTGGCCATCCACAACAGCATGAAGCCCATATAGCCCTGCATGCCCTGGTCGGGATTGACCGATCCGAAGATCTCGCCGGCCTTGATCATGTCGAGGATCTTGGCGTTGACGTCGGCGAGCATCACTCGGATCTTGCCGCCGCCTTCCTTGGCAGCCTGGGCAGCACCGATGGCCGAGTTGGCTTCCGGCATGAACACGGCGCCGAGGTCGGGATGCGCCTGGGCCAGGCTGAGAACGGCCTGATACGCCTTGGTCGGATCCTGGTTCGAGGCTGCGCGGCCGACGAGTTTCATGTCGGGCCATTTGGCTTCCATGCGCGCGACGAAAGCGTTGACGCGCTTGTCGTGGTTGTCCTGGCCGGGATTCTCCAGCACGGCATATTCGCCCTTGCCGTCCATCGCCTTGGCAACGGCGTCGGCGGCATAGGTGCCTTCGGCATTGTTGTCGGAGGTGATGTAGGAGACACGCTTGGAATTGGGCGAGTCGGCGGCGAACGTCACCACCGCGGTGCCTTGTTCAATGGCGCGGTTGATAGGCTCGATGAACGGATCGGAGTTCATCGGATGCACCAGTATGCCGGCCGGCTTCTGCGCCAGCGCCTGGTCGAAGGTAGCGATCTGCTTGTTGACGTCGTATTCGGGCGTACCGGTATAGGCGGTCTCGCAACCGAACTGCTGGCCGGCCTGCTTGAACATTTCATAGACCGGGAACCAGTATTCGACGCCCGAGACCATGACGTTCATGACATATTTTTCACCCGGCTCGCATTTGAACGGGTTGGGGGTTTCGGCAAGCGCCTGAGCCGAACCCAAACAGGTCGACGCAGCCGCCGCGATTGCGAGCGTGCTCAGAAATTTGCGCAAGTTTCCTCCCTTGGCCGAAGCCATCCTCAATGACGTCGCGGGCGCCCACGGCGCGTCGCTATGTGGTTTGATTGACGTCGGACTTCCTCCCGAAAGCCGACGATCCAGAGATTACAGGCTCCTCGCCAAGAGTCAATAAAATTCAAATAGTGAAATATATTTCATGAAATTGATGTGAAAGATAACGGGGTCTGTGTCTGCCTCTCCGACACGAGCGACGGCGCTGCGAGCTCCACCTCCTGCGGGATTCTGGTGGGAACCTGTGAGCTTGCCGGCTTCCAATTGTGATTGGTTGCTGAAATCAAACGGGAAGTGGCAAGATCGCAATTTGACGCCAAGGCGGGCGTCAGCGTTTACCAGTCTCGTGGCGGGCAGTTGCTACTGCGACCGCCGCACGATTAGTCTTCCCGCACATCGTTCAGCGTCGCATGGCGAAGGGGGCCTTCGCCCTTGAGATAGCGGACACGGCCAACAAGTCCCGGCTCCACCCATTGCGCCCCAGGTTTCTTGACGCCCTTCGGCGGCGGGCCCGCCATCTTTTCGATCCGCTGCCACAGCCGGTCACGAATTGACGGGTTCAAGGCGATGACAGCGCTGCCGACATACCGTCTTTCGCCGTCAAGCGTGGCCATCAGGGCCATTGGAGAAGTACCAGGCTCGCGAACGACGCCCAGCAAATCGAAATCGGCTTCCTCGAAATATTTGGCCTTCAGCCATGTTGTCGACGGTCCGCTCCTGTAGCGGCTGTCGGCGCGCTTCGAGATAATGCCCTCAAGCCCCATCTTCTCTATGGCGCGGAAGATCGCTAGCGCATCGCCCTCGAAATGCTCGCTGTACTGGATCTTGCCGACGCCAGGCTCAACCAGCTGCCACAGCGCCTGCTTGCGCTGCAGCAGGGGCAAAGGGGCAAGATTGCGCCCGTCGAGATGGAGGATGTCGAACGCGACGAACACCAGCCGGCTCGGCTCGTTCCAGATCGCGGCTTCCAGCGCAGGGAAATCGGCAGCGCCCCGCTCGTCGGTTACAATGACCTCGCCGTCGAGGATGGCAGCTCTGCATGGCAGTTCGACTGCCAGCGCGATGGGCCAGTATTTTGTGGTCCAGTCATGGCCGTTCTTGCTGTAAAGACGCACGCCGCCTTGATCGATGATGATCTGCGTCCGGTAGCCGTCGAGCTTGACCTCGTGAACCCATCCCTCATCTTCGGGCGGTTGCTCGACCAGAGTCGGGATCTGCGGCGGAATGAACTCCAGCCGGCCGCCGCTGACCTTGGCACGCTTACCCAATGACGAACACCTTTGACCGCATAGCGGGAGGCGTGATCGGCACAGGCAGCCTGACACCCAGCTATTTGGACGCCTGCCGCCTGTGCCGAGCCCCCGCCAGACCAGTGTCAACATCTACGCACGAGGCCGGAATGTCGTTACCTTCGCATCCAGATACTTCTCCTGGCGTACATTTCTCGCTGTCGGTGCGGCGCTCTCGTGTCCCCGACCGGCCTAAGCCATTTCAGGTTGCCGCTGGCCCATGCAGTCCCCACGCGCCAGTGGCGGGATTGCCGCCCGACTCAACCGCCGATCCCTTACTCAGCTTCCGAGCGCTTTGAGCCAACCTTCAAAGGAAGGGGCCTTCTCGTGTTCAGCATGCGAAACGGAGTGGGCGGGGCGCGGAAACACCACCGTGCTGCGGCCTTCGCGGGGGCTGTAACCGAATTCCTTGCTGAATGCTCGGCTAAAGTTGGCCGCTGAACTAAACCCGAAGGCCTCAGCAATTTCAACAATTCGCCGGCTGTCCGCCGGATCGCTAAGCGCAATATGGGCTGCCAGAAGTCGGCGACTTTGTATGTAATGGAGGACACCACCGCTTGGTTCGAACAGCTGATAGAGACGAGAGCGCGAGACGCCAAGCGCCCGGCACATTGAATCCGGTGTCAGACGAGCCGCATCCAGATTTTGGTGGACGTATCGACGTGCTCGCTCCATCAGTGCGACACTCGCCAATTGGTCGGCTGCGGCAGCATGTTCCGCCGGAGGCCCGAGGCAGGCGATGATCATGCTGCGTGTTGCGTGCACGATGCGGGGCAGATCGTCGGCGGTCAGGCTGCGCAGCCTTGCTTCTATGCTGTTGACGTAGCCCACCATGAGGTTGGCAAAGTTGCCGGACAGAATTGAATTGTTCTTTGCGTCGAGGGTTGCCGCCGCGTCAGCGAACAAATCACGCGGCAAATAGAGAAGGAGACTTTCAGATTCCGTTGCCCTCCCGCGAAACGGGTAGCCAAGCGATCTGATCTCCAACTTGCCCGGCTGGCTTTCCGAAACGCGGCGATCGACCTCCGTCCATGACCGGCCAGTATGTGGCAAGACGATATTCCAGTGGTCGATCGAGCTGGACCGAAGCTTCGCGGCAGAACGCACATAACTATGTGCCGCTGCGCGCTGTTGAGCGATCAGCATGCCACCGAGGTTCCAAGCCGTGTGGTCGGCGGGAAAGCCATCGCCTAGCGATTTGTCATCTGGCAACTTGACCTCGACAAGCGGGGCCATATGCGCTTGCCAGGCGGCGAATTGATCCTCTGGTGCCAGCTCGAGCGTTGAAAAGGACAAAGGTTCGAGCGCCGGCACGAGCGGCGGAGCAGCCTCATTGTGAGGTTGACCTTCGCGCGGCCAACGACGTCGATCACGGTCGGGCGACTGCCTCGCAGGGGCCTTGTGTTGCCTTTTAGCGTCCATCGCGTGGTGCCATATCCGATTCCGGTATGCCCATGCCCCTCGCAATCATGTGGTGTATCTCAGGCGTCTGGCAAGGCTTCGAGGCTGTTATCTACTGCCCAGTTGGATCAAGCCGTTCGGTGAACAGGCAGCCGCAACCCTTGTTGACGGTAGCGGAACTCGAGCCGACAGAGCCGGCGATCACGCTGAATTACAGCAAGAAATGCATTCCGCGATAAGTTTCTGGATGCGAAGATAACGACACTCTTCAGCTTGGTGCTTATAGAATCGCGCATTGTGAAAGCGTAGTTGAGGAGACCTCCGAAATGAACGCAAAGCTCAACAGCGAATCTCGTCGCAAGATAATTCTTGATGGATACGTTAACAACGAACCATTGAAGGATATTGCGGCCAAGATCGGATGCTCACTGGCGAGTCTAAAGGTCAGCGCCAGTAAAATCGGCTGCACTCGGACCCCGAAGGAAGCGGCCGAATTTCGACGCGGCTTCCGTATCCCGGAACATAAACGGCAAGATTACTACCAGCTAATGATCGCTGGGCAGTATAAGGCCCGCGAGTGTGCGCAAATTTTGGGACTATTAGAAGTGCAATCATCAGGAACAGAGTAAGCGGACTACAATACACTCAGCGCGATATTATCACTTAGCATTCCATCGCCTCGGTGGTTCCTCAGTAAAAAGCCCGCCGCAAAGCACGGGCGGCGGGCCCTGAAAGGTTCGCGCAGATGCTACGTCGGCGCCTCAATCGCACCTGCCTCAGTCCTCACGATCTGGATATCTGCGAACGCGTGTTCGATCAGGTCTGCGCGGATGAACAGCTCGACCCTTTAGACCCGGACACCGAAATTTTGGCAGTGATGGTTGTGGCCATTTTTCGAAATGCTCACACCAGCGAGTGCAAACTGCTAGAGGCGGTCAGGTCTCGTCGGCAAAAGCTCGCGGGAACCGCGCATTGACGCGCTTGTCTTATCCCGGTCTTGCAATCATGCCGGCGTTGTCTGAGCCATGCCGTGACTTCGGCGACCTGCTTTTGTCGCCTGCGCAACCAGCTGTCAGGTCAAAAAAAGCTCCACGGCGGGATGCAATTTCTTGAGATTTGGCAGAGATTTCGACTGCCAGGGTATTTCGGAAGTTCCGCGCACAATGAGTTGGACATTGGAATGCTTGCGGGCTTCTATGGTGAATTTCGCCAGGAGGTTGATGCCTGACGAGTTGAGAAACTCAAGATCTGTTAAATTGAGCGTGACGGAGGCAGGTGTCGATGAAAGAACGTCGATCATCAAAGATAAAATGGGTGCATAGGCCTCGACGCTGGCCAACCGCATGACGCCATCGAAATAAATATCGCTCTCCTCAGTCCACACGCGATAGTGTTCTGTTGCTATTTCCATGTTGAGACTTCATCTCACTTAGCTATGAGTTTGCGGGACCGGAATTGAAGCATATGTTTCCAGCCAAATACGATCACTTTCTTCGGTCGGGCTGAAGGTCCAGGCCAGCCGTGCACCATAATCGCTCATCAACGTCAGCAACCCAAGACCGGAGCGGGTCGTCTCAGGGTCTGCCGCATTCTCTTCGATCCACCGGATCAAGTGCTCGCCCGGGTCGCCGACGGTGATCTCCGAAAGGAGATTCTGAAACTCCACGGCGGTCTCGCTGTCGACGACGTTCGAAACCTTTACCTTGAAATTCCCCGAATCAATCGACGATTCGATCATGATCTCGCCCGGCACACGAAACTTGACAGCGTTCTCAATGAGTTCGTTGACCAAATAACCGATGCAGTGTCGTACTTCCCTGTAATCGTTGCGAGACGACTGAAAGCGCAACGCAAAAAGGTCAGCGATGAAGTCCGAGGTGGTAGCACAATGATGCCAACTCAGGTCGAGCGGACCGTCGAACAAACGCACCCGACTGATACTCTCTCTCATGCCGATTGCAAGGTCGGCTGGTCCGAAAAGCGTAGCCATTTCCTACCGATGCCTCATGACGATAAGGGTGATATCGTCATGGATCTTCTGGGTTCCAATATGGACCATGAGATCTTCGACAATTCCGGCTTTCAGCTTCTCGGCGCAGCCGCCGTAATGTTGGCGCACGCTTTCGCAAAGGCGATCAAGACCGAACAGCCTTCCTTCCAGGTCTTCCGCCTCGGTGACGCCGTCGGTGTGGAGCACGATCACGTCGCCGCTGCTGAAAGGAATGTCGTGCGTCTCGATAAACGGCAGGATGTCGAGTTCGAGGCCGACCGGTAAGCCCAGATCGAGCGTATCGATGCGCTCGACTTGCCCGTCCGCGCGAATGACGAGGACCTCCTCATGCTGGCCTGACAGAGTCACATGTCCATCTTCATAGTCAAGGAAGGCCAGCGAGAGATGCTTGTCAGTGTTCGTCCGTTCTATGTTCTTGTAAATCGCACGGTTTAACCGATCCAGGAACTGGCGTGGATTGTCCTCACCGGTCTCTTGCAGCGCGCGTGCAACGGATTGGACCATCAGCATCAGGACGCCGCTCTCGAGGCCGTGGCCGGTTACGTCACCGATGCCGATTTTGACACGCGGCCCGTCTTGCAGGACATCGTAGTAGTCGCCGCCGACCTCGTCGGCCGGCCGCATATAGGCTGCGATCTCAAGGCCAGGGATTGCTTCGAGCTCGCGAGCCCTCGGCAAAACCATCAACTGGATCTGGCGCGCAACCGCGAGTTCGGCGCCGAGGCGAACGTTTTCGCTTTGAAGTTTGTCATTGAGTGCGGAGATCTCCTGGCTCGCGTCTTCAAGCTCCCTGGTGCGTTCGTCGACGAGTTGCTCAAGGTTTTCCGTGTGAAAGCTGATTTGTTCGGCCATCCCGTTGAACGCGGCGCCCGCCTCTCCGACTTCATCGCGCGTCGGAATGTTCACCCGTACCGAATAGTCTTTCGCCTGAAGGCGCCTGGCGGCGCCGGCAAGCGCACTGAGGCCGGCGGTGATCCGCTTTGAAATCCGGAAGACGACAGCCAAGACGATTAGAAGCGAAACGATGATCGCGCCTATCTGGTACAGCAGGATACGGTTGGTTGCGCGAGAGATGCTCTTCTGGGCCGCGAACAGTGACGCATAGATCTCTCGTTCCGGAACAACGATTCCGACCGACATTGCTTCGCGTTCTATCGGTCCCGAACTCCACAGATTCGTCGGATGCAGTGTCTTGAGAACAACGATGTAAGGAACGCTCTCGCCGTGTTGGTCGATCGCAATATGCTGAATGACGCCGTCATTGTCCTGTCCGAGAGGCAGCGAGGCGATTGCCGGTTGCGTACTTTTGCGCAGGGATCGTTCGAGGCCGGTGACGCCTTGGGCAACCTTGTCGTTCGATGAAATCAGGCCAATAATCGTCTCGCCGGCCGGTTTGATCGCCACCACGTTGCCGTTCGACATCGTCAGGAAGCCGAAGCCGGTTTGCGCTATCTTCACGCTCTCGACGATCTCGGCGAGTTGATCAAGGGTAATGTCGGCTCCCGCAATACCGGCGATGTCGGTCCGATCCCGCGTCCACAGCGGGTGGAAGAAGCTGACGATGAGCTTGCCGGTGATCGCATCGGTGTAGGGCGCAGTCTGCGTGATATCGTCGGCAATCGGACGCGAGGCCGGATCCCTGGTCCATTGCCGCCAGGACGCGTAGATCCCGGGAAAGAAAAACTCCCAGAAGTCTGCCTTGTTGTGGCCAGGATAGAGCCGATCGAAGGTCTGGGCCTGATCACTATAGGGTGCCGTCCTGAAGATTGGTCGCTCCTTTGGGCCGATATAGTACATCTGCAGCTTGGACGACCCGCTGGCCAGGAGGCTCGGCGCAACGAGATCCAGTACAGCGCTGTTGTCAATTTCCTGCTCGACGGCGGGAAGAGGACGGTGGTCAGCGCCGAGCAGGTAGCCCCATACGCTCACAACGGACGGCCCACCCGGAAGGTTCTGCGCCCATCCGCCTTTGGCGTCGTAAATCGTCGTCACGGAGCCGGGCGCCTCATGCGCCAAGGTCTCTCCGACTTGCTTCTGTCTCGTTGGATCGTCGATCTGTGCCTGCAGGACGCCGGCCAGCACCTTGACGTCTGCATGCACGCGGTCCAGCAGAAGGTCCACCCGTGACGCTGTCGAATCGGCATAGGAGCGAATGTATTCCTGGTTCGCGTTTGTCAGGCCTTCGCCGACCTCTGACGTGGCATCCCGCGACAACCTTTGAACGTTCCAAAGTGCCAGGCCGCCGCTTACCAGCAGGTCAAACAGAACTGCGCCACCCACGACCAGCATGAATTTCGCGCGAAAGGAGCGTAGGCCGAAGCGTGGTGTCCGCTCATCACCGGTGCTCATGGTTGCTTTCGTCCAGATGCGACCCAGATCGGCCAACCTGCATAGCCCTTCGGGTGGAGTGCCGCGAAAACATGATCCCTGAAGCCCTGACGGAACCGCCTGATGAACTCTGGAGTGTCGCCGCGTTTTGCCGCCATCTGCCCCGCGTAGACGTTCTCCCAAGCCGCAATGACATCAGCGAAATCTTGCGGATCGCCGTCGAGGTTGGTCACCGTGAAGGACTCTACACGAACGTCTGCGAATCCCGCTTCCGTCAGATACCGCCGGCTCTTGGGTCCAAGCTCAACGTCCATATCGAAATACTTGAACAGTTTTGCTACCTCGTTGTAGGTCCACTGAATACTTTCACCGCGCGGCTCCCCTAGGCAGTGCGAGTTCTTCTCGTTGGTGATGTAGACGCGCCCGCCCGGTTTGCATATCCGATAGAGTTCCTTGAGAATGAGCTCCGGCCGATTGAAGATCTGGAGCGAGTGTCGGCACGTGACGAGGTCGAACTGATCGTCCTCGAGCAGCATTTCTGAGGCATCGCCATAGATGTATTCAATCCCACGAATATCGAAATCCGCGGCCACGCTTCGCGCATAGGCGAGACTTGATCTGGAGTGGTCCAGGGCGACGATCCGCGACGGCTGGAACTCCTTTTGCACGAGTGCGGCGAAATCGCCGATTCCGCAACAGATGTCGGCCATCGTGATGCCGGGCTGCATACCGTGCCGCGGCAGGATTGTACGTTCGTGGCGCCAAGTTATCCTCGTCTGCGTGCGGAGGATCGGAATGAATTCGCCTTCTTCCAGAAAGCTCTGCCCCGGATAGAACTCGCTGTCATATTCCTCGACCGAAATGTTCGCTCCAATTCCGCACAAGCGACCGAACTTGCGAGTCGTCCATCCGACGACACTTGATGTGATGATCACGAATTTGAGGTCAGGTCGAGCGCGACAGGAGTCGATGATCACCCGCGCGAAGGCGTGGAACGCAGTGTTGTTCATTTGCGTGAGGCGCCTGATGTTTATGTAGAGAACGCCGCGCACTCGGCCGATGGACTCCTTCAGCAGGGCGATGCTGGGCGCAAGCTCGTCGATCGCCTGAGGCCGAACCACCCCCGAGATGGAGAACTCCTGATTGTTCATGTCGTATTGCGCTTTGAAACGCGGGAACAAGCCGTACGGGGTCAATTTGCCTGGCCCTCGAGCGGGAGGTCCACCACAAGCGTAATAGCACCAGCGTCGGCTTCTTTGCCGAGCCGCAGTGTGGCGTTGTAGTCTATAGCCAGTTCAAAGAGCACCACTTCACGGCTCGGCACGAGGTCCTCGGAAAGCGAGTTGCGGTATCGCTCCCGAGCCTCGGGGGCTCCGACATGCAACAGTGCGTCCTTGTAAAATTGTCGCTCTTCGGGTGTGCAGGGGAATATCAATTCAACCCTATCCGTCTTGCCATGACGAGACACCCTGCACACGAAGCCGCCCGCCGGATGTCGCGTACGGAAGGTAACCTCCAGCAATTCATTGAGCGCCGAAGAGAAGAGATTTGAATGCAGCACCGAGTCAGTTCGGTTGTGGCTGATCACGCGCGCCAGGTAGGTCGATATGTGATCGCAATGGAACCAAGCCGAGAGGAAAGCTTTGATTTCCATATCGATCTGGATCATGGGCTCGAAAGCCGCTTCGGCAACGACACTCTGCGAAGCAACATTCATGGCTTTTCCTCGCTTACTTCCATTTTGCACGGACCATGTACCACGAACGCGTCCGCCTTAGTCGCTGCTCCCCAGTCTCGCGCCAACGCCGCGGCCCGGGTTCTGGAGGCTGGACCGTCCGATCTCGTCCTCCCACGCCAGGACCGGTTCCAGCGGCGTCCGCTTGATGAAATCAAGCGTCGCCTCCCCCCCCATCGGCCGCCCAAGAAAATGGCCTTGGAGACGATCGCAGTCGTGCTCGATCAGCCACTGTGCCTGTCCCCGCGTCTCGACTCCCTCGGCGGTGACGCTTATTCCCAGACCGTGTGCCAAGCCGATGATGGATCGCACGATCGTCTGGCTTTTCCAATCTGTCTCCAGCTCATCAACGAAGTACTGGTCTATCTTCAAACTATCGAAGGGGAAGTTCTTCAGATAACCCAATGACGAGTAGTGGGTACCGAAGTCGTCGAGTGAGATCCTTATCCCCAAGACATTCAGAGTATTGAGCGTATCGAGGTTGTCGGTCGTCTGCTCGAGCAGGACGGTCTCAGTTATCTCGAGCTCGAGGCGCTCGGCTCGGATTCCCACGCTATCGACGATCTGAGCAACCGTGTCCGTGAGCGAACCGCTCAGGAACTGCACCGGTGACAGATTCACCGCGACGGTTAGGGCGGAAGGCCACGTCGTGGCCTGGCGGCAGGCTTCCTCGAGTACCCACCGTCCGATCTCATCCATGAGGCCGTCAGCTTCAGCGATCGGGATGAACACGCTCGGAGGAATGATTCCGATTTCGGGGTGACGCCACCGCAGAAGTGCTTCGAAGCCCACCACTGACGAGTGTGGGCGAACGAGCGGCTGATATTCGAGATAGAGTTCGCCCCGTTCCAGCGCCGTTCGCAAGCTGCGCCTTAGATTCTCGCGCTGTTCCAGCAGGAGCGCCATCGAACGGTTAAAAATCCGGGCGCAGCCGCGCCCATCTCTCTTGGCCGCGTAGAGAGCGATGTCCGCGGCCTTCATCAGCTGCTCGCTCTCTGTCCCGTGCTCCGGTCCGAATGCGACACCAATGCTCGCGCCGACGAAGACGGGGATACCATTGATGATGAACGGCGCCTTGAGTGCGTCGATCAACGACCCGGCGAGGAGCGCGGCATCAGCAGGCTGTTGCTTTCCCGACTGGATGACGGCGAACTCGTCTCCGGCATACCGGTACGCGGATTCACCGTCTTGCAGCGCGTCCCGGATCCGGTTTGCCGCGAGTTGGAGCAAGCTATCGCCGGCCCCATGGCCGAGGGTGTCATTGACAGCTTTGAAGTCATCGAGGTCGATCTGCAGTAGGGCGGCCTTTTCCTTTGATCCGTCGACCTTTGACAAAACCTGTTGCAGATCCTCGCTAAACCGCCGCCGGTTCTGCAGACCGGTCAACACGTCGTGCGTCGCCCGATGCAGAAGTGTCACACGCTCTGCCTCCTCCGCGGCGGACCGTCCAGCGTAATCCGCTGCTATGGATTCGCTGATTCCGATCCCATCCGCCGCGCGGAATACGAATGCGGACCTGGGCGCCTCGCCACCCGACCCGGGCAGGTCGACGCTTGTCTGAGCGCCGCCGCTGAGCACACGATCAAGCTCGTGGCGAAGCTTGGAATCAAGAAAGCCAGGATAGACGTCCCAGACCATGGCGCCGGCTTTTACCGCGCGGCCGTGGACACTTTTCAACTTTGCCGCGTAGTGTGTCAGGCGAAAGTTGCTGTCGTAGAAAGACACTAAGTCAGTCGTGCTCGCCAAAAAATCAGCGAGACGTAATTCGCTCGCAGAAGAAAGATAGTTCGAGGAAAGCTGTTCCCCGTTCTCTTCCAGCACTTTGGAACGTGAGAACCAACTCCATAGGCGCGACAAGCCCGCATCTCCTTGGCGCTATCGTGCGATAAGATAGCACAAACTTGGGAGCGGTTGCAAACCTCATGGTCTATCCTAATCGGATTGCGGCCCTTTCCGACGCCGCGCATCCAACCTGGCGCGCTCGCTCGCTTAACGTCTGCCGGCTCTGGCGGAATCAGACGCGTGACGATCGAGCTTCAGCCTCCTGCCAGCGACAACCCTCGGGCGCGTTCGCGCAGAAGCGCAAGCAGTTCGTTACGCCGCGGCTCCGGCGTGTCGACAGGCAGCACGAAGCACAAGGTCCTGTTGATGGCGCCGTGGCCATCTTGGATGGGCGCTGCCATGCACCAAGTGAAGCGGTCGGCCAGGGCGGCTGTCTCGCTGAAACCCTGCCGATGCGCCAGGGCGACATCGGCAAAGAACTCGGCGGGCGCAATGATGCGGCCGTCGGGAAGCTTGTAGTCGCCGGGCGGAATGAAGTTCTTCAGTTCCTGCTCGCTCATATGGCCGAGCAGCAGCCGCCCGGACGCCGTCCACGGGATCGGAACCTCGACCCCGACATCGCTTGAAATCCGGAACGGGCCGGGCGAGTCGCGGCAATCGAGGACGACGTATTTGTTGCCGCGCAGACCGCATAGCTGGACGGTTTCGCCGGTCTCCGCCGCCAGTCTGTCCAGGGTTTCGATGATGCGCCGGTAGTGGGCGTTGTGATGCGAGTAGGCCCAGCCGAACAGATGCATCGCCCGCCCGAAATAGACGTAGCCTTCTGTGCCGACGTTCTCGAGCATTTCGGCTTCGAGCAGGCTGCTGACGATTTC
The DNA here is from genome assembly GCF_042682145.1 of Mesorhizobium newzealandense. Classification (NCBI taxonomy): domain Bacteria; kingdom Pseudomonadati; phylum Pseudomonadota; class Alphaproteobacteria; order Hyphomicrobiales; family Phyllobacteriaceae; genus Mesorhizobium; species Mesorhizobium newzealandense. The sequence continues at coordinate 410,355 of NZ_JBHUGZ010000001.1, read as the reverse complement.
GTAGGTGGTCGAACGCGGCGCGCCAATCATTTTGGCCATGTCGCCGACGCGCATCGGCGCACGGTGCCGCAATAGGGCTTCAAGCAGCGTGATGACGCGATCGATGCCGCGGCGGCGTTCGCCATTGCGCGGTTCTGCGCCGGCTTCCTTTTCGATCACATCAGTAGCGCCGTCGCTCATGTCAGCCGCATCCATCCAAGAATCAGTTCGGTCCTCGTCTCAAGACGCTTGAAAGATGTCAAGGCTCAGTCTAGCATCGATTTTGTCCGATATACAGACATATTGTCTGAAATACCAGACAAACTAACGAGCCTGACGCAGAAAGTCCCGACGAGAACAGACGGTTTCCGAGGCTCGGCAACCGGCGGGTTTCTTCGTCCCGATGCCGCACGTCGAGGCCACAACCTCAGAAGGGAACAGTCATGATGAAATCGTCGTTCTTTACATCCGCCAGCGCCCTTTGCCTCGGTCTCATGCTGAGCCTGAGCGCCGGTTCGCAGGCCAACGCCGCCGCAAACTGCATCAAGGGCGACCGCAAGGCGCCGTACACGATCGGCTGGGCCAACATCTATTCCGTGCCGACCTGGATGAAGCAGACGCAAGGTACGATCGAAGCCGAAGTCGAAACCCTGAAGAAGCAAGGACTGGTCGACAAGCTCGTCGTGACCGACGCTCAGGGCGACGCCAACGTTCAGATCCAGCAGATCCAGTCGATGATCGACTCCAACGTCGACGCCATCATCCTGATTGCCGGTTCATCGACCGCGCCGGCACGCGTGCTGGCCGACGCCTGCGCCAAGGGCATAGCCATCATCAACTTCGACAGCCTCGTCGATACCGACAAGGTCACCGCCAAGGTCAACACCGATTCCTCCCAGTGGGGCGACCAGGCGGCCAAGTTCCTGATCGACGCCATCGGCGGCAAGGGCAAGATCCTCATCCTCAACGGCCCTGCCGGCGTTTCGGTCAGCGATGACAGGCGCAAAGGCGCCGATGCCGAGCTCAAGTCCCATCCCGAGGTGACGGTCCTTGCCGAGACCAACACGCCCTACAATGTCGCGCCGGCCCAGGAAGCCGTCACCAGCCTGCTCTTCGCCAACCCCGAGATCGACGGCATCCTGTCGCTTGGCGGCGCTCTGTCGGCCGGTGCCGTACTCGCCCTCGACAAGCAGGGCCGCGACCAGGTGCCGATCACCGGCGAGAACGCCCGTCAGTTCCTCGAACTGTGGAAGGAAAAGGGCCTGAAGAGCTGGGCTACCATGCAGCCGAACTGGCTCGGCGCCTTCGCCACCTACACCGCCGTCCAGGCGCTGGAAGGAAAGCACGTGCCGGCTTTCGTCAAGATCCCGCTGCCGGTGATCGACAATTCCAACATCGACGACTACCTCGCCCGGGCCAAGGATTTCCCGGCTGACGGTTACATCTATTCGCCTTACGATGAAGAGCTGTTCAAGAAGCTGCTGGCTCAGAAATAAGCCTGAAGGGTTGTAGCATTGACAACCATGGCTCCGCTCCTCGCGGCGCGGGGGGTGTCGAAGTCTTTCTTCGGCAACCCCGTCCTGCGCGACGTTTCCATCGCTCTCCAGCCGGGCCGCGTGCATGCGCTGCTCGGCGAGAACGGCGCGGGAAAGTCGACGCTGATCAACCTCTTGTCTGGCGCCTTGCGCCCGGACGGCGGCACCATCGAGGTCGATGGACGCGCGGTCTCGCGCATGACCCCTGCCCATGCGCGGCAGGCCGGGATTGCCGTCGTCCAGCAGGAACTCAGCCTGACGGCCAGTCTCTCCATCGCCGAAAACATCGGCCTCGGCGCCTATCCCAAGCGGTTCGGCCTGATCGACTACAACGAGCTTGCCGCGCGGGCGCGGGCGGCGTGCGATCTTGTCGGGCTGCACGAGCCGCTGTCAACGCCGGTCGGACATCTGTCGCTCGGCCGCCGGCAGATGGTGGAGATCGCCAAGGCGCTCTACCGCAACCCGCGCGTGCTCATTCTCGACGAGCCGACATCGTCGTTGTCGGCAACTGAAACAAAAATCCTGACCGATCTGCTGGAGCGGCTGCGGGGCGAGGGCATCGCCATTCTCTACATCTCGCACCGGCTGAACGAAGTCATGACGCTGTGCCAGCATGTCACCGTTCTGAAGGATGGCACCTGCACGGCCGACCGCAGCCTGGTAGGAACCGATGCCGCCGGGCTGGTTCGGCTGATGGTCGGCCGCGACCCCGGTGACCTCTTTCCCCAATGGCAGCCTTCGGCATCACCCACCAACGCCATCTCTGTCCGAAATTTTTCGGCCGGCCTGATGCGCGGCGTCGATCTGGATATCAAAACGGGCGAGGTGCTCGGCATAGGCGGCCTGGTCGGGCAGGGGCAGGAAGATCTGCTGCTCGGCCTCTACGGCGCCATTCCGGCACGGACGGCATCGGCGACCGTCAATGGCGCCGCCGGCCTGCCGGGCGGCGTGCCGAAAGCCAACGCGGCCGGCCTCGCCTATGTGCCGGCCGACCGCAAGCGTGAAGGTCTGCACCTGATCCATCCCATCATCACCAACATGATGCTGCCCGCCTTCGCCAGGCCGCCGGCGCTGAAGCTGCGCAGCCGCCGCGCCGAGCGCGAGACGGCAAGAGGCCTTGCCGCCCAGCTCGGTATCAAGGGCGATCTCGCCCGGGTGGCGCAGGCCCTCTCGGGAGGCAACCAGCAGAAAGTGGCGCTGGCGAAATGGATGCCGCACGACCCGCTCGTGCTTCTCCTCAACGATCCGACACGCGGCGTCGATGTCGAAACCAAGCGTGAAATCTACATGATGCTTCGTAACTTTGCCGCCGCCGGAAAGGCGGTCGTGCTGCTGAGTTCCGACACGCCCGAACTGGTGCATCTCTGCGACCGCGTCGCCGTGGTCCGCGAAGGCCGCATCGTCGCCATGCTCGAGCGCGGGGTACTGAGCGAAGAAGCCATCGTTTCGGCCGCGATGGGCGCCGAACAGCGGAAGGTCGCGGCATGAACACACCGCCGTTCACAACACCGACCGCCGCGCTCTACTGGCCGGTTCAGCTGCGCCGCAATATCGGCGTTCGCGGCCTGTTCGCAGTCGTCTTGGTATTTCTCGTCGCCTATGGCGTCCTCTTCCCAGGCCTCTTCACGGCCTCCGGTTTCGCCAAATTCACCCAGAGCTGGTTTCCGCTGGCGCTGGTCGCCATGGCGCAGGCGATCCTGATGCTCACCGGCGGCATCAGCCTGGCCATCGGCGCCACCGTCAGCCTGGGCGCGGTCATCGCTGCGACAACGATGGCCGGGCCGCTCGGCGTCGCCGGCGGTACCGCCGCAGTGGCGCTGACCGGCCTCGGCATTGGTGCCGCGACCGGCTTCATCGTGGTGAGGCTTCGCCTGCCGGCGATCGTGGTGACGCTCGCCGGGTCCTTCATCATCGGCGGCGCGGCACTGCTCATCCTGCCGAGGCCTGGCGGCGCCATTCCCGCGTGGCTGTCCGACCTGCTTGCCGGCAACACGCCTGCGGCATTCGTGCTCCTGGTGCTCATCGTTGCCCTGTGGAAGCTCTACCTTGCCACGCCGCTTGGCTTGAGCCTCTATGCCGCCGGCGAGAATCCGGTCGGCGCCTATCGCTCCGGCGTGCCGGTCGACGGCGCGCGCATCGCCGCCTACGCAATCAGCGGTCTGCTTTCCACCGGTGCCGGCCTGTTCGTCGCCGCGCAGACCGGTTCGGGCGATCCGGTGATCGGCACGGCCTTCACGCTGAACTCGATTGCCGCCGCGGTGCTCGGCGGCATCGGCTTCCTCGGTGGCCAAGGCACGATGCGCGGCGCGCTTGCCGGCAGCCTGCTGCTCAGCCTGATGATCAGCGTCATGTTCTTCCTCGGCTTCACACCGGTCGCCCAGTATGTCGCCCAGGGCCTCATCATCATCGGGGCGGTCGCCATCCCGCAATTCCGCAAGGTGCAGCAATGACAGCATGGAAAGAAAGCGCGGGCGGCAAACGCACCTTGACGATCCTGCGCAGCCGGCCATTCCTCACCGTTGCCATCGTTGCCGCAGTCTGGATCGTGGCGAGCTTCGCGTCACGCGGCTTCGGCGCCTACGGCCATCTGCGCTACCTGATCGAGCTTGGCGCCGTCATCGGCCTGGTTGCCGCGGGCCAGACCTTCGTGGTGATCGCTGGCGGCATCGACCTTTCGGTCGCGGCAATCGTTACGGTCAGCGCCGTCAGCCTGCCGCTGCTGTCATGGCAGGCGGATCCAACCGGCCTCACCGCCATCCTCGCCGTTCTCTTGTTGACGACGGCAATCGGTCTGGTCAACGGACTGGGGGTGGCCCTGCTGCGCGTCCACCCGATGATCATGACTTTGGCCATGGCGACCTTCTTGCAGGGTCTGCTGATCATCATCGCCGGCGGCAGCGCGGTGACCGCCGAGAACCCGCTGGTCCACTGGCTCGGCAATGCGCGGCCGGCAGGTATTCCGGCCGGCGTGCTTTTGTGGGTGGCTGTATCCGTGATCGTGCTGACCACGATGCATGCCACGTCGCTCGGCGCCCGGATCTTCGCCATGGGCGCCAATCCGCTTGCCGCGGCCCTATCCGGGGTCCCGGTCACGTCCACGACGCTCGCCGTCTACGGCATCAGCGGTTTCTGTTCGGGGCTTGCGGGCGTGCTGGTCCTCGGCATGAACGGACAGGGTTATGTCGGGATCGGCGATCCGTACCTGCTCGCCTCGATTGCCGCCGTGGTGCTTGGCGGCACCTCGATCCTGGGCGGGCTCGGCACCTATGCCGGCACCATTCCAGGCGCCGTCCTTCTGGTCACCATCACCGCGCTGATCACCGTCGTCAACGCGTCGCCCGGCTGGCGCAGCATCCTGTTCGGCTCGCTGATCCTGGGTCTGCTGCTTCTCTCAGGCCGGGAGCAGGCGCGCCGATGATACATCGTCCAGCCGGTAGATGCGCCTTGCGTTGCCGAAGAACAGCGCCGTCTGCTCGTCCGTGGAAAAGTCCCCCGCAATGGTTTTGAAGCTGTCATATATGTCATCGAACGACGCATGCAGGCCGGCGACCGGGAAGTCGCTGCCAAACATGGCGCGGTCGCTGCCGAAGCAGTCGATGCAATGCAGGACGACCGGCCGCAGGCTGTCGAGCGTCCAGTGATGATCATAGGCAACCAGGTCCGAAATCTTGATGGCGACGTTTTGGTGTTGCGCCAGGGCGCGCAGCCCCTCGCGCCAGAGCCGCATTCCGTCCGCATCGCGGTGGATCGGGCTGCCGCAATGGTTGAGGACGAATTGCTGGCTGGGAAAGGCCGCCGCAAGGCGGGTGGCATCGCCGAACTGGCGCGGGAACACCATCATGTCGAAGGCGAGCCGGTGATGGCGAAGCAAGGCAAGGCCGGCGCGCCATGCCGGCTCGTCCATGATGCCGTCGCGGGCGGCGAAACGCCTGGCGGGATCAGGGTCCCAGCTCAATATGTCGCGCACGCCAACGGTGCGATCGAAGGCGGCTTGCGCCTCGATCAGCGCAGCCGCCTCGGGGCTTGCCAGTGGCACGTGGACGACATAGCGGGCCGCCACGCCTTGCGACTTGTCGAGTGTCTCCAACCATCGCGTCTCGCCGACGCTGTCATTGCCCGCCCAGCCGGCTTCGACATGCACGGTGGCGACGACATTGTGCCTGACGGCGTCGCGCGCATAATCCTCGGGCAGATAATTGCGCCGCAGCGGACCAAGCTCGCCCAGTCCGCCGCGCTCGCCGGCCGTGGCGGCGAGCCAGGGATGCCGGCCGAGGCCGAGATCCCAAAGATGATGGTGGGCGTCGATGATCGGTCCGGAGTAGGGTTCTGGCACGCGTGTCTCTCATGCTGTGACCGGCCATCGGCATCAATCCCGGCCTGGTTCTGCGACGGTGAAAGGGTTAGCATCGGATGACCGAAAACTCACCAGTCCCGCCGCTTGGCGTGCGCGAAAATTTTCGGCTCGACGACCGCATCCGCGGCGTGCCTCCCGGCACAATCGGGCTGGACAGCAGCCTTGTCGCAGCCGAGCGCTGGCATCCAGCCGGTGGACGCATGTCGTTGCCGGTGTTGACCCTTGACGAGGCGGCCTTCGCCGCCAACCGTGACCTGTTCCTGCGCTACGCACGCGAACAGGGCGTTGCCGTCGCGCCGCATGCCAAGACGCCGATGGCGCCCGACCTTGCCCGCTCGCTGGTCGAGGCCGGAGCCTGGGGCACGACGGTCGCCGATGTCCGGCAGGCCACGGTGATGCTCAAGGCCGGTCTTTCCCGGTTGATCATCGCCAACGAGGTTGGCGGCAGCGGCGGTGCAAGCCGCCTGGCAACGCTCGCCGGCGCCTGGCCGAATGCCGAGCTTTTCGTGTTTGCCGACTCGGTCGATGCCGTCAATGCGCTCGCCGGGGCCTGGCGTGCCAATGCGGCGCTCGCTCCCTTGCGCGTACTGGTAGAACTGGGCGCGGGCAGGGCGGGCGCCCGCACCACCGCGCAAGCCGAGGCCATCGCCGATGCGATCGCGGCTGCCGATGGGCGGCTGCTGATCGCCGGCGTCGCGACTTATGAAGGTGCTGCCGCACAACCCGATCCCGGCCGCACCGACGCGGTGATATCAGACCTGCTGGCGATGATGTCGGACATGTTCCTGCGGTTGCGCGCGCGCCTCGGCGGCGAGGCGCCGCTGGTCGTCACGGCCGGCGGTTCGGTCTTCTTCGACAAGGTTGTCGCCGCGCTGTCACCCGACATTTCGCGCGACGGCAACGCGATGCTGGTGCTGCGCAGCGGCGCCATCTTCTTCCATGATCATGGCACCTACGACCGTTCGCTCGGCGCGCTCGATGCCCGCAAGGGTTTTGCCATAGCCGGTGTCGAAGCGTCCGCCCGTCATTCGTTTCAGCCTGCGCTGCGCCTTTGGGCCGAAGTGCTGTCGCGGCCGGAGCCCGGCCTCGTCATCTGTGGCATGGGCATGCGCGACGTGTCGTTCGATCAGGGCTATCCAACGCCGCAGACGACCTTCCGCGCCGGCAAGCCGCTGCCCGCGCCGACCGTACGCGCCGAGGTGGTCAAACTCAACGACCAGCACGCCTTCCTGTCTGTTGCAGAGAGCGACGATATCGCTGTCGGCGACGTCGTCGAGTTCGGCATTTCGCACCCCTGCACCTGCCTCGATCGCTACCGCGTGATCTTTGGCGTCGATGTGGCGGGGTACGTCCGCCACGCCTTTCCCACCTATTTTGGCTGACCAGATGTTGCTTCGGCCACCAGGAAGAGAAACTCGAAAGGATCCGATATGATCAAGTACTTCCAGTCCGGCTCGCGTATGTCGCAGGCAGTCGTCTATGGCGGCCTCGTCCATATAGCGGGCCAGGTGGCCAACGACCGCAAGGCCGGCATCGAGAGCCAGACCAGCGACGTGCTGGCCAAGGTCGAGGCGCTGCTGGTCGAGGCCGGCAGCAGCAAGTCCAAGCTTGTGGCGGTCAACATCTTCCTGCCGCAGATCGGCGATTTCGAGGCCATGAACAGCGTCTACGATGCCTGGGTGGATCCGCAGCGCCTGCCGGCGCGCGCCTGCGTCGAGGCACGCCTTGCCGACCCGGACCTGCGCATCGAGATCACCGCGGTCGCGGCGGTCTGAGCCATGCACACCGGCCTTAGTCATACGCTCGATTTCGACCGCGACGGCAAGATGCTCAGCCATCTCAGCATTCCGTTCTCGATCGACCGCTCTCCCTATTTCCAGGTCAAGGTGCCGATCTGCCTCATCCACAACGGCGAGGGCCCATCGCTGCTGCTGATGGCCGGGAACCACGGCGACGAATATGAGGGCGAACTGTCGCTGGCCAAGCTGATGCGCCGGCTCGACCCCAGGCAGATCAAAGGCCGCATCACCATCCTGCCAATGGCCAATGTACCGGCGGTGATGGCCGCCAAACGCTGCTCGCCGCTCGATGGCGGCAATCTCAACCGAGCTTTCCCGGGCGACCCCACGGGTACGCCGACAAGCCGGCTGGCGGATTTCCTGGAGAGGGAGCTGTTCCCTCGCCATGACGTCGTCTTCGACATCCATTCGGGCGGCACCTCGATGGAACATCTGCCGACCGCACTTGTCGAGCGCAACATCGATCCCGATCGCCACGGTCGCGGGGTGGAGTTGATGCGGACGCTCGGCATGCCGTACGGGTTCGTGGCCGACAATGGTCAGGCCTCGCCGACTTCCATGGGCGCGGCGCGGCGTGCCGGCGCCATCGGCGTCAGCGGCGAGTTCGGTGGCGGCGGCACCGCCACGGTCGATACGATGGCGATCACGGCTCGTGCGCTCGACAGTCTGATGACAGCACTTGGCGTGGTCGACGCGCCGGTTCTCGGGCCGGCGTCAAAATCTCCGGCGTCGACACAGCTGCTTTCGCTGTCGCGGCACAGCCAGGGTCTGTATGCCACAAGGCGCGGCTGGTTCGAGCCTGCCGTCAGGCTGGGCGACAGAGTCAGCGCCGGACAATTGGCCGGCTGGTATCATGACCTCGAACGGCTTGATGCTACGGAAGAAGCGCTGCATTTCGCCGAAAGCGGCATCGTGCTGTCGCGCCGGTTGCACACGATGTGCGAGGCGGGCGACTGCCTCATGCAGGTCGCCGAGCCGATCGAGGGCTGACAATAACGCCATCTCCGGCCATGCGTCGGTATCAAAGACTGAGGATGTTCCATGCAACAACTGTCCATGTGGACCTACCCCTGGGATGTCCAGGATTTGGGCCTGGAGGCGGTCGAGCACGATCTTGTCGAGCGCGCCGGGCTCAACATGATCAGTCTCGCGACCTCATACCACGCCGGCCGCTTCCTCCAGCCGCGCAGCCCGCGCCGCAAAGCCTATTTTCCCGAGGACGGCACGATCTATTTCAAACCGGCGCCGTCGCGGTGGGCCGGGCTCACCATCCAGCCCAAGGTCGCGGACGTGATCATGCTGGGCGGTGATGTGCTTGGCGATCTCGTCCGCAGGCGCGAGGCTGGCGGGCTCGGCGTTTCCTGCTGGACCGTCTGCCTGCACAACACCCGCCTCGGCATGCTTCATCCGCAGGCCGTAACCCGCAACGCCTTCGGCGATGCCAACTACTACAACCTCTGTCCGTCGCATCCCGATGCGCGTGCCTATGTCCGCGCGCTGGTTGCGGATATCTCGTACAGCTACAGGCCGGACAGGATCGAACTCGAAAGCCCCTCCTTCATGGGCTTCGCCCATGAATACCATCACGAGAAGGATGGTGTCGGGCTGACGCCCGAAGACGATTTTCTGCTGTCGCTGTGCTTCTGCCCGTCCTGCCTGGCTCGCGCGGCCAGCTCGGGAGTTGATGGCGAGCCCGCGCGCAAGCTCGTCAGACAATGGATTGCAGAAACTTGCGAGCGCGCCGTGCCCGAGCGACGCTTTCCCGATTTCCCGGCCAGCGGCCTTGACGCCTTTGCACCCTGGCCGGAGCTCCATGCCTATCTCAAGTGGCGGTTCGAGCCGGTGACCAGCCTGGTCGCCGAGCTTCGCGAGGTGGCCGACCCGAGGACATCTGTCGTCATCATCGATCTGAAAGACGGTTGGCTTGGCGGCTGTGATCTTGCAGCGCTTGGCAAGGTCTGCGACGGGGCGATCTTGTGTGCCTACGACATGCAGGCCAGCGACGTCGCCAGCCTGATGGCGGCCGGCCGCGACGCGCTCGGGGCTGAGAAATTCCTCGGTGCCGGCTACCGGCTGTTCTATCCGGAAATGGCCGGTCCCGACATCCTTGCGGCCAAGGTGACACCGGCGCTGGCGCCCGGTGTCGATGGCATAAATTTCTACAATTACGGCCTCATACCCGCCGCGCGACTCGACTGGATCGGCGCGGCCCAGAGGCCTTGAGCCCAGCACCAATTCCAAGGAAAAGTGTGAAACGGTTTTCCGTTCGGAATTGCGTCAAAACAAAGAGAGATAGAGCGGTTCGGCGTTTCCGTGAAACGATGAACCGCTTTAGCCAGCCTCGATCCGCCTGTTGCACTCTTCATTTGGCCCGTTGCGGAACGTGTAACAGGTCGCGCAAGCGCTGCGGCAGTTGCGGTGAGGCTTGCAATTCGGCACAGCTCTTTTCCCATCGCCAGAGATATTTGCCGATCGGCATACCGGTGCGGCCGGGCCAGCGATTGAGTGCGCCCAGCGCCTCGACGCAGTCCGGCGCGCGGTCGTATTCGGCGAGGATGGTCAGCGACATCGCCTGGGCGAATGGATTGATCGCGGGGATCTCGATCTCGCCGCGATGGTCGGCGAACCACGCCGCGGCGTCGCGCGTGAGGCCCTGACTGTCGGCGAGCGCGGTATAGCCTCGGATGATATTCTCGCGATACTTGGCAATGGCATCGCCGAAAGCGTTGTCGCCGGCGAACGGCGGGTTCGCCTTCCAGTCCTTCGCCAGGCGTCCGAGGCCACGCAGCGAGAATGCTTCGACCATCGCTTCCTCGAGCCACTGGCAGGGCGGCGCCGGTTTGGCATCCGGCTGCCAGCTGTTGGCACACACGTGGCCGAGCTCATGGCCGAACTGGTAGGCGAGCTTCGACCAGTCACGGTCACCGATATCGACGATGATCCAGGCCATGCTGCTGCCGTCCGGATGCAGCCAGACGGCCGGCGTGCCGGAAGTGTGCTGGTCGACACGCAGCTGCGTCGGCTGGCGGTCGGAGAGCAGGCGGACGCCGTCAAGGCATGCATGCCGCATCCGCTCGACGACCTGATCAGCCGCGCCCTCGAGCATGCCGCCCCAGTCGCCGGCAAGCTCGATGGGCGCGGTGAAGAGGGTTTGCGATGGGCGGGCCGTGGTAGATTTGGGAGACATGGCTGCGTAGCCTTTCCGCGAGTGACTCAACAGCGTAGCCAAGCCAGTAGCCAACGAGACGGCAGCTAGTACGCCAAACTGTCGCCTGTTCGTCAGCTGATGCTCCTTGGTCATCGGGAACTTTCTCCTGGGGCGTAGTGCAACCCCACAACCGTCGAACAACGCTTAAGGTGGTGTGTGAGTTGCCATGTTGCCTTCGCAGCGGCGACGAGCATGTGAATTGGTAATGGCACTGGGTTTTCTCATGCGCCGATTTGCGTCATGTCCCACAGGCACATCGCCTTCGATGCGTAGTGTTCCTCCGGCATGACCAGGAGTGGCAGCGGCAACGAGAATGGCGGTTGCTGTAAGTTGAGAAATCCGAATCCGCCTGTTTCCGACGCAATGTCCTGTGCCGAGGTCGAATGGCTTGAGGTGAACAGCCAGCGCGCGCCGGCCTTCTTGAAGTTGCGCAGCGCGCGCCAGATATCGGGCTCGGTCAGATGCTGCAGGCAGTCGCGTGAAAAAATGAGGTCGACGTTCGGCAGTGGTTCGGCAGCCAGATCGAGCACCCGAAATTCGCGATCCGCGTATCGCATGCGATTCGTTTCGATGACTTCCGCAACGATATCGCAGCCGATGTAGTGCGTTTTGCCCACGTCGACGAAGCGCATCCAGTTGAAGTCGCCGCACGGCGCATCGAGCATGGACTTCACATCCAGCGCGCGCAAAAGCATCGGCAATATGGTGCGCACGCGATGCGTCGTTGCGTACGCTGAACCGAGTCCGGAGCGCGATTCAGCGGAGCCCCACTCGTTGCTTTGGTAAATGCGCGCGAAGGCTTCACGGGAATCATCGGGCGTGTTTTGCGTCATCTAATGCACCTCATCGAGGCCGGCGACGTGCTCAATCCCGATGCCAGCCACATTGATTGGAAGACGGAAAAGTCGTCAAGCGCGCTTGCTGCTGCAATAGGGCAGTATGCGACAAATTTCAACGAATTCGACGTCGGCGCGCGTTGATGCGAGCCAGCGTCATCGGCGTGGAACTCGTTTTCCAACCGCCTGCACAGGCCAATCCGCCGACGTCAAATAACAGGCGGATGAACCCGCAAGCCATGTTACAAAATCTCGTCGCCTCACCGTCTGTTCCTATTGCTTCGCGAAAGATATCAGATCGGTTTTCATTTATGGCGCTGCTGGTGGAACTGGCACAAGGGCAGCGGCGGCCAACTATCTTGCTAAGTGTGACCGCCGGCCGGAAACATCCGGTTCGATGTCGCTATCGACTTCTCAAGGGCTTCAGCAGACTCCTCAAGCATAGGTAGGAATGGATAGAACCAAAGTGTGTGGTCAGGCCTGGGCGTCCAGTTCGGAAAGTCGAATTCAGTCGGATATACGGTCGTCGACGGCGCGCGCTTGATCAGGTCAGATCTCACATACGACAGCTCCATCACGGGCGCGACTACGTGCCCATCGACAATTCCCAGAGGCTCATTATTGTTTGAATGCACGTGAAATAATGTGAACTCACTGTTGATTTTCGATAGTGCCGCCACGAAACCAGCTCGATAAGTCGGATCACTCAGTCTGCCCAACCAGTGAAGTTCCATGGTAATTTGCCGGAATTGTCGAAGGATCGCGTTCGGCATTGCCGAAAACACCTCGAACTCAGCACCTTCGATATCGATCTTCAGAAGTAGATCAGGCCGCCCCTCATGACCGAGCCTGTTGAGCTGATATGCTAACGTGTACAAGGATGCCGCTTCGTTGTTATCTGCTGCCAACCCTTGCTTGTAGAAATGGAAGTTCGGGTGCTCAAGAGGAGGTCCGTCAACGGTGTGGTCGAACATGAAGATATCTTTTCCCATGCTCGCCATTTCAAGATCAAATGAAACCTGGTTTCCGATGCCGAAGCTGTAGACAATTTCTATTGGATCCAAGTCATCGAGAATTACATATCCTCCATCACTTTTGCATCCGACCCTCGTTTTGAGGAATGGTTCTACATCGTATGGCTTGAGAAGGCCCAAGGCCTGAAAAATCTCTTGTGAGTGAGGAGGCTCCGAGAGCGAAAAACTTTCGTGGCCGAGGCAATGGGGTCTGGAAAGAGTTATGCGCCCATCAAGCTCGGCGCAAAGGAACGTTTTGCCAACATGAAAACCAACCCAAATCCAGTGCATCGGGAAGATTTCCAAGCTGGTGGGCGCCGACGTCTTGGAGTCCTTGGCGACCAGCGAGCAATCTGACTGAAAAGCAATTGGTAGGCGGTGATCTTCACCACCGAATATCATCTGCCCCTGCTTCCCATCGGCCAGAAATCTGACGTTTGTGGAATTACTGTCGATCGGGCCATGACGCAGCTCACCTGTGTCGACTTCCACGTACAGCACCGTGTTGTGAGCCGTATATATCCAAGGCAGTGTTTCGAACTGCTCCTTGGTGATGATATCCAATGTAGTATTGGGCTGAGACTTGGTGAATCCAGGTGACCTCAAGACGCTCAGTACGCGCTTATACCGCTCCATATTTCCCCCGCCTTGCAAATGGAGCGCATCCCTCTCTGAGGAGTGAGGAAGCGAACCCGTGGGGTAAAAAGGTTCAGTTTCGGAAGGCGAATTCCATATGAAAATAGGAAGCTGGCGAGACGAAAAATAGAGAGATAGAACCACATCGTCGCTTTGCCGGCAGTCCACGTCTTTCGAGCTCGCCTGTAGGTATTCTAAGAAGTCGTCTCCGATGCACGCTGGAGGATATAGAACTGTACCAAATCCCTCGAACATTGATACTTGAGTTTGCCCGAATTTGAAAGTGATGCTGCCATCTGCGTTAAAGTCGCCGCCGTGCCTCGCAAGTATGCGATATTCCGAAGCACGATGTCCACGGCATAACATTTCCAGCTGATTTGCAGGATACGCAAAGTCGTCGTCTACCGACCATAGATACGTTTCATTGTCGTCCTGGTGTCGTAGCAGTGTGGGGGCAATCTTTGTGATCGGACCGTAGTCGTCCGTTCGAAAAATCTTTACCCGTTCCATTTCCGTGAGCCATGTCGGCAGAGTGTATGGTTCATTCGTACGCACACATACATATGGAACATTCAATTCTATATGCTCCACCGGAATGGTCTGGCCGAGCACGCTCTCAAGTGCAGGACCAATTCGATCAATTCGCGAGGGAATGGTGGTCATTGAAGCGATTATTCGCATGGCCTGTCCTATCTGTACCGATACCCCGCTGCCCTGGCTGATATCGCAGACACTGCTAGGGTTGAAACTGATCGATTTGATACCCTCTGTAGCTTTCAAACGCATTTGATGAGAACGGCACAAAGGTTTCCCCGCGGATGCGGGGCAGAGTTTATTAGGGTCGCAAGCCGTCTGCAGTCAGCCGATGTGAAGCTTGCTCGTCATCCTGGATGACGAGCGGCGGCATGCAAACGAACGCTTTCATTGAGTCATACACCGCGGACATCGCACAATCGATGCTCTCGTCCTCTAGGACTACTCCAGTCTCAGGAAACGGAATAAGTCTCCTTCGTAGGGGTAGGCATTTGTCAAGAAGTACTTGAGCGCCCCTTGGAGTTACTGAATAGGCCATCGCACCAAAGGAATGGGTCAGCCGGATAAGAGATCTGGAATAGTTGTCAGATTGAAATTGAGCCGGGATCTGTTTGTGCTTTCGCTCGTAGAACTCCAGCTTGGCTTTGGAAAAATCGAAGTCCAACCACAAGAACAGAGGATCAAAATTGAATCCCCACTTTACCATATCCCAGTTCGCCGGAGCCATGGACAGAATGCGGTTCGACTCCTCAAGAAAATTAAACGACGAGTAGACGTCGTCCTCGAAAATGGTAATTGGCCGCTTCTCGGCTACCGCCAACTTCCACAAGTTGATGTGAGATAGAGCGCATCCCAATGCGCCTGGCAGATACCCGCAATCCTCGGCAATCACCCCATCGTCTACCAAGGCTTGTAAGGCCGGCCTATCGAGGGATGCTGCGTCGACGGCCGATACGCGAATTGTATTGGTGGCTAGATGAGGATTCCTATCTTGATATTTACGCCAACGCTCAACGCTGCTGTCCAAGTTTATGAGGTGAATTTGCGGCGGCTCGACAGGTCGAACTGGCATCGGCCCGGAGCCAGAGGGCGTGGCGGCAGTGAATGCGGGGGTATCGCCCGCACCGTGCAACAGCGCTCGAGCCCGCTCGATCCCATCACTCACATGGTATTGGCCGTCGCCGAAGGTGATGTAACCATAGACTTGTCGGTTATCCATATACTGGACGATGCCGGCCTTCCTGGCGCTGTCGGCAAAGATGACATACTCGAACCGCGATGTGGCGTCCACATATGTCAGTTCAATCAGCACGTCGGCGCGGACAAGATAGGTGCAGTGGACGAGCGGCATCTCGATAATGCCGCGCACATGGCGGTTGAGCACCCATCCATATTGATCGCACGGCATATAATAGCCGTTCGCATCGATCTCGGCGTGGTAGTTCGAATAATATTGGCCGGGCGAGATGGAGCGAAGCAGGGGAGCGACGATTGGCAAGTCGAGCGCCACAAGCTCGCGCAGCGTGGCCGGCCGCACGAAATTGTCGACATCGACAACGAAATAGAAATCGCAGCCATGCTCGAGAGTTTTCCGCAAACTTATGTTGCGGATTCGGCCGAGCACCCTGAAGCGCGTCTCGTTCCATTCGTGCTCGCCGAACTGCTCGACCCGATCGGCTACGTCCGAGGTGTCGATTTCGACCGCCGCATAGAGGTGGCCCACACGCTCTACCCATTCGCGCAATATGTGCTCGGTCCTGTCGGTGTTGTTGTTTGTCCTGATGTACAGGACGATCGACGCCTTCGGGTAGTCGAGCGCCTCGATGCACTCGAGGTAAAGCGGCAGTGCCGGCTCCTTCTGCTTTGCCAGGATTGCGACGAGGATGCGTGGCGTGCCCTTCATGCGCGACCGCAGCGAGCGCCGCCGGACAAGCTTGTGCTGATCGATCAGGCTCTCGGTCCCGAACGCCCCGAGTTTAGGCGGTTCATGGACCGGAAGCTTGTCGGTGGCGAAACGCGCGTTGGCCACCACACGCTTCGCCATTTCCGCCGGCAATTTTTCGCTGGCGAGCAATTTCAGACAGGCATCGAGCGATTCCCGGTAAGCGCCTGTCCAGTAGGCATTGACGGCAAACTCGTCGAGCAATCCGTAATCATAGACCCAGGGCTGTATGAAAAGTCCGGCGGGTTGGGCAAGGTCGAGTCCTCGACGCGCAAATTCCGTGCCTTCCGCATTCCGGCCTTGGTTGCGGCAATAGAGGCTCGCGGCGTGAAGAGCCTCCGCGCGGGTGGGAACGATCTGCGCCGCACGCTCGAAGACGGCAACGACCTCGTCGAATGGCCGTCCCAGCGCTGCCATGAGATTGCCGGCCTCGAGCAGGCTGACATAGACTTCCTCGTTCCAAAAACCCAGTTCGGCACGCTTCAGATAGTTCGCCAGTGATTTTTCACGTTCACCGGAATCCCTGTCGCTCTGCGCCAGATAGAAGGTGTATCGCGAAACAAGGAAGGGGTCGGTCTCGGTTGCAAGCACATTTTCAAGAACGGCCGCGTCGTCCTGGTACTTTCGCGGGTTTTGACTGCGTGCTCCGCCACGCCCCGTCGCCACGCGAAAACCCTTGGCGGTCTCGCGTGTGAGATTGCCGGGAGGGGCCTCGAGATATTCGTGCAGCACGCCCTTGAAGGAGAACGGCAACCGGTTGCGGCAGATCTGCGGCCGATAAAACGAAATGCCACCATGGGACACCTCGACGTCGTACAGATCGTGTTCCATCTTCGACTTGAACTCGATCGGATCGAAGCCGGCGTCTTGGACCACGACGTCGTCCGCGTCGATGATCATCGCGTAGTCGACCGTCTCGACTTCACGCAGCCGCTCAAGGGCAAAGGTCCGGTTGTACGCGAAGTCCCGCCAGGGCTCGTCGATGACTGCGCCGTTGACATTGTGCGTGGTCAGGAAGTTGCGGATGAGGTCCTGCGTGCCGTCCTCGGAACCCGTGTCGATGACGAGCACATAGTCAACGATAGGAAGCGCGCTGGCGAGGCATTGCAGGATGACCTTTGCCTCGTTCTTGACGATCATGCACAGGCCGATGGTGCTCATGTTAATCCCTTGGCGCAGCGGCGTTTGTTACGCGCCTTTGTCCGGCCTTTATACCTCATGCACATCACCCCGCCGCCTTGGCCATTTGCATGAGCTCTGTTGCAAGGATCGATCGTCCCTTCCCAGTCACGCGCTACCTCAGCCCCATCCATTGTTAGCCAGCGCTTTCCGTCACAGCAAGGGTCTCGCGGTTGCCCTGGACCAGGGGTCTGCAAACGAACGTTCCGTCGGCTCAATCGCTGACGCACAAACTTCGCTGCGACGTCGAGGGTTCGACGCGAACCAAGGGAGTGCCGTTAAGCCTCGGATTTTTCGATGCGTTTGGCCCATGCGCGCCATTTGATGTCGACCAAAAATAGTTGCTGTGGTTCACGATTAATAAATTGTTAACTTCGTTATTTACAACTTGCTAATTTTAGATTTTACTAATGCCTTGTGCATGGGAGGGTAGCCGTGGACCGGGCAGATGGCCTGTCGGTCTGCGCAGTCTGCGAAGCCAGGAGAGTATCTGGAGCAAGTCACTTCGTGCGTGAGGGCGCATAGAGTGTTGGTGACGTGCAAGAGAAGACGTCGTACTGCCTTGAACTCAAGGCCGGCGTTTTCCCAACCTGATGTTCCCTCGCAAGTAGTTCGGTTCCCCTCGCAAGTCGTCGTCGAGAAATCGGGATACGTGTGACGGGAGTTGGCTGTGGTTGGTGTGATACCAAGTACGAAACGATGCGCCCGCGACGCGGGTTTCCGCTTCGATAAACCCCTCAGTTTCGATCAACCCCTCAATTATCCGCAGCTGGCCGCCAGCAAGGATTGCCCGGCGATTGATCGGTATTCCCCGGCGCCCTGTCGGCTGCCGGGCGCCCGCGGACTGTACACAAAGCTCCTTGTCCCCAGCGCTCGCCGGCCAGGCCGGTGGGCGATTTTCCGTTGAATTGAATTCGAAGCCAACAGGAGCCAGTCATGGCCCGCGCCTCTGAAATTCTTTTTGTCGACCCTACAGTTTCCGACCTCCAGACTGTTCTCGGCAACGTGCGCCCCGAGGTTCAAGCGATTGTGCTCGACGGCCGCCGACCGGCGGCGCAGCAGATCGCTGCCGCGCTCGCAGGGCACGCAGGGCTCGATGCGGTGCATGTCATCGCGCATGGCGCACCAGGGCGGGTGAGCTTCGCGGCAGGCGTGTGGTCGGTCGAGACTTTGGATGACGACGAGGTCGACCTCGCTGGGATCGGCCGAGCGCTTGGCGCCGATGGCGATCTGGTCCTGTGGAGCTGCCACGTGGGCGCCGGCACCGCGGGATCGCGTTTCGTGGATGCTCTATCGCGCGTAGCCGGAGCACCGGTTGCAGCGGCGGACAATCTCGTTGGGTCGCACGCGCTGGGCGGCCAATGGGAGTTGGCGGCGAGGTTGCCTCGCGGCTTGGTACGGCCGCCGCTGACGAGTGTGGGCATGGCAGGCTATGCGGGCGTTCTGTTTGGAAACTACGTTAACATAAAGTTTCCAGCATCGACTGCCCCAAATCGGTACCACATTGTTGTAAACATTGATGGAACCCGGACTATTATTGGCGATTTTACGGTGCCAAAAGGGACATTTGCCGGTTCTCTATCCGTTTCTGTAAGTGTTTCTGGGAGTTTTACCATTTCAGGTACTTCTTCTGGTATGAGTTCTCCTGGGAGCATAGGTTTATTCAGCCAAATCAGCGGTTCGGAATCTATCGACTATGACGTTACAGCGACGCCAATACTTGGGCCAGTGGGCACTAAGGTGACGTGCGCGCCTAGATAGCTAGATGAGGAAACGACAATGCTAGCTCTGCCAACAACTCACGCGGAAAAGTTCCTCGCGCAAGCGGACAAAATCCAGATTTCGCAGAAGCTCCTGCGATCAACCGACCTCATGGCGTCGCATCGCATGCCGACCCCTCGCGAAATTGTCTTCATCGATCCGGCCGTGGCAGACATTCCCACGCTGGTCGCAGGTCTGCTGCCCGGCCTGGTTCCGGTCGTCCTCAGTGGCACCATGCCTGCTTCGGAGGAAATCGCCCGCAGCTTGCGAGGTCGCGAAAGCCTCGATGCGATCCACATCGTTGTGCATGGCCGCACAGGCGAACTGAGCTTTAGCGCCGGCGGACTTGCGCTTGACAGCGTTGATCGGTGTGCTGACGATCTCGCGGCAATCGGTGCCGCGTTGGGACCCGACGGCGATCTGCTGCTGTGGAGCTGCCATGCGGGAGAAGGCGCGCGCGGGCGGGCGCTTGTAGATGCGCTGGAGCGCGCAACCGGTGTGCCGGTCGCTGCGGCGAAGGGTCTGGTCGGTGCAGCAGAAAAAGGTGGCGCATGGGAACTTGGGGGACGGTGTAGCCGTTCGCCGCAATTGTTGACCGCCCGAGGCGTTGCCGGGTATCAGGGAATACTCGCGGTTAGCTATATTAATGTCGATTGGAGTGCTGCTGACGATCCGTCCGATGATCTAATGTACTATATCGTATATAATGATCCCATTACCGGCCTGACAATAGTCGGCGAGTTTCAACTTCCCCAAGCATTGGGAAATTTTGCTGGAAATCTTAACGTTCCGGTCAGTCTTGCTGCCGGACCATATACTATTGCAACTGGTGAACCGGCGGTAGGTCAAATCGGACTCTACAGCTCAGAGACGGAGTCTGAAGGCAATCCAGGCAATATCATGCTTGCTGGTGCGATCAATACCGGCATATTGCTGGGGGTTGGTACTTTAACCGTTTCTGGTGCAGGCGGAGCCACGGGTGCAACAGGTGCGACTGGCGCCACGGGTTCTACTGGCGCGACCGGGGATACCGGTGCGACGGGCTCGACTGGTGGTACCGGGGCAACCGGAGCAACAGGTGGTACCGGCGCGACTGGCGCCACGGGTTCTACCGGTGCGACTGGCGAAACCGGTGCGACTGGTGAAACCGGCGATACCGGCGCGACTGGCTCTACCGGCGCGACTGGCGGTACCGGCGCGACTGGCGCCACGGGATCTACCGGTGCGACTGGCGAAACCGGTGCGACTGGTGAAACCGGCGATACCGGCGCGACTGGCTCTACCGGCGCGACTGGCGGTACCGGCGCGACTGGCGCCACGGGTTCTACCGGTGCGACTGGCGAAACCGGTGCGACTGGTGAAACCGGCGATACCGGCGCGACTGGCTCTACCGGCGCGACTGGCGGTACCGGCGCGACTGGCGCCACGGGATCTACCGGTGCGACTGGCGAAACCGGTGCGACTGGTGAAACCGGCGATACTGGTGCGACTGGCTCTACCGGCGCGACTGGTGGTACCGGCGCGACCGGCGCCACAGGTTCTACCGGTGCGACAGGCTCGACTGGTGCGACTGGTGAAACCGGCGCGACTGGTGGTACCGGCGCGACTGGCTCTACCGGAGCGACTGGCGCCACGGGTTCTACCGGCTCGACCGGAGCAACCGGCCAGACCGGTGCGACTGGCCAGACTGGTGCGACAGGTGAGACTGGTGCAACCGGCCAGACCGGAGCGACTGGCGAGACTGGTGCGACTGGCTCGACCGGAGCAACCGGCTCTACCGGTGCGACCGGCCAGACCGGAGCAACCGGCCAGACCGGAGCGACAGGCCAGACTGGTGCGACCGGCCAGACCGGAGCGACCGGCTCTACCGGTGCGACCGGCCAGACCGGAGCAACCGGCCAGACTGGTGCGACAGGCCAGACCGGAGCGACCGGCCAGACCGGAGCGACAGGCCAGACCGGAGCAACCGGCCAGACCGGAGCAACCGGCCAGACTGGTGCGACCGGCCAGACCGGAGCAACCGGCCAGACCGGAGCGACAGGCCAGACTGGTGCAACCGGCCAGACCGGAGCAACTGGCCAGACTGGTGCGACTGGCTCGACCGGAGCAACCGGCTCTACCGGAGCGACCGGCCAGACCGGAGCAACCGGCCAGACCGGAGCGACCGGCCAGACCGGAGCAACCGGCCAGACCGGAGCCACCGGCCAGACCGGAGCAACCGGCTCTACCGGAGCGACCGGCCAGACCGGAGCGACAGGCCAGACCGGAGCGACAGGTGAGACTGGTGCAACCGGCCAGACCGGAGCAACTGGCCAGACCGGAGCAACCGGCCAGACCGGAGCGACCGGCCAGACCGGAGCAACCGGCCAGACCGGAGCCACCGGCCAGACCGGAGCAACCGGCTCTACCGGAGCGACCGGCCAGACCGGAGCGACAGGCCAGACCGGAGCGACAGGTGAGACTGGTGCAACCGGCCAGACCGGAGCAACTGGCCAGACCGGAGCAACTGGCCAGACCGGAGCAACCGGCCAGACCGGAGCGACCGGCCAGACCGGAGCAACCGGCCAGACCGGAGCGACAGGCCAGACCGGAGCGACAGGTGAGACCGGAGCAACCGGCTCTACCGGTGCGACCGGCCAGACCGGAGCAACCGGCCAGACCGGAGCGACAGGCCAGACTGGTGCAACCGGCCAGACCGGAGCAACTGGCCAGACTGGTGCGACTGGCTCGACCGGAGCAACCGGCTCTACCGGAGCGACTGGCTCGACCGGAGCAACCGGCTCTACCGGAGCGACCGGCCAGACCGGAGCAACCGGCCAGACCGGAGCGACCGGCCAGACCGGAGCAACCGGCCAGACCGGAGCCACCGGCCAGACCGGAGCAACCGGCTCTACCGGAGCGACCGGCCAGACCGGAGCGACAGGCCAGACCGGAGCGACAGGTGAGACTGGTGCAACCGGCCAGACCGGAGCAACTGGCCAGACCGGAGCAACCGGCCAGACCGGAGCGACCGGCCAGACCGGAGCAACCGGCCAGACCGGAGCAACCGGCCAGACCGGAGCGACCGGCCAGACCGGAGCGACAGGCCAGACCGGAGCAACCGGCCAGACCGGAGCAACCGGCCAGACTGGTGCGACCGGCCAGACCGGAGCGACTGGCGAGACTGGTGCGACCGGCCAGACCGGAGCAACCGGCCAGACCGGAGCGACAGGCGAGACCGGTGCGACCGGCCAGACCGGAGCGACCGGCCAGACCGGAGCGACAGGCCAGACCGGAGCAACTGGCCAGACCGGAGCAACCGGCCAGACCGGAGCGACCGGCCAGACCGGAGCAACCGGCGAGACTGGTGCGACCGGCCAGACCGGAGCGACTGGCGAGACTGGTGCGACCGGCCAGACCGGAGCGACTGGCGAGACTGGTGCAACCGGCCAGACCGGAGCGACAGGTGAGACTGGTGCGACAGGCCAGACCGGAGCGACCGGCCAGACCGGAGCGACAGGCCAGACCGGAGCGACAGGTGAGACCGGAGCAACCGGCCAGACCGGAGCGACTGGCGAGACTGGTGCGACCGGCCAGACCGGAGCGACTGGCCAGACTGGTGCGACTGGAGCGACTGGCTCGACCGGAGCAACCGGCGATACTGGAGCGACTGGCTCGACCGGAGCGACAGGCTCAACCGGAGCAACCGGCGATACTGGAGCGACTGGCTCGACCGGAGCGACCGGCGATACTGGTGCCACCGGAGCGACTGGCTCGACTGGAGCAACTGGTGATACCGGTGCGACTGGAGCGACTGGCTCGACCGGAGCAACCGGCGATACTGGAGCGACTGGCTCGACCGGAGCGACAGGCTCAACCGGAGCAACCGGCGATACTGGTGCGACTGGAGCGACTGGCTCGACCGGAGCGACCGGCGATACTGGTGCCACCGGAGCGACTGGCTCGACTGGAGCAACTGGTGATACCGGTGCGACTGGAGCGACTGGCTCGACCGGAGCAACCGGCGATACTGGTGCGACTGGAGCGACTGGCTCGACCGGAGCGACCGGCGATACCGGTTCGACAGGCTCGACAGGCTCGACAGGCTCGACCGGAGCGACCGGCGATACCGGCGCTACTGGAGCAACCGGCTCGACTGGTGCAACTGGCTCGGCCGGCTCGACAGGTGCGACCGGAGCGACCGGCTCGGGCGGTGGGACCGGTGACCGCGACCATGGCAATAACGGCTTTGGCAATGGAGATCAGGATGCACCTGGTGGTTCCGGGAACAATAACAATGGCGAAAACGGCCCTGGTCACAAAGCCACCGTCACATCAGCCTCGCTCGGCCTCAAGGACACTGCGAAATTCCTGCAGTCGGGCTCGGACAGTGATCACGGCAGCCATGCCTCGTTCCAGCAACTCGTCGGCCTGGCTGGAGGTTCGGTGACGACCGATCTCTTGAACGTTCTCAACACGATCAAGGGCTTTGGTCCAAATCAGAACAAGACATCCGGCGCAACGTCCGACTTGACTTCGGACAAAGGCAAGCAAGGCGCCGGATACGCCAGCACCGACGACACGCTGAAGAGGGCAATGAAGGATATTCTGAAGCCGAATGACTGAGTGCAAGTTGCAGAAAGAACGCGCGGCCCTTGCTAGAACGCAAGGGCCGCGCGTTCACCATTTCCAGGCGGACAAAGGGCTCGTGCGGCCGGCCCGTTCGGAATATACTGGGTCTTGCCGGAAGTCCCGGCTGGCACGGCTTGCCTGGGGCATCCTTGAACCCTCGCTAGCGGGTCGGAGGGGAAGTGCATGGTGAGCGTACCTCTGAACGCCGAAGCCGGGCCAATCCCGATCCGCGCAGACGCGGACGCGACTGGCAAGGTTGGCAGCGAGAGCGACGCGGGGAGGGTTCCCGGCGGACCCGCCGAGTTCGACCGGATCGCGCCGCGCCTCAAGGCGATGCTACGGGTCGCGCGCTATCACGGCGTCGAACTCGACCCGAACGAGTTCAGGGTGGCGAGCGCAAGCCCGATTCCAAACGCGGCTGATCTCTCGCAATGGGCCCAGAACGGCGGCATGTGGTCGCGCGCGCTTCGCATCCGCTGGTCGCATCTCCTGCGCTTCGAGCACACGGGGCCGGTCGTCCTGCTGTTCAATGATGGTGGCGCAGGTCTCCTCACCGGGGCCAGCCCGGAGCGGAATGTCGTCTTCCTCAAAAGCGCGGACGCGCCCGACGACGCCGAGGCCATCGCCATCGACGAGTTGCGGCTGTCGCAGGTGTGGGCGGGTGAGGCGGTGTTGTTGCGTCCGGCGCGATCCTACATCGCGGCCGATGCGCCTTTCACCCTCCGCTGGTTGATCGACCTGGTACGGTTCGAAAGCCGTTCCATGCGTGACATCGGCATCGCCTCGTTCACCCTCAGCATCCTCACTGTTCTGCCGCCTCTCATCGTCATGACGCTGGTCAACAAGGTGCTGCAGTTCAACAGCGTTTCGACCCTCGTGTTGTTGTCAGCCATAATTGCCGTCTTGTTCGTTTACGAGACGCTGCTCGGTCACGCCCGACGGCTGATCATCAACGTCGTCGGCGCCCGGCTGGACACCAAACTGAACTTGCATGTCTTCAGCAGGCTCCTGCGTCTGCCGCTTGATTATTTCGAGCGTCATCCGGCCGGCGAGACGATGTACCACCTCGCACAGATCTATCGCATCCGCGAGTTCCTGACCGGAAAACTCCTCAGCACGTTCCTGGATCTGATCACGCTCTGCGTGCTGATCCCGGTAATGTTCTACATCAACGCGACGCTCGGCTGGATGGTGCTTGCCTGCGCGGGCCTGATCATGTTGATCATCTTCGCCTTTCTCGCGCCACTGCGCCGCAGGTACCAGCAGGTGGTAGACGCGGAGACCTGGAAGGCGGCGGCGCTTGGCGAAACCGTCGTCGGCATCAAGACGGTGAAGGCGCTCGGTCTCGAACCGCAACGCAAGGCGCTTTGGGACGAGCGGGTGGCGGATGCGGGCAGGGCGCGCCTTGCTTTCGGGCAGCTCGCCAACTGGCCGCAGACGCTTGTCACGCCGATCGAGCGTGCGATGGTCCTCGGCACGATGCTGATCGGAGCTTATCTCGCGATGAGCGACACGTCCGGCTACATGGTCGGCAGCCTGTTCGCATTCATGATGATCGCCCAACGCGTCGCGCAGCCTCTCGTCGGCCTTGCTCGACTGGTCGAGGACTTCGAAGAGGTCGGGGCGGCAATCAGCGAAGCAGGATCCGTCCTCAACCGACCGCTGGAAAGCAGTTCGAATTCCACCGGCCTGAGGCCGAAGCTCGTTGGCGAGATCAGTTTCCGTGACCTGACCTTCACCTACATCGGCACCAAGACGCCTGCGCTCGACCGGGTCAGCTTCGACATTCCGGCAGGGACCATGTTCGGTATCGTCGGGCGCAGCGGTTCAGGAAAATCGACAATTGCGCGGCTGCTGCAGGGGATCAATCGCGATTACAGCGGTTTTCTCAAGTTGGATGGCGTCGACCTCAAGGAAATCAACCTGCGTCACCTTCGCCAGGGGCTCGGCGTGGTCCTCCAGGACAATTTCCTTTTCCGCGGGTCGATTCGTGACAACATCATCGCCGGGCGCCCCGGCCTGACCCTTTCCGACGCCATGCGAGCCGCTCACCTTGCCGGCGCCGAAGAATTTATCGAACGCATGCCGAACGGTTATGACACCTATATTGAGGAAGGGTCGCCCAATCTGTCGGGTGGCCAAAAGCAGCGGCTGGCGATCGCGCGCGCGCTCATCCACAATCCGACCGTCATGATCCTCGACGAGGCGACCAGCGCGCTTGACCCGGAGAGCGAGGCGGTGGTCAGCGCCAATCTCATGCGCATCGCCAAGAACCGCACGATGATTATTGTTTCGCATCGGCTTTCCTCGCTGACCGAGTGCGACCAGATCCTGGTCATGGATCAGGGCAAGGTCCTCGATGTCGCGCCGCATGCGACCCTGCTCGAACGATGCGCGCTTTACCGCCAGCTTTGGTTGCAGCAGAACCGGCATCTCGACAGCCGCCACGGTCGCCTGGCGGCTGTGCCGCCGCGACTTGTTTGAGCATCGGCTTTGGGGCGCCCATGACCATCATCACCCATTCCAGCCTTCCCGCCCGCCGGCGCCGGACAGAACCGAGCGATCCGACGATGCCCGTCATCCTGGAATTCCAGTGGCCGTCGACGGCTATCGCCAATGCGCCCGTTCCGCGGGTGGCGCGCGGCATCGTCTGGATCATCACGAGCATGGTCGTCGCCCTGATCACACTTGCAGGGCTCATACCGGTTGATCAGGTTGTCACCACCAGAGGGCTCGTGGTCTCGCAATCGCCAAACATCGTGGTGCAGCCGCTCGAGACAGCGATCGTCCGCTCGATCGAGGTGCGCGAAGGACAGCGCGTGCGAGCCGGTCAAACGCTTGCTCGCCTCGATGCGACCTTCGCCTCGGCTGACCTCACTGCGCTGGCGACACAGGTTTCGACGCTTGAAGCCGAAGTGGCGCGGTTGAAAGCAGAGGCCGACGGCAAACCCTTCAACTATGACGGCCTGGACCCGAGTTGGACCCTGCAGGCGTCGATCTTCGATCGCCGCAAAGCCGTCTACGACGCCAAGCTGGCGAGTTTTGACCGGCAGAGCGACGAACTCAGTTCGGTGATCTCGCGTTCCCAGTCCGATGCTGACGGCTACCGCCAGCGGCTGGCCGTCGCGGGCTCGATCGAACAGATGCGCAAGCAACTGGAAGCAAGAGAGGTGGGGAGCCGCCTCAATACGCTTCTCGCCGAAGACAACTCGGCGGAAATGTCCCGGGCGCTCGGCAACGCCGAGCAGACATCGGAAGCCGCGAAGCGACAGCAGGCGACGGTGGCCGCCGACCGCGATGGCTACATCCAGAGCTGGCGCGCGGAAGTCTCGCAGAGCCTGTCGGAGGCGGGCTCGCGTATGTCCGACGCCCGTGAGCTTCTCAACAAGGCGAAGCTGCGTAAACAGTTGGTCGAACTGAAGAGCGAGGCAGACGCCATCGTTCAGTCGGTAGCGAAGGTCTCCGTCGGCTCGATCCTGCAGTCCGGCGACCGATTGATCACACTGGTGCCGGATGACGCGGTGCTTGAGATCGAGACGAATATTGTCGGTCGTAGCAGTGGGTTCGTCCACGTCGGCGATCCGGTGGCCATCAAGTTCGACACCTTTCCATATTCGCAGTATGGCATCGCTCATGGCACTGTTCGCGCGGTCAGCCCGGATTCTTTCTCGGCCCGGGAACAAGCGCGCGACCCGAACAGCTCGTTGGCCATGCTGCCCCCGGACGCTGACCTGTTCTATCGCACGCAGATTTCCATCGATGAGGTCGCCCTCCATGGCGTGCCCGCCAGTTTCACGATCAGCCCTGGCATGCCGGTGACCGCTGACGTCAAGGTTGGCCGACGCACCGTGCTCAAGTACATTCTCGGCGCCATGCTCCCGGTAGGCCAGGAAGCGATGAGGGAGCCATAGGCTTGGGCAACCGTGCGCGACAAACGGAGGTATGAGTTCTCGCATCGATGGCAATCCTTGACCGGCTGACCGCCCTTGCCTCTCCAGCGCTGGCATTGCGCCGGGCGATCCAGCTTTCTGACAGCGGCAAGCCTTCAGAAGCCTTTCCGCTCATGGCAATTGCGGCACGCGCCGGGATCGCCGAGGCCGAATACCGGGTAGCTCGTTGCTATCTCGAGGGTTTGGGTGTGCCGCCAAGCCGGTCGGAAGGCGCGCGTTGGCTGCGGCGAGCGGCCGATCATGGCAACCCCGATGCCCAGTCGCTTCTCGCCGCGCTTTACGTGGCTGGACTGGTGGCGCAGGAGCTCGACGGCAATCGCATCGGATCGGAAAGCCTGTTCGAACGGGACTCCCCGCGGGAGCCGGAATTCGCGGCAGCGTTCGGTCTGGCGAAAAAAGCAGCCGAAGCCGGCTCCGCGACCGGGCAGGCAATCCTCGCCTATATCCTTAGCAGAGGCCCCGAAGCGCTGCGCGACCTCGATGCGGCGCATGGCTGGTATGAGAAGTCTGCGGCTGCCGGCTGCCCTGAGGGATGCCTGGGCCTTGCTCTTTCCCTCGCCCGGCGCAGCCAACCTGCGCAGACGATCAAGGTTGCCGCCGAGATTCGACGCGCTGCCGACGCCGGCCTGCCGACCGCAATCTACCTCCTTGGGGTCCTGACCGAGCATGGGCGCGGCGTGCCGGCTGATCGAGCGGCAGCCGCGCGACTGTATCAGCTTGCCGCGGAGAAAGGCCTTCCCTCGGCCCAGTTCCGGTTGGGATTGGGGCTCATCGATGGTGGCCTTGCAGATCAAGATATCGCAGCCGGCGAGGCGTGGATGCGGCGCGCCGCATTGGCAGGAAATATCGAGGCAGCCTATCGTCTCGGCGATCGGCATGTGAAGAGTTCGCAGCCGGACTATGCGGAGGCCGCAACGTGGTATCGACGGGCGGCCGATGCGGGCCATCAGGCTGCCGCCCGTGCCTTGGCATCGCTCTATCTGTCGGGAAACGGTGTCGCCCAGGACGTCGAGGAGGGAGCGCGCTGGCTGCGCACCGCCGCAAATGGGGGAAATCAGGAAGCGCAGGTCGACTTTGCCAATCTGGTCCTCGAAGGAGCAGGCGAGCCTGACGACCGCGCCAGCATTGCCGGATGGTTCGAGGCGACCGCCTCATCGGGCGATCTGATTGCAGCGTTCAACCTCGGACTCTGCTTTGCCCAGGGCGTCGGCGTGCGAAAGGACGAGGAGCAGGCGGCGCAATGGGTGAGGCGCGCGGCCGAAGGCGTGGTCGAGGCGCAATATGCGTACGCGCGAATGCTTCACGATGGGCGCGGCGTGGCCGCCGACCAGAAGCAGGCCCGTTTCTGGTTTGAGCGGGCGGCTGACGCTGGCATGGTCGACGCGCAAGTGGCGCTTGCCGAAATGCTCCTCAACGGGCGCGGCGGCGCATGCTTGCCCGTGGCTGCGGCGCAGTTGTTCAAACGGGCAGCCGCGGCCGGTCACGCCGGAGCTATGTTTGCGATCGGCGCGCAGTTCGGGAGCGGCCAGGGTCTGTCGCTCGACCCGGCGGCAGCGCAGAAATGGTTCGCCGCTGCCGCCGAGCGGGGACATGGCCATGCCCAACTCATGCTTGGGCGCTATCTCTCCAATGGTCTTGCCGGGGAGCAGAACCCGGTAGCCGGTCGCCTTTGGCTGGAGCGAGCGGCTGCACAAGGTATTCAGGAAGCCGCCGACGAACTCTCCGAGTTCGCCTCGGGTTGAGGCCGGCCCTGCTGCTGGTTGTCCAGGCTCACGCGGCTGGAACCGGTTCCGCTTGCCGGGCAGCATGCTATGGGATATTCATTAAAGTGAAAATTGCGTCAACATACTAGTCGAGGCGGCCTGCGATGGGTCGTTGGAGCGGCTTATTTCCGTCCGCAACACTCAACCGAGATCTGTCGAGTTGGCTGAGGTAACGCTGGCTGCGAATCGCCAAAAAAGGGTTCAATCAATGAAAGCCAATAGCCGGGGCGCAAAGCAGAGCAGGGCCATGACCGACCAATCCGCGACCATAGCCGAGGCTGTCTCTACCAATGCCGTCTCTCTGGGCGAACGGGTTCGCAGCCTCAGGATTGCAAGCAACCTCACGATTGCGGAGCTTGCTGAGCGGGCCGGTTTGTCATCAGGCATAATCAGCCAGATCGAGCGGGGCCGATCCAATCCGTCGATCCGCACGCTGCAGAGCCTGCGCGCGGCGCTTGGCATGAACTTGTGGGAATTCCTGCAGTCGTCCGATCACCCTGCGTCGAGCAGGCCCGAACGGGAAATTCCGGACTTCATTTGCCGCAAATCTCAGCGCCAGACGCTGATCGTGGGACAAACCAAGCTGGTCAAGGAGCTGCTGTCACCGCGCAATGACCAGAATTTGCGCTTCATGATCGTAACGCTGCCACCGGGCAGCGAGAGCGAGGATGTGCTCCAGAGTCAGGGCCAAAAGGGTGGCTATATGCTGTCGGGGCGCGCTCGTCTGCAGGTCGGCGACAGGTCCGGTGACCTGGAAGAAGGCGACAGCTTTCAGTTCCCCGCCGACATTCCCCACAAGATCGTGAACCCGTACGGCGAACCCGCTCGTGTAGTCTGGATCATGAGCATCATGGATGCGCATCTCTGAAAGGCCGTGCTCCTTTCGGGATGCCTCTGCGAATCGAGCCGTTGCGTGCCTCTTCATTTTGTGCAATAAAATGAACACAACAATAATTTAATGAACAAGAGGGTTAGAATGCACAAGATCGGGACACAACTATCTCGGCGCAATCTGCTTCAGCGGACTGCCATCGTGGGAGTGGGCATGATGGCCGCGCCTCTGCTCGGTCGGGCCGCCCTGGCGGCTGCCCCCAAGCTCAAGACGGTCGAAGACGGCGTTATTACCATCGCCATGAGCGGTGCCATGCCGATGACGGGCTATGAGGACGGGAAGATCATGGGCAGCGACGCCCAGATGATCGCCGCCATCGCCAACAAGCTTGGCCTCGGCGTGAAGCCCGCGATCATGCAGTGGTCCGCCACAATCGAGGCGATCCGGAGCGGCCGGGCCGACGTCATGGTCGGCAATATGTCGTGGACGCCGAAGCGGGCGGACGCCATGCTGCTGACCGACGCAATCTATTATGCCGGCAACCTCGCCACCATGCGGCAGGATATGCCTTTCAAGGACTCGATCGGCATCGAGGACTTCAAGGGCTACACTCTGGGCACCAGCGTCGGTTACAATTTCGTCCCCGATCTCAAGAAGATCCCCGACGCCAAGGAAGTGAAGCTCTATGACACCGACGACGCGGCGATCCGCGACGTGCAGGCGGGTCGGCTTGACTTCGCGTTCCTCGACGGTCCCGAGGTCGATTACATGGTGCTGAAAAATCCCGACCTCAAGCTGAAGCAGGTCCCGCTCCGGTCGACCGAAGGTTATCCGCTCCTGACCGACAAGGGCATCGCCGTGATGGGGATGAGTCTGGAAAACCCGGACCTGCTTGATGCTTTCAACGCCGGCATCAAGTGGCTCTGGTCGTCAAAGACCAATGCCGATATCCTTGCCAAGAACGGCATGACGAGTCCGGACTATCTCGTGGCGCCGGCTAAAAATCCCCGCGTTGGGGTGGACCGGGATGGCAGCAGCAATATCCTCGGACCAGCGGCGCATACGCCGAAAGACTTCTCTTCACTGTTTGCATGAGCTCGGTTGCCGGCGCCGGAGGGCTAGGTGTTAACGGCTGCGAGAAAGCGCGGACAAATGGTGCCGAGGATTGTGGGGGAGAAAGCGGCCCGATGGGGCCGCTTGGCCCGATGGGGCCGCTTTGTATTTTTTACCAGGAGGGATCGAGAGGATGGGGCTTTTGCCCTGTCTGCTCGTCGCTGGAAGGGTGCTGATGGTCAGGGGCTTGTTGGTGACGGACAAACTGCTGGATGTGGGGAGCGTAACGGCTCCAGATGCAGTCTCGCAGATCGTCGAGGAGTTCGAAGACGGCGGCTGCTTGCTCGGGTGTCCATTCGGCATTGACGATGAACTGGATTCCACGCCCGAGACCGGACGGCTGATGAGGATTTCCGGTCATGCTGCAGGCTCCTTTTCGTCAGCGGGGTGGCTGGTGCGTTGTTGACGCTGCGCCTTCGAGCGCTCGGAGGCTTCCTTGAAGCGGTAAGAATCGCCTTCGATGGGAATGACCTCACAATGGTGCAAAAGGCGATCGACCAGACTGACGACGCAGGCGGCATTGGGGAAGACCTCCGACCATTGCGCGAAGGGCTTGTTGGTGGTGACGATGGTCGAGCGTTTCTCGTATCGGCGGCTGATGAGATCGAACAGCAGATCGGCATGACGGTTGGAATAGGAGAGATATCCGACCTCGTCGATGACCAGGATATCGGGCGCCGCATAGTACTGCAGCTTTCGGCGGAGCATGGAATCGCTGTCGATGGCGGCGAGCTCGCCGAGCATTTCGCTGGCGGTGCGGAAGAGGACCGAATGGCCGGCGACCAGCGCCTGGTAGGCGACGTTAAGAGCGAGCGTGGACTTGCCGACGCCGTTAGG
The DNA here is from genome assembly GCF_042682145.1 of Mesorhizobium newzealandense. Classification (NCBI taxonomy): domain Bacteria; kingdom Pseudomonadati; phylum Pseudomonadota; class Alphaproteobacteria; order Hyphomicrobiales; family Phyllobacteriaceae; genus Mesorhizobium; species Mesorhizobium newzealandense. The sequence goes on along the minus strand of NZ_JBHUGZ010000001.1, from coordinate 378,473 downwards.
GCCGATAAGGACGATGTTGGCGGCCTCCTTGACGAAGGACAGCGTCATCAGTTCCTCGATGGCGGCGCGATCGATACGACGCGGCCATTTCCAGTCGTAATCGGCCAGTTGCCTGAAGTGGCCAAGCCTGGCGGCGCGCATGCGTCGCCGCAATGAGCGGTCGGAGCGCTCTTCTTCCTCCCATTGAAGCACGGCGGCCAGCCACGGCGCGTCGGCGATTTCGTCCCAGTGGGCGATCAGGCCATTGAGGCGCAGCGCCCTGGCGCGGTTGAACAGGATGCCGGGATTATTCATCGTCGTTGCCTGCGCAAGTGAGTTGATCGTAACGGTCGAGCTTGTGGGGCTGTACGACCGTATCCTTTTTGCGGACATGCTCCGGCAGCCTTGTTTCGACCGGCGGTGGAGCGCCACGCGCGATCCGGCGGCGTTCGAGCGCGACGTGAACCGATCTCGAATGAGAGGCCCCGGCCTGCAAGGCATCTTCGACGGCGGCCTGGAGTTCGGTGGCGCCGTAGAGGTCGAGCAGTTTGAGCATGGCATTGGTGATCGCGCCGATATTGGCGCCGCGCTCGGCGGCGTGGATCATCAGTTTCTGGCAGGCCGGCACGGCGCGCGTCAAACTGTTGAGGCCCCGATGCTGGCGCGCTTCGCGCTTGACGGCGACGAGCGCCTTGAGGTGCCGGGGGTCTTCGATCTGCTGGCCCCGGTCGTAGCTGCGGCGGTGGCTGGCGATCATCGTGGCGGCATCGAATATCCGGACCTGGGCGAGATCGGCGCGCACGGTGAGCGTGCGCCGGACATGAGTATGGGGAACCGAGTAATCGTTCAGGTCGAAGCGGACATAGGGTGTCTTTCCGACCTTCGCGGCGATCTGCTCCTCGATGGGGTACGGGTTGGTGGGCAATGGCAGAAGCATGGGCTGCTCCTGCGCAAACACCTGACGAACCGTCATCGTCCGGTCCTCGGGGCATGGCCGGTCGGCGGCCTGGTTGCGGCACCATTGTTCGGCCTGGGCATTCAGATCGTCGAGGTCCTTGAACTTGCGGGCGATGAAGAAGGCTTCCCGGATGTGGCGAATGGCGCGCTCGACGCGGCCCTTTTCGTTGCCCCGCGCCACGGCGACGGGACGGGGCTCGAAGCGATAATGGCCCGCGAAGGCCAGAAGTGTCGGATGGAACCGGATGGCATCGCCGTGACGCTCAAGCACAGCGCTCTTAAGGTTGTCATAGAGCAGCACCCTGGGCAAACCATTCCAGGCGTTGAACGCACCGGCGTGGCCGCGCAGGAAGTTTTCCATGCGGGCATCAAGAAAGAAGCGCAGATAGATGTCGCGCGAGTAGGACAACACCATGACGAAGGCCATCAGCGGGCGGCGAGCCTTGCCGATTTCGATGTGACCAAAATGCGCCCAGTCGACCTGGCCTTGCTCGCCCGGCAGGGTGCGCAGACGCAGGAACGCTTCCGCAGCCTTGCGCGGACGGTGGAGCGCGATCATATGCCGGAAGTGGGAGGACGAGCCCTTGTAGCCGCGCTCCTGCACCATCCCGTACAGGCGGCTGGCGGTCAGGTCTGGATATGTCTCAAGCGTCCGCTGGACGAACGGCAGATACTGGTCGATCTCGGCGGGACGTATCACCGGCCTGTGGCGGGGCAGACCGGCCTCCTTCAGAACCCGGAAGACCGTCGTATGGTGGCAATGCAATTGCGTTGCGATCGTTCCACAGCGCCACCTCTCAACGTGGTACAGGCGCAGGATCATCGCTTCCTTCTCGGCGGATATGGTCATCGGTTGGGTCTCCATAGTCGTGTTGACGGACATAGGCCCCTCGGCGACGCACGAAGCCGCCGCGAAAGAACGGCGGCAGCCGACAACTGCAGCGCCGGCAGCACGGAGCCGGAGGGATCGATGGCACCGCTTCAGCGGTGACGTCGTCCAGTGCGACGGTGCCGTCGATCAGGGGCGCGTTCAGTCGTGAACCATCCGGCAGACAAGGTGCAGACTGATGCGTCACGTTGTTTTTGCAGCGCTGGCGATATCGGCGGGAGCGGTCGGCGTGGGCAAAGCGGCCCCGGCGGGTGTTCTGGTAGCGCAGCCCCGCCGCACGCAGACTGTCACGGCGGGCTTCATGGGCGCAGTCAGAACCACAGAAGCGCTGACCCCGATCGCAATGCCGGCAAAGCAAGACCTGTGAGCGGCACCGTGCGCAGAGAAAGAAACGACCGGTTTGCATTGCGGCGGCGAACCTCTCGGAACGCCGTCGGGATTGCGGGGAAAAGCTCGACGGAATGCGCCAATGCCATTATGCTGGCGCATACCGTGAACCAGTCGGCATCAGTGCCCGGGGACCTGCAAGTCCCTCACACGGGCCGTTGGGATAGGACATCGAGTTTACGTGGTAGTGGGTCGATGTCTGATTGCGGCGCTCCGCACATGTAGCATGCGCGGACGCAGCGCGGGATGCGCCTCAGTCGCCCTCCGGGCTCCTGTCGGCGCATCCCGCGCTCTCATCCCCAACCAAATCAGATCATCAGCGTCATTCAGCACCACTCCGAGCCGAATTCCGCATCAATTCCCTCTCGGCGCCATCTATACGCGGTTCTCAACCGCCATCGACACTAGGTGAGCCCGCCGGCGTATCCACATCGATAGGCGACGGACGGCGCAGAAACTCGATATGCGCCAGTGCGGCCGAAGACGGAATTGCGCTGATGCACGACCCAGTCCAGTCGATAGAAACCAACAATGCCGCAACGGACGGGGCTGCGGCGGATCAACCGATCGTCCAGATCCGAGGCCTTCGCAAGAGCTATGGCAGCCTCGATGTCCTGAAGGGGATCGACCTTGACGTCCGGCGCGGCGAAAAGGTCTCGATCATCGGGCCGAGCGGCTCCGGCAAAACGACGCTGCTTCGCTGTATCAACAGAATTGAGAAGCCGAATGGGGGCCATGTCTACGTGGACGGCCAGCTCATTGGCGAGAAGCTCGTCGGCGACCGCTATATCGACATGGAAGACCGTGAGCTTGCTCGTCTCCGAGCAGGCATGGGGATGGTGTTCCAGCGCTTCAATCTGTTCCCGCATCTGACCGCGCTGCAGAACATCACGATCGGGCCGATGAAAGTCCTCAGGATGCCGGCGACAGAGGCGGAGGCAGCAGCCCTTGCGCTGCTGGAAAAGGTTGGGCTCGCGAACAAGCGGGACGCCTACCCGGAAATGCTGTCCGGCGGCCAGCAGCAGCGCGTCGCGATAGCCCGCGCGCTGGCGATGCGCCCCAAGGTCATGCTTTTCGACGAGGCCACTTCGGCACTCGACCCGGAACTCGTCGGCGAAGTGTTGAGCGTGATGAAGCAGCTTGCTTCGGAAGGCATGACCATGATCATCGTCACCCACGAGATGAAGTTTTCCGAAGAGATCTCGGACCGCGTGATCTTCATGGACCACGGTGCGGTGGTTGAGCAGGGATCGCCGGGGGAGATTTTCCGAACGCCCTCGCATCTGCGGACCCAGACTTTTCTGCGCGCAGTGCTAGAGCGGTTTTCCCTTAATCGGAGTCGTTTGTTTGCAGTGAACGGCTTGTTCTGATTCCCTGATCGAAGTGATTTGCGGAAGGAGCAGCGGCATGGCACGAGCTTACAGCCTGGATTTGCGGACGCGTGTTATCGAGGCGATAGAGGCAGGCCTGTCGACCCGAGAAGCGGCACGGCGGTTTGCCATCGGGATATCGACGTCTGGTGCATGGTATCGGGCCTGGCGTTCGAGCGGCAATCTGGAACCTGGGCGGCAGGGCAAGCCGAAGGTATCGAAGCTGGACGCGCACGAGACTTTCATTCTCGCCTTGGTCGAGACCGATGAGCGGGACATCACGCTTGCCGAGATCGTCGATCGCCTTGCGGCAGAGCGCGGGGTCAAAGCCAGCCTGACGACGGTCCATGCGTTCTTCGCAAAGCGTGGCATCACGTACAAAAAAAGACAGCGCACGCGGCCGAACAGCAGCGACCGGATGTTTTGGCAGCGCGGGAAGAGTGGTTCGAAGGCCAACTCGATCTCGATCCGAGCCGCCTGATCTTCATCGACGAAAGTGGCCTCAATACCAAGATGGCCCGGCTACGAGGCCGCTCTGCGCGTGGACAGCGTTGCCGGGCGGCTGTTCCTCATGGGCACTGGAAATCCACGACCTTCACGGCCGGCCTGCGCCTCGACGGGATCGTCGCGCCCTGGCTCCTGGACGGCGCCATGGATGGCGAAGCATTCCTGGTCTACTTGCGCCGCGTCCTCGTGCCGACGCTTCAACCCGACGATGTCGTCGTGATGGACAACCTGCCTGCTCATAAAGTGGTCGGTGTCCGCGAAATCATCGAGGCTGCGGGGGCTTCCCTTCGCTATCTTCCGCCCTACTCCCCGGACTTTAACCCCATTGAGATGGCCTTCGCCAAGCTGAAGGCTTTACTGCGAAAGGCAGCAGCCCGGTCCATCCCGGAATTATGGGACGCCGTGGCCGTCGCCATCGATCGTTTCCACCCCAAAGAATGCGAAAACCTGTTCGCCCACGCCGGCTACGATGCCTAACCGTGATTATCCAGAAACTGCTCTAGGCCGGCAGGCATATCAATGACGGCGGCGGACTGGCCGGCCTGGATCACGCATCTGCCCCATTTCTTGGATGCGCTGCTGACCGGGGCGGTCATAACTGTCATCGTGACGGTCGGCGGGTTCGTCGGGTCGGTTTTCTTGGGCATTCTGTTCGGCGCGTTCTCGACATCGCAGTCGATGCTGCTGCGCGCCGTCGCCCACATCTACGTCGAGATATTCCGCGGTCTGCCTCTGCTCACCGTGCTCTTCATCATCTTCTTCGGCCTTGCGACCATCGGGATCCGGCTCGACCCCATTTCCGCGGCGATCACCGGCTTCAGCATAAATGGCGGCGCCTACCTTTCGGAAGTATTCCGCGCCGGCATCCAATCAATCCACAAGGGTCAATCCGAGGCGGCGCTGTCCATCGGCATGACCCGGATGATGGCATTCCGCTACATCATCCTCCCGCAATCGATCCGTGTCGTCCTGCCGCCACTCGCCAATTTTGCCATCGGCCTTCTCAAGGATACCTCGCTGGCCTCGGCGGTGGCGGCGCCCGAGATGATGTTCAATGCCGGCAGGCTGGTATCCGAGACATTCTTTGCCACCGAGATCTACCTGCTGGTGGCGGCACTCTATCTCTGCATGAGCCTGCCGCTGTCATTGGCAACCCGGCTACTCGAGCGCCGCATGGCACGGGCGCACGCACAATGACCTTTGCCGAAGTCGAAACCCTCGCAGCGGAGTGGATGCCTCAGCTCCTCGTGGCCGCCGGTTACACCTTGAAGATGGCGGCGGCAGCCTACATTCTCGGTGCTGTCGCGGGTTTGTTCCTGGCGCTCGCCAGACGATCGGAGCGGCGGGTCGTCTCGATCCCCGCCTTGGTCTACATCGAGTTCGTTCGCGCAACGCCGACCCTGACACAGATCTTTCTGATCTATTTCAGCCTCGCGCTCGTCGGGATCGTGCTTCCGGCTTTCGAAGCCGCGGTGATAGCCCTCGGCCTTCACTATGCCGCTTACATGGCCGAGACCTACCGCTCGGGAATCGAGGCCATCCACCGTGGGCAGCACGAAGCCGCGCAGGCCCTCGGCATGACCCGCGGGGAGACGATGCGCTACATCATCCTGCCCCAGTCCTGGCGGATCATTCTTCCGCCGATGGGCAACTCCGCCATATCGCTGCTGAAAGACACGTCGGTCGCCTCCCTGATCTCGGCGCCCGAGCTGATGCTGCGGGCCCATGACCTGACGAGCGAGTACTACATGCCGATGGAGCTCTATCTCACCGTCGGCGCCATGTACCTGATCATGACCTACCCGCTTTCGCTCCTCGTTCGTCGCCTGGAGCGGATGGCGGCGAAGGATCACAGGGCGTCGGGAAACTGACGCATGCAGACACGATCCGGCCGACGGGCTGCCAATCAGACAGACGAGTAACGGCTACATGTCTCCCACAGTCCTGCGCATTCCCAGTGATGAGGTCTTGCCAGCCGCCATGGACGTCGTCGTGATCGGCGGCGGCATCGTCGGTTCGGCGGCCGCCTATTTTCTGGCCAAACGCGGGATCTCGGTTGCGCTGGTGGAGAAGGGCTATATCGGCGCCGAGCAGTCGTCTCGGAACTGGGGCTGGTGCCGCCAGCAGAATCGCGATGAGCGTGAGCTGCCTCTCGCCGGCTATGCCTTGCAGCTCTGGAACCAGCTGCAGCAGGAGACCGGCCGCGATCTCGGTTTCCGCCGCTGCGGGCTGACCTATGTCACGAACGACCCGCGGCAACTGGCGGAGTGGGAGCGGTGGCGCGAGACCGCCCGGAGGTTCGACGTCAATACACGGATGCTGAGTGCTACCGAGGCCACCGCCGCAACGGCGGGGACCGGTCGAAGCTGGCTGGGCGGCGTGCACTCGATCGACGACGGCAAGGCCGAACCGGCGCTTGCCGCGCCCACTCTGGCGGAGGCTGCCCGCGGCTATGGTGCGAAAATCATCCAGCAATGCGCAGCCCGCGGGCTCGATGTCAGCAACGGACAGGTGACGGGGGTGGTCACGGAGCGAGGCCTGATCAAGGCCGGTGCGGTGCTCTGTGCCGGTGGCGCCTGGGCTTCTACATTTTGCCGCCAGCAAGGTATTGCTTTCCCGCAGGCAAGCGTGCGTCAGAGCATTCTGCGAACGAAACCGGGGCCGCAGCTGCCGGAAGCGATCTATACCCCGGATTGCGCGCTCACCCGGCGTCTCGATGGGGGCTACACCGTTGCGATCAGTGGGAAGGCAACCCTCGAGATCACGCCGCAAGGCCTGCGCTACGCGCGCTCCTTCCTGCCGATGTTCAAGCAGCGCCTGAAGTCCATCGAGATCGGCATCGGACGCTCGTTCCTTACCGGGCCAGAGGCGCTCGCCAGCTGGCGGCTCGACGAGGTCTCACCTTTCGAGCGCATTCGCGTCCTCGATCCGGCTCCCAACCCGCGCACGATCTCGCGGATTCTGGCCAGAGCCAGAGCCCTCTATCCCGGCCTTGCCAATGTCGAGATGGCCGAAAGCTGGGGCGCTTATGTCGACTGCACGCCCGATGCTGTGCCCGTCATCTCTCCAGTCGGGCGCTGAAGGGGTTCTTTTTGGCGGCGGGGTTCAGCGGTCATGGATTCGGGATCGGACCAGCATCGGGCCGGTTGGCGGCCGACCTGATCGCCAACGACACACCCGTCGTCGATCCTGGTCCATATCGTCTGTCGCGGCTGTTGGACGGCTCCAAGGTCGAGGTTGGCGGCATCTGATGTCTGGAGTGCACGCTTCCGACAGTCGGTTGGCAAATCATTCCGCCTTGGAACGTTCTCGCTGCAGGGCAACGACCGGCCGAAAACACGCGCCGATGAAGCCCGTAGCCCAGAAGCGGCCCGCAATGGGTCAATAGGCTTTGGCACCGCAATTGCATTGAAACGTGTGTGGGGTGGGGTAGGAACCCGTCGCTTCGCAAATGGGGCGGCGGGCTTTCGATCAGTGCGCGGTTTGTTTGGAGCGGCCCGGCACCCCTTGTTGGGATGGGCTAGGACGCCGGGCCTGACCGGTGGGATGTTGTGAGGACATGCCGCCGGCTGGAGGATTTATGCGCCTCTGCTAATGTAAAGTGAAGCATGCGAATGAACGAGCGCAAAGGTCTGGCGACGACCGACAAACCGGTGACGACCTGCTTTGTGACCGTGTTCCAGAAACCGCTCTGGCGCACCGTGCTGACGACCGGGGAAAGGAAGGCGCCAGCGCTCGGCAAGGGATCGATGACAAGGTCAGGATCGAGACGATCACGCCAAGCAAGCCAAGCCAAGCCAAGCCAAGCCAAGCCAAGCCAAGCCAAGCCAAGCCAAGCCAAGCCAAGCCAAGCCAAGCCAAGCGCTAGTTGCTCCCGGCTTGGCTGAATACAACCGTCCCGTCGTCTTTGCGAACTTCCACCGCGACGATGCCTTCCTGCTGCTTTCGACCAGGAAACGTCGCCAGCGCATGATCTCTTGCGGCTTTCTCAGCATCGAAGGGCGTCTTTTCAACGATCCCCTGTTTCCCGTACCAGATCACTGTATAGGTCACCGCTGACACGCTCCTGTAAATCGACAGAATGCGCGCCGATACCAGCACGTGCAAGCCTCGCCCTCGCAAGGGCGCACGTTTGACGGTTCAGCAGGAAGATAGCCGGCGCCGCTCGCTGAAGGTTGCTCGGCAAAAAGCTGCAGATCTGATCGAGCCGTTCAGTCGACTGCATGACGTGCCGCCGGCGTGTCGCTCTCGAGATTCAGGCGCTCGTTGCCGCCTGGGCGAAGACTCCGGCTGCATGCACTGGGATCTGGTCAAGGTCCTGTATTGCCACCATGCCGCGAAGCCGGAGAACTTCGGAGGCCTTGGCGTCGGACTCCGATAGGCCTTAGCTTTCGATATATTCGTGCTCGAATCCAGAAAATTTCGTCAGGGCCGGTTGATCGAGCACGTGAACATGGCCTTGGCGGAATTCTAGAAGCTTGCGCTCGCGCAATTCCCGCAGCATTCGATTGACATGAATCGGAGTGAGGCCGAGAGCGTCCGCGAGATCGTACTGGGTGAGAGGGCATTCATAGCTGTTGCGGGTAACAGAGCCAATTCTTTCCAGGCGCGCCCTCAGTTCGAGGAAGAGATGCGCCGTCCGCGCCAGGGCGCTGCGTCGTCCTACATTGGTGAGATGTTGAGCAATGACCGCTCCGTTGTGCACGAGGGTTTCGAGAACAAGGGAGAAGAGATGGGGCGACTGCATGGCAGCTAGGGTAAATGTCTTGGTCGAAGCCACCAGCACCGTAAGTTCGGTTTGAGCCACAAACGTTTCAAGAGCGCTGCCCGAGTACGACTGAGGCAGGACGATATCGCCTCTCAGTGCAAAATCCAGAATTTGTCGCTGCCCGCCCGCGAGTTCATGAGAAATGCATCCCCAGCCCGACTCGACAATAAAAACGCGATCGCTGTCCTCGCCCTGGTTGACGATGACCGTCTCCGCCAGATAGCGCTTCGGCGTGAATCCCAGCGTCTTGATAAGCGCCGTATCGTCGTCGTTAAGTCCGACATACGATGGACGATTTTCATTTCCGCGCAAAAATGGATGTGAAGCGTACGTCATCTACAACCCCGCCCGATATCTACCCCAAACTACCTCCCTCGGATAGAACATACATCAAATTTGATGTGATGAGTATCCGTTCAATGGCCCCTATCGATTGGTGTAGCGACGGCACTTTTCGCTGAAAATGTACAGGTTCCACCGGCTCGCCGACGCCACGATTCGAAATCGGCACAGGGCGGCACGGCTAAGTTTTGTTTCTCTTGAAATTTTCCCGCATGGACTCGACTATTTCGCTGGCAATGAGACAGCTGCGATTGTCCACTTGATCGGCGGCATTTCGTAACGTCGTCGACGCGTCCTTGAGCAATCCTCTGATCTCTGCTGCTGACAAAAGCTCGGATGCTTCGAGTTCCAGCAACATGGATTCACTCACGTGCAGCGCAGCAAGCGCCACCGCTCTCGGCCTGGTAGCAAGCAGTTTTAGGAGATCACCGCTGGGCCTGGCACGCGCTTTTTTTTTGCCATAGTTGCGTCTCAACCGTTCGGAAGAAGATTCATAGGCTCAAAATTACAACGCCCCGACGAGGTAGCCGCAGTTCCAAGATCGGAAGAGGTCGTTCAATGCCTCTCTTTTTGGCATATCGTATGAGCATACTATCCCGGTTTGCAGCCGCGACACAGAGGTATGGAATACCGAATTCGCCGTAGCTACTACTCCCCTACCACCTCGGCCCCATGTCGACCGCCAGCACGAAAGCGACCGCTGCCGACGCGCGCGCCAAGGCCGCGCCCTGTCCGCCATAAGGTGCCAGGAGCCTACTTTTTGCGGCCCACAGCAGCACGACCATCGTATCCCAAGATCGGCGCATTAGCGGCGACTCAGTACCTGCTTCAAACCTGTCTTGCTCACATCCAACGCTGGAAGCGGGAAAGGTTCGACCTGTCCTCCAGTCTTGTCCAGATACTGCATCAACGCCGTAACCAGGTGATAGAAGATGCTTGCGGGAACCTCCGTCGCCTGTGACCTTCCGCGCTCGTCAATCCTGTCAACCCACAAGCCAAGCGGTGCGGGGTCGATATGCCATCTGAACAGGCGGGCGACACGAGCTTCGATCTCGGGTTTCAGATCGGGCCCGCCAATGCCGTCCAGGGCGACGGCTGCCTTGACGGCTTCGCATTGCGGCCAACTGCGGGAGAGCCGGTCGAGAGGCATTCCCTGCCGCGATACGGCAGCGTAAGCCAAACCTGTGGCCCGGTTCAATCCGCTGGCGACCGCCGACGAATAGAGCTTCCTTGCGTAGGCGACCAGGTCTTTTTGCCCGCTCGCCCGCGCGAAATCGACAAGCAGCGAGGCCCATTCGAAATGATGCCCCGGCTCGGTCCACTGTCCTTTGTCTCCCGGCAACGGCAGCCAATCCACGTCGAAATGTTCCCCGAGCGTCCAGCTTTCCTGGTCAAAGAAATGGCACCGGAAGAGATCGATGACGCGTGCCGCCCGACGCAGATATGCGCGGTCGCCGGTGACGCTGTGCCAGGCAAGAAAGGATTCCAGCATGTGCATGTGTGGGTTCGAAAACCGCACCCCGTTCCAGCCGGGGCTCTCGAGGAACCCGCTCAGACTGTCGTCCTCGAGATGGGTGTCGACGAAATGAAATGTCTGTTGTGCAAGCCGCAGTGCATCCTGATGGCCGCATCGATGAGCATGAGCTAGCGCCAGGAGCACGCAGGAATGGTCGTAGGCGTCCTCGGTCGGGTCAGCCACGCTGCCGTTGGGATTAAGAGTGCGCACCCAGCCGCCACGGTCGGTGCGGCCGTGTTTCGCGATGAAGTCGATACCGTGGTCGATGAGTTTGTCGGCCGGTCCAGCCCAGCCGCGTTCCTTGGCGACCGCGAAAGCGTAAATCTGGCGAGCCATCGTCCGCATGCGCTTGGGTTTGCCCAACGGCCTTGCATCGAAGCCGAGAGCCTCGTGGAAGCCGCCGTATACATCGTCGACACCTGCAGTGGACCACAGCGGCAGGGTTTCTTCGAAGAGCCAGTGTTCGACGCGCTTGCGCCATGAGCCACTGATGACGACCCGGTCTTCCGAGGCGGTGAATTTCGTTTCGAGGCGTCCGCTTTTCTCGAGCTGTTCGACGACTTTTTTCACGTTCTGGCTGTGGCTGACGGGGGCGACGAAGACCGCGTCCGGCGTCGCCACTATCGCCACATCCTTCATCCCGACGACAGTCAGCAGTCTGCCCTGGCTTCTGAAGTAGGAGTTGTTGCAATCCATGGCGACGATGTCACCCATTACGACGTTGCCTTCGCAGTCCGTCGGGCTGGCTTCCAGCAGCGATTGCCACGATCCAAGGTCGTTCCAGCGGAAGGAAGCCGTGACCATCGCGATGTCGCGCGCATGCTCCATGACCGCGTAGTCGATCGACGTCGAGGGGACAGCCGAGTAGAAGCCCTGTGGCAGGTATAGGCCCGAGACGTCGGCCCGCGCGGTCTTGTAGGCCCGTTCCGCAGTGTCCCAGATGTCCGGCTGGAAATCGAGAAAGGCCTTTCGCATGGTGTCTGCACGAAAGAGGAAGATGCCGGCGTTCCAGTAGAATCTTCCCGAAGACAGGTATTGGCGGGCCGTCTTGGCGTCCGGCTTTTCGACAAAGCGCGAAACTGAGGCTACACCGTCGTCATTTGCCGTGGCCTCGATGTAGCCATATCCGGTTTCGGGATGCGTCGGCTTGATGCCGAATACGATGATACTTCCTGAATCGGCGGCAGGTACGCCCGCCTCGACGGTTTCCCAGAATTGCGTTTCGGTCGTTATCTGATGGTCGGAGGGGACCACGAGCACAAGCGCGTCGGCGCCATGTTCGGAGATCGTTTGCAGGGTGGCTATGGCGACCGCGGCGGCGGTGTTGCGGCCGACCGGCTCGAAGATAGGTCTGCCGCCGTTCAGGCCGAGCGGAACTATGTCCGAGATGACGCGGTCGGCATGCCGTTCGGAGGCTATCAGGTAGACCGGCGTCTCGCCGTCCGGCCGCGCCTTGAGGCGCCGAACAGTCTTGGCAAGCATGGAGCCGTCACCCGAGAGGTCATGGAATTGCTTGGGATTGTCTTCGCGCGAGAGCGGCCACAGCCGTGAGCCGACGCCCCCGCTCATGACAAAACTTACGATCCGGTCCGGCATGGTCCAATTCCTCTCAGCCAATTCTTCTCAGAATGTCTGGTTGTAGGCCCCGACCTCTGGATTTCGGCGCAGCACGGCATCGAGAGCCTCGAACATCTCGCGACGTCGCTCCGGCGAGACGGGACTTTCCACCACGACGACAATCTCCGGTTTGTTCGACGAAGCCCTGACCAGACCCCATGTGCCGTCTTGGGCAACGACACGCACCCCATTCACGGTGACGAGATCGGCAAGCGGCTGGCCGGCGAACTCGATCCCGTCCCCCTTCATTCTCGTGAATTCCCCGACAACCTTCGCGACCACGCCGTATTTTACCTCGTCCGGGCAGTGGGGCGACATCGTCGGGGTACCGAAAGTCAGCGGCAGATCGCGGTAGAGGTCCGCTAGCGTCTTGCCCAGATTGCGGTCGAGCATCTCGCAGACGGCGATCGCGGTGAGGAGCCCGTCGTCGTAGCCGCGACCGATCGGGGGATTGAAGAAGAAATGACCCGACTTCTCGAAACCAGCTATGGCATTGAGTTCGGCAACGCGCCTCTTGATGTAGGAGTGCCCGGTCTTCCAGTAATCCGTCCTTGCGCCGTATTGCGCGAGAACGGGATCCGTCATGAAAAGTCCCGTCGACTTGACGTCCACGACGAAGACGGATTTCGGATGCAGCCCGGCTATGTCTCGTGCCAGCATGACGCCGACCTTGTCTGCGAAAATCTCGTTGCCCTCGTTGTCGACCACGCCGCAGCGGTCGCCGTCCCCGTCGAAGCCAAGCCCCACATCGGCACCCGTCTCCAGAACCTTGTCCCGGATAGCATGCAGCATCTGCATGTCTTCGGGATTGGGGTTGTAACGCGGAAACGTGTGATCGAGCTCTACGTCCAGCGGGATCACTTCGCAGCCGATTCTTTCCAGCACCTGCGGTGCAAAAGCGCCCGCTGTGCCGTTGCCGCAGGCCGCCACCACCTTCAGCTTTCGGCCGAGGTTCTTTCCGGCAGTCAGGTCTTCGATGTATCTCTCACGTAATCCGGGCACGAATTCATAGCTTCCTCCCCCTACGAGATCGAAATCGCCGCGCAGCACGAGCGCTTTCAAAGCCGTCATCTCCTCAGGCCCGAATGTCAGGGGCCTTTGCGCTCCCATCTTCACTCCGGTCCAGCCATTCTCGTTGTGGGAGGCCGTAACCATGGCCACCGACGGAGTGTCGAGCGCGAACTGGGCGAAATAGGCCGTGGGAGAAAGTGCCAGGCCGATGTCCTTGACGCGTGCGCCAGCCGCCATCAAGCCGGAGACCAGCGCCATCTTGATCGCCATGGAATAGCTGCGGAAATCATGGCCGGTAACGATATCCGGCCCGACACCCATTCGGCGGATCAAGGTGCCGAGCCCCATGCCGATCGCCTGCACGCCCATCAGATTGAGTTCGGGTTCTTTGTCCGAGCCTGGCTGCCCGAACCACCAGCGCGCATCGTATTCCCGGAAGCCAGTGGCTTTGATCAGAGCACTGGTTTCGAAAGCGAATGTGTTTGGCCTGGCTTGGCCGACTATGGTCACGGTCAAGGTTTCCGCTCCGCAGTTAAGGGAACAGTCGTAGCACGCTGCCTGACGCAGTCCCCTTCATGAATTCGAGTAGCCCTAACGCCCTGGTTCGCGCCCCCTCATCCAATAGGTGCATGCCCGCCGATGGCCGAAAGGATGTCTCGTCCAAGCACGGGGGTCTTGTATTCTGGAAGGTGCGTCCTGCTCGGGCGCTGACGAGAAAGGTGGGCTGCAAGATGCCGCTGACCGCATTCAGGTTCCCGTTCCGCGAGGATGTCGACGAAAGGCGGTTCGGTCGCCTGGCTCGTCTTCTCGAGGTCATTCAAGTGGAAATCGAAAGGGAATCCGCGGCACTGCGTCCGTCCGTGGAAAGGATGACGGACTGCGCCGCGTTCGCTTTGGAGGCGATGGAAAATGGCGAGAGCCCCGAACGCATATCCGCGCGGATCGATGTCCTCGCGCGGAACCTGGCACTCAACCGCGGTCGGCAGGCCTTGCTGGAACAGCAGATGTCATTTGTCGACAGGACGAGAGCAGGGCTGCCGCGCGTTCTCCCTTCCCATAGGGCGTAGGGTCTTTACGCCAATTGGCGGCGTTTACCTTCCGGGGCGCAGGCGTAATCTTTCGCGGCAGTCTGGGATCGCGGGGCCTCGGCTTTCAATGAAAACATCGGCCGAATGCCATGGACCGCCTGCATGGGGACGGCGTGCGCGCAGGATTTCCCGGCACGCCTGCAGGAGAGTCGAATGAACCGCATGTTTCCCAATCAATGGCCTTCGACAGCGGATCAGCCGGCTTCCGTCGACCACGAGTTCATTGGCCTCTCCGACATAACCGGATTTTTGCGGCGCTACATTGGAACCATCATCGCCTGCCTTGCCGCGGCCCTCTTGGTGGCCGGGTTCTACAATTTGACCACCGACCCAACGTTTACCGCCAGCGCGCAGATCCTTATCGAGCCGAAATTGCCACAACACCTGCAGGAGGGTGGCGAAGTAGATCTGTCATTAGATACCGCCCAGGTGGAAAGCCAGATCGCAGTGATGCAGTCGGAAAAGATCGCTGCGATGGTCCTCGACCAGTTGAAACTCAACGACGACCCAGAATTCAACCGTCCGCAGGCTCCGTTTTTGCTGGAGAGATTCAGGAGGATGGGCGTAGTCGTGCTTGATGCTTTCGGGCTCCGGAAAAACGCCCGGCTCACCTCACTTTGGGAGTATTTCGGCCTGGGCGTGCCCCAAACGCCTGCGACGCTGACCGATTACCAAAGGGCCCGGCGCACCATGTTGATTTTCAGCAGCGGCCTCGACGTCCGCAGAATCGGCGTTTCCTACGCGATAGACATATCCTTCACCTCTCTTGATCCTGAGGGCGCAGCCAAGGTTGCGAACGCCACGGCCGATGCCTTCGTGCGTGAGCAGATCGAAACCAAGGCCGACGCGGCAAGGGAAGGCGGCGCGTGGCTCGAGATGCGCCTTCGGCAATTGCGCACCCAGATGAACCAGGCCATGGCGAAAGCGCAGGAGTTCCGTTCACGGCACGACTACAGTGTCGGGGATGAAGCCAAAGGGGAAGACGGGGCGGGCGCTGTGCCAACGCTTGAAGAGCTTGAGGTGACTGCCGAGACCTACCAGAAGATGTACGAGAGCTTCCTGCAGGCCTACACCAACTCGGTAAGCCAGCAGTCGTACCCGGTCGCCGACGCGAGGGTGATCACGGCGGCGACGGCACCGCTCTATCCGAGCGCTCCAAGGCCAAAGTTGGTGCTGGCCTTCGCGGCGGTTGCCGGGCTCATTCTCGGCATCGGACTTTCGTTTGTAAGGCATACGTTCGACTGGACCATAAGGTCGCCACGACACATCCGGGACAACCTGGGTGTCGAATGTGTCGGCGAACTGCCGCCCACCAGTTGGAGAAGGGAATCCGACCACCTCGACGAAGTGACAAAATATCCACACTCCCGATACAGCCACAGCCTCAGGAATGCGCGAACCGAAATCAGCCTTGCCGAAACCAGCCGCCCGATCAAGTTACTTGGGTTGACGGCTGTATCCAACGACAGGTCGAAGAGTTCGGTCGCCAGCAATCTTGCCACGCTTTATTCGATGTCTGGCTTGAAGACGTTGGTAATTGACGCCGACGTCCGGCGATCGACCATGACCACGCGGCTGCTCGGCCCATCGGGCGCCCTCGATAAACCGTGCCAGGACCCTGTCCGGCTCAACATCGTCCGCGCTCCCGGGCGGCCGTTCGACGTGCTTCCAAGTTCGGTGGTGGACGCCAGGCACCTGCTGGCACCAAGCAATATGGAGGCGTTCCTCTCAGAGTTGACCGCTCGCGACCTTGCCGCCTACGAACTTGCCGCCTACGACATTGTCATCCTGGACCTGCCGACGCTTGCCTCGGGAGCTGACGAACTGATTGTCGGATCCGTCCTGGATGGCGTCGTCGTCGTTGCCGAGTGGGGCAAGACACATGTCGAAACGATGCGGGAACTTGTCAGGACGCTGCAGGCCAGCAGGACGCCCATTCTTGGCGTGCTCCTGACGAAGGTCCGCGCGATGAAGTCCAAGCACCGCAGAGCATGAAACTGGTGGCGGGATATTCCTCCTTCGGAAGTCGCAAAAGCGCGTAGGGGGATCATTCCTTGGGATTAGGGGGATAGCCCCGGAGCGTCACGCTACCTCCTTTGCCTTTCTTGCCGACAAGCCCTGACCTTGGAAGAGTGTCGAGAACAATTCGAACAGCAACCGTCCCATGACAACAAACGCCTTCGAGTCGCATCAGGGAACCCCGATCTGGGTTCAGCCACCTCTATCCGTGGCGGCTGACAGCCGAACGACAGTCCTGCACGTTATTCCTGCACCCGACCACAACAGTGCCGGGGCAGTGTTGACAGACCTGTCGCCCGCCATCAGGGCGGGAACGACGAACCCTCCTATCGGAGGTCTCCTGAAGCGGATCATGGACCTGATCATAGCGGCCACGGCGCTTGTCATGGCTGCGCCAGTGATGATCGTCGTTGCCCTGCTGATCAGGATGACGGCAGGAGGCCCGGCAGTGTTCTCGCACAGCCGTATCGGCTTCGGCGGAAAGCCGTTCGATTGCTACAAGTTCCGCTCGATGGTTGCCAATTCGGAAGAAGTTCTGAAAGCATATCTCGAAGCCAACCCCCATGTCAGAATGGAGTGGGAGGAGACCCACAAGATCAGGAACGACCCCCGCGTCACGTTCCTTGGGTGGATGCTCCGCAAGTCGAGCCTCGACGAACTCCCCCAGCTCTTCAACATCATCCGCGGCGACATGAGCTGCGTGGGCCCAAGGCCCATCGTGAAGGACGAACTCAAACGCTACGGCGACCACCTGGGGGAATACCTTCGGACAAGGCCGGGACTCACCGGTCTCTGGCAGGTGAGCGGAAGAAGCAGCATGGATTACGCCGACCGCGTGGCGCTGGACAGCCAGTATGTGCGGAACTGGTCGGTCTGGCTCGACATCGGGATCCTGTTCAGGACCGTTTTCGCAGTGATGCGCTTCGACAGGGCTTCCTGAAGTCCGGACGGGTCACCCTTCCTTCCGCTTCCAGTTGACGGATAGGGACAGGCCGATGATGTAGGCACAAGCCAATACGAATGCCAGGATCAGGAATTTGGTGACGGTCACATGGCCGGGCAACCCAAGGCCATTCCAGGCAAAGCTTCCGATCACCAGCAGCGCAGTCGCCGCGATCAGGGCGGGAGCCTTGAACCGCAGTCCCATCAGAACGCCTGCCGCCGATACAGCGATTGCACTCATGAGCACCGACATCTCCAGTGATACCCGCAGGACTGATTGCCTCACTGCGGCAGGGAAGGTTTCGTCAGCGTGTGCCCACTGATATGCGGCCTCAAAGTGCATGGCAAGTGCCAGGGTATTGCGTAGATGATCCGGTTAAGCGTCGCCCCCAGTTTTCTTACGCCCTTGTGTTCTTCGTGCTTCCAGGCGTGTTCTTCGTGCTTCCAAGCGGCTTCCAGCCGCGGTTTCAGCTTCCGAAGCCCCATGCCAATGGGCGCAGCGAACTGCCGCCCTCGCTGAATCATACAAGCTTGATCAGTTGGTGCCCTGAATCGTGAGCGTCTCCGCCTGCACGCTGTCGCCTGCAGGTAGGGCGGCCAAGCCGGACGGCGGCGGCGGGATCTCGATCTTCACGGTATCGCCTGGCTCGATCGGCGTCGTTTCCTCAGCCGTGAGTTCTTGCGAGCCGCTGTCCGTCGTCCTCACGATCTTGAAGATCGGCTTGGCCCTTTCGGCGCGCTCTCTAAGGGCGAGCAGAGCAGGGGCCGTGACCTCGGTATCGTGCAGCAACTGCACCGCGGTGTTGGCCTTGCTGGTCACTTCATTGAGCTGCAGCTGCGTCTCGCGCAAGGCAGCGGCAACTTCGCTGGCTTGGCTGTTGCCGAGGTTGAGGATCTCGATGTCGGTCTTGCTTATCTCCTGCCTGACTCGCAAGAGCGAGGTCTCGGCAACCAACCTGTCGCTCTGCATCTGTGCGACCGTTCCCTGTAGAGAGAGTTCCCGCGGTGCAACCGCCAACCCCTTCTGGACAAGGGCCGAAACACCCGCGAGTTCCTTCTGGATAAGTTCAATCTGTTGGTCATGGAAGGCCATCTGCTGGCCGAGCGAGGTCAGTTCCTTTTCGAGGAAATCCTTGAGTTCGCGCAGGGCACGGAGTTGCGTCGCCATAGCGTCCTTGCGGACGGCGAAGATCTTGCGCTCCTGCTCCATCGCCACCGCGACCGTCTCGTTGGAAGCCCTGTCTTTCAGTTCCGCGGGGAAAGCGATGTCGTCGCTGCCAGCCAGTTCCGATTCCAGCCGCGCTTTGCGCGCGAGCAGACCGACGCTGCTCAGCGCCAACAAACCCACGTCGCCCTGGCCCGCGATGACTTCACGCTCGAGCCTCGACATGTCTTCCTCGCGTGTTCGCAGGCCGCCGGCGATTCCCAGCGCCTGCAAAACCGTCAGTCCGGGCCTGAAGGGAAACTCGCCGGGCTGCGTGACGTAGCCGACTATGTAGAACGGCCTGTACTGGACAATCTCGACGGCGACATCGGGCTGGCGGCCGAGGCCCATGTGCTGCATCAGGCGGTCGCCGATCGCGCGGGCGAGGTCGCCGGGGGCGGTGCCCTGCGCCCGTATCTGGCCGACAAATGGAAGGAAGAGCGTGCCGTCGGCAGCGACAACGAAACTGTCGTTGAGAGCCGTCCATTCGAAGATCACGTCGCGTGATGCGCGCCATTCGTAAACCTTGAGCCTGACCTTGTCCTGAGGTCCGAGGAGATACTCGGCAGCCACCGTCGGCAAGGGGCAGGCAGCCGCCGCCGCCAATGAAGCCGCCGCCATCGTCACAAGCCATTTCCGCATTGTCTTTCCCGCCGTCAGATTTTCAGGATGTATTCGGGTTCGATCCGTCCCCTGGCGATGTGCAGGATCGCCAGCATGTTGCCCCTGAGCCTGCCCCTGCGATCGATATACGGCTCGGGCCGCAGGCTCTTTGCGAGGTTGGCCGCAATATTCCTGAACATCAGGGGAAGCACGAAAGAGGCCGGAACGGAGCCCTTCTTGATGAGGTAGATCGCATTCGCAACCTGGGAGTAGCCGAACCGCTTTCCGCTGACCCGCCCTGTCTTGATGCCGAGATGGACGCCCTTGATTGAAGTCACGCAGACCACGCGACCTTTGGATCTCATTTGGCTGGTGAAGTCGATGTCTTCCTGCCAGCCGTACAGTACGAGGCGCTCGTCGAAGCGCAAATCGCCCACAAGCGAGGAACGGAAGGACATGTTGCATCCGTATGCACCGACATGGTCGACCACCGACGGTCCATCATGTTTTTTGCCCTCGGTTGCCCGCAGGGCGGCTTCGGCATCTTCCCAGGTGAGGCCGGCATTCGTGGCCCCGTCCCTGACGACCTTGCCCATCACCACGGCCCATCCGTCATTTTCCACGAAAGCTTTCTCGACCTGCTCCAGGTATGCGGTGGACGGAACGAAATCGTCGTCGAAGAATGTGATGATGTCGAAGCGCGCCAGGGATGGTACGAGAGCCGTGTTCCGCTGGGCAGACGATCCCATCGGTCCGAAAACGAGCGACAAAGGGAAAGGACAATTTTCCGGCAGTTCGACATGCGTGGCGTCGGGCGCCGACACTATGACCTCGTCAGGAAGTCTCGTCTGGTCACCCAAATACCGAAGTAGGCGCGCGACCTGTCCGCGGCGGCCAAGGGTCGGGATGATCACTGCGAGTCTCATGCTCGATCCAGTTTCGGTTCTCGCCGAACCTAGACCGACGAGGGGACCGAAACAGCCTGCATAAAAGGAGACGGGAGGAGCTTGGCCTACCTCTGGACCCAGGCTTTCGGAGTATCCCTGTAAACGACCCACAGCCATAAGTATTAGACAGGCATGCGTCCGGAACAGCCTGTAACCGATCGTACAACTTGCCGGAGCAATAAGATGGAATGGAGACTGCTGGCCTGACGAGGCTAGGGGGAACCATGCTCCACGAACGCTCTTCCGATCTGGCGGTCGCGGCCAAGGTCGATGTGCCCATCGAGGAGTTGCCGGCCGCGCCGGGGCCCGGCGTCGACAGATATGCAAAGATAGCGGTCGTTCATGACTGGTGTCCGAATTTCCGGGGAGGGGAACGGGTTCTGGCGCAAATCTGCAAGCAGTTCCCCAATGCTGAAGTCTTCACGCTTTTCGATTTCCTGCCGCTCGAGGTGAAGGAGCAATATTTCCGCGACGTGGAATTCCATACATCCGCGGCCAACCGGATCCCGATGGTCCAGAAATTCTATCGGTCCCTCTTCTTCTTTTGTCCCTTCCTGATCGAACAGTTCGACGTGACAGGCTACGACGCGGTGATCTCGTCTTCGGCCGCATTTTCGCGCGGCGTGATCACCAGGCCGGACCAGCCGCATCTCTGTTATGTGCACAGCCCCGTCCGCTACGCTTGGGACGAGCAGTTCTCCTATCTTCAGCAAGGGCGGCTTGGCTTCGGCCCCAAGGGAATGCTCTACCGCTACATGCTCCATCGCCTGAGGACCTGGGACACGAGAACCGCGCACGGTCCGGACCTGATGCTGGCGAATTCGAATTATGTCCGCTCCCGGATCCAGCATATTTACGGACGCGAGGCGCGCGTCGTTTTCCCACCGGTCTCACTGGGAGAACTGCCCTGTGTGGAGGATAAGGACGACTACTACGTTTCGGCATCCTTCCTCGCCCCCTACAAGCGCACGGACCTTGTCATCCAGGCCTTCAACGAGATGCCGTCGCGGCGACTGGTCATCGTTGGCGAAGGGCAGCAATCAGCCAGCTTGCGGGCGCTTGCTGGTCCCAATGTCACCTTCTCGGGTTACCTGCCCCGGAAAGACTATGTGGACACCCTGGCGCGAGCGAAGGCGATGGTCTTTGCAGGCTGCGAGGATTTCGGCATAGCGCTAGCCGAGGCGCAGGCCTGCGGGACGCCGCTGGTCGCCTTCGGCCGCGGCGGAGCCGTCGACATCGTACAGCGCCTGGGATCATCCCCCGAGCCGACAGGGGTGCTGTTCAAGGCTCAGACGGTCAGTCACCTCAAGGAGGCAGTCGAACGGTTCGAAGAGAACAGCTACGCCATCGCACCCCGCGCTTGCGCCAAAAATGCAGGACGCTTTTCCGAAGAGAACTTCGACCGCGCGATCCTGGAATCACTCGGGGCCGTCCAGGCACTTCACGAGATCATGTGAATTCGCGCGCCCTGATGACCTTCGTTTCCGTATCGACGCCGTCTGCGGCCGCCATCGCCTCGAGATAACGCAAGGCCGTCGCCCTCCAGCTGTATGCCGAGGCTCTCGCCCTTCCCTTGCCTATCATCTGCAGTCGCAAGGCCTGGGAATCGCGAAGCTGCACGAAACTGTCGAACCATGCGTCCTGGTCGTCGGGAGGCGCAAACAAGGCTGCGCTGCCGCAGACTTCAGGCAGGCTGGCGCGGTCGGAAACCACCACAGGGCAGCCGACGGCCATCGCCTCGAGGGCTGGAAGACCGAAACCCTCCGTGAGCGAGGGGAACGCCAGGCATAGCGAGTCCCTGAGGAGGGCCGCCAATTCGCCATCGGAAATGCGGCCGAGCCAGTGGATGTTTCGAGCTTCGGTCCTGGCCGATCCTGACCGAAAGACGCGCGAATCCGACATGCCGACGATCGCGATTCTGAGTCCCGCTTCGCCGAGAGGATCAGCCATGTTCAGGAGGAGATCCACATTCTTGTGGGGTGCGGCACTGCCGATCATGACAACGGTTTCCCGCGAGGCCGCCAGCCGTGTCTGTGCCGAGTGTTCAGGCTTCCACCGCAAAGCATGCTCGTGGCCGTTCGGAGCGACGAAAGCCCGTTCTGCCGCGACGACGCCGTGGCGAACCAGTTCATCCAGGGAGTAATTGGAAACGGTCGAAATACCGCACGCCATCCTGCCGAGGCCGGGCAACAGATTCCTGTAAAGAAGTCTGAAGGCAAGGGAATAGCTCTGCGGGGCATTCCAGACGTTTGCATCATGGATGCAGACGATATGCTTGCGGGAGAGCAGCGGCCCGGTGTTGCAGAGGCTGAGCAGTCCGCTGCCATCGAGGGATGAGGGGAGCTGTGCCTGCTCCCAGACGTGCCCGCTCGTGCGGCCGATCTCGCGACGTTCGATGAAAGCCAGGGGGATGTCCCCGGACCCGGACGGACAGTGCAGTCTGAGCTCGAGGCCGCGGGCGAGGGGCTCCTTTTCGGCGATCAAGGCGTCGAGAGAACGCACGACCTCGCGTGCATAACGCTGGACGCCTGTTGTCGGCTGGGAAAGAAAACGCCCATTGATCGTCCAACGCCGCGCCATGCCGTCCCCCTTTGAAGCCTTCAGTGTGGAGCCGCGAAGACGCCAGGTCACCATGGCCATCGGGTCATCCGGCTAAGCGGGAATCATCCGGATAGGCGAGGCCGGACAGCGTGCCTACCTCAAACGTCTGAGGACCTTAGTGCTCCCGGGAATGCTAGTCTGGGCAAGGGTGCCGAAAGGACCGGGGAAGGTGGACATGGGCAAACTCGAGTTCGACACGACAGAGTCGCCACCACCAAGACCGGCCAGACACGTGAATGGACACCGAGCCGACACACTCCTGGCCAGATCTGCTGCCGACGGCGCCGAATTCCTGATTGGGCATTCCGCTCGGGTGTGCGTGGACCGGGAAGCGCCGAGACGGCGCTGGACGATAAACGGAGACTTCACGACGCTTCGGCCGACCGGAGTAGCCCGTTACGCCCGCGAGGTCACCTTGGCTCTCGACGCCCTCATTTCGGAAGGGCATCCCCTCGGTCGCGACCTGGAGATCGATCTCGTTGTGCCGCGCCCGCTTTCCGAACCTTTCGGCCTCAATGCCATCTCCGTCCGAGTCGTTCCCGAATTCAACAGGCCGCGACTTCCCCAATTCTGGGTGCAGGCGCAGTTGCCCTGGCATGTGCCCGGAGGATTGCTGAGCTTCTGCAATCTCGCTCCGGTCGTGCTGAGGCGCCAGATCGCGTGCATCCACGACATGCACACCAGGCTCATGCCGTCGAGCTACGCGCGCGGGTTCCGGTGGGCGCACCGTCTGATCCTGCCGGCACTTGGCAGGCGGGCCGCCCGCATCACCACGGTCTCGCAACTTTCGTGCAGCCACCTTGTCGAGTTCGGGATCGCGCCAGAGGAAAACATCGTCGTCACCTACAACGGCAGCGACCATGCGAAGCGATGGGATGCAGCGAGATCGTCTCTGGTCGTCGACCGGGGCAGGCCGTATGTCCTTTGCCTTGGGAGGCGGGACCAAGAATACAAGAACATGGGGCTTCTCGCCAAGCTGGCCCCACTCCTCGACGCGATGGGTCTCGACCTCTGGATGCCAGGCGATGTCGACGAGACCACGGTCCTGAGGTACGTCCCGGAAATGCCCGGAAACATCGTCCTCCCTGGCCGAATAGGGGATGACGACTTCAAGAAGGCGCTCGAAGGTGCCCTGTGCTTCCTGTTCCCGTCACGGATCGAGGGCTTCGGGCTGCCCGCTGTCGAGGCGATGGCTTCGGGCTGCCCGGTCGTGGCCTCGACCTCACCGTGTCTTCCCGAAATCTGCGGGGATTCCGCCCTCTATGCCGATCCCGACGACGTCCAGTCGTGGGCCGAAGCCATCCGCCTGCTGATGCTCGCCCCGGACTTGCGGCAGCGGTTGGTTACCAAGGGGCACGCGAGGGCGAGCAGTTATTCCTGGCGCTGGATAGCGTGGAAATACCTCGAACTCATGATTCAGGTCGACGCCGATTTCGGGGAGTTCGACAGTTGACCGGCAGCCAGTCTGCGGATTGACCTCCAGGAGAGCACGATGAACGAACGGACCGACCCGCACGACCTACACGCCGCGAGCAGCCGGGCAGCCAACATGCTTCTTCTCGACAACTCCCTGTCGATACTAAACAGGACTGGCGCCTACCACATTGCCAAAGACCTCACCCGGGAATTTGCCCCGGGCCAGGCCAAGGTCCGCTACTGGCGGCTGGGTTCCTTCGCTCCCGAGGGCCTTGCCCGCAAGATAGTCGCCCGGCTGATGATGCTGGAAATCAACTGGCTCCGCGATAGCGAGTTTCTCCTGATCCGTGACGGTGTCGAAGAACGTGGCTTCCGGCTGTTTCTGGATCCGCTCTACGTCCTGAGGTCACGCCTGACCGAGAATGATATCGTCCTGTGCCACGATGTCGGTCCGCTGACGCACAGCGACCTCTACGACGAACGGACTTGCGCCAACTACCACCTCGCTTACGAGAAGATCCGGCGCATCAAGCCGGGGGTCGTCTTCGTCAGCAATTTCTCTGCGAAGCAATTCAAGTCTCTTTTTGGCTCCGGTTTCCGGTTCCTGACAACAATCCCGCTGTATCTGCGCACCGAACTGTTTGATGGCCCCGCGGAAGCAATCTCCGGCTTGAGCGGCCGGTATTTTCTTACCGTGGGCGCGTTCGAAACCCGCAAGAACCAGATCGCCGCCCTGAAGGCCTATCGGGACGGTGGATTCCATCGTGAGGGTATAGAATACGTGTTGTGTGGGTCGCGTGGCGATGGTCATGCGGAGATCGCGGAGCTAGCGGGAACCATTGCCGGAGTAAGGCTCATAGGCTACGTGCCCGATGCACAGTTGCGCTGGCTCTATGCAAACGCCGAGGCATTCGTTCTGCCAAGCCTTCTCGAGGGTTTCGGGATGCCGGCACTGGAGGCCGCTTACATGGGATTGCTGCCGATAGTGTCCGCGGACAGTGCGCTCGTGGAGGCGGTGGGAGGCCAATGCTTGCAGGTGCGGCCGAACCATCCCGCGGCGATCACAGACGCGATGCGAAAAGCGCTTTCCCGAAACCCTGCGGAGAAAGCGGAAGCAAGCCGTTCGCTGCGCAAAACGGCGTCAGTTGCAACCAAGGATCGGTTCCTGCAGCAATGGAAGGAACTGCTGATTGCGGACGCGGCTAGAACTGCATCTCCGACCAAGTTGCGAGCGTGAAGCCCAATTGCGAGCAGAACTAACCCGAAAGTTGCAGCCGCTCATTCCAACTGCCGAATGCGCGCGGCCGGCCCGTTGCCCTATGCTCGGCCGCACTGGTGCTGATGGCTTTGCTGCAATGAACTGGACCGATAGGACCCGACGGCGGTCAGCTCCAATGGCTGCCAGCACCAGGAGATAGCAGTGACCAGCATCGATCTCATTATCCCCTGCTACAATTACGCGCATTACCTGCCGCAATGCGTAGACAGCGCTCTCGGCCAGGATGTTGATGGCCTCAGGGTGCTGATCATCGACAACGCCTCTACCGACAAAAGCGTCGAGGTTGCACGGCGGCTGGCCGAAAAGGACAGCAGGATTGAAGTCATATGTCATGAGACCAACCTTGGGCCTCACGCGTCGTTCAACGAGGGCATCGACCGGGCGCGAGCCGACTGTTTCATGATCCTGTGCGCTGACGACATTCTTGCGCCCGGCTCCCTTCGGCGCGGCATCGAGGTTCTGGAACACTGCCCGGAAGCGGCGATCGTCCTGGGGGCCAGCTCGGAACCTTTCGTGGGCGACATACCGCCTGAATTGGAGCCGCAGCCTGAGGGCTGGAGTCTTTTGAGAGGACACGACTACATCGAGCAATGCTGCAGGGCCGCCGGACAAAACTCCGGGGCTCATGCGATTCTCATCCGGACATCCGTCCAGAAGTTGGCAGGCCACTACCGCGCCAGCCTGACACATATGGACGACCTGGAAATGGTGATGCGGCTCGCCTGCATCGGATCGGTCGCAAGGCTTCGCGGAGCACTTGTTGTCCAGCGCATGCACGCCACGAACCAGCTGAGCGCCCTATGGGATGATCGCCGGAGGGACCTCCAGGAGCGGGAAGCGGCATTCAACAGCTTCTTCTGCCAGGAAGGCTGGAACATCGCCGGCTCTAAACGCCTTCACCGCACTGCCAGGCGGCGGATTGCGGAGACCGCGTTTTGGTCCGCGGCATCGCATTTCTACAGGGGCAAGGGGTCCGCAGGCTTGGGCCTGTTGAGGTACAGCCTCGGGCTGGACCCGACCTTGGTTGTGTTTCCGCCTGTCGACCACCTGTTTCGCACACACGGCGCGCTGAGGCGGATGGCCGCGGTCGTGTCGGGCGAATCCCGATGAACGCTCCGGTCAATCCGGGATCGACGCAAGCCGCACCCGCGGCCTTGCCGCGTCCGGTATGTACTCCGTCGCATGTCCTCCGTCGCATATCCCATGACTGCCGGGATCTCGGCTTGGAAATTCCTTCCGGCTATCTGGGATTGACAGACTGGGCAAACCGACAGCGGAGGAAAGCCGAGCGGAGCAAGATTTCACTGGCCAACTTCTTTGTGACTTGAGTCGCCGCGATCTGCTGGACCTCGGATGCGGGTCCACAGATTAACCTGCCGAAGCGCGAGCCCGCCGGAATTCCGGGATTGTTCTGATTATCTCGCCGAACAGCGGATGCCGGGTAAGGACCAATGCCATTGCCCATCCACCCAACGCCAACAATCCCGCCCCAAATGTCTGCCCGAATGAAAGGGTAAAGCCGGAACCGTAAACCCCGATGACGGCGAGAGGAGGGACCACGCTCGCTATGGCCACGACAGCGCTTTTCCATAGCGCTGCGGCGATGTCCCTGTGTGTCAATCCCAGCCTGCGCCGAACGAAGCCGAGGGCAACGAATGCCTGGAAAGGAACAGTCACCAGCATGCACCAGGCGGCCGCCTGCATTCCGCCGAGGATTACGGCTGTTGATAGGATAATGCCGGAAAGCGGGAAGACGATCAGTGCGCGGATGAACAGGTCGCGGATAGCTCCCATCGCAACCATTACGGGGTAATTGAGTTCGAAACTGAAGGAGAACAGGAGGGCGACTGCAACGATTTGCACGAGCGGCGCAGCCTCGGTCCACTGGTGACCGAGCACGATGTCAACGATTGGGTGTGCCAAAACTGCCAGCACGAGGAGGGCGGGCCAGTGGAGCGCGGTAACGAGGGAAAGGGCGGCTAGATAAGGACGCTTCAAATCCCTGCCTTGCCTGACCTCGGCCGAGAAGGCAGGCAGCACGACCGCCATGGCACCTCCGATGAACAGTTTGTCGGGTATCTGGCCGATCCAGAGCGTTCTGCTGAACACGGCTGCCGCATTCGGTGACACGAAGCTGCCCAGCAAGAGTAGGGGCAGAGCGTCAAAGATGCGGAAAAGTATGGTCATAACGCCGTTGTATCCACCGAATGAGATCATTCCGCGCCAGTTGGCCAGGGACGGCCTGAACATCCAGAAATTAGGGCATAGGGCGAGGGCGAGGCCTGCGGCAAGCCCGCTGCCCATCAGCCACGCCCAGGCGAAACTCATGTAGCTGAAGCCCGCCAATGCCAGCACGATCGTTGCTGCAGAATTTATCACCGCTCCGGTTATGTCGATGGCCGCCACTTTGCCGAAGGACATTTCCCTCCGCAGCAGAGCGATTATCAGGGTGAACGAGGCGTCGAGGAAGAGGCAGACCGAGATAACCCTGAAGTAGGGAGCGAGGTTCGGCTCGCTATAGAACGAGGCCAGGAAAGGGGAAGCGACGACGAGAGCGGCGGCGACGACCCCGGTGAGGATGAACGTCACCGTAGAGGCGCCGCGGATATCTTCACGGCTGAGTTCCTTGCGCTGGATGAGGAAGCTCGAACTGGAGAACTCCCTTAGGGACAGGGCTATCGCCATGATGGCCATGCCGATCACCGACACCCCGATCTCCTTGGGCGTCAATATCCGGGAGACCAAGGCTGCAGTGGCAAAATTGGTCACGAGGAGGACGTAGCGTTCACCCACGCTCATCAGGAGTGCGCGTTTTACCGAAAGCATGCTTGTCCTTCCCGACCGAGGCGGCCCGGCCGCCTGCGTCCCGACGGATAGTCCGACAAACTGGGTTGAAGGTCATGACGTCCAATAGGCGAGGGGAATGACCACCGACTAAAGCGGTAGCAGGGAGGCGACAACCCGAGTGGTCGGACTGCTTCCCGACCAGTGCAGGATTGATCGGACTGGAAAATTGGGGCGCAAAGAGCCTTAACCCCATCCACCGGAGGTATGCATTGTATCGCTGCAGGGGGCACTTAGGATGGGCCACCTATTCTCAATGGGGAACGAGATGGACCTGCAAAATCGCGATCTATATGGACTTCAAATACTTCGCGCGATCGCCGCTTTTGGTGTCATAGTTCGCCACACCCTCGAGATGTCGGATGGATCGGAAGCTGGCCGGTTCAGTCTTAGCTGGATGGCAGCATCCGGTGGCGCAGGAGTAGATCTGTTCTTTGTAATTAGCGGATTTATAATGGTATACGTGAGCTTTCCGCCAGGTCAACCTCCGGACTCGCCCAAACGTTTCATCATAAAACGGGCAACGCGCATATTCCCATTGTATTGGATTTGCAGCGCAGCCATCGCTGCGATCTGTGCAGTCGGCTTCTTGAAGAATATGCATGTGGATTTATATACTATATTGAATTCTGTTTTTATACTACCTGGAGACAAATTGGTGTTTGTCGCCTGGACGCTTTCGTATGAGCTTTATTTCTACATTGTATTTTCAATATGCCTCAGTTTTGGTAAAATGCTTTCATCGTCGCTATCTGTGATGTTGCTTATGATCAGCGGAATCGTATTCGGAGGAGAAATTCAGAATTCGACTTTCGCTGATTTCGTCTCTAGTCCTCTCGTGCTGGAGTTTTGTTTCGGTATCGTTTTGGCACTGTTGTTTTCTGCTGGCAGGAGATGGAAAGTCCCGTCAGCTCTCGGCGTGCTCGGGTTTCTTATAATAATCTTGTCCCCCATTTTCGTACCCCATTCCGTGCCGGACGCTACGCGAGTCATTGTGTGGGGTCTTCCGGCAATTTTGATAGTGGCTGCATTTCTCGAGATTAAGCGACCGCAATCGAAAGCCGGGCGCTCAGCGGTCCTGCTCGGCGATGCGTCTTATGCCCTCTACTTAACACACGTCTTCGTCATGATGGCATATGGCTTGGTAATCAAGTCGACATTTGTCGGAGGAATGTCGCAAGCCATCTTCGCTCCTGCAGTTATATTCTTATGCCTTATTGTCGGTGTGCTGACACACGTATTTGTGGAAAGGCCAGTTCTCGACTTCGTCCGGAAGATCACGAGGCGCCAGCCAGGACGGCTGCTGGAGGGTGGAAGCGTATCGAGCTGATCCAGGGCGCCGGCGTCACGAGCGACAGAACTGAGTGTCCCGAAAGACTCGGTCCGGGCCCCTGTCTCAACGATGGTGCGTGCTTTCGGCCTGCCAGGGTAGCTGGGACCAAAATGGCTTGCGTCCCAATGGATAGTAGCGACCTCCGAAAGGGGTAACGCGAGGACACCGTTCACCCGTATGGGCAGATTGCTTCCAGCGGCCGCAGTCCCGACTATCCAGCCTGAATTTGAAGTCCGATAGCGAGGCCCTTGCCATGTCCTTTCGTGTCGCAACCGCAGTGGCCTGCCTGCTGGCGACCGCCGCGCCTGCATCCGCCGATGTCCTCTGGGGCGTCAACGGCCATCCGATGACTGCCTATCCAGGCATCCCGGTTGAAAGGCAGCTCGATTTCATCAAGGATCTCGGCCTGAAATCGTACAGGGTCAACGTCACGGGTGAGGACAACGCAGATATCCTTGGCCATCTTGTCGACGCCGGAAAGACGAGAGGGATCGAGATCCTGCCCGTTATCACGCCGGCGGCCATCGATCTGGACAAGGATAGCCCGGAAGAGCTCTACGGGAAGACCCGGAAACTGGCGATCGCCCTTGGCACCAGGTTCAAGAACGACATCCGCGTTTGGGAACTCGGCAACGAGATGGAGAACTACGCCATCATCAAGCCCTGCGAGAAACGCGACGATGGTTCGCAATATCCATGTGCATGGGGACCTGCAGGGGGAACAGGACCGCTCGATTACTACGGCCCGCGCTGGGTAAAGGTGAGCGCCGTCTTGAAGGGCCTGTCCGACGGCATGACAGAGGTCGATCCGGGCATCAGGAAGGCGATTGGCACCGCCGGATGGGGCCACACCGGCGCGTTCGTGCGGATGAAGCACGACGGGATCGCCTGGGACATCTCGGTCTGGCACATGTACGGCGAAGACCCGGAATGGGCTTTCCGCCAAATCTCGGCATATGGCAAGCCGATCTGGGTCACCGAATTCAACAATCCCGAAGGAAGTCAGCGCAGCGAGCGGCAGCAGGCCGATGGCATCAAGCAGACAATGACGCGGCTTCGCGAACTCAACGAGAAGTACAAGGTCGAGGCCGCGCAAATCTACGAACTGTTCGATGAGACCTACTGGGCACCCAGCTTCGAAGCCAATATGGGGTTGGTGAGGCTCACCCCAACCTCCGATGGCAAATGGAGGACCGGAGAGCCGAAGCCTGCCTACAAGACAGTGCGTGACTTCACCCGCGGCCCGCAGCCGCTGCCCAAGCCGCACAGGGACTGCGACACCAACACCATAGCGGCAAACGAACCGATGCAGGTGCGGCAGGCAAGCTTCGCCTACTGCCTTATCCTTGGCCACGAGGGCGACAAGGTCAGCGTAGATCAGTGGTCGGCAGCCCTTGAAAGCGGAGACAGCAAACTCGCCGACATGATCGTAGAAATGATGCGCACGGACGATTTCGAATCCAGATATGCAACGATGGGCCTGACGGACCGCGCCTATATCAATTTCCTCTACCTGCTGCTTCTGGACCGTCCCGCGGACGGTTACGGCCTGGAAACCTATGCCCGCCAGTTGCGCGCAGGATCCATGACACGGGAGTCGGTGGCCTTCGGCGTCATCTACTCATCGGAGTTCAACTCCAAGCACGCCGCCATCCGCGAAGCCTCTTCGGTGCCGGCCCCAGGGTGAGCAAGAAGGCAGGCTGGCAGGAGAGGGTATCATGGCAGTGCGCCTCGCCTCAGCTCTCATTGCCACCATCCTTCTTGCGGCCATGTCGACGGGAAGTCCGGCCTGCGAAAGCGACAGCGGGACCCAGTTTCCGCTGCGGGTCGAATCCGGAAAGCACTATCCGACCGACAAGGGAGGTCGTCCGTTCTTCATGCATGGCGACACGGCGTGGTCGCTGATCGCCGATCTCGAGGAAGAGGAAGCATACCTCTACCTGGACGACCGCAAGGCTCGCGGGTTCAACACCGTGCTGATCAACCTTCTCGAGCACCGGTTCTCCCGAAACGCGCCTGCAAACGCATATAGTGAAAGACCATTCGCCGACAACGGAGATTTCGTCGTTCCGAACGAGGCATATTTCGCCCATGCCGACCGCATCCTGCAAAGGGCATGCGAGCTTGGTTTCCTGGTGCTGCTCGCCCCGGCATATCTTGGATATGGCGGCGGCGGTGACGGTTGGTATCAGGAAATGGCGGCCGCAGGGGCAGAGAGGCTTGAGGCGTACGGACGCTTTGTCGGACGACGGTATCGACACTTCGACAACATCATGTGGGTCAATGGGGGCGACTATAATCCGCCGGATAAGAGCTTGGTCAGCGCGGTCGCCGAGGGTATCCGGGAAACCGACCCGGAAGCCCTGCAAACTGCCCACAACGCGCCCGAAACGGCGGCTCTAGACTACTGGCGAGGCGAACCGTGGCTCTCCATAAACAATGTCTACACCTACGAGCCAGTCCATGCGGCGGCCCTTGTCCAGCACGCAGGCGACATGCCTTATTTCTTGATTGAGAGTGCCTACGAAAACGAGCACGGTGCGGACACGCGCCGCCTGCGCGCGCAGGCCTACCAGGCGATTCTTTCCGGGGCTTTTGGACACCTGTTCGGAAACAATCCGATCTGGCATTTCGGCGGGCCAGGCCTCTGGCCAGTGGAAATGTCCTGGCAAAAGGCCCTCGACAGTCCAGGGGCAAGGAGCATGCAGGTTCTCCATGAATATTTTTCGTCGATCAAATGGTGGGAGCTGGAGCCTGATACCGGGAACGATTTCCTAATCGGAGGACAGGGCAATTACCATGCCCGGACAATGTCCGCGCGGACAACAGGAGGGTCGCTCGCGGTCGTCTATCTTCCTAACGGGAGGGGCATTACCCTCGACCTTGCAAAGCTCGCCGGGCCGCATGTCTCGGCTCGCTGGGTCGATCCTTCCACCGGAGGGAGCGAGGCGGCTCCTGGGTCCCCGTTTTCCGCGGATGTCCGGTATTTCGAGCCGCCAAAAGGCAATCATGCCGATTGGATCCTGGAACTCCATTCACTGCCGGTTCAAAGCCAATGACCATCAGGAATGACGCCGCCGAAAGCTTTGACACCTTCGCGACCCCCGACGCAATCAAGGCGGCATCCGGTAGTCCAAGCGGGCACCGCACGGTCGTGCGCCGTGCGCCTCAAAGGATAGCCTTGTTCGGACTCTTTGGCAGCGGCAACCTCGGCAACGAGGGTTCGCTAGAAGCGATGGTCGGATTTCTGAGGAGAGAGAGGCCCGAGGCGGAACTTTCATGCGTCTGCAGGGAGCCCGAGGTCGTCAAACAGACGTTCGGGATCGAGACCTTGCCGATCCGCCGGAATGGCCCGGCAAGCGGCCTGTCCGGAAAGGTCAACCGGTTGCTCTTGAAAATCCCAGGAAAACTCGCCGATTTCGCGCGGGCGTTCAGCCACGTTCGCAAGGCTGATGTGATGATCTTCCCGGGGACCGGAATCCTGGACGATTTCGGGGAAAGGCCGGCAGGCATGCCTTACGACATCCTGAAATGGTGCCTCGCCGCCCGGCTCGCTGGGACGCGCATTGCCTTTGTCAGCATCGGGGCAGGGCCAATCAGGAACCGGCTGAGCCGCCTTTTGATGACGTCGGCGGCCCGACTGGCGCACTACCGGTCCTACCGCGACCTCCAATCCAGGGAATTCATGGAGAGTGTCGGCTTCGACACCCGCGGAGACGCGATCTATCCAGACCTCGCCTTCGGCCTGCCCGCGCCAATTCCGTTTCCCCGGACTCTGCCGGACGCGCTGAGGGTGGGGGTCGGCGTCATGGCCTACCGTGGCTGGTACGGCTTTGCCGACGGCGGCCAGTCGATCTTTTCCCGCTACGTCGGCAAGCTGGCAAATTTCGTCGTCTATCTCTTGGATAGCGGGCACGATGTCCGGCTTCTTACAGGCGATGACGAAGACAGCGTCGCCGTCGAAGCGCTTCTGGCAGCCGTGAGGAACCTGAGGCCCGACTCAAAGCTGTCGCATGGACAGGTCCATTCGCTTGGCGACGTGATGGGGCAGATGGCGCTTACCGACATCGTCGTCGCCACACGTTTCCACAACATTGTCTGCGCATTGAAGATGTGCAAGCCGACCATCTCGCTTAGCTATGCCAGGAAGAACGACGTGCTGATGGAGGAAATGGGCCTGGGCGAGTACTGCCAACATGTCGAACGCTTCGATGTCGAAACGCTGGTCGCGCAATTTTCGCGGCTGACGGCAGCCCGGGGAAAACACGAACAGGGAATCAGTGAGCGGCTTGCCGAATTCAAGGAACAGATCGAGAGGCAAGACGCCTGCCTTCTTTCCAGCGTGATCGGATGAAGCACGCTCTGTCCTGGGGCCCCGACATGGGTTGTCAACGTCAGCATTGAAACTCTCCGCCGCGCGCCATCACCACGGTTCGCGTCTTCGCCCTCGACGACCAATCCGGACGGGATCAACCTCAGACGCGCCCGGACAAGCACCGCCAGAATCGACAAGCTCTACAGGAAATTCCAAGAGTTCCAAGGATATGTCTACCGCAACATTGGACCCTTGGCTGACTACGCGACCCATTGGCGCGAAGGGGATCGGGTCCATGTGGAGTCCACGGTCAACCAACCCGTCAATCAACGCATGTGCAAAAGTGGCAGATGCGTTGGTCGCGGCTGGCGCCGCTTCTGCTCAACGTAAGAGCCGTCCAGATCAACGAGAGCTACTTCGGCGTAACTTTGTGCGAACGCCGACAATCAGCGATTGGGAAACAGCTTTGCTGCGTTTGTCGCTGCGATTTCGTGCATCCGATGTGCTATTAGGTGTCCAACGTTTTCGACCCGCCACAGGTAGGAAACGGGCGGCATGAATCTTGTGGCTGGTTCGATCGACCACGCAAACTGCAGAAGTTCGGCCGCGCCTTGGCCTTTGCCTCGCAGGCGGTGCGAGACGCCAGCCCAATAGGCGCGGTGCGCGATGTTGCGTCTTACCCTTCTCCGCATTTCGGCTCCCCAGGGGTAGGCGGACCCCTCGTTGGCAAAAAAACTTTCAAAGGCTGCCAAGAGTTCCTGAAGTTCGCGTTTCCAGTTTCCCCAATAGTCTGCCGAGATGTTGTCGCCGTGTCTCCTGCGTATTCCCTGTATCGCGTCTATTTTTGCCGCACCGCCGAGAGACACAAGCCGCATCAGCATTTCCAGGTCGTCCGTGTAGTGTAACTCCGGGCGATAGTATCCGACGTGCTTCTGGACTGACGTTCTGACGACAAAGGAACCGGTTCCGATTGGCGCGTGCGGCATCGACAATGTCTCTGCAAGTTGTTGTCCGGTGACAAGGCTAGTGTGGATTGCGCCGCCAACAGCCGCTGGGACGGGACACGGACTCGGTTCCTCCCAGATGACCTGGCCCCCGTAGGCAAGAGCCACGCAGGTTTTGGCTTCCAACACCGACAGAGCCCGCCCCAGGCAGCCCGGAGCAAGGAGATCGTCGGCACAAAGGATCATGAAA
The DNA here is from genome assembly GCF_042682145.1 of Mesorhizobium newzealandense. NCBI lineage: Bacteria > Pseudomonadati > Pseudomonadota > Alphaproteobacteria > Hyphomicrobiales > Phyllobacteriaceae > Mesorhizobium > Mesorhizobium newzealandense. The sequence continues at coordinate 343,345 of NZ_JBHUGZ010000001.1, read as the reverse complement.
TACTCGCTTTCCGCCCAATTGATGCCTGAATTGAATGAAGCGTGGGGACCCATGTTCCGTTCCCGCAGGAGCAACTCGACACGGCTATCCTCAGCTGCGATGCGGCGCGCGGTCTCTTCGCTACCGTCCGTTGACGCGTTGTCGATGATGAGGACGCGCATCTCCGCTCCCTGGCCGAGTACACTGGCAAGGCATTGCCGGAGGAATCGCCCGTGATTGTAGCAGGGGATGGCTATGTCGATCTTAGGCATTCGCGTAGTGTCCAGTGCCCGACGTGACGATCTTGGTGTGCCACGAAACAGGGGTAGCCGGAACCTGCCATTTTTGGATGACCGAACCCCCAAACGGGTTACGTCCGATCTCGCGCGCCTAATTCCTTCTGCCAGCTTTTGCCTGCCCGGGAGAAATGCGATCAATGGACGGACAATGAAAAGATGCCAGCTCCATGTTGATCCATGCGAACGCTGCTTCCTCAGGGCCTTCCCGAACAAGGATTGCAGCCGCCTACCTTTGCGATTCGAACTATCATGACATAACCCTCTATTCCCTGGCCTCGTTCGCCCGCAGCCACAGCCGCCCGCTGGATTTTCACTTCTTCCAGGTCGGCTACCGCAAAGACCTGCCCACCCGTTTCAAGGATTTCCTGGCGTCGCACAACCACACGATCCACGTGCTAGATGCCCCCTTTGCGCGACCAGCCTTAGAGATCAGGGAACGGCCGGGCAAGCATCGGCACATTACCGAAACGGCCCTTCTCAAGGAGTATGCGATCGGGGAGCTCTCTAAAGCCTACGACTATGTGCTCTATCTGGACGGAGACATGCTCGCGTTCGGCGACCTTCACTGCGAACAGGCCGCCGGGTTCAGTGAGATCGCCGCTGTCTGCCTCGACCTTTCGATCGGCACGGGCATCGACGACCCCCTGATTTTCGATCGGTGCAGCGTATACGGCCTGTCCCCCCGTTACTTCAATTCCGGCCTGATGCTGATCAACTCCCGCAAGTGGCGGGAGACGGAAGCGGAAAGGCGATTTTCGGAAAACCTCGAACAACACCTCGATCACTGCCCGTACCTGGGTGCGTGCCCGACGCACGACCAATGCGTCTTCAACATGACTTTCGATTCCGACACCCTTCTGCTGCCCATTTCGCTCAACGTGCAGAAGTGCGCCCTCCACACGCACGCTTGGCGGACGGCCACGGTTAGGCACTACACCGGGCCCAGAAAATTCCTTCCCGTGCGCGCCCGCACGTGCGATCCAAGGGAATATGCGTTGCTGCGCGCGATCAGCAGAGAAACAGGCCTTCCCGGCCCCGGATGGGTTTACGACTACGGCATCTCGTATCTCGTCAACAAGGTGAGGCGGCGCAAGGAGATCGCGGTATATGAGCACGCTCTGGCTCAGCAGGCTATTGCCGACGTGGGAACCCTGGAATTCGAGGGCGGCACGGTCGATGCATTGCTGGGTGAAGCGCACCACGCGCACCGCTAGAACCTCAGGACATCGGGCGCACGCGAGAGTCGCGTTTGACTGCCGACCTGCCTATCGAGGAGAGTCTCGCAGCCTAGGATGGATTCCTGCTCTCGACGGACCTCTGACGGAAAGTCGCCGAAAGGATTAGGCGCGCACCACCCCAAAGAGGTAGCGGGCGGCAAGGCTTCGTCCAACGGGGCATCCTGATCGCCTATTGGCGTTCTCCCTCACTGTTTTCAGCCCAAGTAGCCTCTGCGCGATCATATCCGCTTGAGAAAAGGTGTGCGATGAAAGTCATGGTAACCGGCCATCAAGGCTATATCGGCTCGGTGATGGTGCCTATGCTGCTCCGCGCGGGGCATTCGGTGACAGGTTACGACAGCGATCTCTACCGGCGCTGCACCTTTGCTTCGGGCGGAGAGCAGGCTTCCATCCCGTCCATCCAAAAGGACGTCAGAGACGTGCATGCGCGCGACCTCGAAGGGGTCGATGCCGTCATCCACCTGGCGGCTCTTTCCAACGACCCGCTCTCCGATCTCGATCCGGACATCACCTACGAGATCAACCACAAGGGCAGCGTTCGTTTCGCGAAGGCGGCCAAGGAGGCTGGCGTCTCGCGCTTCCTCTTCGCCTCGTCGTGCAGCAATTACGGACAGGCGGGCGAGGGGATGGTCGACGAAACGGGCGAGTTGAACCCGGTCACGCCCTATGGCTGGTCGAAGGTGCTTTCGGAGCGGGATATTTCCGAATTGGCCGACAGCAGCTTCTCACCCACCTATTTCAGGCCCGCCACGGCCTACGGCGTGTCGCCCCGGCTCCGCTTCGACATCGTGCTGAACAATCTGGTCGCCTGGGCTGTTACGAAAGGCGTGATCCTCCTGAAGTCGGACGGGACGCCATGGCGGCCGATCGTCCACATCGAGGACATCTCCAGGGCGTTCATCGCCGGACTGGAAGCACCGCGCGAGACCATCCACAACGAAGCCTTCAATGTGGGACGCACGGATCACAACTACAGGATCCGCGACATAGCCGAAATCGTCGCCGAGGTCGTGCCGGGATGCCGGCTTGAATTCGCGTCGGATGCCGGGCCCGACAAGCGGTCCTACCGGGTCGACTTTGGCAAGATCGCGCGCGCTCTTCCTGCCTTCAAGCCGCAGTGGGATGCGCGCAGGGGTGCCGAGCAGCTTTACCGAGCCTACGGCAAGTCGAATGTCACTCTCGAGGAATTCGAGGGGCCGCGCTTCCAGCGTATCGGCCACATCCGGTATCTTCTGGCCAACCGGCTTCTGGATGGGCGGATGCGGGTCACTGAACCTTCGCGAAAGCTGGAGGCAGCGGCGGGTTAACCGCAATGGAACACATAACCCCCGAGGGACTCGGCCCGCCCCCGTCTTCCACCGGCGTCGGCCACGAAATCTATGCCTTGGCCGAACGTCTCTTCCCGATTTGCAGGAGCATCACCGGAGACGGTGTACGACGAACGCTGGATATCCTGTCGGGGCACGTTGACCTGGAACGGCATGAGCTGCCTACCGGGACGCAGGTTCTCGACTGGACTGTTCCAAAGGAATGGAACATCCGCTCGGCCAGCATCACAGGCCCGGACGGGCAAACGGTCGTGGATTTTGCCGACTCCAACCTGCACGTCGTCAACTACAGCGTACCCTTCAAGGGGATCCTGCCGCTCAACGAGTTGAAGGCGCATATCCATACCTTGCCTGAACAGCCGCATGTGATCCCCTACCGCACCAGCTACTATGCCCCGACATGGGGCTTTTGCGTAGCCTACGACCGTGTGGCCAAAATGCCCGACGGTCTCTATCGCGTGGAGATCGATGCCGAACTCAAGGACGGCAGCCTCACTTACGGCGAATACCTGCACTGCGGGCAGACCGAGCGGGAATTCCTTCTTTCGGCGCACATCTGCCATCCGTCATTGGCCAACGACAACTGTTCCGGCCTGGCCCTGCTGGCAACCCTTGCGCAAAGCCTGAAGGCAAGAAAAACACGATACAGCTACCGCTTCCTGTTCGCTCCGGGCACGATCGGTTCGATCGCGTGGCTGTCTCGCAACGAGGACCGGACACATCTCATCGACCACGGTCTGGTGCTGTCATGCGTGGGGGACGCGGGAAGCCCTGCATACAAGCGCAGCCGCCGTGGCGACGCCTTCATCGATCGCGCCATGGCTCACGTGCTGGGGCGTGAAGCCGGGGCAAAGTTGATGGATTTCTCCCCTTATGGCTATGACGAGAGGCAGTATTGTTCGCCGGGCTTCAATCTTCCGGTCGGCATGTTCCAGCGGAGCGTCCACGGCACCTTCCCCGAATACCACACGTCGGCTGACAATCTCGACTTCATCAAGCCGGAGCACCTGGAGGATTCCTTCCGCATCCTGACCGACGTGATCGACATCGTCGAAGAGGATTGGACGCCGTTGAACCTCTCTCCCAGGGGCGAACCACAACTCGGCAGGCGCGGCCTCTACGCCGCCCTGGGCGGGCAGGCGTCTTCGGGTGCAACCTCGATGTCCCTGCTTTGGGTGCTCAATCTGGCCGACGGCCAGCATTCGCTGCTCTCGATGGCGGAACGCTCGGGTCTGCCATTCAGGGAATTGGCCGCTGCCGCGAGATTGCTGTCGGATCACGGTCTGCTGGCCGCGGCTTCATAAGGCTGCAGCGGCCGTTCGCTGCTTGAGCAACGGCCACGTCCTGTCCCTTTCCGACATCGCCGTCGGCATCAAGGGCCAGGCTATCGAAAAGGCAGGGTCGTTGTAGCGGACACCCGTCGACGCATGGGGCGTATAGAACTGCGATATGAGATACGCGACCTCGGCATCGTCCGTAAGGGTCTGGAGCCCGTGGGCGAACCCGGCGGGTATGTAGACCTGCCTCATGTTCGAGGGCGTCAGCTCGAAGCCCAGCCAGCGGTGGCGTGTCGGCGAGTTCGGGCGCAGATCCACGACGACATCGAAAATCGCGCCGCGGACACAGGATACGAGCTTCACCTCGGCGTAGGGGTCGTCCTGGAAGTGCAACCCCCGGAGTGTTCCCTTTTTGACCGAATGTGCGCGGCTGTGCTGGACAAAGCGTGTCGCCAGCCCGCAATCGGCCATCTCTTTTTCACAGAATAGGCGGGTGAAGGAACCGCGATCGTCAACCACCGGCGCCGGCTCTATCAGCCAGACGCCCTTCAGCTCCGTTTCGGTAAACTGCATGTCTCCCTAAATCCCCAGTAGCCGGGCCCAGTAGTCGGGCAAGGATCGGCAGTGCGATTGTCGGCACCGCGTGCTCGGGCTGGAAGAGCTACCTAAGCCTTAGGTGGCTTCTCCGATCGCGGTATGCCGGGCCGACCGCATTACCCCGTTCGGGGGCTTTGCGGAGTCATTGCCCCCGCCGTTTCCCTATAAGGATTAAGGCACACAACGGATTGGCAAATCGAACTCGGGGCGCGCCCCGTCCTAACCTGCGTTGCACTCCATACGGAGGCGTGGCGGGCACAGGTTCATCGTCGGGCCACTGCGTCTCCGTTTTTCAATCCAGCGCGACAGGAGTAAGGAATTGAATATTCAGGCCGTCGAAATCGCTCGCGACCAAAACACGGCACGCCGGAATGTCAGCTGCAGGCTGTGCGGATCTCGCCTGCGTCACACCCTGGTCGACCTAGGCATGTCGCCTCCTTGCGAGAGCTTCCTGCAGGCAGACCAGCTTGACCAGATGGAACTCTATTATCCGCTCAATGTCCTGGTCTGCCACAGCTGCTACCTGGTGCAGCTCAAGGAGTATGTGAGCCCCGAGACCATCTTCAGCGAATACGCCTACTTCTCTTCCTTCTCGACAAGTTGGGTGGCCCACGCGAAAGCTTATTGCGGGGCGATCACGCAGCGACTTGGGCTTGGCGCCCACAGCTTCGCGGTGGAACTCGCAAGCAATGACGGTTACCTGCTGCAGCACTTCCTGCCGCTCGGCGTTCCCGTGCTTGGCGTCGAGCCGGCGGCCAACGTTGCGCGCGCTGCGGTCGAGAAGGGCGTGCCCACCCGGGTCGACTTCTTCGGGGTGCGGCTGGCACTTCAGATGGTGGCCGAAGGACTCCGCGCCGATCTAATCATTGGCAACAACGTCCTGGCGCAGGTGCCCGACCTCAACGACTTCGTCGCGGGAATAAAAATCCTGCTCAAACCAGAGGGCGTAGTCACTCTCGAGTTCCCGCACGTCGAGCGGCTGATGACGGAGAACCAGTTCGACACCATCTACCACGAGCATTTTTCATATTTCTCACTGCTGACGATCGACCTGATGGCGGCCCGCCACGGGCTGCGGTTGATCGACGTCGAGGAGCTGCCCACCCATGGCGGCTCGCTGCGTGTCTATCTTGCCAACGAAGGCAGCAGCTGGGCCACGGATGACAGTATCGTCGAACTCCTAGACCGCGAAAAGAGGCATGGGCTTGCGGAAGTGACGACCTACACCTCTTTCGGCTACAAAGCGCGGCGCGCGAAGCGCGACCTCCTCGCGTTCCTGATTGCGGCCAAAGACGAGGGCAAGACGATTTGCGGTTACGGCGCGCCTGGCAAGGGCAACACGCTGCTCAACTACTGCGCCATCGGCACCGACTTCCTCGACTTCACGGTGGACCGCAATCCTTACAAGCACGGCCGCTACACGCCGGGCATGCACATCCCGATCAAGCCCATCGACGCGATCGACCAGGCCAAGCCAGACTACATCCTGATCCTTCCGTGGAACCTGAAGGACGAGATCATTCAGCAGATGCATCATGTCGCCGCCTGGGGCGCGAAATTCGTGGTGCCAATTCCTTTCGTGACAGTGCTCGATCCATCGGAGTTACGGAGATGAAAGTCGTCCTTTTCTGCGGCGGCCGCGGGACCCGGATCCGCGACTATTCCGAAAGCATACCGAAGCCGATGATTCCGCTCGGCCACCAGCCGATTCTGCGCCACGTCATGCAGTGGTATAGCGATTACGGGCATGACGAATTCGTGCTGTGCCTGGGCTACAAGGCCAACGTCATCAAGGATTTTTTCCTGAACACCCGGCCACAGACCTTTTCCGATTGCGTGGTTACGCACGGAGGCCAGGACGTGAAGCTGCTCGGTGACACGGTCAAGGACTGGAGCATCACCCTGCTCGATACGGGCATCTGGCGCAACATCGGAGAACGCCTCTGGGCTGCGAAGGATCACGTCAAGAACGAGAAGATGTTTCTGGCCAACTACTCCGATGGCCTGACCAATGTCGACCTCGACGATGTGATCGCGAAGTTCGAGGCCAGCGGCAAAATCGCCTGCTTCCTCGCCGTGCGCGCGCCGTTGACATACCACTTGGCCGACATCGCTGAAGACGGTCGCGTGCGCGAGTTCCGTACGACGGAGACGTCCGAGATCTGGATCAACGGCGGGTACTTCGTGTTCCGTCCCGAAATCTTCGACTACATGCGTGACGGCGAGGAACTCGTTCTCGAACCGTTCAAGCGATTGATCGATGACAACATGCTGATGGCGTACAAGCACGACGGGTTCTGGCGTTCGATGGACACTCTGCGTGATTGGCAATCGCTCGAAGACATGGTCGAAAAGGGTGACATGCCCTGGAATAGGAGGGTCACCGCAGAGAAAATCAGGCGCAGCATGGTAATGGCTGCATCATGAGGGGACTTGGCCTCGCACGTCGCGGCGAGGAACTCTCGATTCTCTGCCTTGGCGCCCATTCCGACGACATTGAGATCGGGGCGGGAGGCACGATACTCGGCCTGATCGCGTCGGGGGTCAAACTGGACGTCCACTGGTGCGTGCTGAGCGCAGCTGGCCAGCGGTCGGCAGAAGCCAGGGCTTCGGCCGAGGCCTTCCTCGAAGGCGCGCGCTCGTCCACGGTCGACGTTGCGGATTTCGAAGACAGCTACTTCCCCACCCATAGCCGATCGATAAAGCAGTGGCTGATCGATGTAAGATCGCGGGTTCATCCCGACGTGGTGTTAACCCACGCCAGGTTCGATGCCCATCAGGACCACCGGGAGGTCAACCAACTGACCTGGAACGTCTTCCGCGATCACCTAGTGCTCGAATACGAGATTCCGAAATGGGACGGCGATCTTTGCCAACCCAATGCCTACGTGCCGCTTACGGCCAAGGTGCTGGAACGCAAGATCGAACTCCTCCAAGACCACTTCGGGACGCAACGCTCCAAGGACTGGTTCGACCGGGAGACATTCGCCGGGCTTGCGCGGTTGCGCGGGATGGAATGCCGGGCGCCCGAGCATTTTGCCGAGGCCTTCACGCTTCGAAAGGCCAAAATTCTGTAGCGGTTTGCCCGTATTTTCTCGCCAGGAAACGAACGGTGGATGACCGAATGAAACGGGTGAAAGGGAGTTGCACTGACCGGGCGATCTGTTACTAAATTCGCTGCCGCTGGGTGAAAAACACCGGCTTTTCCTGTCTGCCTTTTCTGTCATCCATTTTGAAGTTGAAGGGATTTTTATCAAAATGGGCAATGCAAACATTGCGCCTGAATTCTCTTTCAGTGAAGCTCGGATCGGAACGGTCGAGGGCGGAGAATCCGGGGTTCTGGTGTGGAAATCCGACCAATTGGTCGCCGTCCTTACCCGGATCGACGAGGAAGCCTACTCCACGAAAGGCAAATGGTTCCTAGAGACAGGCTTCGGGCTGCTGAGCGGGCAGCACAAGAACTTCGATACGATCGAGGAAGCCGTTAGATGGGTGGGCATTTACACCTTCCCCGAGCCTGTTCCCACTGCAGATTGATCAGCGGCTTCCGCGGCAGCAAGGCGCCTGTGCAAGCCAGCGATGGCTTTCGGCCCGTGCCTTGTACCTCCCTCGCCTGAAGGGCTTTGACAGCCGTGCTGTTTCAGCAACCGAAGTGAGATCCTGTCCCATGGCCCCATGCGAAGATAATGCAGGGTTGCCGTATACGGTCCTTCTTTGATGCAAGAGAACGAGAAAGCAACGCCTTCGTGGCGTCAAGATGTTGCCGCGAGCCGGGTTTCAGATTGCCCCATGGTCGCATTATTCGCGGCTTGAGGGTTCTCTGGAGTCGTCATTTCAGCTCGGCCATCGCTATTGTTAAAACGGCGGAAGACAACCTGCGTGGGGCGGCCTACCAAGAAACGGCTCGTTCCCGATTCCAGGGCCTGCGCATACACCGCCAGTGCACCGTCGACGGCCTCTATCGTCTTCATGACGGCCGCGTCGTCGTGGGTGTAACTGACGACGAGAGACGGCATGAGCACTCCACGCCTGATCGTCTCTTGGAGGAACAGCGAGCGGTATGCCTGCGACGGCTTGCCGTTGGGATCGAGCGTGGCATATGCCAGACAGCAGGGACGGCCGACAACCTTGAAGTGCCCATCCACCCCATGCCGTCGAGCAGCCTCTGCGATCCCCTTCCTCAGTTTCGTCCCCTGACGGTGCAGGTGCTCGATCACGGACTCGTTCTGGTAAGTCCGCATGGTCGCGATCGCTGCCGCAAGCGCATGGGTCTCCGCGCCGTGCGTGGTCGACAGCAGAAACACCCTTGGGCGGTCCGTATGCTCGAGGCCGCCGAGCCGCATGTATTCGCGTTTTCCCGCCAGGGCCGAGACCGAAAACCCATTACCAAGCGCCTTGCCGAATGTCGACAAGTCCGGTTCTATGCCATAGAGCTTCTGCGCCCCGGCCGCATGCCATCTGAACCCGGTGATCATCTCGTCGAGAATGAGCAGTGCGCCCTTTTCCCTGCAGAGACGCTGGACCTCATGCAGGAATCCGTCCACCGGATCGTCGCCGCGGGAAGGCTCGAGGATCAGGGCGGCCAGCTTGCCGGGGTGCCTGTCGAACAAATCCTTTACGCTGGCAATGTCGTTGTACCGGAAAGTGACGGTGAGCTTTCGGACCGCCTCCGGAATTCCGGCATTCATCGGTGTGGTCCCGATGAACCAATCGTCTGTCGAAAAGAAGGGATGGTCGGCGCAGCAGGCAACGAGATCGCGACCCGTGTAAGCGCGGGCAAGGCGAACGGCTCCCGAAGTCGCATCCGATCCGTCCTTGCAGAACTTCACCATCTGCGCGCCGATGAGCTCCAGGAACGTCTCGGCGCAGTCGACCTCGATCCTGGCGGGCCGCGTGAAATTGGATCCACCTTGGAGGGCCGTCTCCACCGCTCTGACCACGGTCGGGTAGGCGTGCCCCAGCCCGACGGAACGGTTGCCCATGCCGAATTCGATGTACTCGTTCCCATCGACGTCCCAGACATGGCATCCCAGCCCACGCTCGATGAAGCCCGGCGCGAGGACGGGATACTGGTCTTCGCCTTTTGCGTAGGTGTGGCTACCGCCCGGGATCAATTCACGGCCGCGTTCCTGCAGGCGGACGGATTTGCGAAAACGAAGGCTTTGCTCAGACATGCCGACCACTCCATTCCGGCAGCAAGTCTACATGCTCGGTTCAGGATTTCGCGTTCTCCATAAGGTCATCGGTTAGCACTTATGGTGGATACATAGGCGGGCACTGACTTTGATATCGAGCAAATGGAACAGCTTTTCAGGTGCTACAGAAATAGATCATCGCTACGGGTCCAGGCGTTGCGGAGCACTCCGTAAATATCCACCTGCGGCACACTGTCAGGAGTTCGGGGCAACGAATCGCGTCGCAGGGCGGCCGTGTGTCTCGGGCGGCCCCGATGCCATTCGCGGCAACGGAAATCAATCGACCTTCATTGAATGAATGTGTAGTGCGGTACAAATACGACCCGCTAGGTTTCACCCAAGGCGGGTCGTTTATTGTTTTGCGATCACTCTTCGGCCAGAGCTCCTTCTGCGAAGAGATCATTGACCTTGTAGGCCACTTCCGTGCGGTTGCTCGCCTTCAACTTCTTCATGATGTTTCGGATGTGGACCTTCACGGTGCTTTCGCGCAGGTTCAGTTCGTAGGCGATGATCTTGTTCGCCTTGCCGCGCCGTAGTGCTTGGGCGACCTCTGCCTGCCTGAGCGTGAACATGCCCGTCAATGGCTGCGTGTCGCGGCTACCTGAACCTATAAGGTGCCGCATGGAAAGAACACTGCTCGCCGGGACGAAGATGCCTCCCGCTGCCGCAAGGTTGATCGCCTCGACACAGACGTCGATCCCGACCGAGGTCGGAATGTAGCCGCGTGCGCCGCATTCGAGAGCCGTCAGTATCTGTCCAAGGTCTTCGGTGTCGGCCAGGATGACCACGGGGACTGACTTGAACTCGGACGAAATATGCCTGATCTCGTCGGCGATGCCGTGATCGGTGACCTTCCGGCCGCCAAGGTTGAAGAGTATGGCTGCAAGTGGAGGGGCCGCCCCCTTTTTCATGCGCCATTCTTCGATCGAACCCATGGCGACGACCGCCATGCCCAGTTCGTGATCCTCGAGGGCCGATGCCAGACACTCGCGGTCTAGCGCCCTTCCGTCGAGGATGAGGAGGCATTGTCTGCCTGCTTGTCCGTGGACATTTTCCGTTCCGCCGGATGGAACTCCTGACGGATTTGTCGAAGTGTAATTCTGCAGTTCTACTGAGGAACCCATACCAATACCCACCCTTTCCCACACACGCCGCCCTACGGCGGCAAATACAGCCCCCTGAAGTCCCTGGAGTTTTGAAGTTTGATACCCAGCCCATTTGAAAGCTTGCGATCTGGATGCCCAAATCGAAGCCTTCAGCAGTTCTTCGCTTCTGCCACTTAGAACAGCGTGGCCAGTCTATGGTCTATTTATAAGCGGTCTCTAACTTAAGTTAATTTTTGGTAAATTTTTGAGCCTGCCAAGAGACCGAAGCCAAGCCGGACCCTAAGCGCTGCGATCCGCCTGAAGACACAGGGACGGGGACCGCTTGGCCATCCTGCAGCGCAGCCGCGATATCAGTGGCCTGCGCTTTTTTGCAGCACGTTCCCGCCGTGCGATAGACGGTGCTGTCGCGAGAGGAATAACCCTTACTTGAGATACTCACCGTCGAATCCGGCTGTGTTGACCAGCTTCTTGCGGTTGATCACCTCTACATGGCCAGCCCTGAAAGAGACGAGATCGGCCTTACGAAGTTCCCTCAACGTCCGGTTGACGTGAACGGTGGTCAATCCAAGGATGTCGGCCAGTTCGTGCTGGGTAAGGGGACACTCATATCTTCCATGGGTCGACAGACCAGCCTTGGAGAGCCTCTCATCCAGTTCGAGCAGGAAATGGGCGGTGCGGCACATCGCGTTCCGCCGCCCGACATTCACAAGATGTTCGGCAAGGATGGCGTTCAGGCGGGCCAGGGAGCAGGCGATCTTGTTTCCGAGACGGCCTTCCGACAAGACGGCCTCGACCAGTTCCTTCCTGGAAGTTTCATAAACAGCCAGTTCGGTTATCGAAGCCAGCGACGCGAAACGGGGTCCGTCCACTGAACGGAAACCGACAATGTCCCCCCCGAGAGGAGTGTCGATGATCTGCCGCTCTCCGCTCGGTAACCCGCGGTAGAGGAGGGCCCAACCCGACTTTACGATGAATATCCTGTCGTCGTCGTCATCCTGGCGACATATGACTGAGTGGGGTTTGTAGACTCTTGCGGCAACACCGAGAAAATCGTTGTTGCCCCAATCAGCCTTCGACAATACCCCGCCCACGGGCTGCGAGCGTATGAACTGCAACAGCGTCTGCATGAAACTCCGCAAGATTGCGTCATTTCCCTGCAACCTATAATGGTTTCCCCCGAAAGGCCAGTTGTAGCCCGTCATTTACTTTTGTCGGATCAGACAAGCCAATCACCCGGTTGCGGTTAGTTCGGCCGGTCCTCATCCGATAGGCGGAAGTGCCATCCGCCTGCATCCCCTGATAACGCTACATCTTACCCCCAAAAGCTTCGTTGACGGCATATGTTACCAAGGCTGAACATTGGAGTGCCGGCGTCTGCTCAAGGCTTACGCGGCCTGTCCGTGGAGAACGCGTAGACAGGGCAGGGGAGTCACTGCCCGCCCCGGTGACTCCCCTGCCGCCCTGCGGCGAATACGCCGTCAGGCCAATTCCAGGACAAGTTGGTTTGGCACGGCAAGCAGGATCGGCCTTGCAGCGCGTGGCTGACGTCGACAGCAACTATGAAGCCGTCACCGCAAGCCTTCGCGGACGCCCGTGAAGGCCTGGTCTCAGGCGTTTCCCTGGGGATCAGCCTCGCTCAGCCACTGCACGTCCAGAACCGTTCCGTCAGTCTGGATCACGACTTCGAAGGCGTCGATCAGCCTTTTGGCAGCTTTGCTGGCAATGTGGGACTCGGGGTACTTGGCCTTCACTGCGCGCGCACGCTCGTAAACTTCCTTGAGCTGCCTGAACTGCTTTGGCCCGAACGCGCGATATACAACCTGAGTGGTCATACCGCTTCTCCTCCTCACGGACAAACTCTAAACAACCCGCCCGTTGCCCAGCGCTCCCACCTTCCCATGTTTACCACAGAGTTTGGCAATTGAAAGCAAAACATGTCTGCAATTCTGCGCAGTATAGGGTTGCCATATCCTTGATCTAGACGTTCTTTGGTAGGTGTTGCGGATCAAGGGTTAGCCGTTTGCAGGAGGCGTAGCCAGATTGCGAAAAGGCCGCCGTCGCATGCCGCCGTGCATTTTACAACGCCACAGCCGTAACCGGGACATGCAGCCATTCAGCCTTAAAGCGTACCCGTGTCCTGCGGATACGGTGTCAGGCTACGTCCTTTGGCTCTCTTGCCCGGGATATCCATCTGCCGAAAGATGAGCGGTCGGACAGCTTCCTGCGTCCGCACAGTCCGGGGCCAAACCAAGCGGGAGGGCTCGATCGACAATGCAGGTCTCGTTGGTGGGGCTGTTGGTGTGCGCGGCCATTTTGGTCGTTGCCCGCTATTCCAGGGGAATGCTGATCATTGGCCTGATCGCTTCCCAGGCGTTCGGTGCGACGGCCATCGTCACGCTGACCTTTTTAGGTGGGTCGTCTCCGCTGATCTACACCATGTTTGCGGCCCTGCTCGTCATGGCCGCCACGGTCAGGCGTCGCATCTGGTTCGACCTTGGAAGTGTGTTCGGGAGCATCCGCCCGATCTGGGTTCTCACAAGCCTCATGGCTTATGCAGTCATCGGGGCATGGCTGTTTCCAAGATTCTTCGCAGGACAGACCACCGTCTTCGTGCAGTCGAAAACCCGAGGCGCCGTCGTAGAAGCGTCCTTGGCCCCGGTTTCGGCCAACATTTCACAGACGGGCTACTTCATCCTTGGCGGGCTCACCGCCATCGCGCTTTGTGTGCTGCTGCTACATTCTCAAAGGATCGACCAAGTCCGCCGCGGCTTCTTCTTGTGGTGCGGTCTGCATACGGGCATGGGGCTGGTCGACTTTATCGGCAAGAATGCAGGAGTGGGAGACTTGCTGGCCCCGATCAGAACCGCCAATTACGCGATCATAACGGGATCGTTCGAGGCAGGATTCGTACGGATCACGGGACCTTTTTCGGAGGCCTCTTCGTTCGCCGCCGTTTCCCTCGCCTGCCTGGCATTCTGCTACACGTACTGGAGAAAGACCAAGTCACGCCTTGCCCAGTGGCTGGCGGGCATCTTGCTCTTCCTGACCATTCTGTCGACTTCATCGACCGCTTACGTCGGTCTTACTCTCCTGTGCCTTCCGGTCGCCTTCTCGATGTTGGGTTCAGTCCTCAGGGGGCGGGTTGAGCGCGAGGACATTCAGGTAACCGCTCTGATGGCGATAGGCTTGGTCGCCATTATGGGCATCAGCCTCTACCACGCCGGAGCCTTGGAGCCTTTCGTCAGGCTGATCAACAGCACCATCATCAACAAAGCGGATTCTGCCTCGGGCCATGAGCGCACCTATTGGAACCTCAAGAGCCTGCAGTCCTTCCTGGACACCAGCGGCCTTGGCGTCGGTTTCGGCAGTTCGAGGGCGTCGAGCTGGCCGATCGCGGTCCTTTCCCAACTTGGCTTGTTCGGATCGCTGATGATGGCGATCCTGCTCGGTGTCCTGGTCAGCGGAATAGGACGGATGCGGGAATGGGTGGACCCAGAAACGGATGCGGTCGTGACGAGCGTCAGGAACGCTGCTCTCGCTGCTATTATCGCCAGCTCTGTGTCAGGCGGCAGCGCCGATCCAGGCATCCTCTTCTTCATAGCACTTGCCGTCGTTTCCGCCACGAGGGTCCGTGCTCAGCGTACCATGGCAGCGTTTGGGCGAACCACCTGGCATCAGACAACGGCAGAGGCAATATGAAGGTCTCGCCGTGGCGGAAGAAGGTCGAAATGCTGTTCGCCATCGTCCCAAGGCACGTTTTGTCGCGCCGGCGGGCCTGCACTGCCGCGCGAAAGTGGCAGCACGATAGCCGAAGGTTGTGGCTTCAGCCTCCCTCATCATGCCGCCACTGGTCGCTTGAAAACAATGGCTACCCACTCCCCCTCGCCAGGAACGGAACTCCCCTCCAACTGGGTTTTCGCATTCTCGGCCAGGGATTGTACGGTCGGCGCTTCAGGCCCGCCGCGCTCTAGCCAGGTTTCGCCTTCAGGCGACCGACGTCGTGATAGGCTACAACAACGCGACGGCTATCATCGAATTACCAGTTCCAAAACCAGAACATTGTCTTGCCGAGGCTACAACAGTCGGAACGCTCTGGCTCACTCGGGATCGTCGTCCAAAAGGATTCTCTGCGCCGCTCCGTCGAGGTCGTCATACTGTCCCGACCGCAAGGTCCACATGAAGGCCGCAAGTCCGGCGAGCCCCATCAAGACTGCGACCGGCACCAGAACAATCAGGTAACTCATGATCCCGCACCTATCGGCTGCAGGTCCGGATGAACGGATGCGGCTTGCCTGGCGGGCAGGTTTCCAGAGGGGGCATGACCCAAACGCAGGGCGTTGGCCACCACCAACAAGGACGAGAGCGACATTGCGACTGCCGCCACGGGCGGAGTGATATACCCGCACACGGCAAAAGGCACCGCAATGGCGTTGTAGCCGACTGCCAGGGCGAAATTCTGCCGGATCAGTTTTCCCGCATGGCGTGAAATCTCATAGGCGTCGGCGACGCTCGCAAGGCTTTCCTTCAGGAACACGAAGTCGGCAGCATTGCGGCCGACATCGGCCGCCGTCGCGGGGGCCATGGAGACATGCGCGGCCGCGAGGGCCGGCGCGTCGTTGAGTCCGTCTCCCACCATCAGCACCTTGGAGTGGGCAGCGGTGAGAGCCGCGATCCGCTCAACCTTGTCGGATGGAAGCATTTCCGCCGTGAAACCATCGATGCCGAGGTTCGAAGCCAGGCCTGCCACCGCAGATCTGCGGTCACCAGACAGGATCCCGACACCGAGGCCCTGCTGGCGCAATCGCTCGATCGTCGAACGCGCGCCGCCTCGCATGATGTCTTCAAACACAAGCCGCGCCAGCTGCTGCCCGTCCTGGACCAGCAGCGACACCGAAAGCCAACCGTCCGCGCCATCCGGCATTTTGCGGCCGAGCGCCCACTCCGGCCGGCCCAGGCGGAAGATGGAGGTCCCCATCCTGGCTTCGAGGCCGCGGCCGGGGTATTCGACGAGGTTGTTCATCGGGGCCTCTCCAACCGAGCCCGCCGATGCGGCAGCGAGAATTGCGACGGACATCGGATGCCTCGAACCCGATGCTATCTTGGCCGCAAGTGCGAGCGCACCGGGGTCAACGCTGGCGCTGTTGACGAGATGGGGCCGGCCGAGCGTCAGCGTGCCGGTCTTGTCGAACAGCACAGTGTCGACTTCGGCGAGGCGCTCGAGAGCAGAGCCATCCCTTACCATCACGCCTCTTTCGAAAAGGCGCCGGGCAGCGACGACCTGCACGATCGGAACCGCAAGGCCGAGCGCGCACGGGCACGTTATGATCAGCACGGCGATGGCGATCGAAACCGATGCGTGCCAATCCCTGGTGATGGAGAGCCACCCGAGAAAAGAGAGCAGCGCGATGGTGTGCACGACAGGCGAATAGAGCGCCGAGGCACGATCGGCCAGTCTGCGATAGCGCGCCCTGCCGCCCTCGGCGGCTTCCATCATTCGGATCATTTCCGCCAGAAATGAGTCCTTTGCCTCGGCGGCGGCTCTTATCGTCAGCGGTCCCGTCAGATTGAGAAGCCCGGCCTGGACCAGGGTTCCCGCAATGGCGGGCCTGGGTGCCGATTCTCCGGTGACGACCGAACAATCGAGTTCCGAAGCACCTTCCATGACGATCCCGTCGACAGGGACCCTGTCGCCGGCGGCAATGAGGACGGAGGTTCCCGGCCTGATCTCGGCAATCGGGACATAGCGCCGGCCGTCGGCATCCACCACGATCGCTCCCCTGGGTGCGAGGCTCGCAAGCCCTGCCACGGCCGAGCGCGCCTTTTCCCGCATCACATGGTCGAGGGTGCGGCCGATGAGCAGGAAGAACAAGAGCGATGTCGCTGCGTCGAAATAGGCATGCGGCCCGCCGTGAATCGTATCGTAGAGGCTGAGCCCGAACGCCATCAACACGCCGATGGAAATCGGCACATCCATGTTTGTCCGGCCTTTTCGCAAGGCAGCCCATGCCGAGGAAAAGAATATCCGCCCCGAATAGACAATCGCGGGCAAGGCGAGCGCCGCGGAAATCCAGTGGAACGCCTGGCGGGTTCCGCCTTCGGCGCCGGACCAGACCGAAACCGACAGCAGCATGATGTTCATGGCGCAGAAGCCCGCGACCGCGAGCGCCTTGATGAGCCGGGAATATTCGGGACTGCGCGGGTCGGTGTCCGTGGTGAAAAAATGTGACTCGTAACCCGCAGCTCTTAGAGCGCCGATGAGATCGGGCGCCTTGTCTGCGCCCGGACGCCATTTCACGACGGTCCGTTTCATGGAAAGGTTGGCTCGGGCATATTCGACGCCAGACAAGGCCGACAAAGCGCGTTCGACCGTGGCCATGCAGGATGCGCAATGAATTTCGGGGACCGACAGGTCGGTTTGAAAAAGGCCACCGCCAAGATCGCGACTGACAAGCAAAAGCTCTTCGCGTGGACCGGCAACCCCACCCGCCGGGCTGATCTCCAGGGCGGCTTCGGCTCCGGGTGCGCAGCAGCTCATGACCGCTACTCCTTCAGCCCCGGCTCAACCGATATCGTCCTGTAGGCGTGCCATGTGGCATGCCCGAGCAGGGGAAAGGTGACAATCAATCCGACCAGCCCGGTTCCAAGACCAAGAAGGGTCAGCAGCAGTACGATTGCACCCCAGGTGATCATCACCGGACGATTGTTCCAGACGAGCGAAATGCTGGTGCCCATCGCGGTAAACGCGTCCGTGCGCTGGTCGAGGAGCATGGGAACCGAAAAGGCGCTGATGGCGAAGGAGGATGCGGCGAACACTCCGCCAACTACCGTGCCGACGGCCAACATCGCCCAGCCGATGGTGGTGGTGAAAAGCATCGGGGCAAGGTGATCGAGACCGGGGAAGGGCCGCCAGCCGAAGAACAGGGCGTAGATGATGACCGCGGCACGCATCCACAGCAGCGCCAGGCCGAGCATGATGAAGCCAACGAAGAGAATCTGGCCGCCGGAGGCCGGCCGCACGAAGATCATCCTGGCCAGAGAGATGGCTCTGCCCTGTTCCAGCGAGCGGCTTTTTTCATAGAGGCCGACCGCTATGAGCGGGCCGACCACCATGAAGGCGGCGGTAGCGGGAAACAGGATATAGTCGAGCCGAAACAGGAAAAGGCCGCCAACGATCAGCGCGGATACGGCAAAGACCGCCAGCCCGTAGGCGAGACTGGGGGCCGGTGTCGACATCAGGTCGTGCCAGCCGGCGCGCAGCCAGCCGAACGCGGCGTTGGCCGGGAGACCGCGGTTGCGCGATCCGACTCGCACCAATTCCTGGTCAGTGGCTAGATGGAGATCACTCATTCCCATGATCCTTCCTGTCGTTTCGTCGTGCCGTGCCTCTCGAGCGTCAGCAAGACGAACTGGCCGCAGCGTAGCTGTTGTTCGCGGGGTCGCCGGGGTCCTTCAAATGCGGCACGCAGTCGGCTTGCGACGCGAAGGACACGTACACCAGATGGAAGTTGGCGGCGGCGACCAGCGCCAGTCCCGCCGTGACCAGGATGAGCGCGACAGTTCGCGAGCGTGATCGCGGCCTCGACGGCAGGGCGGGATGGAGGCTCACTGGGGCACCCTCCGGAGGGAAAGCACATAGAGAGCGAGTATCTTGCGCTGGGTCGCGGTGAGGCGCTGTTCCCAATGAGGCATGGTGCCTTGCCGGCCGCCATAGACTGTCGTGGTGACGGACTGGAGGTCGCCGCCATAGATCCAGTTGCTGTCGGTCAGGTCAGGCGCACCGAGGTCGTGCTTGCCTTTGGCATCGTCACCATGACAGGCGATGCAGTTCTGTTTGAACACGTCCTGTCCGGCGGCAATGGTTTGCGGATCGGCATCGGGGCCGTCGGCAGTGCCGCCGAGGGATCGCACATAGGCGACGACGTCAGCCAGTTGCTTGCTCTCGATCACCCCATCGCGACCAAAGGCCAACATCTGCGCGGTCCGCGTATCGGGATGGGTCGAGTTGATGCCGACCCGCAGAGTTTCAGCAATCGTTTCCGGATCACCGCCCCAAAGCCAGATGCCGGCGGTGAGATTGGGAAATCCGGGACCGCCCGTGGCTTTGGTCCCATGGCAAGCCGCGCAATTGTCGCCAAACAGGGTGTGGCCGGTTTCTTCGACCGTCTTCATCATCGACGGATCGGCCTGAATGGCCGCAAAATCCATTTGATCGATCTTTTGGGTCCAGGCCGCACGCTCTAGCGTCGCGTCCTTTACCAGGCGGTCGACGGTGGTTTTCTGGTCAATTCCAAGCAGACCCTTGGTGTAGGTCTTGCCCAATGGCCAGGCGGGCATGAGGACCCAGTAGCACACGGCAAAAAGGATAGTGGTGGCCAGGAAGAAGAATACAATACGCGGAACCGGCGTGTAGAGCTCCTTGATGCCATTCCACTCATGACCGGTCGTGGCTTGTCCCGTGACGGGATCGCGCTCGCCTATTTCCATGGCTTGTCGTCTCCGTCGAGAATGCTGTCTTTCGCCCTTTCGAACCGCTTCTTGTTCGACGGCCAGAACGTGTAGACGAGGACGCCCACGGCCATCGCGATCAGGTAGAAAAGGCCCCAGCTTTTGGAGAAGGCGACGACGGCTTCATGTTCCCAGCTCATTGCGCGACCTCCGGCTGCACGGCAGCCTCCGCCTGGGCGGCGCCGGTCAGGTGGCCAAGGATCTGCAGATAGGCGACCAGCGCATCCATTTCGGTAACGGTCGCTGGATTGCCGTCAAAGGCCCTGACCTGCGTTGCTTGCCCGTAGCGCTCGACAACGCCGGCGGCGAAATCGCCGTCCGGCGCGGTTTGGCCGAGCGCATCCTGGGTCGCATTGGCGATCATGTCGTCGGTGTAGGGAACGCCGACGTCCCTGAGAGCGGTGAGATGCTCGCCGAGGTCGTCGATGCGCAGCGGGTTATCGCGCAGCCAGCCAAATTTGGGCATGATCGATTCCGGAACCACGGTTCGCGGGTTGATCAGGTGGGCAACTTGCCAAGCGTCGGAATATTTGCCGCCGATGCGGGCCAGATCCGGTCCCGTGCGCTTTGATCCCCACAACATCGGATGATCGTATTTCGATTCAACGGCGAGCGAATAAGGGCCGTAGCGTTCGACTTCGTCGCGCAGTGTCCGGATCATTTGAGAATGGCAGGCGTAGCAACCCTCGCGCATGTAGATGTCGCGCCCAGCCTGCTCCAGCGGGGTGTAGACCCGCATGTCCGGCGCGTTCTCGACCGTGTCGTCGATGGTGAACAGCGGGGCGATTTCCACGAAGCCGCCGATGCTGGAGACCAAGACGATGGCAAGCACGAAGCCGATGGCGCTGCGTTCGATTTTGCGGTGGAATTCTGGCATGATCCTCACTCCGCCGGCTGGGCCGCGACAGGCGCCAGATGGCGCTGTGGCGCGTCGTCGCCCGGTTGCAGCGCGGCTTGAGAATGGCCGCGGATCGTCATCAGGATGTTGTAGGAGCCGGTGATGGCACCGAGCAGGAACAGCAGCCCGCCGAAGGCGCGCGCGATGTAATAGGGATGCATCGCCACCATGGATTCAATGAAGGAATAGGTGAGCGTTCCGTTCTCGTTGTATGTCCGCCACATCAAGCCTTGCAGGATGCCGGAATTCCACATGGCAAAGACGTAGATGACCGTTCCCGAGATCGCCAACCAGAAATGCACCTCGACCAGCCTGGCCGAATACATCCGTTCACGCTTCCACAATGCCGGGACCAAAGTGTAGATCGAGCCGAAGGTGATCAACGCCACCCAACCCAGGGCGCCGGCATGGACGTGGCCTACGGTCCAGTCCGTGTAGTGGGAAAGCGCGTTGACCGGACGGATCGCCATGAACGACCCTTCAAAAGTGGTCAGGCCGTAGAAGACGGCCGCCGCCATCATGAAACGCAGCGTGGCGTCGTCGCGCACCTTGTGCCAGGCGCCGTTCAGGGTCGCGAGCGCATTCCCTGCCGAGGCCCACGATGGCACCAGGAGAACCAGAGAAAACGTCATCCCCAGGGTTTGGACCCATTGGGGCAGGGCGGTGTAATGCAGGTGGTGTGACCCCGCCCACATATACATGAAGGTGATGCCCCAGAAGCTGATGATCGACAGCCGGTAGGAATAGATCGGCCGGCCAGCCCGCTTGGGCAGGTAGTAATACATCATTCCCAGAAAACCGGAGGTGAGGAAGAACGCGACGGCGTTGTGGCCGTACCACCACTGCGTCATGGCGTCCTGGACGCCGGAGAATGCCGAATAGCTCTTGGCGTGGCCGAGCGACACCGGCATGGCGAGATTGTTGACGATATGGAGGATCGCCACGACCAGGATGAAGGCCATGTAGTACCAGTTGGCGACGTAGATATGCGGCTCCTTGCGGCGAGCCAGCGTGCGAATGTAGATCGCGAAATAAACCACCCAGACGATGACCAGCCAGATATCGGCGTACCATTCCGGTTCCGCGTATTCCTTCGACTGCGTGACGCCCATGAAATAGCCGGTCGCGGCCAGGACGCAGAACAAATTGTAGCCGAGCAGGACGAACCACGGGCTGAACTGGTCGGGCAGCCGGGCGCGCGAGGTCCGCTGCAGCACATGGAAAGACGTGGCGATCAGCGCATTGCCGCCGAAGCCGAAGATCACGCCGCTCGTATGAACCGGCCGCAAGCGGCCAAAACTTGCCCAGGCCGCGTCGAAGGTCAGATCGGGCCATGCCAGCAGGCTCGCGACCCAGACGCCGAAGAACATGCCGACCATCGCCCAGATCATGGTCAGGATGACGCCCACCTTGCTCGGGTCGTCATAGTAGTGGTCCAGACGTTCAGCAGAGGGTTCGGGGGCATTGAGCGCCGAAAGCATGACGAAGATCATCGCAACGCTTGCTGCAAGCACGATAAAGCCATGCACGCCGATCGGATCGCCGCGACCAGCTGCCGCCATGGCCAGTCCGACCATAGCCATCAGGATCAGCACGACGATTGAAAGTTGGCGTTCGCCAGATGTCAGTTGAGCAAGCATGTGCGTCCACCGTCAGATGCCCGTCAGGGCGAAATCGTCCCTCGGGTTTCGCACGGCTGTGCGGCGGTTGATTTGATCTGGCGCAAAGACGAAGCTGATTGCACCCAAACAGATTGTCGTTTTCGAACATCCGCCTGGCGGGAGTTCGCCAGGCAAGGTCCGGCTCAGCCGCCCTCGGCTGTCGCAATGTCGGTTGCCGATGAATTGGGAACCGGAAGGCGAAAGAACATCGCCAGCTTCAGGCTTTTCGCAATGCGTTCGGCACGATCGACAAAGACCGCAGCCGTTTCCGGGGCAAAGAGCGCCGCAGCCGTCTCGCCAAATATGGCTAGCCAGATGTCGAAATCGGCCTCGGTCACATCCTTGAGTTTCAGATGCGCGGGCACCGGACGTCCATGATAGTCGCCGGTCTTGAGAATGACGGAACACCAGAAGTCGGTCATTTTCTCAAGGTGCGGCTCCCAGTCGCCGGTGATTTCACGCGCGAAGATCGGCCCGAGCCGTTCGTTTTTCCGTAGTCTGGAGTAGAACTCGCGGACCAGCACGCCAATGCTCGCCCGGTCAACGCCCGGATCGGCCAACGGCCGCTCGGCGGGCGGTCGCGCCTGATCGATGGCAGATGAGTTCATGTTGATCCTTTCGGCGCTTATGCTCTCTTCCGATCCTCGCCTCGAAACGCGGCATCCACGCGTCAAGCGAACCCAAGACGCTGCAGGGCGGCTCGCACGACGTTGAGACGTTCGCGGACAAGGCGGAAACCCAGATTGTCTGGCGGCGTGCCGACCGCGCAGCCGCCACTTTTCCCGTCCCGGATGAAGTTGGACATGTATGTGCGGTGGAAGCCCTCCACGACATGCACCCCGCAATTGTCGATCGAACTAACAATGCCGGTGCCGTCGGCGGCTATCGTTGCGTGGATGTAGCAGGTCGATGTCCATTCCCAGACATTGCCCGCGACGTCCGCCAACCCTTTTGAATTGATGCCAAACGCCCCTTGAACCCTTGGCTCGGGATCGGATTTCCGTCCAAGCGAAGCCTCGGTGCGATACTGGGCGAGCCAGCGCAGCGCCGGATTGTTGGGGTCGCCGGCGCCGCCTTCGATGTCGCCGCGGAACCGTTCGCTGGCGGCGTAGGCCCATTCCGCATCTGTCGGCAGCCGCCATGTCGCACCGGTCTGGCTCGAGAGCCAGGCCGCATAGGCTTCGGCGTCCATATGGCTTACGCCGGTGACCGGAAAATTACCGCTATCCAGGGTGTCAGCCGCCTTGCAATTGCCGGCCGTCACGCACCGTCCGTATTCGGCTGCACTCACCTGGTATTTCATGATTTTCAGCGGAACACTGACCGTTGCCAGGATCCGCGGCGCCGCGACCGGTTGGCCGTCCCCGAGGAATTCACCTGGCTGAGGATGGTCGAACGATCCGGGCGCGAGGGTCACAAATTCGGGGCCTGCCACCAGCGAACCGGCCAACCGATCAAACGCACTGGTCGCACTCACGACGATCAGCGCGGCAATCGCGATACTTCCGAGAGCTACGATGGGGTTGAAAGACATGGCATTTCGTCCGGGCGCGCACGCGACCTTGCGCAGAGTGCGCGAGGTCGCGTCGATCTTCAGGATCGGATACTCGTCACTACGACGTGATGGCCCTTGGGGCTTCGACCTGCTTCATCAGGTCGTCATCCCAGGTTCCGTCGACCGTAAAATGTGCGGTCGCGCCGAGTTCCACGGCCTCGATCAGATTATGGTTCACGTAGGCGTAGATGCCCGGCTGCAGGAACGTATAGAGGGCCGAGCCGGCGGAGCCGCCGCGAATGAACCAGGTTTCCAGGTCCTTTGCCGGAGGGTTGGCGAACTTGCCCTGTTCCCAGACATAGTCGCCGTGGCCACCGATCAGATGCGGCCGCGTATCGCGATTGGCTTGCGAATGGACGATCAGTACAGTCTCGCCGACCTTCGCCTTCATCGCGTTCTCGCGGGTCAGCGATCCTGCCTTGCCATTGAACACGACGTGGGTCGGAATCAACCCGCGCATGACCTTCATGGTGTCATCGAAATTGTCGCCGGCCGTGTCGTATTTCTTGAATTTCCCCTGCTCGTCGCGAGGGATGTAAAAGTCGTTTTCGCCGATATAGTAGATGTGGTCGTAACGGACGGGTTTGCCCTTGTCGTCCCTGAGGCCGTCACGCGGCAGCACCATCACCGCACCGCTCATGCCCGATACGACGTGCCACGGGATCATCGGTCCGCCGGGCGCGCAGTGGTAGACGAACGTCCCCGTTCGCGTTGCCTTGAAGCGCAGTGTTACCTGCTCGCCGGGGTTGATCAGTGTCAGTTCGCCGCCGCCGAGCGCACCGGTGGCAGCGTGGAAGTCGATGTTGTGCGCTAGCGTATTGGTGTCGGGATTGATGAGCGTCAGCTCAAGATAGTCGCCCTCGTGGACAACCATCAGCGGGCCGGGGATAGAGCCGTTGTAAGTCATCGCATTGAGCTGCGTCCCGTCCGCGTCGATGACAACGGGCTTTTCCTCGACAGTCATCGTGAACTCGACGACTTTCGGGCCGCCTTGGGCTACCTGGTCGTGAGCGTGGACGAACGGTGGCGCGACCAGGCTTACTTTTTCGCGCGGCAGTCCGGCCACTTCCTTCGCGTTGGCCACAGCCGGCATTGCGCCGACCGTTGCCACCGCGGTGGCGGCAAGGACAGATCCCAACAGAGCCTCACGTCGCGTAAGCATTTCAATCTCCTTGTGCGTCAACCACTTGATGACCCAAGAATAGCCTGCTTGTGGGGATCGTCTTTGCGCTGGCGCAAACAGTATTTATTTCCGGGCGACTTTCGAGTTCGTGTTCCGGAGCGCTCCAAATGAAATAGGCCGGACTGGACCTCCCCCGTGGTCCGTCCGGCCGTTTCCCTCCGGCGATC
This sequence comes from Mesorhizobium newzealandense, assembly GCF_042682145.1. Classification (NCBI taxonomy): domain Bacteria; kingdom Pseudomonadati; phylum Pseudomonadota; class Alphaproteobacteria; order Hyphomicrobiales; family Phyllobacteriaceae; genus Mesorhizobium; species Mesorhizobium newzealandense. The sequence goes on along the minus strand of NZ_JBHUGZ010000001.1, from coordinate 318,357 downwards.
GCTAACCGGAGGGTATCTATGATGAAGGTGTCAGTTGGAGGCGGCCTTGGTCGCCTAGCCGAACAGCCCGGCGAACACCGTTTTGGCCTTGCCGGTCTGTTTGACGGCTTCCGCCGCGTCGAGGTTCACGGGCTTGCCGACGACAATCAGTGCCACCATGCCCATGCCGTAATGCGGGGCGCACTTCACGCCATAGACGCCTTCCTGGGTCATGGTCACGGTTATCCCTTCGTTTGGCTTTCCCTTGAAAGCTTCAGCGCCGTCCGGCAGCATCCCCTTGACGGTTTCGGCATTGTGGGACTTGTCGGTGGGCACGAACTTGATGGTGTCTCCGGGTGCCGCTTTTACGTAGGCGGGCTGGAAGACCATCGAACCCTTCTCGCCCTTGTTGAGCATCTGCACGACGTGTTCTTCAGCGTTTGCTGCGCCGGCCAGAGTAAATAACGCGATGGCCGCGGCGATCAGGGGCAGTTTCATGGAATAGTCCTTTCCTAGGTTCAGCACGGCATCAACCGTTGCGGCTTTCTACTCCACGGGATGGCGTTGCGATTTGCGCTGGCGCAAACCGGCGTACGAAATATCTGGATATGACGTCGCGATCTGGCGCTCCTCTGAGGAGCTCTGGCTTGCCTGCCTCGCGCAGCGAGCGCTCTTTCTCATTCTGTTCGGCAACGAACGGAAAAAAATGCGCTAAGTGTCTGAATCGGAATGACCGCCGTGTTTTCAGGCCCTTGCGAGCCGTCGGGTAAGCATGCGGATGTTTGCGATGAGGACCCAGGCCTGTGCGGATTCGATGGACCGCTCGAAGTCCTTTGCCAGCCTACGGCACCTACCCAGCCATGCGAAGGTCCGCTCAACGACCCATCGGCGTGGCAGAATCTCGAAGCCCTTGGCGCTGTCCGATCGCTTGATGATCTCCATCGTGAACTTGCCGATCTTTTGCAGGGCGCCCCGCAGTTTCGGCCCTGCATAGCCACCATCGGCGAAGACATGGCGCAGCCACGGCCAGCGCTTGAGGATGGATTTCAGGACGGCCGGGGCGCCGTCGCGGTCCTGAATGTCGGCGGCGTGAACGACGACGCCGACCAGCAGGCCCAGCGTGTCGACGACGATGTGCCGCTTGCGGCCCATGATCTTCTTGCCGGCGTCGAAGCCACGAACGCCGCCGCTTTCGGTGGTTTTCACGCTCTGACTGTCGATGACGCCGGCGGACGGGCTTGCCTCCCGGCCTTCGCGTTCGCGCGCCGCCATGACGAGTTCATTGTTGATGGCGCGCAGCAATCCTTCGTCCCGCCAGCGCCAGAAGTACTTCTGCACCGTCGAGAACGGTGGGAAGTCCTTCGGCAGAAGCCGCCATGCTCCGCCCGACGACGCCATGTAAAGCAGCGCGTTCACAACCTCGCGCAGGTCCGTCTTGCGGGGCCGGCCGATCCGGTTCGGCGCCGGCATCAGCGGCTCGATCAGCGCCCACTCCGCGTTCGTCAGGTCGCTTGCGTAGCGCGGGCAGCGCCGTTCATAGTGAGGGCGAGTGGTTTCGGTCCAGGGCATCATGATCTCCGTCGAATCTCAGCAATCCGACAGAATCACAACCCGCTGAAATCACTCACTTCTTTTTGGAGCAGACACTAAGTGACAGCCGTTCAGTTACGTTGGCTGAGCTTGGCGGCATCCTTTCAGTTCAGCGGTAACAAATTTCATGCCAGCGCGGGACATTACCGGTATCAAAGGACGCTTCCTGCAGGCGGTGCTGTCTCGCCGTTTCGAAGGGCGCAAGGGCTATCTGCTGGCCATCTTGATGGTGGCGGTCGCTGTCCTGCTCCGATTTCTGCTGCAGGGAGTTCTCGAAGACCGGGCGACATTTACCCTCTTCACCCCAGCTATCCTCGTCGCGTCGATCGCTGGCGGCATCTGGCCTGGGTTGTTGTCCGTAGCGCTTTCCTTGGGTGGAGCGTTCTGGCTGGACAATCTTCAGTCAGATCGTGCCCAAAATCCGGTTGAACTCATTGTCTTCGCCCTTGTCGGCCTGGCGATCGCCTGGATGGGCGAAATGCTGCACCGCGCCAGCAAGGTAATTGATCGGGCCGAAAGCGCGCTCGACACGAGGGAGGCCCATCTTCGCTCCATTCTTGATACGGTGATCGACGCGACCGTCGTCATCGAAAAGGATGGCACGATCGTTTCGTTCAATGCTGCCGCGGTGCGGCAGTTCGGCTACGCCGAAGCAGAGGTCGTCGGAGAGAATGTGCGCCTGCTGATGCCGGAGCCTTATCGCCACGAGCATGATGGCTATATGCACAGGTACCTGACCACCGGGGAGAAACGGATTATCGGAATCGATCGCGTTGTTGCCGGACGACGCAAGGATGGTTCGACGTTTCCGATGAAATTGGCGGTCGGCGAGATGAAGTCGGGCGGCAAGACCTTTTTTACCGGCTTCATCCGAGACCTTACGGAGCGTGAGGAGTCTGCGGCACGTCTGCATGAGATCCAGGGCGAACTGGCGAGGTTAGCCCGCCTCAACGAGCTTGGCGAAATGGCCTCGACACTCGCTCACGAGTTGAACCAGCCGCTGTCCGCGATTGCGAACTATGTTCAAGGCTGCGCCCGCCTGCTGCGCGACATGGATGACGCCGTGGCGGCAAAGATGAGGGCTGCATTGGAAGAAACCGCAAGGCAGTCGCTGCGTGCGGGACAGATCATCCGTCATCTTCGCGAATTCGTCACCAAAGGCGCCACCGAGAAAGCGCCGGAGAACATTCGCAGCCTGGTGGAGGAGGCAGGGGCCCTGGCGCTGGTGGGATCGCGAGAGCGCGGCGTGCGGACAGTGTTCGAGTTCGCGCCGGGACCGGCAACCGTGATGGTCGACCGCATACAGATCCAGCAGGTGCTGACCAATTTGATGCGAAATGCCATGGAAGCCATGCGCGACAGCGCGCGCCGCGAGCTGGTTGTGCGCACGCATGCCGCGGAGGGCGGCGAAATCGCTGTCGTGGTCGAAGATACCGGTCCAGGTATTTCCGAGGAGATTTCCGCCCAGCTTTTCAAGCCCTTCGTGACGACAAAGCCCGGAGGCATGGGGGTTGGACTGTCTATCTCCAAGCGGATCGTCGAGGCTCACGGTGGAATGCTGACGGTGAGCCAGAACGCCGCCGGTGGCGCAACATTCAGGTTCACGCTCCCCACATTCAAGGAAGAGGACGCGCATGGAGACGGGTGACTACATCGTTCACATCGTCGATGACGAGGAACCGGTCAGGAAGTCGTTGGCTTTTCTGCTCACGATGTCCGGATTCGCGGTCAAGATGCACGACAGCGCAACCGACTTTCTGGCTGCGGCATCGGGCATAAGAAACGGCGTTCTGGTGACCGACCTGCGCATGCCTGACATGACCGGGGTGGAGCTTTTGCGAAATCTCGTGAAAGCAAATGCGTCGCTGCCGGCCGTTGTCATCACCGGTCACGCCGATGTCCCCATGGCGGTTGAGGCGATGAAGGCCGGCGCCACGGATTTCATCGAAAAGCCGTTCGAGGACGTTGTCCTTATTGAAGCGATCGAGCGTGCGGCCGAACAACTTGTCGACAAACCGTCAGAACTCGACGATGTCGCTTCGATCGAGACAAGGCTCGGGCGATTGAGCGACCGCGAACGCCAGGTTCTCTCTGGTGTGGTGGCTGGATTGCCGAACAAGTCGATCGCCTATGATCTCAACATCAGTCCACGCACCGTCGAGGTGCACCGCGCCAGCGTGATGGCCAAGATGCAGGCAAAAAGCCTGCCGCAGCTTGTCCGGATGGCATTGGCCGCCGGTTTCGGTCCAGCCTGATTCCCCCTCGGCCCGATTTCACAAGGATTGATCTGGCGCAAGGCGTGAAGCGCCAGATTGCCGCTTGTTGTGAAATGACTGGCGGGATGACCTCGCTGGCAAATCCGGAAGCCGTGATCCTTGCCCGCCGCCAAAACCATCCTAGTCGTGGCACCCGACCCCGGGCTCAGGCGCTCGCTCGAGTTCGCGCTCGAGGTCGAAGGCTTCCCGGTCGAATCGCATGCGTTGCTTTCGACAGTCGAGGCTTCGCCCGCGGCAAATGCCGCTGCCTGCGTCATCGTCGATGAAAGCGCAATCCGGCTCAGTCCTGCCGGACGCCAGCCGCTCGCCCGTTTCGCCGGGCGGGTGATTCTGCTTGTGGAAGGTATTGATCCATCCGCTGGCACCGAAGGGTTCGCGGTCGTCACCAAACCGGTCGAGGGGAATGACCTGATAGACATGGTGCAGGCGTTTTCAGCCCGCCATCTCCTCGCGGACTAGTGTTTGAGCATGATCTTTTCCGAAAACCGGATTCCACTTTTCGGGATCATGCTCTAAGTAAAACCCCTTAGGACATAACCGAATTTCGCAGGCCGGCATTCTGCGCGATTGCTGTTTCACCGAAATCTGGGAAACAGCCATGAACGCGATCGTCAACATTCGGACGCCCTTCGAGATCCTGAACGGCGTGGCCCAGCAGCCAGACGTGTCGAAAGATGGCCGGCCGGTGCCGCTCTCGTTCTTCCATGCAGGCTCGGAGATCTACGCGCAAGGCGAAAAGGTCGCTTCCCACTACCAGATCGAGTTCGGCGCGGTCCGCATTTACCGGCTCCTCGCCGACGGACGCAGGCAGATTACGGCGTTCCATCTGGCCGGAGAGACATTTGGATTTGAAGCCGATCTTGCCCACCATTTCTTTGCCGAGGCCATCGTTACGACAGGGCTGCGGACATTCCGGCCGGTGGCTGGCCTGGACAGATCGCGCGAACTGCTGCCGCTTGCTCTTCGCTGCATGGTGAGGGCCCAGGAACATTTGCTGGTGGTCGGCCGGCAGACAGCGATCGAACGCATCGCCGCCTTCCTGATCGACATGGCTGATCGCCAGGGAGAACTCGCTCAGATCGAGCTGCCGATGTCCCGCCAGGATATCGGCGACTACCTCGGCCTCACCATCGAGACTGTATCGCGAGTGCTATCGAGATTGCGCGACAAGGGTGTGCTCAAGTTTCACGGACTTCGTACCCTGGAAATCCGCAAGCCTGAAACGCTCCGCTCCCTGTGCGAGTAATAGCGCGGCCGTAGGCGCGGGCCTCCATTCGCATCAAGGAAGACTCTTCTTTCAGAGGCGCGGTAGCAGCAAGGCGCAGGTACCCGCGGTCGCGGCGATCAGGGTTGTGCCGGCCAGAGGCAACCAGAACCTGGCCGGACCGGCAAATACTGCGAGTGACAGGCGGCCGATCGCGTTTGCTGCCAGCGCCGCGAGCACCGCCTGACCCACGGTCTCGACGGGCACCGCATGCTTGACCAGGCGCAGCGCGCCAAGCACCGAGACATCGACATCGAATGCGCCGGCGAGCATCGAACTGGCCAGCAAGCCGCGGCCGCCGAATTGCGCAGCCAGCCCAGCACTCGCGGTGGCCACGACGGCAAACAGCAGGGCGAAGAGCAGCAGCGGGCCCAGCTCGAACGGATTGCGCGCGATCGCGCCGGCTTCGCGATCCCCGCTATCCCGAGCTAGCAGCAACGCTCCGAAAGCGGCGAAGGAGAGCGCCGCGGCAATTGCCGGAATGCCGATCGAAGCGAAGACGCTTGGCTCGATGATCAGAACCACCGCGCAAACGCGTACCACCGAAACCATCGCAGCCAGTGATGCCGCGCCTGCGAGTGGCAGTGGATTGCTTGCCGAGGCGGCGTTGCGAGCCAGTGCAACGGTTACGGCGGTGGAGGAGACGATTGCACCAGCAAGCGAACTGACGAGCAAACCGCGCGCGTTTCCCAGGACACGAACGGCGATATAGCCGGCGAAGGATATGGAGGCCATCAGCACCGTTAGGAACCAGACCTCCCACGGATTGAAACCGCCCCATGGATCCATCGTCCGGTTTGGCAGCAGGGGCAGTACGATCGCGGTCATCACTGCCAGGATCAACGCCGAACGAAGCTCAATCCAGGTCAGTCGCTTCAGGAGGCCGTGCAGGATCTCGCGACTGGCAAGGACCGCCGCGAGTGCTGCCCCTCCGGCAGCCGCGGCCTGGTAATCACCGGCGACCGAGAGCGCACCGAGCGCGAACACGCCAAGGCCCGCTATCACGCTCGTAACGCTGAAATCCTCGTCATGGACCGCTTCGCGCGCCTTGTACCACGCGAAGATTGCCGCAAAGGCGACAAATCCACCGACCAGCACGGATACTGCGCTGAGCGCGTTGGCCAGTGCCGCGAGAACGCCGCCGAGCAGGCCGGATATACCGAATGTCCGAATGCCGGCCGTTCGGCTGCGATCAGGTGCATCCCGCTCTTGCCAGCCACGCTCCAAACCGACGAGCAGGCCTATTGCGAGGGCCAGTCCGAGCCGGGCGATGAGTGGGTCCATTGGCGCGGCGACTTTCAGTCGGCGACCGTCGGCAGGCGGACGCGAACCCACCTGGCGATCAGGCCTGCCGTCATTGCGCCTGATGTGCGCGCGACTTCGCGCCGGCCGAAGAGGATCATGGCAGGGATGCTGCGAATGCCAAGCCAGACATCGACGACAACGGGCAGGCTGCTGCGCGCGGTCTGATGATCGAACGTCGCGACATCGACGTCGCTCCACATTTCGCCTCCATGGCATTGCGAGCCGGCGGCAGGCGGTTGACTCCACCGCATTTGTTGCAAACCACCAGATTCTGCTGCGCCATGATGCTGTCCACCCCGCTCATCGACATCATCATTCATGCGCATCCGAGATGTCCATCACCAAGTGCGCGCAACGCGTTGAGGATAGCCGCTGCGTCGCTGCGGGCACCTCCAGTTTGCCAAACCCGTCGTTTGCCAACATTCCCCGCGATGCATAGAGCGGTCGAAAGCGGCCTACTCACTTGCTTCCCGGCCGGACACCTGCTCGACGAGGATCCGGAAGAATAGGTGCGGCGTGCTATCTGACACCGGAGGCGTCACCGGCTTGAGGGCGCCGGGCTCCCACCAGTCGGCATGCTTGCTCAGCAACGTCCAGGCATGGTCGCGCTCGAGCTTGTGGCCTATCCGGTCAGGCAGTTCCTCATAGCGGCCATCGACAACCACGCTTTTCCAGCCCCGTCCTTCGCCGCGTTCGTCGACCTGGACAGACACACGTGGGTTGGCGCGCATCCAGTCGATCTTCTTGCCCGGCATGGAAAACGCGTAGAGATGACTGTCGGCGTACGCATAGTGCACCGGAACCACATACGGCTGTCCGTCCTTGGCGCATGCCAGGCGGGCCACTCGATTGGCCGTTAGTATTTTGGTGCATTCCAGGACGGAGAGTGTGCGGATCAGCATCGTGCAATCTTCTCTGTTCTGCGTCGATTCTTTGCCGTTTTAAGGCTTAGGGAACGCTGTTCAGGTAGGGGCGCTATCCCGGTCGAGCGTCGTCAGCCAGGCCGCAGCGTGCCATCCAATGTTGCGAGCACCGAACCGGGTTCGATGACGGCGTTGACTGCCGCGACAATCGTTGCGCGCCCGTTTGCTGGCGCGATGATCTCGTGCAGTGCGTCTTCAATTCGAACTTCGGCTATCCGCTCGCCAACCTTGATCGTGGCACCGCTGGAGATGAACCATCGTTCTACAATGCCCTCCGGCAACATGCTGGATGCCCATAGTGCTTCATCGACCTTGATGTTCTGCATCGTGGCTCTCCTTTGAAGTGGGAATCATAGTCCACTCACCAAGGCAATCTTTGATCACGATCAAGGAGTCGCTTCGCGTTCGCTGGCGGCGACGTGTATGCCTGTCAGGGTGTAGATGTCGAACGGGATTCGGAGCCGAGCTCCCCGCCCTTGACGAACCGGCATCAGGCTCGATCCGAAAACCGAGCTTGCATCTCGCGGTCGGCGAGATCAGGCATTCGGATGGGTGTCAACCTCAATCAGAAATGCTCTCCAGCCTTGAACGGGCCGATTCGGGTTCCCGCAGCGATCAGGTAGGCGGTCGACCAGCCAATGAGCAGGAATCCGTTCACGCCCTCCAGTGCCGCCAGCACGCGCCATGCGTGATCGGGTACGACGTCGCCATAGCCGACCGTTGAAAAGGTAATCGTCGAAAAGTACAGGGCGGTCTCGAAGTCGCCGAAGATATCAAGCAGCCGGTACACCCCGGCCCAGAGCCATATCTCGGTGGTCATGACGGCGAAGAGGCCCATCACCACGCTGATCATTGCGACCGTGCGGCTGTGACGCCCGTGCATGCGAAACCGTGCCACAAGGTATCCCATCGCATGGGTAACGGCGATCAGGCCAAACGTGTGGATGAGGACCGTCAGGCTGATGACGATGGTGCCGATGAGCAGGTTGAGGATCATGCGCGCACCCTAGCGACTCAGGAGAGCCCTGGTCCTTGTGCGAGATCAATCCTGGTGCCGGCGACCTACCGTGGCGGGCTTGAAGGACCTGCTCGATCGGCACTTTTCCCTGGCCAACGAGGATCCGGACGAGATCGTCCGCGCCGGTGGTGTGGCGCGGACGTTTAGAACAAATACGCGCATGATCCCGGAGTATCCATTCCACTCACCGAGGGGCTCGTCAGGCAAAGGTGGCCGAGAGGCGCGGCCACCGGATTGACCTAGGCATATGCGGCTTCGGTCTTCCTCAAGCTGGTCTCTATCGGCGCGGTGAGGTCCAGAACCACGCGGCCGTCGATCTTGCCCGCCTTGAGCCGCGCGAGGACCGCGTTGATGTCGCTCAACGGCGCCTTGGTGATCTCGGCCCGCACCTTGCCCTCGGCCGCGAAGGCAATGGCCTCGTCAAGATCGCGTCGTGTACCGACGATAGATCCGCGCAAGGTAATGCGCTTCAGCACGACATCGAAGATCGGAGTCGGGAATTCTCCCGCCGGAAGACCGACAAGGGCGACCGTACCCTTGCGGCGCACCATGTGTATCGCCTGGGAGAAGGCCGGTGGCGAGACGGCCGTCACCAGAATGCCGTGGGCGCCGCCGCCGGTCGCCTTGAGGACGTCGGCCACTGCGTCCGGTGAGCGGGCATTGATGGCCACGTCCGCTCCGATCGTACGCGCCAAAGCGAGCTTCTCCGGTGTGACGTCGAGCGCCACGACGTTGAAGCCCATCGCCTTGGCATACTGGATCGCCAAACATATTCGGCGAAGCCGCCATCGCAGCTATAGCCGGTATCGTGCTGATGCTCACACAGCGTCTCCCAACCGGTCTCGCAGTATTCGCAGCTCAGGCAGGCGTCGTGCAGCCAGGCTACGCCGACCGGATCGCCCTCCTTGAAACCGGTCACGCCCGGCCCGAGTGCGGCAACGACGCCCGCCACTTCATGGCCAGGGATGAAGGGTGGTACAGGCTTCACTGGCCAGTCGCCGGAGGCGGCATGCAGGTCCGTATGGCAAACACCGCAGGCGATGACCTTGACGAGCAACTCACCTGGCCCCGGCAGGGGCACTGGCACATCCTCGATCGTAAGCGGCTTGCCGAATGCCCGTACGACGGCAGCCTTCATCGTCTTGACCATGATCCAACTCCTTTGTCGATGAACGCAGACTAAGCATTGGGTCAATAGGTGCTTTGACCGAGATCAATGAGCGTATCGGGGCAGGCGTAAAGCTCAGGTCTCCCATGGCTTTGGATGTTCCCGGTCCTACCGGAGGTTGGTTCGATCACGGCCGAGGTTAGGCTTCTTCAGCGCACCCTGCCTCGTGGCTGCTTCAAATCTGGTTACATCGGTTCTTGTCGAACAGAGACCGCGTAAACAAGTTTTTCCCACACGAGCGGACACGGGACTTCTCGTCTTGGCTATTGTCACGCCTGCGTGGTATCGATAACATATCTATTCTGATTCCGATGGGTGTTTCATAAGCGATGCCGGACGCCAGATTTGATGTTTGCCATGAGCAGACCGACACGGACAGCCGGTAAAGGGGCGTGATGGCGAAGGCAGCCTCATCGAGACCGGGCGAGAGCCACGCGCCGACGATGGTCGACGTGGCGCTGCGGGCGGGTGTGTCGACCATGACAGTCTCGCGAGCCTTGAAGGAAGGCAGCCGGGTGTCGAAGGCCACTCGGGAAAGGATCATGGTCGCGGTCAACGACCTCGGCTACGTGCTCGACCAGTCGGCAGGCAGCCTGTCCTCGCGCAAGACTGGATTTGTTGCTGCGATGGTTCCATCGCTCAACAATTCCAACTTCGCCGACACGGCGCGCGGTATTACGGATGAACTGGAGAGCACGGGGCTCCAGCTTCTGCTCGGCTACACCGACTACACGGTCGAGAAGGAGGAAAAGCTGATCGAAGCGATGCTCCGTCGACGGCCTGAAGGCATCATTCTGACCGGCGGCGCCCATACGGAGCGCGCCCGCCGGCTTCTTGAAAACGCGGGCATCCCGGTAGTCGAGACCTGGGAGTTGCCGGCGAAACCCATCGACCAGGTGGTCGGATTCTCCAACGAAGAGGCGATGGGGCTTCTCGTCAAGACGCTGGCCAGGAAAGGCTACCGAAAATTCGGATACATCGGTGGCACGACCTCGCGCGACACGCGTGGCAGCCAGCGGCGCGAAGGCTTCGTCCGAGCCATCGAGGAACTCGGCCTGCCGACCGGCCGGCTCGTCTCCTTCGGCGTGCCGCCGATCTCCATCGAACAAGGTGGCCAGGCGGTTATCAGCATGCTGGAACGTTGGCCGGACACCGAGGCCGTGCTCTGCGTTTCCGATCTCTCGGCCTTTGGCGCGCTGATGGAATGCAAGCGTCGTGGACTGCGGGTCCCGCAGGACATCGCCATTGCCGGCTTTGGCGACTATGAGGTTGCCGCCTTCTGCCACCCCGGCATCACCACCGTGAACGTGGACTGCTTTGGCATCGGGCGACAGGCTGCCCGCAGGCTTATCCAGATCATCCGCGGCGGCGAGAAGAAGCACGAACAGGAAATCATCTTGACCGGTTATCGCGTCGTCGAGCGCGAAAGCACCTGAGCTCCTGCAGAAAATTTCAAGTGAAGGGCAGGTCCTATTGTGATGTTTCGAGAGACCATCAGCCTCACGCATGACGGCGCGTTGAAAGCCGTGGCTGCCGGAGCCGCACGCGCCGTCACGATGGGTGTGCCGCAATGTCTTGTGGTCGTCGATGCAAGCGGCGAGACCCTCGCCAGCCTGCGCATGGACGGCGCACGGTTCCTGAGCCTGCGCACGGCGCAGGCAAAGGCGCGCACGGCGGCGTCGATCAACGCAGCCACCGGCGGCATGGCGTTCGAAGCGGCACTCTCCGCCGGGATAGCCTCACAGGGCGCCGTGACCAATTTGCCTGGCGGCCTGCCGATCCGCTTCGGTGGCCGCCTGGCGGGCGGCATCGGTGTCGGTTCGGGAACCGGTGAGCAGGATTTCGACGTGGCACGCGCCGCTTTGACGGCGATCGGCGCCGACGTGGTCTAAGCATGTGCCCCCGACGCAACCGCCTCGTCGAGGGGATAGATGCCAGTCAGCAGCGGTTTGACATCCACCCGGCGCTGGTTGATCAGATCGACGGCGAGCGCGAACTCCTCGTGGAAACGGAAAGTACCGCGCATCTCGATCTCCTTGGCGACGATGAGGTTCTGCGGGATCGACAGATCGCCGCCGAGACCGAGCTGCATGAGCACGCCGCGCGGCTTCAGCACATCGAGCCCCGCACGCACGGCGCGCTCGTTGCCGGAGGCCTCGAACATCACATCGAAACTGCCCTTGTCGACATTGTAGGCGGCGAGCTTTTCGCCATTGGTCGCGACATTGATCGTACGGTCGGCGCCGATCTCCTCAGCCTTTGTCAGCACGCCGTCCATGACATCGGTGGCGACGATTTCGCGCGCGCCGTGGGCTCGCGCGGCCAGGATGCAAAGCGCGCCGATCGGCCCGCAGCCGGTGACCAGAACGCGTTTTCCGAGCAGCGAGCCGGCGCGGTTCATCGCATGCAGCGTAACCGCGAGGGGCTCCGCAAAAGCGGCCTCGTTGATGGAAACATGGTCGGCGATTTTGTGACATTGCCACGCCTCTGCGATCAGGCGCTGGCGGAACGCCCCTTGTATATGCGGCATCGGCATGGCGCTGCCGTAGAAGCGCATGTTGAGACACTGGTTCTGCATGCCTTGCAGGCAATAGCGGCAGGCATTGCAGGGCCGGCTGGGCGAGATCGCGACGCGGTCGCCGATGGCGAGAGCGGAAACGCCGCCACCCATGGCTTTGACTGTACCGGCAACCTCGTGGCCAAGGATCATCGGTTCGCGAAGGCGGATCGCGCCGAAGCCGCCATGGTTATAGTAATGCAGGTCCGAACCGCAGATGCCGCCGGCTTCGACGGCGATCTCGACCTGCCCGTCGCCAAGAACACCCGGATCTGTCTCTTCGATCCGAAGGTCCTTGGCCGCGTGAATGACGATCGACTTCATGAAGGTGATCCTTTCTCAGGCGACCGGTGTCAGCAAGGCCTGCCCGCCGAAATGGGCGGCGAGATTGTCGCGAACCAACTGACCCATGGCCTTGCGGGTTTCCACGGTGCCGCTGCCATGATGCGGCTGCAGCACTACGTTGGAAAGCTTCGCGAAGCGCTCGTCAATCCTCGGCTCGTTCCAGAACACGTCGAGCCCGGCGCCCTTGATCGCACCGGATTCCAGTGCAGCGAGCAGCGCGGTCTCGTCGACGGTACTGCCACGCGAGATGTTGATCAGGATGCCGTCCGGCCCGAGCGCTGCCAGAACCTCTGTGTTGACGATGTTCTTCGTCCCTTCGCCGCCGGCCAGCGTCACGATCAGGAACTCGCTCCCACGTGCCAGATCGACCAGATCGCCCACGAAGTCGTAAGGCAGGTCGTCGTGTTTGCGGGTGCCGAAATAGGCGATCTCGCAGTCGAAGGCAGCCGCACGCCGGGCCACCGCCTTGCCGATGCGGCCCATGCCGACAATGCCGAGCCTTTTTCCGTAGACGCGCGTGACCAATGGCATGTTGGCCTTGCGCCAGTTTCCGGCGCGCACATAGGCGTCGGCCTGCGGAATCTCGCGCGCCACGGCGAGCAGCAGGCCGATGCCGATATCGGCCACATCCTCGGTCAGCACGTCCGGCGTGTTGGTGACGCGGATACCATTCGCTCTCGCGTAGGCAAGGTCGATGGCGTCGGTGCCCATGCCGTAGCAGGAAACGATTTCGAGCTTCGGCAGCTTCGCCATCAGGGCGGCGCTGGCGCCTAGCTCGCCGCGTGTCGCGATGGCCCGGATGGCCCCGGAATGACGGGCGACTAGCGCGTCCTTGTCCTCGGCCTGCCACAGCTTGTGGACGCGATACTTGCCCTCGAGGTCCGCCATGTCCCAATCTGGATAGGGGCCGGTCATCAATATGTCGGTCACTGCGTCGTCTCCTCAGGGAGTTCATTTTCCCTATTGACTATGTTATCGATAACATTCATGTCAATAGGTGCTGGCGATGGCGCGATGGAAATCGCATCCTCTTCAGGGACATCCTCGGGAGAAGCACGTGGACAGTTCGTTATTCGATTTGACTGGAATGCGGGCGCTGGTCACCGGTTCAGGGCAGGGGATCGGCCTGGCATTGGCGGAGGGGCTGGCGCAGCACGGTGCTGAAATCGTGCTCAACGGCCGCAGCGCCGAAAAAATCACGGCGGCGGTCGATGCGCTGGTGGCCAAGGGACACAAGGCTCACCGTGCCGTCTTCGACGTCACCGATCATGCTGCGGTCGCCAGGGGTGTGGCCGAGGTCGAGGCCACGGTTGGCGTCATTGATATCCTGATAAACAATGCCGGGATGCAGTTCCGCACTCCGCTCGAGGATTTTCCCGCCGACAAATGGGACGAGCTGTTGCGCACCAACATCTCCAGCGTGTTCTTCGTCGGACAAGCGGTGGCGCGGCACATGATCCCGCGGCGGCGCGGCAAGATCATCAACATCGCTTCGGTGCAGAGCGAACTCGCCCGTCCCAACATCGCCCCCTACACGGCCACCAAAGGCGCGGTGCGCAATCTGACGCGCGGCATGTGCGCCGACTGGGCCAAGCACGGCCTGCAGGTCAACGCCATTGCGCCGGGCTATTTCAAGACGCCGCTCAACCAGGCGCTGGTCGACAATCCCGAATTCTCGGCCTGGCTGACCAACCGCACGCCGGCCGGGCGCTGGGGCGATGTCGGCGAACTGATCGGCGCGGCGGTCTTCCTGGCCGGACCGGCCTCATCCTTTGTCAACGGACACACGCTTTATGTCGATGGCGGCATCACAACCTGCCTTTGAGTCCCGGCTCATCGTCGTGATGGGCGTCAGCGGCTGCGGCAAGACCAGAATCGGTATCGAGATCGCCGCGCGGCTTGGCCTTGCCTTCGTCGAAGGCGACACGCTGCACCCGCGCGCCAATGTCGAGAAAATGTCGGCCGGCATCCCGCTCACCGACGATGATCGCTGGCCGTGGCTGGATCTGGTGGGTGCAGCCTTGCGCCAGGCAGATGAGGAGGGCCGTGGGCTTGTCGTAAGCTGCTCTGCACTGAAGGAATCCTATCGTGATCGGCTTCGCCATGCGGTGGGCGGGTCGGTGGTTTTCATATTCCTGGAGGGATCGCGCGCGCTGCTGCAAGCCAGGCTCGCCGAGCGCAGCGGCCATTTCTTTCCGCCGGCGCTGCTCGACAGCCAATTCGCTGCGCTGGAAAATCCGGATGGTGAGAGCCTGGTGGTCACCGTGGATATCAACGCTCCGGTCGACAGCATTGTCGGCGCGGCTTTGAAGGGGCTGGGCGCCCTCAGTGTCGCGCCTGCTGCCGGGACAAAGAAAGAGGCATGCTGACATGACAGAAGCAGCAAAAATCGCCGTTGTCGGCGCCGGCATCATGGGATCGGCGATCGCCACCCGCCTGATCGAGGCAAAGCTGGCGGTCACCGTGTTCGATCTGGACAAGGCCAAGGTCGCCGCCCTAACCGCGAAGGGCGCTGTCGCCGCCGCGTCGATTGCCGAGGCGACGCGCGCCAGCGACTTCGTCATCCTCAGCCTCAATCATGCCGACATCGTGCGTGCCGTCGTGTTTGGCGATAGCGGTGTGGCGGCGGCGGCGTCGCCCGAAAAACTGCTGATCGACATGTCGTCGATCGACCCGGCCGATACCGCGCAGATGGCGAAGAAACTGGCGGCCGAGACCGGCATGAAATGGCTCGACTGCCCGCTTTCGGGCGGCGTTCCCGGTGCGCTGGCCGGCCGGCTGACCGTCATGGCGGGCGGCGAGGTGGCTGACTTCGAACACGCGCGTACGGTGATGCGGCATCTCTGCGCCAACTACACGCTGATGGGGCCGAGCGGGGCAGGGCAGACCACCAAGCTGATCAACCAGCTTTTCTGCGCAGTACTGTTCCAGGCTGTTGCCGAAGCCGTGAAGCTCGCCGAAGCCGGCGGCGTCGATCCGAAGGCAATCCCGGCGGCACTCAAGGGCGGACGTGCCGATTCCAGCATCATGCAGGAGTTCATGGCGAAGTTTGCCGCTCGCGATTTTTCACCGACTGGCCGCATCGACAACATGCTGAAGGATCTGGATTCGCTGCAGTCCTTTGCCCTGAAGACAAAGACGCCGATGCCGATGACCGGACAGGTCGTGGAGGTTCACCGCCTGCTTTGCGCGGCTGGTCTGGGGCCTAGGGATTCGGCTGAGATGATGCGCCTGCTCGACGGTAAGATCGGCTGATCGGCGGGTTCTGATTTTGTTGCTTGACGCCCAGAAATGTTATCGATAACATAATTTTGGCGATCTTGGGAGGAACGCTCTTGTCTGAGGAAAAACTGATCGAGTTCAAGTCGATTACGAAGGAGTTCGGCGGCACCCGCGCGCTCTCCGACGTGACCCTCGATCTGCACAAGGGCGAGATCCTGGCACTGCTCGGCGAGAATGGCGCCGGCAAGTCGACGCTGATCAAGACGCTTGCCGGCATCTACCGGCCGGACGGCGGCAGCATCCTGTTTCGCGGCGAGCCCTATCACCATCGCCCGCCGCAGCCGAACCAGCGCCAGCCCGTCGCTTTCATTCACCAGGATCTCGGCCTGATCGAATGGATGACGGTTGGCGAGAATGTCGGCCTCGCCCAGGGGTTTTCGCTGCGCTCGGGTCTCATCGACTGGCGATCGACCGAGGCGAGGGCGCATGAGGCGCTGAAGCTGGTCGGCTGTGATTTTGACCCGACGACGCGTGTCCAGGATCTGACGCGCACCGAAAAATCGCTGGTCGCCATCGCCCGCGCTCTGGCCACCGAGGCCGATGTGCTGGTGCTCGACGAGCCGACCGCCAGCCTTCCTGCCGATGAGGTCGAGCGCCTGTTCGACGCCATCCGCCCGCTCAAGCAGCGCGGCGTCGGCATGATCTATGTCTCGCATCGGCTCGACGAGATATTCCGCATCGCCGACCGCGTCGCCGTGCTGCGCGACGGCAAGCTGGTCGGCCAGAAGAAGGTCGCCCATACCAAGCCGGACGAGCTGGTTGAGATGATCGTCGGCCGTCCTGTCAGCCAGGTCTTCACCAAAGCCGAGACTCGGGCCGGCGAGACGGTTTGCGCTGTCCGTGACCTGGTCTGCGCCGGCGCCGGGCCGGTGTCGTTCGACGTGCGCAAGGGCGAACTGCTCGGGCTGGTCGGCCTGCGCGGCGCCGGACAGGAACTGGTCGGCCGGGCGCTGTTCGGCTGTCAGACATTTTCAGGCTTGGTGACGATCAATGGCGTTACGCCTGACCTGTCGAGCCCGATCGCGGCGATGTCGTCCGGTGTAGGGCTGATCGCCCGCGACCGGACCGAAGAGTCGATCGCGGCCTCCTTGTCGATCCGGGAGAACAGCTTCCTCAATCCCGGCGCCGGCAAGCGCGGCCTGTTCTCCTTCCTGGCGCCACACAAGGAGGCTGCCCTTGCGCAAGTGATCGGCGGCTCGGTCGGGCTGCGCCCCAACGATCCGAACCTGCCGATCGAGGCGTTGTCCGGCGGCAATCAGCAAAAAGTGGTTGTCGGGCGCTGGCTCCATACCGGCCGCACATTGCTGATCGCCGAAGATCCGACCGCCGGCGTCGATGTCGGCGCCAAGGCTGAGATCTACCGGCTGATCGGCCGCGCCCTCGAAGCCGGTCTCGCCGTCGTCGTCGTGTCGACCGATTTCGAGGAGATCGCCCATATCTGTCATCGCGCCTTGGTGTTCTCGCGAGGCCGCATCGTTCGCGAACTCACTGGCAACGACCTGACTACATCCGCCGTGATCACCGCGGCATCGGCTTCCGAAGCCGCCTGACTTTTCCGGAGCAAAGCCATGCAATCGATCGAATCCAGCGCACTCGAACCGACCCGCGGCGAAATGGCGGGCTTGCCGCTAGGGCAGAAGATCATCCGGCTGCTGCCGGTCTACGGCCTGGTGATTCTCACCGTATTGCTGATCCTGTTGTTTTCGATCCTGCTGCCGAACACGTTTCCGACCCTGCTCAACCTGCGCTCGATCATCTCCGACAAGGCGATCATCGCGCTGTTGTCGCTGGCGGCGATGATCCCGATGGCGTCGGGTCGCATCGACCTCACCGTCGGTTACGGCATCGTGCTGTGGCACATCCTGGCCATCAGCCTGCAGACCATGTTCGGCATTCCGTGGCCGCTGGCGGTGATGATCGTGCTGCTTCTAGGCGCGGCAACCGGCTTCCTCAACGGCCTGCTGGTCGAAGTCGCCCGCATCGACTCTTTCATCGCCACTCTCGGCACCGGCACCGTGCTCTATGCGCTGGCGCTTTGGCACACTGGTGGCCGGCAGGTGGTCGGCGTGCTGCCTAACGGCTTCTACGCGCTGAACGGCACGATGGTGTTCGGGCTGCCGATCACCGGCCTCTACGTGCTGGCGATCGCCGTCGCCCTGTGGATCATCCTCGAATATCTGCCGATCGGCCGCTACGTCTATGCCATCGGCGCCAACCCGAAGGCCGCGGCGCTGAACGGCATTCCGGTGCGCCGCTTCGTTATCGGCGCCTTCGTCTCCTCGGGTTTCCTGACGGCGCTCACAGGTGTGCTGCTGGCCTCCAAGCTGCGCATCGGCCAAGCCAGTGTCGGGCTGGAATATCTTCTGCCGGCTCTCGTCGGCGCCTTTCTCGGCTCGACCACGATCAAGCCCGGACGGGTCAATGTCTGGGGCACGATGACAGGCGTCATCATCCTGGCGGTCGGCATTTCCGGCATTCAGCAGTTCGGCGGCTCGTTCTTCGTCGAGCCTCTGTTCAACGGCGTGACGCTGCTCGTTGCCATCGGCATTGCCGGCTACGCCCAGCGCAAGCGCGGCGCGGCCCACAGGGCCAAGACCAAGACGGTTACGCAATCCTCGAAGTGACCGGCCGAAACACCCCGGGGATCATGACATGAGCGACTACGAAATTCTTGACGACCGGTTTCGAAAGCTGACGATCGGGCATGCCAAGCTCGAACGGCTGTGGACCGGCAGCCGTTGGGCGGAAGGACCGGTGTACGTCCCGGCCGCAAGGCATTTGCTGTGGTCGGACATCCCCAACGATCGGCTGCTGCGCTACGACGAAGGCGACGGTTCCGTCAGCGTCTTCGAGACCCATTGCAACAACCAGAATGGCCACACGCTCGACCGCGAAGGCCGCGTCGTTGCCTGCGAGCATGGCGGGCGCCGTGTCTCCCGGCTCGAGTATGACGGGCGCTGGCAGGCGCTTGTCGAAACCGTTGCGGGCAAGCGGTTCAATTCACCCAATGATGTGGTGGTCAAATCCGACGGCACGATCTGGTTCACCGACCCGGTCTACGGCATCGAAAGCCACTACGAGGGCAAGATCGCCAGAGCGGAGATCGGCGGCTCCCATGTCTACCGGTTCGACGAGGTTTCGGGCGCGGTGAGCGCCGTCATCACCGATATGGTGCAGCCGAACGGCCTGGCTTTCTCGCCCGACGAGGCGATCCTCTATGTCTCGGACAGCGGCGCCAGCCATGTGCCCGGCCTGCCGCGCGCGATCAGGGCCTATGACCTTGCCGCCGACGGCCGGTCGGCGCGTGCACGCGGCATCTTTGCCGAATGCGGGGCAGGCCTGTTCGATGGCTTCCGCGTCGATCGCGACGGCAACATCTGGGCCTCCAGCGCCGACTCGGTGCGCGTCCACGCTCCGGACGGAACCCTGATCGGCCGGATCTTGGTTCCCGAGCTCGTTTCCAATGTCTGTTTCGGCGGTCCCAAGCGCAACCGCCTCTACATCACCGCGCAGACATCCCTCTACGCCATCTACGTCAACGCACATCCGGCCGGCGTTGGTCCTGTGGCGGGCGATATCAGCCAATGACGTGACGCCAACGAAGGCCGAGTTCGAAAAGACCATGCAATTTCTTGAACCCAAGGGAGGTACCAACATGCAACGCAGAACATTCCTGAAATCATCCGTCGCCTTGATGGCGATGGCCATCGCTGCACCGGCTCTGTTCGCCGGCCAGGCACGGGCGGACGCGATGGCCGACGCCATGGCGGTCGTCCAGAAATATGCGCAGAAGGTCACCGCCTGGGATGGCCCGACCACCGGTCCCAAGGCGCAGCAAGGCAAGACGATCGTCGTGCTCGCCGGCGACCTCAAGAACGGCGGCATTCTGGGCGTCACCAACGGCGTCGAGGAAGCGGCCAAGGCGATCGGCTGGGAAGTCAAGGTGATCGACGGCGCCGGCTCGATCGGCGGCCGCACCGCTGCCTTCGGCCAAGCCATGGCGCTGAAGCCGAATGGCATCGTCATCAACGGCTTTGACGCGATCGAGCAAGCGCCGGCGCTGGAACAGGCGAAGGCCGCGGGTATCCCTTTGGTCTCCTGGCATGCCGGACCGGTGATCGGTCCCGACGAGAAGAGCGGCGTGTTCGCCAACGTGTCGACCGACGCCATGCAAGTCTCCACGGCCGCGGCCGACTGGGCCTATGCCGATGCCAAGGGCAAGCCCGGCGTCGTCATCTTCACCGATTCGACCTACGCCATTGCCATCGCCAAGGCCGACAAGATGAAGGCGGAGATCGAGCGGCTGGGCGGCAAGGTGCTCGAATATGTCGACACGCCGATTGCCGAGACCTCGCAGCGCATGCCGCAGCTCACCACTTCGCTCTTGCAGAAATACGGCGATGCGTGGACGCATTCGCTGGCGATCAACGACCTCTATTTCGACTTCATGGGACCCTCGCTTGCCGCCGCCGGCAAGGCCGGCACCGACGCGCCGATCAATGTCGCCGCTGGCGACGGTTCGGAATCGGCCTATCAGCGCATTCGCGCTGGCCAGTTCCAGAAGGTGACGGTCGCCGAACCGCTCAACTTGCAGGGCTGGCAATTGGTCGACGAGCTGAACCGCGCCATCGCCGGTGAAAAATGGTCGGGCTATTTGTCGCCGCTGCATGTGGTGACGGCCGACAATGTCGAGTTCGACGGTGGGCCGAAGAACACGTTCGACCCCGACAACGGCTACCGCGACGCATACAAGAAGATCTGGGGCAAGTAGACATCCACCGGAGCGGGCGCATCACGCGATGCGCCCGCTGTGCCGGCCCCTCACACGCAGAACATCAGGACCCATCGCCATGATCATCCGCTATGCCCTCTTCGAAGGTGAAATTCACGCTGGACGCGAGAGCGAGTTCCGGCGCTTCGTCAGGGAGCGGCTGGTGCCGCTGTGGACGCAGTTTCCTGGAGCCGAGGAGGTGCGAGTCCTCGACGGCACGGCGCGGGACGAGGGCGCACCAGTCTATGCCATGGCGCTCGCCATCCGCTATCCGGACATGGACAGCTGCAACCGGGCACTTCAATCCGAGGTGAGATTTCAGAGCCGCGACGTCACCGGCGAACTGCTCGAAATGTTCACCGGCCGCGTGCATCACCACGTTTTCGAGGCCAACGAATACACACCTGCCTGAACGCGGCTTCAAAACAGCCGGCGGGCAGCGATCAGAGAAGTCCTTTCCCAGCCTCAACGCTTACCGTGATGGTCCGGCACACGAAAAAGCCAATAAAATCATGGTCAACCGCGGAGGCCATCGCGGATGGCGCAAAAATAGCGGTCGGTTCCGACCTGTCCGCCCTTCAGGGCAACCTCCAGCCCATCGACCGTCGCGACGCGCGAATGGGCGACGCATAGCGGTGAGCCGGGCGACGCCGGCAGCGGCATCCGCACTGTGAGCGCGTCGATGCCCATCTGGCCGAGTGCGTGGCTCGAGGTGTCGCCGCCAGCGATGACCACGCGCCGCAGTTCCTGTTCGATCGTCAGCGCGCGAAGCAGTTCGCCGAGGCCGCGGCCAAGCTTGTGGCGGGCGCCTTCCTGCCGGTCGATTTCGGCTCCCCTGTCGGCGGCGGGGCCAAGCGCGGTGTAGAGAATGACGCTGCGCCCGGCTTGCAGGCTGGCGCGGCCGCTTGCCGCCGCACGCGCGATCGCCTGCTCCGAAGCCTCCGAAACCAGGTCGACAGGATCGACCTCGATGCCGTCGAAACCGTCGGTCAGGGCTTGGCGGATCTGTCGTTCGGTGGTCGGAGAGCAACTGCCCGACACGACGGCGATCCGGTCGGCGGCGCCCGGCGGCGTGAAGCCTGGTCCAGCGCTGACGATGTCATTCGACGCCCATTCGGCCAGCAACGCATACTCGACCCCGGACGAGCCGACGACGAACGAACCGCCTGGCTTGCGGACGCGCCAGATCTCCTTGCCGGCCAGAGCCTGCGTTTCCATATTGTCGACATCAACAAGCACGATGGCCGCGCCATTCTCCACGAGGCGATCGAATGCTTGCGACCGTGACTCGGACTGCAGCGTCGCAAGGTCGACCAGCCCGGAGGTCAGCGCCGTCTGCCGCGACAGATGGATCAGCAGGTCGGATTCATCCATCGGCGTCGTCGGGTGGCGGCTCATCACTGGATGGCGGTCGATGCGGAAATATTGGTCGCGATAGGCCGCGAACAGATGGCCGAAGGCGGTATAGCGCTTGAGCTGCGGTGCGCCGACCAGCAGCGGCACGCTGTCCTGCCCGAAAACCGAGCGGCCGATCTCGATCGCCCGGCCTATGCTGCCTATCGTCGGGCTGGAATCGAAGGTCGAACAGACCTTGTAGTGGCAGACTGCGGCATTCAGCGCCTTCAGCCAGGCGAAGGCGTCGCGCAAATGCGTGTCCATCCACTGGGGCGTCTCGCTGCGGCTGGTGCCGGCCAGACCGATCGCCTGGCAATGCGCAAATCGCGAAAGCAAGGCCTCGTCCGGCTGGCGCATGAACAGCACGGTCGGCACGCCGCCAAGTTCGAGCGCCTCCATGACATCGGTCGAGCCGGTGAGGTCATCGCCATAGTAGCTGAGAAGCAGGTTCTGCATGACTTCAAGCCGCCTTGCCGTCACCGAATTTTTCGATCGATCGTGCCAGCTCGGGATGGTTCAGGGCAAAGTCGACCAGCGGAATGCCGTCGACGGCCGCTTGCCAGGCTTGCTGCACGGCGCGCACGCCGGCGCCCGGCCCGTCCGGATGGCTGACGATGCCGCCGCCGCAGAGATAGAGAAGATCGACCGTCCGCCCGGTTCGCTGGTAGGTTTCGGGCGCCTGCCCGCCCCACTGGCCGGAGCCGGCGACCGGCAGGGCGCTATCATCAGGCGAAAAGATCGGCGTGGTCACCGCCTTGAAGGACTCGACGAAGGATGCATCCGGCTCCCAATATTTCGAAGCGATGCCGTTGATCTGGAACTGGTCGACACCGAGCAGCCGCCAGAATTGCTGCCAGACCTTGAAATCCATGCCAAGGCCGGGATGGCGGGTGAGGATGTCCCAGCCATTGCGATGGGCGTGCAGCACCAGGCTGGAGCGTTTTCTCAGGAACGCCATGCCGCCGAAGCCGATCGAATTGATGTTGACCACCGCGCAATTGCCGCCGGCCTTCGCCACCAGATCGTGGTTGCGCATCATCTCGTCCGGGTCGGCGTGCGAGATGCCGAAGGCATACATCACTTTCTTGCCGGTCTTCTGCTCGTGGTCGAGGATGAGCGGCATGATCGCCTTCACCCGTTCCGCCAGGGGCGAATAGGCCGGGCTCATCAGCTTCTCGTCGTCCTTGATGAAGTCGACGCCGGCGGCGATCAGCTCGCCCACCATCGCCGCCGTCTCGTGCGGTCTCAGCCCAAGCGCCGGCTTGACGATGGTGCCGATGATCGGCCGGTCCCCAACCCCGGTCAGCCTGCGGCTGCCGGCGACGCCGAACTGTGGTCCCGGATGCGCGCCGCGATATTCTTCCGGCAGCTTCATGTCGACGACGCGGATGCCCGACAGGCCTTTGATCGAATAGGTACCGCCGATGGCGATGGTCATCAGCGCTGCAAGGTCTATGCCGATGGCATCGAAAGGAAACGCGATGTCGACGTCGGCGCGCTTGAACGGTCCATCGCCGGCTTCCGGAATGGAGGGCCGCTCGGCGTCGGGCAGGGGCCGTATCGCCAGCACGTGCGCCGCCACCCTGGCCTTCAGCTCCTCGGTCTCGCCGGGCAGTGCGACGAAGGTGCCGGTCGACTGGTCGCTGGCGATCTTGGACGCCAGTGCCTCGATGCTTTCAGACGTTTCGATGCGGTAGGTGAGGGTGATCATGGTTCGCTGTCTCAAGCCCAGGCGTTCGAAAAAGGTTCACCGATGCTCGAAATCTGGTATAATGAGTACATAAGTATTGCAAGACATATCCGGCTGGAAGTTTTGGGCGGGTCGACCGACGGCAATTTCCGGGAATTCTAGCGGCAGTGTTAGATAGGGCCGGGTCAAGGGAGTGATTCGCGACGATGAACCGTTCGGAACCGATTGTCCGGCGCAAGCTTTCCGACGAGGTCTTCTTGCGGCTGAAGCGGCTGATCACCAGCGGCGAATTGATGCCGGGCGACGACATGCCCTCGGAGCGCGAGTTGATGGAGCGTTTCGAGGTCGGCCGGCCGGCGATCCGCGAGGCGATGCAGGCACTGAGCAATATGGGGCTTGTGGCGATCTCGCATGGCGAGCGCGCCAAGGTGCTGCAGCTGACCGCCAAGTCGATCATCAAACAGGTCGACGGCGCGGCCAAGATCATCCTGTCGTCATCGAAGGACACGCTGGAGCATCTCAAGACCGCGCGCATCTTCTTCGAACGCGGCATGGTGAGGGAAGCCGCCGAAAAGGCTACCGCCGAGGATGTGCAGCGGCTCAGGGCCACTGTTGCTGAACAGCGCGGCTTTCGCGGCGACTCCGAAGCCTTCATCTCGGCCGACATGAAGTTCCACACCCAGATCGCGGCAATCTCCGGCAACCCGATCTATGTCGCCGTCAGCGAGGCGATGCTCGGCTGGCTGAAGGAATATCACACCGAAATGCTGATCTGGACCGGCAAGGAAAAGTTCACGCTGACCGAGCACGAGGAGATCATCGGCCGCATCGAGAAGAAGGATGCGGACGGCGCCGAGAAGGCGATGATCAAGCATCTCGAGCGCTCGCGCGCCCTCTATGTGATGAATTCCGAAAAGTGACGGTTCAGCCGATCCGAACGATCGCGTAAGGCGTCATCATAAACTGGTCTCGGCAAAGCGCTGAAAAGTCGACCGGTACGTCGTTCGCTGTCAGGTTCGCCAGCCACACCACGGTGTTGCCCGAGGCGGAGCGGCCGGCCAGTGCCAGCACCTTGGTCTCATCGCTCGTCCTTGCCGCCACATGTGCGAGCCCGGCCATTTCGCAAAGCCCCTTGATGGCCTGGAAGATCGGCCGGGGAGTTCCTTCTGCGACGGCTTCTCCAGATGACGCCACCACGCCGAACGGCCCTGTGAAGCCGGAGAGGGTGAGCATCTCCAACCCGGTCGGTGCGACGCGTGCCGCATAGCCGATCGTCCATGCGGCGCCGAACAGGCCGGCGTGGCGCGGATCCCGATCGGCCATGGCGATACGCTGTCCGCTTGGATTGGGCTTGGTCGCGCCGCCATAGGGATTCTGGCGCATGGGGATCGTCGACGGGCCGTGCGGTAGGGCTTTGCCCCGAAGATCGCCCGCGTCGATTGGGTGATGAAGGGCAGCGCCTCCAGCGATTGCATGATGCTGAGATCGTCGGCGGCATGCACGATCGGGCAGGTGCAATGGGTGATGAAGTCGAGCCGGTCGGCGGGAACGCGTTTGCGGTTGAGCTCGGTGAAATAGCTGAACATGCCGCCACCGAGGCGGATGTCGGGGAAGGCGCGGCGGGCGGCGGCATAGACCTCTTCCAGCGGCGGGCATTCCGGCCATGTACTGCCCGGCGGCGTCGACTGCCGGTCGACCGAAGGCGAGACGGCAATAGCCGAAAGTCTCAGCCCTGCCTGGTGCACCATGCCGGCGACGGCTGAAAGTTCGGTGTCGAGATCGCCCACGCCGGCAACGACGCATTCAAGTGTCGTCTGGGCCGGGTTGGCTGCCGCGAGCCGGGCAAAGGAGCGCAAGGTGTCGAGACCATGGCCGCGCGTTGGGTCGTGATGGAGGACCAGCTGTTGCGGGCCAAGCGCCGACAGCGTCGAGAGCCATGCCAGCGCTGCCTCGACCTCATCTGGGTAGATGATGACGCCGATATCCGGCAGCTTCAGTCCGGCTTCGCCGAGTTCGATGCGGATCGGCTCGGCGGTTGCAGCAGCAGCCGGCATGTTGCCGCTGCCGGTGATGCGCAGGCTGATCGTCTGGCGATTGGGCTGACCGGCCGGCAGCATATAGGGCCACGGCAAAGCGAGCGGCCGCACATAGGTCTTGTAGGATGCGTCGGACCAGTTGCGCTGGTCTTCCATTTCGAACACGTCGCCTTCCATCCGGCATTCGGCACTGACGCCGGGCCGCACCTCATGGGTGATCGCGCGCAGATCCTTGAACGGCTGCCAGGGGTCGATCAGCAGCGGAAGCTTTGTCGCCAACACGCTGCCATCGGTGTGTTCGACCGTCACCGGGCCGCCGGCGAGGCTGGCGATCGGATGCAGGATGCAGAAGCCGCAGCGGTTGGTTTCGAAATCGCTCCCGGGCAACGCGCTGACGTCGAAGACCAGACGGCCATCGGCGGAACCTTCGATGGTGGCGCGGAAGTCGAGCCGGCTTGCGTCCGGCCCGGTGCAGCTCGCCGAATAGCGGATCGAGAAAGTGTCCGCTCCCTGGTCAATGACAAGGTCGGTCAGTTCCGGCTCGTAAGTGCCCCAGTCGCGATCGCGCACGATGTAGGCGATCGCACGCAGCACTTCGGTGCCGCCATGGCGGATGGTGCGCAGATTGCCGTTGACGAAGTCGGCGCTGAGCAGGCCGGCACTCAGCCTGACCGGCTCGACCTCGACGGTACGCGTACCATAGACGCGGAGGGCGTCGGCGGTCATTTCAGCAAGGCGTCGAGCTGCACCGGCTCGCGGCTTGCGGCACCTGCATAGGCGGCCTCCACCAGTGCGAAGGTCTTGAGGTTGTCGGCGCCCGAGGTGACGGGCTCGGTTCCCTTCGTCAGGCAATCGACCCAGTGCTGCTGGATGGCGACGACGCTTTCCTGGATGTTGTGCCAGGGACGCGATGCCCAGGCGAGCAGCGGTGGCGAGACGTCGCTGACCGTTGTGCCGCTCTTGCCGGTGACGGTAAGCTGGTATCCCTGTGCCAGCCGGATCGTGCCATTGCTGCCGTCGATCTCGATCAGCGTTTCGGGAAACGGCTCCACGGCGAGCTTGCTTGCATAGCTGCAGTCGACCACCGATGTGGCGCCACTGGCATGGTCCATCAGCATGGTCGCCACGTCCTCGCCGGCGATCGCTTGGTTGATGCGAGCCGTCCTCGCGGTGATCGTCGACACGTCGCCAAGCAGGAAGCGGGCGATGTCGAGGATGTGGATGCCGAGATCCTCGATGATGAAGCGCTTTCCGGTCGCCAGATAGGGCTGCCCGGAAAACACGTCATAGGCTGAGCGGAAGGAGATCCGGCCGAAGAAGGGTGTGCCGATCTCACCCCTGTCGATCACCGCGCGCACTGCCTGGATCGGCGACTGCCAGCGAAAATTCTCATGCACCATCAGCGGCACGCCGGCGTCGGTACAAGCCTTCACCATCGCCTTGGCGTCGGCCAGCGTCGGTGCGAACGGCTTTTGGCAGATCGCCGGAACGCGGTGCCGCGCCGCCATCTCGACAAGCGGGCGATGGCTGGGTGCTGTGGTGGCGATATCGACGAAGTCCAGCGTTTCACCTTCGAACAAAGCGGCCGCATCGGCATAGCGTTTCGCAATGCCGAACTCGTCGCCGACGATCTGGAGCCGTTCCGGGTCGCGGTCGCAGATGGCGATGATCGAGGCGCCGGCTGTGTCGCGCCAGCCATGCATCTGGTTGACGGCAAAGAAGCCGCAGCCGATCAGCGCTCCACGCAGCTCCGCCATGCTCAGCCCGCCTTTGCCATCTGCATCAACGTCACGCGGCTCTGCAGCCGGCGCTGCGCCTGGTCGACGACGACGGCGACGATGATGACCAGGCCTTTGATCACCATCTGCCAGAATGAACTCACACCCATCATCACCAACCCGTCCGAAAGAATGCCGATGACGAAGGCGCCGACGATGGTACCGCCGATCGTACCACGGCCGCCCGACATCGAGGTGCCACCGAGCACCGCGGCTGCGATGGCGTTCAGCTCAAAACTTTCGCCTGTTGCCGGATGCGAGGCCATCAGCTCGGACGAGATGATCAGGCCGACGATTGCCGCGCAGAAACCGGAGAACATGTAGACGAACATCTTCACCATGTTGACACGGACGCCCGAAATTCGCGACGCCCGTTCATTGCCGCCGACGGCAAAGATGTGGCGGCCGAGCGGCGTGTATTTGGCGAGATAGGCCGCCGCCAGCGCAACGACAATCAGGATCCAGATCGCGACCGGCAGGCCGAGCAAGCGGCCGGCGCCGAGGAAGCCGAACCCGGTGGTGCCGAGTTCCGGCTTGCCGACGAGGTTGGGGAAGGTGCGGCCATCCGACGACAGCAGCGCCAGGCCGCGCGCGACATAGAGCACGCCGAGCGTGGCGATGAACGGCGCGACGTTCAGCCTGGTGATCA
Organism: Mesorhizobium newzealandense; assembly: GCF_042682145.1. Lineage (NCBI taxonomy): Bacteria > Pseudomonadati > Pseudomonadota > Alphaproteobacteria > Hyphomicrobiales > Phyllobacteriaceae > Mesorhizobium > Mesorhizobium newzealandense. Next base: position 290,331 of record NZ_JBHUGZ010000001.1, on the reverse strand, counting down.
GCAATCCGTTGACGGCGCCGATCAGGATGCCGACCGCCAGCGTGATCAGCGTGATCTCGAAGACGTTGAAATAGATGGTGTAGCCGATCTGCAGGTCGATGCCGTTGAGCACGAGATAGCCGGCCACCATGCCGCACAGGCCGACGATCGAGCCGACCGACAGGTCGATGCCGCCGGTGATGATGACGAAGGTCATGCCCATGGCGAGGAAGGCGTTGAGCGCCACATGCTTCGACATGAGGATCAGGTTGGCGGTCGACAGGAAGTTCGGCGCCGCGATCGAGAAGAAGACGAGCACGGCGATCAGCGCGATGAAGGTTCTGAGCTTCATCAGCGTCAACAGCACGGAGCCGCTGGAAGCGGAGGGGACAGCCGCCTTGGCCGGGATGTCAGTCATGGGCGTTTGTCTCCGTATGCGGGGCCGGTCCGTGGCCAAGCGCCGAGGCAGCGACGAGTGCCGCTTCCGTCGCCTCGGCGCGATCGAACATGCCGGTCAGTTTTCCGTTGCTCATCACCGCGATCCGGTCGGACAGCGCCATCACCTCGTCGAGATCGGAGGTGGCGAAAAGAATCCCCAATCCGTCGCGGGACAGTTTGCGCATGGTGCGGAAGACGTCGGCCTTGGCGCCGACATCGATGCCGCGGCTGGGCTCGTCCATCAGCAGCACCTTCGGCCCGGTGAGCAGCGCCTTGCCGATCACCACCTTTTGCTGGTTGCCGCCAGACAGGGATGAGACTTCCTGGGCCGGGTCGGCGACCTTGATCGCCAGCTCGCGCACCATTTGCGTCACCGCCTGCTTCTCCTCGGTGCCACGGATGTGGAACAGGCGCACGAAGCGCGACAGGCTGGCCAGCGTCAGATTGCTGGCGACCGAAAGGATCGAGACCAGCCCCTCGCGCTGGCGGTCTTCGGGGATCAGCGCCAGGCCGCGCCGGATGCGCCGCGTCGTGTCGCGCTCCTTGACCTGTTTGCCGGCGATGAAGATCGTTCCGGTGGCTTGGCCATGGCGACCCATGATGCAATCGAACAACTCGCTGCGCCCGGCCCCCATAAGGCCGTAGATGCCCAAGATCTCGCCGGAGCGCAGCGACAGCGAGACATGGTCGACGGCCAGCCCGCCGGTGGCGCGCGGCAGGCAGATGTCCTCGGCGCGGAATATCTCTTCGCCGGGAAGATGGCCGTCGGCCTTGGCGAAGTCCTTGGCGTCGGAGCCGATCATCTGCCGCACGATCCACTGCGTGTCGACGTTTTTCATTTCCTCCTGGCCGGTGATGCGGCCGTCGCGAAGCACGGTGATGTAGTCGCCGATGCGGATCAACTCCTCGAGCCGGTGCGAGATGTAGACGATCGCCACGCCGCGTGCCTTGAGGTCGGCGATCACCTTGAACAGGATCTCGACCTCCGCCGCGCTCAGCGCCGACGTCGGCTCGTCCATGATCAGGATGCGTGCGTCGAGCGAAACCGCCTTGGCGATCTCGACCAGCTGCTGCTGGCCGATGCGCAGGTCTTCGACCAGCATGTCCGGGCGGATACCGGCTTCCAGCCGTTCGAGGAATTGCGCCGCGCGGCGCTCCTGTTCCTTGCGGTCGATCTTGCCGAGACGGTTGGTAATTTCGCGGGTCGCGAAAATGTTCTCGGCGACGCTCATGTTGCCGAACAGGTTCAGCTCCTGGAACACCATGCCGATGCCGCGGTTCACCGCATCCGCGGATGACGAGAAGGAAACCTCTTCACCCTCCAGCAGGATGCGGCCGGCGGTCGGCTGCTCGACACCGGCGATGATCTTCATCAGCGTCGATTTGCCGGCGCCGTTTTCGCCGACCAGGACGTTGACCGCGCCCTTACGCACCTCGAAATTGGCGCGCTTGACCGCGACGGTGCCGGAATAGACCTTGGAGACATCCTCAAGCTTCAGGATGACATCGCGCTCCGCGGCCGCGCTCATGGCTTCGGCCCGATCTCTGCCTCCGCCGGCGTCACCAGCGGCAGGTCCTGGCCGCTGCCCAGCGTATAGGCGCCGAGCACCTTGGCGCTGCGGCCTTCCAGTGCTTCGCGCAGCAGCTTGGACAGCATCGTCTTGTCGGTGTAGCTGTTGAACGCCTTGCCGAACTGGGCGAAGTCGATCTGGTTGGTGAAGTCGTTGAACTGGATGAAGTCCAGGCTGTCGCGCAGCGCGGTACTGCGCACCGCCGGTCCGATCTGCACCCGCGCATCGGCCTTGCCGTCGCCGTCGACATCGACGTCGATCGTCGCCGCGCGCGACTGCGTATTGGCCGCGACGATCTTGCCTTCCAGGCGAACCGCGAAGGTCCAGGGCGAATTCGCCTGCTTGTTCGGATTGCCATATTTGGCGCCTGCAGCCGCGGGATCGGTTTTCGCCAGGGCGTGAACCTCGGCAAACGGTCCGGCCTTCTGCTGGAGATAGGGCACGACCTTCGCCGCCCATATCTCCTCGACCATCTTGTCCGGATTGAAGGCGGGAGCATTGCCGCCGTCTGCCGATTTCGTCGGCAGAATCTTGCAGGCGGTCAGGCTGATGCCGATCATCGCGGCGAGGATCGGCCAGTTCGGCTTGTTGTTCAGCATGGCGGCCTGTTGTTCAGCATGGTGGTCGGCCCACAGAAAATGGCGGCGAGGGGCGAACCCCGGGGTTCGCCCCTCGCTATTCCATCTCACGCGGGCTCAGTTCGTCAGCGCGAAGGTCTCCAGCTTGGCGGCGTTGTCGCCATTGACCAGAACGCAGTCCATCAGCTGCTTTTCCTTGGCCGGCGACTTCTTGTTCTTGATGTAGTCGTTGGCCTGCTCGACCGCCATTTGCGCCTGCGCAAAGGCCGGCTGCAGGACGGTCGCCTTGATGCCGCCGGAGCTGATGGAGTCGCGCACGTCGTTCGATCCGTCGAAGCCGACGACGATGACGTCCTTGCGGTTCGCGGCGGCAAGCGCCGCATAGGCGCCCATTGCCATCGTGTCGTTGCCGGAGATCACCCCCTTGATGTCGGGGTTGGCCTGCAGGATCGATTCCATCTTGGAATAGGCTTCCGTCTGGCTCCAGTTCGCCGACTGCTGGGCAACCATCTTCAGGTCCGGATAGTCGTCGATGACGTCGTGATAACCCTTGGAGCGAATGCCGGCATTGGTGTCGGATTCCTTGCCGACCAGCTCGACGAAATTGCCCTTCTCGCCCATCAGCTTGACGAATTCCTGCGCGCCGAGCTGGGCCCCCTGGTAGTTGTTGGAGACGATCTGCGCGACGGCAACGCCGGTCGCGTTGATCTCGCGATCGATCAGGAACGACGGAACGCCTGCGTCCTTGGCCTTCTGCACGGCGGCGACGGTGGCGTCGGCGCCGGCATTGTCGAGGATGATCGCCTTGGCGCCGCGGCCGATCGCGGTGTCGATCAGCTCCGACTGCTTGTTGGCGTCATCGTCATGGACGAGCACCAGGGCCTCGTAGCCGAGCTCCTTGGCCTTGGCTTCGGCGCCGACGGCTTCCGCCTTGAAGAACGGATTGTCGTGCGAGGGCGTGATGATGGCGATGAGATCCGCCGCATAGGCGGGCGCTGCGGTGCCGAGCGCCAGCATGCCGGCGAAAGCCGCGAGCGTCATTCTGCGTGTGAGTTTCATGAAGTCCTCCCATTTGAAAATTGCCTTAATCGACCAAGGCCTCTGTCTGCATCCGAATTCGTCAGGCAACGCGGGCCGCGGACCGTTTCGGGCTAAAAGCCGTTTGCCGGCTTGCCCTCGACGGATCGTTGCTCCCCCAGTCGTCCTCCACTCGTCCAGGCTTCGAACTCCCTGCGAAACCTTATCGATCCGAGCCATGAACAGCTAATCCAACTGGTATGATGAGTCAACCACAAATTCAGATGATATGTACCTGATTAGCGGCAAAAACTGAGCGCAGGCAATGGTGCGCCGACGCATCGAACCGCTCCGGGCCAGCGCCTGTGTTGGCCTCTTTCAGGTGATGCGCTGAATGCTGGCGGCGATCTCTTCCGGCTCGAACACGCGTTTCCAGTCGTCACGCATCAGCACCGGCTTGCCGAATTCGATGGCCTTGTTGCAGGCGTCCGAGAAAACGCCCTTGGTCTCGCCGAAGATGACGGCGCCGAGCACGTTCATATGACCGAGCAGGAAGTCGAGCGCCGCCTGCTTGTCGACGCCGCGTGCCACGACCTCATCGACGGCTTCCTTCATGACCACCAACAGCGAGGCGCACACCGTCTCCGAAAGGCCGGGCTCCAGCAGCGCCATCTGTTCGACGGTGACGCGGTGCGAACGCATCACCGGCGCCCAGATGATTTTCGCGATCGCCTCGCCCTTGGCGTAATCCTCCTCCGGTCCCTGCATCAGGGCGCTGACCATATGCTGCTTGGCCTTGACGCCGCCGAAATAGTCCTTCTTGGCCGCCATGTCGGTCTCGTCGTTGAAGATCGGCGGATGGCAGGGATGGGTGACGAAATAGGTCAGGTCCGGCCGCTTCGGCAGATGACCGGCGAATGGGGCGGCGGCGTCGAGCACCACCACCATCGTGCCTGGGGCGAGCTTGCTCTCGATGCTGGTCGCCACCTTGCCGATATGCGTGTCCGGAACGGCCAGGATCACCACATCGGCGCCCTTGAGCGCCTCGTCGGCGCTGACCGTATCGAAGCCCAGTCCGGTCTTCAGTCGTTCGCGGCCGGCATCACTGACCTCGACATGACGTATCGTGTAGGGCGATCCGCGAAAATTGGTCGATAGGCGGTAACCCATTTTTCCGCCGGCACCGAACAGCGCAATCGTTGTCATCTGGTCACTACTCCTGATTTCGACCGACGGCATCGTCCGTCGTCAACTTATCAACTGGTATAATCACGCTACCAGATTTTGGCAATCCGATAATGGTGAATGCCGTGCACGTCATGACTGCTGTCGGCCCGTCGGGGCGGTGGCAGCGTCGTCGGTGCCGGCGGGATCGGCAGCCGATCGCCGCACCATCGCCTGCCGTCCGGCAAGGGCGAGCACGAAGATGACGACGATGCCTTGCACGATGTCCTGGACACCCGGTGGCAAGCCGATGATCTGCATGGTGGTGACGATCAGGATGAGCAGGATGCTCGCGAAAAGGGTGCCGAGCGCGGTCGCCGAGCCGCCGAAGATCAGCGTTCCGCCGAGCACCACCGCGGCAATCGACTGCAACAGATAGGGCTGGCCCATTTCGAGGAAGGCGCCGCCGATATAGGCGCCGAGCAGCAGCCCGTCGAGCGACGCCAGCACCGACGAGATGATGAACGCGGATGCGATCACCGGGCCGTTCCTGATGCCTGTGAGCCGCGCGGCAGTGCGGTTCTGGCCGACCGCCGACAAAAGCTGCCCGAACACCGTGTAGCGCAGCATGAAGGACGCCGCCGCCACTCCGAGGATGGCGATGATGGCCATGACAGGCACGCCGACAACGCGCCCGGATGCCAGGTATTTCAGCGCCGGGCTGACGGCGAAGCCCGCTATCGCCCGGTTCGACAGCAGCGTCGCGGTCGCCAGCACGTAGCCGGTCGCCAGCGTCGCGATGATGGCCGGTATGCCCAGCCCGACGACCAGCAACGAATTCAGGACGCCAATGGCAAGGCCGAGCAGGATCGCGGCGGCGACGCCGATGGCGAGATTGGCATCCTGGCCCTTGATGGTGAGCAGCGCGACGAAGGCGCTGAGCGTGATCACCGAGGCAACCGAGAGGTCGATGTTGCCGCGCCCGGTCGTCACCACGAACATCTGGCCGATGCCGACCACCGTCAGGAAGGACGCCGACAGTATGATCCCCGAGAGGCTGGACAGGCTGAAGCGGTTGGTGACGACCGACAGCACCAGCCACAACAGCAGCACGCCGATCGCCGCCCAGATCCAGCGGTTCCTTTGCGCCCAGAGGCTGAAGGCGATCAGAGCGTTCATTGTTCGCTCCTGCGGTCGGCGGTCAGGCTGCGCAGTGTCAGCAGTGCGATCAGGATCAGGCCTTGTGTCGCGGCGTTGAAATCGCTGCTGACATTCAGCGTGCCGAGAAGGGCGCCGATCAGCGACAGCGTTACCGCGCCGGCGACGGCGCCGACCGGCGAGATGATGCCGCCGAGAAGCGAGCAGCCGCCCATCACCACGGCGGCGACGCTGAGCAGGGTGAACGAGTTACCCGAATTGATGTCGCTCGCCGTGTTGATCGCCGTCAGCGACAGGCCGGCGGCGGCCGCAAACAGCCCGGCGATGAGATAGCGCACCAGCGCATAGCGCGTCGGCGACCAGCCGGAGCGCATCATCGCGGTTGGATTGTTGCCAAAGCCGCGCAGCACCACGCCGAGCGGCAGCCGGTCGATGACGAAGACGATCAGCGCGACGGCGGCGATGAGGATGATGGAGGTCGGCACCATGCCGAGCGACCAGTTGAAGAGCGCCGACAGCCATTCGGGGCTGGCGCCGCCTGGCGTCGGCTGCAGCGCATAGCCCAGCCCGACCCAGATGAAGGAGGCACCGAGGGTGACGACGATGGCCGGGATCTTGCGTGCCTGGATCAGCCCGCCAAGCCCGGCATAGGCAGCGAGCGCCCCCGCCAGCGCCAGCGCGCCGAGCCATGGCTGGTCATAGAGCAGCGTGGCGCTGAGCACGCTGACCAGGCCGGCGAAGGCGCCGACGCCGAGGTCGATCTCGCTGCCGCCGACGATGAACATCTGCGCCGCCGTCACCAGCACCAGCGACAGCGCCGGCATCAGCAGCAGGTCGATACCAAAGATCGAGGCGACGGCGGGATTGGCCGAGATCATCACGGCCAGAACTGCTGCAAGGCCGATGAACGGCGCCGCATTGACCAGCCTGCGGCCAAGCCCGGCCGTGGCGGCATCCTTGTGCCCGGCGCCGGCAAGCTTGTCCGCCGGCTGCGCGAAAGAGGCGCCGACAACGGCCGATTCGGTGATTGCGTCGCCCGAGAGTTCCCGGACGATACGCCCGCCGGCAAAGACCAGCACGCGGTCGCAGGCCAGCAGTTCGGCGTCCTCGGTCGTATGCCAGACCAGTGCGCGTCCGCTGCGCGCAATCTCGTTGCACAGCCGGTAGAAATCCTGCTTGGTGGCGATATCCACGCCTCGCGTCGGGTCGTCGAGCAGGATGATCGGGGTGTCGGCAACCAGCGCCCGGGCGACCAGTGCCTTTTGCTGGTTGCCGCCGCTGAGCTCGGTGATGTTGGACTGGAAGCGCCCGTCGTCCAGCCGCAGCCGGCCGGCGGCATCGGCGGCCGTGTCGCGGTTGGCGCGGTCGGAAACCAGGCTGAGCGCCGGCCGGCGGGCCAGCGCACCGATGCTGATGTTTCCCAGCACGCTCCACAGCGGGAACACGCCTTCCTTTTGCCGGTCGCCGGCGATGAAACCGGCCTGCGCATGTCTCGCGACCGCCGCGTTTTGCCTGCGGTCAGGGCTGAAGATCGCATGCAGCAGCTCCTTCTGGCCGCTGCCTTCGAGGCCGGCCAGACCGACGATTTCGCCGCGTACGATGTCGATGTCGCGGCCGAGGCCGGCCGTCAGCGGCCCGGAGAGCCGCACCAGCACGTCCTGGGCGGAAGTTGCGGTGACGGCGTGCTGATGCACCGGATTGGCATCGCCGCCCATCAGCTGCACCAACTTGCCGATCGATGCGTCCGCGACCTGGCCCTGCCATGCCGTGCGTCCGTTGCGCAGCACCACGATCTCGGTGGCGATGTCGATGATCTCCTGCAGCTTGTGGCTGATGAAGATGAAGGCTAGCCCGGCCTTCGCCCGCTCGCGGATGAAGGCTCTGAGCTGTTTGGAGCGGTCGAGATCGAGCGACGAGGTCGGCTCGTCGAGCACGATCAGCCTGACGCCGGGCGTCGCGGCGGCGCGGGCGATCTCGACCATCTGCCGTTCGGCGATGGAGAGATGGCCGACCTCGGCGTCGGCGTCGATGCCGTTGCCGGGAAAGACGGCGTCGAGCGCGTCGCGAGCCCGGGCCCGGTAGAGCGCCCGCCAGCCGGGCCGGCTTGACGCGTCGCCTGGGATTTCCAGAAAGAAGTTCTCGGCGACCGAGAGGTTGCCGCAGAGCGACAGCTCCTGATGAACCATGCGGATGCCGCGTCGCTGCGCTTCGCCGGTGCCGTAGTCGGCGAACCCGATCTCTTCGCCGGCGAAGGAGATCGAGCCGAGCGTCGGCCACATCGCGCCGCACAGGATGCGCATCAGCGTCGATTTTCCGGCGCCATTGCCGCCGACCAGCCCGATCACGTCGCCGGCAGCGACGGAGAGGTCGATCCCGGCATTGGCGAGCGTCGGTCCAAAGCTCTTGGTTATCCCGGTGAGCGAGACGACGCTTTGCCGGAGAGGGGCGGGGTACGCCGTGGAGACGGCGCTGTCCTGTTCGGCAACGGCAAGCTGGGACATTCGTCCTCCGTTTCTTCGAGATCGGGCGCGGCTGTCCGCCGCGCCCGATCGAGGGGGGAGCCGTCCTGTTACTTGCTCAGCAGGTTCTGCTTCACCCAGTCCAGCGAGTAGCTCGGGCTGATGATCTGGCCGCCCGGCAGCTTGGCGTACTCCTTAAGGTTGCCGGCATCGACCGTCGCCACCGGCATGATCATCAGCTTGGGCGCCTTGGCGCCCTTCAGCAGCGACAGGCCAAGCCAGAAGGCGGCGCCGCCGATGCCCGGCGTGGTGTTCATCGACACGGTTTGGTAGCCGTTTTTGGCGTTCTCGTCGGCCCACCATTTGACGAAGTCGGTGCCGCCGCCGCCCTCGATGACAGGCATCTTGCCCTGGTAATCGCCGCCATACTGGACGAAAGCCTGCGCGATGCCGACATCGTCGCTGCCGCCCTGGCCGAGCACTGCGTCGACATGCGGCAGCGAGGGCAGCACATTGGCGATCGCCGCCTGCGCTACCGAAGCGGTCGCCTGGCCATAGACGGTCGCAACCACCTTGATGTCAGGGTACTTCGCCAGTACCGTCTGCTGCGCATTGAACATGTCGTTGTCTGGCGCCGAGCCCTTCACGCCGCGCACCTGGATGACGTTGCCCTTGCCGCCGAGCATCTTGAAGACCGCCTCGGCCTGGGTCGCCTTGTAGCCCTTGAAGTCAAAGTTGAGCTGGTAGTTGCAGGGCGCCGAGGCCACGGAATCGAAAGAGATGACGATGATGCCGGCTTTGCAGGCTTTTTCGATGATGCCATTGACCGCGGTTTCCGAGGCGGCGTCGACGGCGAGCACATCGACCTTCTTGAGGATCAGCTCGGCGATCTGGCTGTTTTGCTGCGCGACCGAACCATCGCCGTTCATGACGATGTAGTCGGCGATCTGTCCGGCGGCCTTGGCTTCCTTGGCCGAGGCTTCGAATGCTTCCACCATCTGGTGGCGCCAGGTGTTGCCGTAATAGGCGTTGGCGAGCGCGATGACCGGCGCGTCCGAGGACGCCATTGCCGGCATCACCGTAGCGCCCACCATTACGGCGCCGGCGAGCGCCGCCACAGTTGCAAATCTCATGGTATTTCCTCCCAAAAACACGATCGGCTTGGCTGCCACACGAGCACAGCGTAACCTTTGGGGCACGCTATGTCAGGTACATATTATACCAGCATACCAAATAGGCAAGATATCACCATACCAAACAGGCAAACGCTCGCGATGGCATTTGATGGGCCTGGGTGAGCCTGCACACCTGTGCGCCGCCAGCGATCTCGCGTAGACAGTCCTGGTAGAACCCGGCCCTGCGACGCGAGAACTCGATGCGAATACTGCTGCATACCGTCTTCCTCGGCCTCGCTACCGCCGGTCTGTCACCCACCTGGGCCGCGGCCGGCGATTGCGGCGATGTTGTCGCCCTCGTGCAGCAGGCCTATCCCAAGGCCCGGAAGAGCAGCGACGGCGCCGCGTTGACGCTCGAACCCCATATCAGTATCCCGCTGACGCTCCCGGACGGCGAAATGCCATTTGGCCTGGTCTGCAAGATCTGGCCCGCCCATGACGGCCTGCTGCTGGTCGCAGTGCCGCTGATCGACAGCGCCAAATCCAGCGACGGCGGGCATGTCGGCGATATCGAGCTTCTGGTTGTCGACAGGAAGAGCCTGCAGGTGCGCCAACGCCTGCTCCAGGCCGGGCTAGCGAACGATGACGCCATCGCCATCCGCAAGGTCGAATTCGATACCGGCCGCTACACGCTGTCGCCAGCTGTCACCGCCTTCGGCCTGCGCATCGAATTGGCAACCCATTCGCAGGCCACTCCCTTTGCCGAAACCGGCCTGCGGCTCTATGCCCTCGCCGGCGATGCCCTGCGGTTGGTGCTCGGCGACCTTGCCGTGACCGGCAATGGCGGCGAGGGCGACGCGAGTTGCGCCGGGTCCTTTCATTCGAGCCAAGTCAGCCTGGCGATGAGCCCGGCGAAACATCATGGCTACCACGACATCACCGTGGTCCAGCGGGCGGACACCGACGAACCGTTGCCCGACAAGAATGGCGAGTGCCAGTCCCATCCCGGCAAGTCCGTGAAGCGGACTTACCGGCTGCGCTATGACGGCAGCCGCTATCCGGTTCCGGCGGCGCTCAAGGCAATGGAGCCGTGAGAAAGCCGCTCGCGTCCCTGCCGCAGGGGTTCTTCGGGAGATCGTCTCCACTCGGACGTCTTGTGCGTGACGACGTCACCGCTTTTTTTGAGACGGGCCGGCGACCTGATTGATCTCCCCCTCGGTCTCTCACATGCGCCCGCGCGCGCCTTCCGGGTCATAGGGAGAGTCGGCGATCACCCTTGCCGGGCGGCGCTCGCCGAGAATTGAAACCTCCAGCGCGGTGCCGGGTGCTCCGAGTTCCGGCGGCAACAGCGCGAGTGCTATGTCGTGGCCAAAAGTATAGGAGTAGCCCGCCGAGGTGACGTGGCCGGCAAGCTTGCCGTCGCGGTAGACGCCCTCATAGGCAAAGGCGCTCGCACCATCCGTATCGATGGACAGCGTGACGATCCGGCGCGCTGTGCCCTGCTTTTGCTTCGCGGCCAGCGCCGCGCGGCCGATGAAGTCGCCCTTGTCGAGCCTTATGAAGCGGTCGAGACCGCTTTCCCAGGCTGACAGTTCGAGATTCATATCGCGGTACATGGCGCGGTAGGACTTGTCTAGACGCAGTGATTCCAGCGCCTGCAGCCCGACCAGCCTCAGCCCGTGCGACTGTCCCGATGCCAGAAGCGCGTCCAGCAAGTGCCGCTGATAGCAAAGCGGATGGTAAAGCTCCCAGCCGAGTTCACCCGAATAGTTGACGCGCATCAGACGCACGTCGCTGGCCAGGCCGACGGTGGCCGACTGCACGCTGAACCAGGGGAAAGCCTCGTTGGACAGATCGATCTCGGTCAGCGGCTGCAGCACCTCGCGCGCCTTTGGCCCGACCACGGTGAAGCTGCCGCGATCGTTGGTGACGTTGCGCAGGTGCACACTGCCGTCCTTCGGCAGCAGTCGATTGAGGTCGTCGTAGTTCCAGCGCTCGGCGCGCGGCGTCGAGACAAGGTAGAACAGGTCGCTCCGTAGCCGTGCCACCACATATTCGGCCTGCACGCCGCCGGCCGGCGTGAGATGATGGGCGAGAGCGACGCGACCGGGGCGAGGCAACCGGTTGGCGAGGATCCCGTCGAGCCAGTCCTCGGCGCCCGCGCCGCTGACCTCGAACTTGGTCATTGGCGTCATTTCGACCAGGCCGACGGTGTTGCGGACGGCTTGAACCTCCTCGCCGACATAGTTGCCCTTGGCGGTCCAGCGCCAGCTGTAAACGTTGCGCGCTTCGACACCCGAGGGTGCGAACCAGCTCGGCATCTCCCAGCCGTTCAGAACGTCCCATACCGCGCCGAGCTGGCTGAGACGATCGTAGGACGGAGCCGTTTTCTGCGGCCGTGCCGCCGGCATGTCCTGGCCGGGATAGTGCTGTGCCGCGTGGGTGCCCCACGCTTCCCTTACCTTCTCCCGGGTCCAGCTCTTGTTGGCATATTCGCCGAAGCGCCGCGGATCCAGTTCCGCCGTGTCGAGGCTGTTGCCGCCCTCGACAATCCGCTCGGAAAGATAGTGGCCGATCGCTCCGCCCCAAAGGATGCCACCCGGTACGCCTTCGGCGAGCCAGACATTCTCGAGCCCCCAGGCTGGGCCCATCAGCGGCAGCTCATCGGCCGTCATCTGGAAAGGTCCGCGCACATTCCTCTTAATGCCGGCGCGCCCGAGCGCGGGCACCAGTTCGCTCGCCCGCTCCCAGTTCCAGGAAACGGCGTCGAAATCCTCATCGAGCAGGTCGGCACCGAACCATTCCGGCACGCCGTTCTCGGCGAACAGCTTGAGCTGTTCGGTGCGCTCGTAGGGGCCGAACATCAGCCCGTCTCCCTCTTCGCGCAGGTAGCCCTCGTAACCCTCGTCCCTGAGGATCGGCATTTCCGGAAGGCCCAGCCGCTTGCGTTCCACGATTTCGGGCACCGCGTCGGTGACCCAGTACTGATGGACGATCGGGATTGCGGGAATGTCGAGGCCCAGCATGGCGCCGGTCTGGCGTGCATAATTGCCCGTGGCGAGGATGACATGCTCGCAGACGATGTCGCCGCGGGAGGTTCTGACCTTCCAGTCGCCGTCCGGCATCCGCTCGAAACCCGTCACTTCGGTGCCGAGGTGGATCTTGGCACCGAGGTCGCGCGCGCCCTTGGCCATGGCCTGGGTCACGTCCGCAGGCGCGATGTGGCCGTCATCGGGATGATAGAGGGCGCCCAGCATGCCGCTGTTGTTGAGGAGCGGCCAGATCTCGCGCGCCTCGGCCGGCGATACGATCCGCGCCCGCACGCCCTGGACCTGCGCGACGTCCATGTAGCTGCGATATTCGTCGAGCCGGTCGCGCGTGTTGGCGATGCGCAGCTGGCCGCATTTGTGCCAACCAACCTTCTGGCCGGTCTCGGCCTCAAGGCCTTCATAGATCTCGATGGATTTGGCGATCATGCGGCCGACGTTGAGACTGCGCGCATAGGAGGGTATGAGCCCGGCCGCATGCCATGTCGAACCGGCGGTAAGCTGCGTTCGCTCCAGCAACGCGACATCGCTCCAGCCGCGCTTCGCCAAGCCGTAAAGAATGCCGGCACCGACACAGCCGCCACCAACGACCACGGCACGAACGTGAGTCAACATATGCGATGCCCCCGGATGGAATTATCATGAGCTATATAGAGGGTGATCGCTCGGAGGAAAACCAACGAGATCGCGATGCTGTCGCAGTGCCTGTCGCGCTTGACCTTGGGCATGCCACGCCACCTAAAGCCTGGCCGCGCAATGTAGCCACACGGTCAATACGCGGCTATTCATTAGGCCACTGTTCGGCCTATCAGGGGCCATCCGGCCCTGGGGAGGGGATGGAACTTTCTGCCGGTCGGCGGGCTTTCGGATATGTCAGTCGGAGGACGATGTGGAGAATTCGATGCGGAACACGATGCTGGCCCTCGCGGCAGTTACGCTCGCCGCATGCCAATCGGCTCCTGAAGCGCCGCAATCCGCCGCTCCCGAACCTGCGTTGGGTCCTGCCACCATTCCTTCCCAACCTGGCTTGGATCCTGCCGTTGTTTCCCCTGGCTCGGCAGTCATGGATCAGTCCGTGACGATCACTCCCCCTGCCAAGGGCATTCCAACAAAGTACGCTGCTTTTTCGGGCATGTGGGCTGGACGATTGGAGGGAATGTATGAAGGCAAACTCGCTGTGCAGACGATTTCTTCGAAGGGAGGGGTGACGGTCACCTATGCGTGGGGAATTCTGGGCGACAACAATCCGGGAGAGGCCGCCGGCGAAGGAAGAATTGTAGGGACTACGTTGAAGCTCGGGCGTCTCCCGAATGGCGCGGACGTCAGTTTTATGATGCTGCCCGACGCGACCCTGGCCGCAACCTATACGCTTGCCGGCCAGACCTACACGGGCGTGTTCATCAGGCAATGATCAAGAAAAATTCTGTCGCGATCCGCGGTCTTGATCCGCATGATCGCGCCAATGGACAATCTGCCCACAATGAAGCTTGCCTGATCGCCAATATCCTAAAACACACCACCAATGCCGATGCCCGCACCAATGTCTGGTGGCGGGGCTGCTGGGCGTTGCGGGGCGGCTTGTGAGCGTTTCGCGGCCTTGCGGCTGGAACTGGTTCGCGAGGGGTCGGCATCCGACGCAACTTTGGCCGGCTTGGCCTTGACGATGACCGGCTGCTTGCAGATTCTGCCGGAGCGCAAAAAGAGATCGCCGAGCAGTCCGACGGTCGGCTCGGTCGTCGATGCGACCTGCTTGGTGTTTTTGTAATAGTCGGTGAGGGCGCGGATGGAGCCCGTGCCCCAATCGCCATCAACCTGCATCCGGTAGCAACCCAGGCGACGAAGTTCAGTCTGGATGCTGCGCGCAAGATCACCCGCCTTGTCCTTGTCCGCTTCGCCCGCCGATGCGCCGACAATGAGGGTTTCGAGGCCGGAGACGACGCTTTGGCGAGCATCTTCAACACTTTCAGTTGCAGACAGATTGGCGACCTGGGTGCCAACCGGCGCCGGTAAATCGGCTGGCGGTGCCGGAATTTCGACCGACCGCAAAGTCTGCCCGACAACAAGCACGGCAGTTTGCAGGTCGTTGGAGGCGAGCTCGACCTGCAATCTCTTCTTTGCGATTGGGTCCGCCAGAATTCGCGAAAGGCTTGCGCTCAACTGTGCTGGATCGAGTGCCTGCTGCTCCGTGAAATAGAACTGCTCGCGCAGGTTCGATTGATCCCACGGCACTTGACGGCCAACCGTCAACGCTTCGGTTTCGTTGCGGACGCGGATCATCATGTCCGAGACGCTGAGCCCGGGAATCTCGAGATTCTTCAGCAACGCAATGGTAAACGGGCTGTTTTCGCCGCCGCCGTCGGCTGTGACATTGCCGGGCTGAGTGGCAAAGGCAATGAACGTGTTTTCACCGACGTCAACTTGCGCCAGACCATCGCCCGCGCCGGCGCCGGGACCGAGCGGATTGTTGCGGCAGGCGTCCAGGAATATGAATGTCTGGCGGTCCCGGCGCGCGAACCTGGCGATCACATCATTCAGCTTGATGGCGCTGGCCGTCAGTTTTTCCAGGCTTTCGGGATCGGGCGTGTCGACCGGGAGCAGGTAGTTTTCGCCATGCAACTGCACGCCATGGCCGGCATAGAAAATCAAGACGGCACTGGTGGTCGGCAATTTTGCATCAGCGTCTCGAAGCAGTTTGGCGAAACCCTCTGTCGAAAGATCGGTTGCCATCAGCACTTCGAAATTTAGCCGCTTCAGGCTCTCTGAAAGCCTTGTGGCATCGTTTGCCGCATTGGGGAGATGCTCAAGCCGGGAGCTTTGATAGTTCGAATTGCCAATGACGATCGCCAGCCGGTTGCGTGGCTGCGGCGACGGGTTCTGCTCGACCGCGGCGCGCGCGCCAGCCGAGCCAAGAAACACGAGAAGCAGAAGCAGCGGAATGCGAAACAGGAGTCTATGGCAATGGGTCATATCAACATGCCCGTTCCGGTCTGCGTCGATCCTGGTCTTGCAACCTTCGAAGCGCACCACGACGCAACACAATCATGCCTAACCGTATGGACCTCGTGCCGCCGAAGGCCAGCAAAAAATTTATACCAAGAATCATGTCAAAGATAGGGGAAAGGGATTTGTATGGACTGACACTGGACTGTGGAGGACACGATGCCGATCAAGATCAATCTTGCGCTGCCGGTTTATGGAGCAGCCTACAAAAGCGTCTTCGTTCGAAGCCTCTTCGCGGCCCTGACCCACAAGAGCCTGTCCGGCTACGCCTTCACGCTGTCGGAAATCGAATACACGGATATCCCGTTTTCCCGGAACTATCTGCTGACGAATTTCTACTACAAGAAGCCGGATTGCAGTCACATCCTGATGATCGACAGCGACATGGGCTTTTCCCCCGATCTCATCGCGGCGATGCTGGCGCTGGACAAGCCGGTGGTCGGCACCTTGTATCCCCGGCGCATGGTCGATCTCCGAAAACTCCACTCGCTGTCGGCGCTGCCCTTCGACAAGGCCTTCGCACGGAGTCTGGAGTTCCTCGGAACCATCATCGAACCCCGGCAGGAGATGGGCGGCTTTGTCCGGGTATCGTTGTGCGGCACGGGTATCTTTTTGGTTTCCCGCGACTGCGTGACGACGATAATCGAAAAACTGCCCGAAACGGTGAACCGGTCCCGCTACAGAAACAACAAATACACCGCACAGTTCGAGAGCTTTCTGACCCCGTTTTCAAAGATTGTGACACCGGACGTGGATTTGCCTACCGATTTTTCTTTCTGTCACCGCTGGGCGCAGCAATGTGGTGGTGAAATATGGGCAAGCTACGACCGCAAGGTTGCTCATGCGGGAGACCTGACCGTTTCCGCAGCCTATTCTGATCTCTAAAATGTGCCCTTTGAACTGTAACCCAGGGTGTAAACAGCTCGCTTCGAGCTTTTCTATAGTGACCTTCTCGCCACAGATGGCCTTATAGTGGCCCGAGGGCGAACGCCCAACCATTGCCGTAGAGCAGTCCGCCGCGTACACTGATGCTTAAGCAAGTCAACGACCCCATCAGATGGGTCGGGGGACCTATCGAAATTGCCTTAATTTGTGACGGTATCGATTTCTCGTAAGGTGGAGTCGAATGAAAGTGCCGCGCGAGGCCTATCAGTTGGCGGGTGTTTCGTTGCTTGCGTTGGCGGCAGCATCCACTTTCCAAATATCTGGCGCGGCAGCCTGCTCCGCTACCGCCAGCGGCACCGCGACAACGGTCGGCTCAGGCATCTCGGCCGTAACGACGTTCGAAACGACGTCGGTCACGGTCAAGTGCACAACAACCGGAACTGTCCAGGACATCAACGGCGCATTCACGACAGGGTTCGAGGGTTACGAAGGGCAAGACATCAGCTCGTCGACTGTCGTCGTCAACGACTATGACGGCAATGGCAACGACATTGTAAACATCGTTGGCGGCATTCTGGACAACATTACGCCTACGCCCAACGTAACTGGCTTGCCGCCGATAACGTCGGAGGTAACGATTTCCTTGGATCCGGGAGCGGGCACCGTCCAACTCCTTGGCGGCAACGACCAGTTTGAGATGTCCTATGGGGATTTCGACGGCGAGCCATTCGCCCCCAACGTCATGGCCAATCTCAATACCGGGGCGGGCGATGACAAGGTCGTCATCCAGGTCGGCAGCATTCAGGACATCGACCTTGGCGAAGGCAATAATTCGCTGGAGATGACCGGCGGTGAAATCGACGGTTCAGTCATCGGCGGAGATGGCATCGACACCATCACCATAGGCAACGATACAAGCGTCACCGATGGCAACAGCGGCGTTGTCACCGGATCTGTTTTCACCAATGGCGGCGCCGATATCGTCACCATCAAGAACGGCGCCATAGTTTACGGCGATTCGGAAGGAGGAGATGCCATCGGGCTTGGCAACGGCGACGACCAGTTCACCATGACCGGTGGCATCCTCGACGGTAGTCTGAGCGGTGACGGTGGCAACGACACGCTGGAGATAAGCGGTGGCACGATCCACAGCTACGTGACTGGAAACGCAGGCGACGACCATATCACGATCAACGGCAATGCCGTGGTCGATCTCTATGTCGATGGAGATATCGGAAACGACACGATAACGGTCGGCGGCAAGGCCATCATCGGCGGCAGCATATTCGGCAACGAAGGCAACGACACTGTCAACATCAACGGCGGCACCATCGGGACGACCGCGGCTCCGAGGATCGTCGACCTCGGCGACGGCGCCGATATTTTCAACATGACGGCGGGCCGTGTGACCGGTTCGGTTTTCGGGGATGGCGGCGGCAACACCTATGACGTGAGCGGCGGCAGGATTGACGGTTCGATTTTCGCCGGCAGCCAGAACGACAAGGTCACGATCTCAGGCAACGCCAGTATCGGCATCGATCTTGGTGAGGGTGGGGACGGCATCGATTCTGTCGGCCTGGAAGATGGCGACGACAGCTTCCTGATGACCGGCGGCACGCTCGGCGGCGCCGTGAGCGGTGGCGCGGGCAATGATACGATCGATTTCCGCGGCGGTTCGATCACCGGTTTCATCGAAGGCAATGACGGCAACGACCGGATTTTCATCGCTGGTGGCAACCTGACCGGCGAGGTCATCGGCGATCTCGGCGACGATCTGATCGTGATCAGCGGCGGTACGGTCAGCGGACCGGTTTCGGCGAACGACGGCAACGATACGTTCAACATGACCGGCGGCACCGTCGGCGGCTCGGTCAGCGGTGGCGACGGCAATGACACGCTGAATATCGGCGGCGGCACGATCGGCGGCAGTCTCACCGGCGACAACGGCGATGACGTGATCACGGTTTCCGGCGGCGCTGTCGCCGGCAACATCACCGGCGGCGCCGGCTTCGACAATGTCTCGGTCGTTGGCGGCACCATCACTGGCGGCATCAACGCCGAGCACGTTCATCTGTCGGGCGGCACGATCGGCGGCGACGTCACCGGAATCGGTCCCAACACCCTGATCATCGACAATGTGGGCGCGGTCGATCCGCTCAATCTGCGCGATGGCGTGCTGTTCAGTGGCACGGGAGCCAACGGCACCGTCACCGCCACCGATCTCGCTGCCGGCGGCAAGAGCCAGAACTTTACCGGCTTCGACAATTTTTCGGCCAACGCTTCCACGCTCCGCTTCAGCGGTGGCACGCAAGGCATCAACCAGCTCAATCTCGGCAACGGGTCGACGCTGTTCATCAACGGCAACGTCGCCATGCCGGGTTCGATCATCGCGACGAATTCGCTGATCAACATGACGGACGGTGCAGCCAACGACGTGTTGACGCTCGGCGGCCTCACCCTCAACGGCGGCAGCATCAGCCTCGACATCAACCAACAGACGTTGCAGTCGGATCAACTCGTTGCCAACGCGTTTTCGGCCACCGGAGCCAACACAATCATCGTCAATCTGCTGGGCACGCCGCAATTCGCCCAGGCAACCGACATCCCGCTCATCGTCTCGGCCAGCGGGCCGATTGCCGGGACCTTTAATGTCCAGGGCATTCCCGGCACGCCGGGCTCGCTTTTCACCTATGAAGTGGTCGTGGGCCCGAATGGCGGCTTGTTCCTGCGTGCCACGCCTGCCAATTTCGGCATTGCGGCAGCGCCCACCAGCGCCACCAACGCCGGCGCGGTCGCGGTGGCAATCGACGCTCTCTACGGCATAAACCGTGATGCGCTCGAGTCTGACCTCAACCTGTCGCCCGCAACCGGGGGGGCAATGGTGCCGGTTTCGTCCAGCTTCGGCGTGTTCGCCTCCGGCCAGTTCGCTCATACCGAGCATGACGGCTACGACATCAGTGGCGGTGGTTTGAATGGCCCCGGCCCGAGCTTCGATGCCAATGATTTTTCGGCCGCCATCAGCGTGGATTTCAATGCCGCCAAACACTTCCAGTTCGACAATGAGTATGGCCTGAACATCGGCGTTTTCGCCGGCTACGCCTCGACCGATGTCAGCCTCGGCGCGTTCCGGGGATTTGACACCATCGGCGAAGGCACCAACAAGGCCGGCATGTTCGGCAGCTATGCGCTGTTCCGCAAGAGCTACGACTACGTGCTGGTTTCCGCTTCCGGTTTCATCGGCGGAAGCGACGTGACCAACGGCGTGCTCGGCACTACCGGCAGCTACGACACCAAGGGCTATGCCGTCACCGGGACGGTCGGCCATATCTTCAAGCTGGGCGACCGCGCCCGCTTCGACCTGCGCGGCGGCTTGCTCGGCGTTTCCTTCCGCGGCGATTCCTATACGGACAGCGGCGGCAACGAGTTCGGCAAGAGCCGGTTGTCCTTCGGTGCGGTCAAGTTCGAACCGGGCATCTATGCGGACTATCCGCTCGAAAACAGCATGGTGTTCAGCCCCTACGCACGGACGGAGTTTCAACAGCGCTTCAACTACAAGAACACGACAGATATCGACACCAGGGAGATCGACTTCGATGATGCTGATTTCTCGGTTGCGCTGTCGACCGGTTTCAATCTGAAAGTGTCGCAAACAAAGACAGTGAGCGGCGAGGTCCGCGGCAAGTGGTCAGCAGACAGTTCGAACGTCGGCGGCAAGCTGGGGCTGAAGATTTCCTTCTAGCTGGAGGCAGGGAGCGGGTGCGCCGTTGTAGTGGATCGCTGAGGGAGCGATCGGCGAGGGAGGGGGATTGGCAGCTGTTCCCGCATAGCCGCGAATAGCTGCTGCGCCTGGCCATCGCTACGGCTGTTCAGTATTTCGATATGGAATTCCTGTATCCTTGGATGTCTTGAAGGCGATTGGCGATCACCTTGCCGACCACCTCGGGGCTGTGCACCGCGGCCATGTACGTCCGGGCGCGCTCGCCGACCGCAGTGACGGCCTCGATATTGTCCGCAAGTTGCGCCATGACCCGGGCAGCTTCATCTATGTCGGGATCGGCCCATTTCTGTCCTTCGATGAAATAGGGGTATTGATCGGGCTCCACGCTGATCAATCGGTATGGAATCGGAAAACCGGTTTGCGTGCTGACAAAGTCTTTGCTTCCCGAAAAGTCCGTTGAAATAACTGCCTTGCCCATGGCCATGGCTTCGGCAATTCCCAATCCAAAGCCTTCCGAGCGATGCAACGAGACGAAGACATCGCAGGATTTTGTCAGGCAATATGTTTCGGTTCGAGTCAGAACCTCGTCAATCAGGACAACCCGCTTGTCGGTCTGCGCCAGACCACGAATTGAATTTAGAATTGCGCGTTTGTGCGGGCTGTTGCCCATTGTCTTGATCACCAAGGAAATTCGTCGATTGCGGTCCTGTCCGAACGCGCGAAGATAGGCCTGCAACACGGCATCCGGGTTCTTGCGGTCCGGGTAGGACGAGAAGTCGAATGCAAACAAAAATGCAGTGGAATCTTTTGGAATCTGAAAACGCTCCCGGTTAGCCTCAATGTCGGGCGGGACGGATATAGCAACCGGGATGTGCGTAACCGGATGGTTCGTACCGGCTATGAAGGCGTCGCGGACGAAGGCCGTCGGCGCCCAAATTTCGTCTACACCTTGCAAGCTATCCAACCATTGCGGATAGATCAGAGGCAGTTCCCAGAAAGGCCTGACGATATTGTATCTGTTCTTCAGAATGCCGACGCCTACTCCATGAATGGTCGACCCCAGCATGTCGGCGTTGACGCAGAAAACGTTCACCGTTTTGGAAGGTCGCGCGGCGATGCGGTGCGTCAGGGCTCTGTCCCTGTGCGACGAAAGAACCTGTTCGTCAAAATTCGTGACATCGTAATTGATGCCCGCACTCTCAATCGATCGGGCCAGCGAGCGCATTGCTTCACCGACGCCCGTTTCTGAAAAAGGGTAACCGATGAGGGATAGCCCGGGCGCAAGCGTAGTCTGGGTTGTTGTATCGACACTTGCGGGCCATGCACGCCTGAACACCGCATCGAGAAATTGCTTTCGCCTGGCCGGCGGCACCATTCTATAGAGCCAGCGAATGTGAGGTTGAGCTCTTAGGAGAGTTCGATAAGCTCGGCGCGCGACACGAGTTGCAATCACCGAGGCTTCTTTGGCGGAAACGTCTGTTGTCCCATTCGGGCCGGTTCGCGAAGCGTCAAGTTGCCTAATTCTTTTGGTGACTGTTTTCGTGAACCTGGAAGGAATCCCGGCCGACTTTGCGCCACCGGACATATACCAGTCGGCGTAGTTTATCTGGGATCGCCCCTCTTGGAGCGGGAAGTAGGATTGCAGATCGCGCCTCGTCGTCCAGAGCGCGTGCGCAAGCTGCGTGACCACACCACCGGGATTTGGATTGATGTCGGCTGGACGGTCGAGAATATCGGGCATCAGGGCGAAGGGATCGCCCTCGAAAGGCTCGAGCTTCTCACGATAGACAATTCGCGCCAGGTTCGGAATATCGATGCCGTCAGAAAACGTCCCGAAGCCATAGGGCACTGTGGAAAACCTGCTTGCGCCGAAGTCTTCCAATCGGTCATGATAGTCGACTAACAGGCCTCCCAACGCCTCGTTAGACGTTGGCTTCCACCGCTGCTGGTGCTTTGACAGGACGCTCCGGTCGCCGGGAGTGATCCCGCTGAAGTGAAAGAAAGCGAGTGGAAAGCCGTTGATCTCGTATCTCTCACTCGTCTTTTTGATCGTGCGGGTGTCCAGGTTCCAGTACGCCACGTTGTAAGCCGGATCGCGCAGGATGTGCGTGCCGGAGCAATAGGCGGGCCACAGGTCCATGAACTTCTGGTCAACGAAAATCCCGTCGCTCAGGCGATTTGAGACGCACTCGTTTCGCAGGCGCGTCTCCCACCATTCCAGCAGAGCCGACGTCTCGTCGGTCTTGGCCAGGGCCAGAAATCCCAGATTGTATATTCCCGATCGCATGAAGGTCAGGTCGTTTGGACTTTCGGAATGGAGGTTTGGCGCGAGTGCGTGCGGAGTCAGGACGGACGTCGCCCCCTCATCCAACGCCTGCAAGATCTCGTCGAAACGGCGATAGGCAAGGATGTCCGGATCGAGGTAAATGACGCGATCAAAACCTTCGGCGAAAAGTTGCCGAAATACCGTCGGCTTGATCGCAGTATTCAGCTCCATGACATCGTAGCGAAAACTGAAGGCGCGATGATCTGGCAGATCGAGATCGTCGAAGAAAATATGAGCGTCGAACTCGGGAAAGACGTCGCTTCCCAAATCCTCCCGACGTGTGTCGGCGATGGCGAGTATGCATGAAAAGTCTGGATGGTGACGAGCAAACGAAGACGCAAGCGCCCGGGAATAGTGGAGATAATTCCAGGATGAAATCGTAAAAAACGCATTCCTCATGCTTTGCCCGAATCCCTTTGCCTTCACCCCAAAACATTGCCATAGCGCACGACAAGGGGAATCCACAATTCGCAAGCGCGAAGGGGCAACAGGCTGTGGCAAACAAGACCGCATTCATAACGGGCATCACCGGTCAGGATGGAGCCTATCTATCGAAGCTGCTGCTCGACAAGGGATACCGTGTGGTCGGCTCCATGCGCCGTACGTCGGGCATTGGCACATGGCGCCTGCAAAGTCTGCAGGTTCTGGACGATATCGAATTCGCGTCGATGGAACTGACCGAAGACTCAAACGTGCGTGCAGTGCTGGAGAAAATCAAACCCGACGAAATATACAACCTCGCGGCTCAGAGCTTTGTCGGCGATTCTTTTACGCAGCCCATCTACACAACTCAGGTGACCGGGGTCGGCGCCTTGAGATTGCTTGAAGGCGCCAGAACCGTCGTCCCGACGGCAAAATTCTATCAGGCTTCAACGTCCGAAATGTTCGGCAAAGTGCAACAGGTTCCGCAGACTGAAACGACCCCCTTTTACCCGCGCAGTCCCTATGGCATCGCCAAATTGTTCGCGCATTGGACCGTTGTAAACTACAGGGAAGCATACGGGTTGCATTGCTGCAGCGGCATCCTCTTCAATCACGAGTCACCTTTGAGGGGCGTGGAGTTTCTCCCTCGAAAAGTGACGCTTGGGATGGCCAAATACGCGGTGAGGGGCGAGGGACCACTGCGGGTCGGAAATCTGGAGGCGAAAAGAGATTGGGGCCACGCCAGGGACTACGTCGACGCCATGTGGAGGATGCTGCAAACGGCGCCTGTGATGGATTTCGTCGTGGCGACCGGCAGAACGCATACTGTTCGTGATTTCGTCGAAATGGCCGCGAGCGCATGCGGCATCTCCCTGGATTGGCAAGGAACGGGGCACAACGAGCTTGGCATCGACCGAGCTACCGGGAACATCGTTGTATCTGTTGACCCGGCTTTCTACAGACCGTCGGAGGTTGACCTTCTTGTCGGCGACCCTTCTCTTGCGAAAGAGGTACTAGACTGGAGTCCCACGGTTCAACTGGAGGATCTGGTCGCCGAGATGGTTGAGGCCGATATGCAGCGGATCTCCTCAAACCATGTCTCTGGGTTTTAGCAGACTGGCAGACTAGAGCCTGTTTCATCCCGATGGAATCGCTCTATCTCAGTGTTTGAGCATGATCTCCAGCGAAAACCGGATTCCACTTTTCGGGATCATGCTCTAGTACCCCCATAGCTCAACCAGATCGCGACCGATCAGGTCGCTGGCTGTGGAAACCTCGGCCGCGAACAGCTTTTTCAAATCGCCTGCTACGTCGTCGGCGATTTCCGTTTCGAAGCCTTCCGCGCGATTGTCCCAGTACTGCTGGTTCACCCCGACGCCTAGAAATCGCTGTAATTGTTGCTCCCATGCCCCCTTCGCGCGCAAAGGCTGCGGACGGATCAGGTCCTCATAAATCAAGACCAGTATTTGTTTTCGGGGAAAGGATTGATAATAACGCCGCAAATGGCTGCCGTAGAAAGAGTGAACGATGTTCGTAGACGCAGAATACCATGAATTATCCCACGCTCTATGACTGCTGATCTCAATCAAGCCATTCTTTATATACGAATTTATGTCCAGGCTTAGGTCCGGACCCAGCGATGCGTCAATCTTTCCCTTCATGTGCCGGTACTGTGAAATCACACGGCTGACCGGATCCCTGAGAGTCGCTATGATTTTTGCTTCCGGATTGTAAGATCTTATACGCTCCGCCACCTGCGCACTTGAGAGATAGACGGGCGAGATGTCGGCGAGATAGCGGTGGTCGATCGCTGCCTCGGTGAAGTGCATATCGTAGCGGGCGTCGGTGACGTCATCGTCGATGCCGAAGCCATTAACTTCTTTCTCTTCGGGTACAAAGACGTCTCGTGTAGCGCTCAGCATCCTTGCCAGGCTGCTCGTCGCAGTCCGTGGCGCACCGATCCCAATCAGATTTGCCCGCCTTGAGGTGGGCGTCTTCAATGTTGGCAATTTTGCCTCCCGGGAAAGCCGGCGACCCAGCGTGGCTTCAATATTCCTAATGTTCCTGTTGACGCACCAAGGCGATCATTGTCGAGCGCCGCGCGCGCGACTATGAGCTTCGATAGAAAGTATGGATGGGAAAATTATAGGTGACCGCGGCAATTACGGCCCACGTCCCGGCAGTATCGGAGCCGGCTTTTCGGCGCACTCGCGCTCGCGATTTTGCTATGGCTTTGCTCCTTGGGCTCCTCTCCCTCCTGGCCTACAACGCAAACCTGCGTTCGATCACCGCGGCCGACAGCTATGCGGCGCGCTACCTGCCCTTTTCGATCTGGCAGAATCACAGCCTGACCTTGAATCCAATTCTAACCACGGTGGCTCAAGGACGAAAGCCTCCGGCAACGCCTGAGAAGGATGGCACTGCTCATTGGATCCTGAAGGTTGGGGGAGACCGATATGTATCGAAATTTCCCATTGTCGTTCCCGTCGTCCTCTCCCCATTCTATCTGCCGGCAGTCATTTATCTGAACCACCATGGTGGCGACCCGCTGCTGTTCGACAAAGTCGCCCGGATCATGGAGAAGCTTTGCGCTTCTTCGCTGGCGGCGGTGTCCGTCGGTCTGCTCTATTTGCTCCTGCGACGACGGACGGATGAAGGATGGGCCGCCATCCTGAGCCTGCTCTACGCATTTGGCACGACGACATGGGTCATCAGCAGCCAAGCCCTCTGGATGCATGGGCTCGCCCAGTTGCTGGTCGTGGCCACCATGCTTTTGCTCACGGGACCAGGCACGGCATTGCGGGTCGTCCTGGCAGGACTGCTTTGCGGGCTTATCGCGGCGAACCGCCAGCCCGATGCCATACTGGCGGCGGGTCTGGGTATTTATGGCCTGTGGTGGGCTGGCCGCATGAGACCATTGCTCGTTTTGTCGGGCATGGTCCCCGTCGCTTTGATCCTGGCCTATAATCTCATGCTCGTCGGCAATGTTGCGGGTGCTTATGCGCTGCACGTTCGGCCAGGCGATTTCAACGACAGCATTGTGGGGGGTATCGCAGGCCTTCTTGTCAGTCCGACCCGAGGGCTCTTCGTCTTCTCCCCGTTCCTGTTGTTCGTCCCCATTTTTTGTCGTCGCGTCGTGGGTGAGCGCTCGCAGCGAGGCCTTGCAGTGGCCGTTGGCTGCGCCATGATCGTGCAAGTGCTGTTCTACGCCATGATCGATTGGCGGCAGGGCATCTCCTGGGGGCCTCGATGGCTCACCGACATGCTGCCCATGCTGATGTGGATGCTTCCACCGGTCGTGAAGACACTGTCCCGGAACGGACGCGTGACATTCGGGCTTGCATCACTTGTGGCGATCTCGATCCAGACGATCGGTGCCTTCTGGTACACCGGCGCTGCCGACATGGCCATCGTCTCCACCCATGGCCCAGGCAGAATGCGACCTGCCTGGGATATACGCAACGCAGCCTTTATCGCCGAACTCGCTCACCCGCATGTGCAAGCCGATCTGATTGTCGATCTGCGCGGTAACATCGATGCCGTGAATGTCCCGCCCATCGGTCAAGGCACCCCTGGCGAAGCAGGCAGGCAGTTGGAGATCCTTGGATGGGCGCTCACCAACAACCACTCTCCAAGCGACGTCGCCGTGCTGATCGATGGCCGGCCGGTCGCTGGAACCAGGGAATTCTTTGCCCGGGCCGATGTCGAGAAGGCGCTCGGCCAGGCGAGCCCGGCCGGGTGGCGCGTCACCATCCCAATCGACCAGGTAACCCCGGGAGAGCATCTGTTGGCGGTGTTGGTGCGCGCCACCGAGGGTGGCGAGCCTCGTCTGCTGAAGCAGACCTCTTTCTTCCTCGCGCCGGACAATGAGGCACTTGAGCATGTGACGGATCTGCCAAGTGCGGCACGGCGCGCCGGGCAGATGCTCGCAGACCATCAGCAGGCCGGCGGCTATTGGCTGACCTCCTATACGAGCGCAACGCGATTTGAGCAGCCGCGCCAGGAACTCAATACCTACCTCAACGCCATCATGCTTGATGTCGTCGGCCCTGTCGCCGAAGCCGCCGGCGCGAAAGTCATGCTTGCAAAGGCGCGACAGTTCCTGGCTGCTCAGATCGAGCAAACCGGCCTTGTTCGATACCACGGCCGACCAGATGCGCCCACGATCGGCACTCTCGGCTGCACCATCACGCCCGATTCCGATGACACCGCCCTGGCATGGCGGGTCGCGCCCAGCGAAAAGAGTGAACTGTTGCAACCCGCGCTTGCCACCATAACGCAGTTCAGGCGGCCTGACGGCCTCTATCAGACCTGGCTCGCGTCACGTGACAAATACCAATGCCTCGATCCCGGACGCGACCCCAATCCGGCGGATGTCGGGATCCAGATGCATCTATTCCTGTTTCTCGAACAGGTGGACAAACCAGCCGCGCGTTTGCTGTGCGGAGCGCTCGCGAAAAAAGCGGGCGACGACGATATCTGGGTCTACTACGCCGGTGCACCGCTCATGATCACTCTGCGGTTGGCAGACCTGGAAAAGGCCGGCTGCTCGCCGCAGTTTCCCCAGGCGCGACTGCGGACCGAAATTCCTGGACAGGAGATCTGGCTGCGCGCCGCCGACCAGCTTCGGCAGGTGGAAAGCCAAGCCGGCTCATATGCTGCCTATCAGCGTACGACCGAACTGCTGACCGATATCGCCGCGGATGACTTTTCCTTGATGAGCCATACGCCTCCGCTGCTGTATCACAATGACCTCACCGCGACGGTGAAGCGATTCTATTGGTCGCAAGATTTCGGATATGCGCTCTGGTTGCGGCTCTATTTTGAGAACGAACGTATGCTATCAAAGCTTCCTTGTGGTTCCGGCGGCTCGGAACAAAAATGTGGTGAGAAGTGACGCAAATCGCGAGCGAAACAGTCGGTCAAAGTCGCCCCCGGGCGGTACAGCTGCTGTTCCGTTGGTTCTCTTGTATCCGTTTCGATGAAGTCGCAGCACTTCAGGCCACTCCGATCATCGGTGCGGTTTTTTCAATCGGAGCGCTGTCGGCGAGCCATGCCCTGACCGTGGCCATTATGATAGCCGGCAATTTCTGCCTGATGGCTCACGTGTTTGTTCTCAACGACTGGTCAGGAATCGACGGAGACCTCAGAGACCCGGACCGAGCCAACCGAACATTCGCGGCAAAAGGTCTGACGCGTACCGAAGTCGGCTATCTTGCCGGCTCATTGCTGGCGATCAGTCTGCTCCTGTTTGGGCTGATAAACACGAGGGCACTCGTTGCTGCAATGGCGATCGCCGGGTTGAGCGCTCTGTATTCCAGCCCCACCCTGCATTTGAAGGGTGCGCCGCTTTTCAACTCGGCCCTGCATTTTGTCGGCGGCTGCGCACATTTCCTGCTCGGCTATGCGGCTTTTGGCGCGATCAACGCACAGGGCCTCGTCGTAAGTTGTTTCTTTGGGTTGGTATTCACGGCCGGCCATTTCACGCATGAAGCGCGCGATTATGACGTTGACCTGCTCAACGGCATACGGACGAACGCCGTGGCGTTTGGCAAGACCAGAAGTTTTGTCGCAGGTCTCGTTCTTTTTATCTCGGCATATGCGTTCGTGGTCGCGTTGGCCGCACTCGGGTTCGTTCCGCACGTCCTCGTCTTTGCCGCTGCATTCATTCCGGTACATCTGTGGGCTTCCAGCCGCGCCATGCGGGCCGGCCTCACAGCCGAGAACCTCCGTCGACTGCAACGGTGTTACCGGGCGCTCTTCGCCATCATTGGCATCGTCATGATCGTGATGGTCGCTTTGTCCTAGCCGGCAGTGTCGGTTCCACCGCAACAGCTGACCTGGCGGCCTCGAGGTTCCATGCTTTCCGTAATCGTACCGGTCTTCAACGAAGCAGCGACATTGCCACACGTCTTGGCGATGGTGAGTATGGCACTTCCCGCGGTGGCGAAGGAAATCATCGTCGTCGACGACGGCTCCTCCGACGGCACCCGCGAGTGGCTCAAGGCCAATTTTCCAACCGGTTCCTGCTGCGCTACGTCTCTAACCGTCGGCGTCGACGGTGGTCTCGTCTTCACCGACGAACCAGCGATTGCCCCAGTCACGGTGCGGCTGTTCTATCACGAAAGAAATAGCGGAAAAGGCGCTGCATTGCAGACCGGGCTGGCGGAAGCCAAAGGCGACGTCATTGTCATCCAGGACGCAGACCTTGAATACGATCCCGCGGACTGGACCGTTATGTATGACCTCATTGTCAGGCGAAAAATTGCAGATGTTGTCTACGGCTCACGTTTCTACGGCCGGCCTCATCGCTCGCTCTATTTCCACCACTATCTGGCCAATCGCTTCATCTCCCTGGTGTTTAATCTCCTTTATAATCAGACGCTTACCGACATCGAATGCTGCTACAAGATGTTCACGCGAGACGTCATGAGCCGGCTGCGCCTGACCTGCAACGACTTTGGTTGTGAAATTCAGCTCAGCGCCCAGATCGCGCGTGCTGGCCGCTGGCGTATCTACGAGATGGGCATCAGCTATTTCGGCCGCACCTACGAGGAAGGCAAGAAAATCGGATGGCGCGATGGCGTCAAGGCAATCTGGTATCTCGCCCGCTTCCGGGTCTTTTCCTGAACCGGACGGCGCCGGCTCGGCTGCGATGGTTGATTGGTTCCGGCCCAATCAAGGCGTGCGGTGAGCGTTGGGCCTTTTGCTGTCAGCTCTCTGTAGCTGAGTTGATTTTCTCCAGTTCTGCCTCAAGCGTCTTGGCATACGCCTCGATCTGGGCCCGCGACTGTTCGAGGCTTTTGGCATATTCGACCGCGGCTTTGTTCGCCTCCCGCAACTGGCCTAATGTCTCTTCCAGGGAACTCGTATAACGCGCGGCCTCCTCGGCACTCCGCGATCGCTCTTCCAACGTGACCTGCAAGCTGTGCACGTATCGACCAACCTCGCCCTTCAAAGCATCGCCGTTGGTGGCCTCATCGCTCTGAGCCCGCGACTGTTCGAGGCTTCTGGCGTATTCGGCCGCGGCTTCGTTCGCCTCCCGCAGTTCGACCAATGTCTCTTCCAGGGAGTTAGCGTAACGCGCGGACTCCTCGGCACTTCGCGATCGCTCTTCCAGGGTGACCTGCAAGCTGTGAACATATCGACCAACCTCGCCCTTCAGCGCATTGCTGTTGGCTGCGATGATCGCCTGGGCGGTGCTTCGCTCGAGCGCCATTTTTTCCAGATGCTCGATGCCGATTGTCACCAGGCTCGATGGTACCTCGCCATTCTGCTGCCTGATCCAGTCAGAACTCCCCGCGGCCACAACGGCCAGAGACACACCGTCGAAGGCCATTCCGGTCTGCTTTGCCACGGCGCTGGCATAGCCAAGGCCATCCTGGTCCTGAAAAAGAATGGCGTCGAAATGCTGGGCGCGGAGGTGTCTCAACAACTGGATTGTTGAGGCCAGAAGGGACGGCTGGATCAGCGGGCCGTCCACGTCGAGATATTCGATGTCGAAGGAATGGCTTTCGGCAAAGTCCGCGAAGGCATTCTCGTCCGCCTCGGTAAAAGCGCCGATGTCGACGATGGACATGTCGATGTCAGCGGCCATGGCGGCGTCGACCGCCGCTCTCGCCGCGCCGCCACCCTGGATAGGTTTCCAGAACAGGTCGCCGACAAAGCACAGCTTCCGCTGGCCCGTGCCCCGGCGCATGACGCGCGGGCGAGGACGCCCTGACGATCGCTGCGGGGGAGGAGGATGCTGAATGCCGGCACGGACATCGTCGAACGACTGCTTCACCGCGTCGAAAACGGCAGGATCAGGCGTACGGCCTGCGGCGGCGCCATGCAGTTCGGAAAAGATCGGCTTGATCCATGCAGACCACACGCCCTGCCGGCAATCCAGGTCCTCGGGCTCTTGATGGTGCCGCAGTTCCCGCGACAGAAAGCCGTCGATCTCGGCAGCGGCATCAGGGATGGATTTTGGCCACGCGATCTTGAGTTCATCGCCCAGCCGGCGCGCGACCGATCTCCAGTCGTCCAGCAACGACGAATAGTCGCAGAAAACCCTGTCGACGTCGCGCGTGTGTTCCTCGACTGCCAGATTGTACCGCAACCACAGCAGGCCGCCTCGCTCCAGAGGCCAGGATTGCCAGTCGCCCCCCAGGCTCTGCCGCTTCGCCAGCGAGAGCGCGACTTCCACTGGATTGCGCGAGATGACGACTGCGACGCACCGTATTTCCAGTTTGGCCAGCGCGGCGCGCCACAAGGGGAACAGCAGCGAGATCCGCGGATCCTTCAGCACGAAAAGCGGATCGTCGCCGTATTCATCGGTAATCAGATCTTTCAACCTGTCGACGAAGGCCTGTGCCGCAGGCCCTTGCAGCCATTCGCCGGAGGGTCCGTGGACATCGTTTTCCGGCGTTTCGGCCAGACCCAGGATCTCATCGTTGAGGCGAACAGCGCCTTCCGGCTCCCAATGGCCGGTCACGTTGCCCAATCCCGCCGGATTGAGGTTGCGCGGCAAGGAGGCGCCGAGAAAACTGAGCACGCGCGCCAGCGCGGAGGTGCCACTGCGGTGCATCCCCACGACTACTATGGCGGTTCTGCTGGTCATGAGACTTCCGGGGATAGGCGCTTGGTGTTTAACCGCGATCGAACATTGCGGACGGGCAGGGCCATACGCTCCCGATCGCTGTCCGGGAAACCAGTTGAGCTGTTGGCAACGATAGCACCCGCATGCATAGTCGCCGCCTGGCGCGCGTAACCGACATATGACGTCCGGGTCAAACTTTCATCTCCTGATTGAAACAGGACTTGGATTGGAGATTAGAGAGATGCACTCCCCAGCACCAGTATCTTCCGGTGACCGCGACAGAGCCCAGGCGATCGTTTCAACGGTGCCGCATTGGCACCACAAATTTGAAGTGTTCCCGGGCGTGGTCACTCCGGGCTCTTACGATCCCCGGTTCCTGCTCGAAAAACTGCGATTGCCTGCCGATATGACTGGCCTGCGAGCGTTGGACATCGGCCCCTCCGACGGCTTCTTTTCGATGCACATGGCTCGTCGTGGAGCGCAGGTGACGGCAGTCGACTATCGGGCCAAAAATGGCCATGGATTTGAAGCCATGGAGCAACTGACCGGTTTGGAATTCGATTACAGGCAGATGAACCTGTATGACATTCCTGGCTCGGATATCGGTGAGTTCGATCTCGTGCTGTTTCTGGGCGTTCTCTATCATCTGCCCGACATGATGCGCGCGCTGAACATTGTTTCCCGGCTGTGTCGGAGCCGCCTGCTTGTTGAAACGCAGTTCGAACCGGACCTGATGCCCGGCGTCGCGGTCGCGCAGTACTACGAAGCTGGCACACTTGCCGGCGACATCACCAATTTCTGGGCTCCCAACAGGGAATGCCTCTTTGCCATGTTGCGGGACACCGGCTTTCAGATCGATCGGGATGACGACTGGGGCAAGCGCCTGATGGTGGACGCTTCCGTTAGCGGTCAAGCAAAAGGGGAAAAGACGGGGCTGGCTTATGGCCTGATTTGAAACGCGGATGGTTTCTGGCCAGGCAGTTTCTTTAGGCACCTTGAAGTGATCCCGGCGATCAGCGGAGATGCTCGCCAAGCGAGAGCAAGTGTCCTATGCTCCCTCCCGGCACCGCATGGTCGTGATGTCGATACGGAAGTCTGTTGTCGTAGGCAGGGGGGTTCCATGTTCGAAGTCGTCGGGTTCTGGTGGAAAACACGCTCAAGAAGCTGGCTCGCCATAGAGACACTTGGCTTGATCGTTGCGCTGTCCGTGTTGCTTTTGCCCGGACTGGGTACCGCGAACGCGCAGCCGAACTGGACGCTCGATCCGACCGCTTCGGTGCTCACCTATCAGTCGGTCAAGAAGAACACGATCGTCGAAACCAACAAGATCAGGAATATTTCCGGCAGCCTTACCTCGACGGGTGATGCCAAGGTCACCTTCGACCTCAATTCGGTCGATACGGG
This sequence comes from Mesorhizobium newzealandense, assembly GCF_042682145.1. Taxonomy (NCBI): domain Bacteria; kingdom Pseudomonadati; phylum Pseudomonadota; class Alphaproteobacteria; order Hyphomicrobiales; family Phyllobacteriaceae; genus Mesorhizobium; species Mesorhizobium newzealandense. The sequence continues at coordinate 257,468 of NZ_JBHUGZ010000001.1, read as the reverse complement.
GGTCGACCTTCGCAATGTCCGCATGCGGTTCCTTTTCTTCGAGACATTCAAGTTTCCGTCGGCCGAACTGACCGCCAAGGTGGATCCCGCGGCATTTGCCGACCTGGCGAGCAAGCGACGCGTGAAGGCGGTTCTTCCATTCCGTCTCAACCTGCACGGGGTCGACAAGGATCTCGAGGCCAACGTCGTCGTGACCATGATCAGCGACAACATGGTGTCGGTCGCTTCGGAGGCCCCTGTCGCCGTGCATGTGGAAGACTTCGGGCTGCTGCCGAACGTCGACAAACTTCAGCAGGCCGCCAATGTGACCAACATTGTTCCGACGGCATCGGTGTCGTTCGATTTCGTGTTCACCGCTGACGGCAGCAAGTCGGCTGCTCCCCAGCCCGTCGCGGCGAGCGCGGCCGATGTCGGCCCTGTCGCCACCGATGCGGCGAAGACCAACTTCAGCGACGAGGAGTGCCTCAACAGGTTCGCGGTGCTGTCGCGCACCGGAGCCATCTACTTTCGAACCGCGAGCGCGCGGCTCGATGCTCAAAGCCGCCCGCTGCTCTCGGAGGTCGTCGGTGTCGTTGGCAAGTGCCCGGACCTGAAGGTCGAGGTTTCCGGATACACCGATTCCGATGGGTCGCCTGTCGAGAACAAGCGCTTGTCGGAGCGCAGGGCCGAGGCGGTTGCCGACGCCATTGTTGTCGCGGGCATTCCTCGCACGCAGATCACGGCGACCGGCTATGGCGAGGAGCGGCCAGTTGCCGCCAACGACACGCCGAAGAACAAGGCGCTCAATCGGCGGATCGAGTTTTCCGCCACCAAGCTCGTCAACTGAGGAAGGATCTGTTGTCCCGGTGGGTGTCGATCTGATTGCCCGTTGCGGTGGCCTTATGCGCGGCATCGGGCTCGTAGCGCTGGCATTGATTTTGACCTTGTCGGCCGCCAGTGCCGAACGCCGCGTTGCGCTGGTCCTCGGCAACTCCCAGTATCAGCATGCCCCGGCGCTGACCAATCCGGTACGCGACGCCCAGGCCATGGCCGAACACCTGAAGAGCCTGGACTTTGAAGTCGTTTCCGGCTTCGATCTGACCAAATTGCAGACCCAGACGACGATTGCGCAGTTCGCAAAGCAGGTGCGTGGCGCCGACATCGCCCTTTTCTTCTATGCCGGCCACGGGTTGCAGGTTTCAGGCAGCAACTTCCTCCTTCCGGTAGATGCAGCACTCGAGGACGAGACTTCGCTCGATTTCGAAGCGGTGCCCGTGGATTTCGTTCTGCGGCAAATGTCGCGCGAGACCAGCATAAGACTGATTTTCCTCGATGCGTGCCGTGACAATCCCCTTGCCGAGGTGTTGGCAAAGACCGCCGGCGTCAAGGGAGCACGAAGCGGCCTTGCCGAAATCCCGATCGAGAATGGTGGCGCCGGCACGCTGGTCGCGTTCGCCACCAGTCCCAACCAGGTCGCCTATGATGGATCAGGCGAACATTCGCCGTTCGCTTCGGCGCTGCTCGCGCATATGGGCGAAACAAATGTTTCCATCACCGAAGCGATGAACCGCGTTACCGCCGATGTCTTCAAGGCGACCGCCGGCAAACAGCGTCCCTGGATCAATGTCTCGCTGACCACCGAGGTCGTCCTGCACAAGATCGATCTCAACGCGCCGCTGATCGTCGGCGAGGCGAGCGCTCCGCAACCGGAAGGCGGCTCGGATGTGCGCAACGCCACGGCAAATCCGTCTGGCTCCGGTGACGACACCCAACTTGCACTCAATGTGCTTCGCCAGAAAATCCCGAAGCTTGCCTCGGACGACCCCATCTTTTTCGACCACCCCATCGATTTCGGTGATCCGGAAATCGATGGCAAGAGCATTGCCGATCTCATCAAGGGCATGCCACGCTTCAGTCCGGTGGAGGGGCTCGACAAGTCGGTATGGGAAGGCAAGCACTGCGACGGCTGCCACGAATGGAACGAGGCACGGCTGTGCGAACAGGCGAAAAATTTCGCCTCCAACGACGTCTCTGTTTTGCGCCTGCAGCATCCGCTTGGGACACGCTTCAAGGTGGCACTCGCCAAGTGGGCTCAAGGTGGCTGCAAGTAAGCCGGGAGAACCACAAGACCTGAAGCGCGTCGCCTGAATCCGTTCGAACGCGACACGCGCCTTAAGCTCTAATATGCATCCGCTGATTGGCGCAGCGCCTCGATCTCGGCCATCTGGATGCCCATTTCGACAAATGCAGAAAGAACGGAAAACCGGTCCGCGAGCGCGACACGTGCCAGTCCGGCCAGAATCCCCGCATTGACCGCATGGGCCGCAGGAAATGGTTGCAAGGCGGATTCCATCGCGGCCATGGCCGAACCATTGTCACGCCATCCCGCGGCCAGGGCAATCCAGCCGACCGGCGTTGTTGGCGGTGTCGCCGCGGCCGTGCTGACGGCTGCCCGATAGCGGGGACTGTCCGGTTCACCCACCCAGTCGCGAACGAGCGCCAGCAACTCGTGATCGGTCTCATCGAACAGGTCGGTCAGGTGGCTCAAACATTCATGGGCCCACCATACCGCTGCCCGCTCGGGAAGCAGGTAGGCACAGAATGTAATCGCTTCCTCGGGAACGCGCCCGGCGAGGAGGTTGCGGCAGAACTCGATCGGGTGCTGTTCGGTTGGAAGGGTTCGCATGTCCCGGGCAATAGCGGGACAAGCCATGAAAAGATCCCGTGCCGTTTTGAATCGGAGCCCATTGGCCATGACCGCCACGCTTTCATCGAGGAGCTTTGGCCACTCAAGCCCCAGGCGGGGCGCGGGTCAAGTCTCAACCGTGGCGCGGCAACAACTGTCGGTCGGCACTGTCGTGCCTCCGCGTTTGGCGACAGACAATTGCCTCGGAATTTGGTATAATCACAACCGCACGAAATCTGGTGCTCAAACAGGAGGGGCCGCTATGCAGTGGAGCAGTTCAGCCTTTGTGTTGGCGGTCGTGTTTTTCTCGACCCACGCTTCCGCCGACCCCGTTCAGAAATCAGAAGACATTGTGAAGTTTTTTGCCGGTGCGGCCGATCTCGGCAAGTCGCGAGGAATTTGCGTCGGCTCCGAGGAGGAGTGCAAAAGCAAGAGCAAGGCAGGTGACGCGGCGGGACAAAAATCCGGCCTCGACATGCTGATCAATTTCGGGCTGAATTCGGCCGAACTCGACACGACCGCGCGCGCGGAACTCGGCGAGTTCGCCAAGGCCCTGAAGGACAACCGGCTGAGCACTTTCAACTTCGTCGTCGAGGGATACACCGACGCTTCCGGTTCGGCCCGCTACAATGAGGGTCTGTCTCAGCGACGGGCGCAATCGGTGACGGCCTTCCTGACAGCCAGCGGCATCGAGACTGCGCGCATCAACGCGATCGGCATGGGCGAAAAGAATCCGCGCAGCCCCAACCCGTACGATCCTGTGAACCGCCGCGTGGAAATGCGGATAAAGACGCAATAGCCGCTCAAAACCGCACGGCGGTCCTTGGAACGCCGGCGGTCAGTCCTTGAGCACGCCGCCCACAGCCACACCGGTGCCGAAGATCAGCGCCTTGGTGAGGAAGTCGTTATTGTCCTGGGGTGGCGGAAGATCATCCTGCCGCACCACGGTCTCGCGGTTGCGCCGCTTCTGAACGACCTTCTGTTGTTTGCGGGGTTTCTGTACCACCGGCCTCGGCGTGCGGACCTTCTGCACCACCTGCTTTTTCGGCTGCGCCGCGCGGGCTTGATCGGCAGCGTGCCTGGCGCGCACGCCTTCCATCATCGGATCTGTCTGGATCACCAGGAACGCCAGTTGCTCGCGCGTCAGATAGCTGGTCTGCGGGAGACCGTTCTTCGCTTGCCAGATGCCGATCGCCTGACGGGTCTGTGGGCCTATGTTGCCGTCGATGCGCCCAAGCTCATTGCCCAACGCTTCGATGCGCAATTGCAGGTCGATGCGGCCCTGGCGATCGAGGCCGATCGCACTTTCGGTCAACTCGGTGCCTGGTGTCTGCTTCACCTCGTCCGGAACGCCGACCGAGGTGCGCACGGTGGAGCCGGAACTGGCGTTCGCCTGGTCCGTATCGAGTTCCGCGACCTGCCGGTTCTGGGTTTTCGGGTCGTTCAATTCGTCGATGTTCAGCCGCGCCACGGTGGCGAAGCGACCGTTCGGAAACTGGTCGAGATAGGCCTCGTAGAACGGAATTGAATTGCGCTTCGAAGCCTCATCCCAAAGACGTTGCTCTACTTCCCAGGAAGGAGGATCACTGGCAACAGGGGCAGGAGCGGATGTCGCCGCGCCATTCGATGCGTCGGCCATGGGATTTGCAGCCGGCGCCGCTGGCGCGACGGGTTTTCCCAGGAAAACCTCGCGTCCCAGCGATGCGTTATGCCAGGGCCTCTGGCGACCTTGCGTGGTTTCGGTCACTTCGCCGCGCACGCGCGTCAGCGCACCCTGGATTTCGACGCCGGGTTCGGTCAGATGCCTGGCGAGCGCCGTCGAGTAAGGACTGTCGACCCCATTGCCGTCGAAAGCGATGGCGCCAGGATCCGTTGCATAGGCAATCAGGAGGCCACCGGTTCCGACGCCGTCCGATTTTGCTTCGACCGGCGCCAGACCGGTACCCAACGATGTGGAGCGGCTCTTTGGCATCGCGGCGGCCAGCGTTCTTGCCAGCGGATTGTCGCGGCAGGCGTCGAGGATGATGACGCCAACCGCCGGGTCGGGCGGCAAAGCAGCCATGAAATCATCGATCTGAACGGTGCGGGTCTTGAGATAGGCCGGCGACGTCAATTCGGCGTCCACCGGTATCAGGTAGTTCTTGCCGTCGACCTGCATGCCGTGACCGGCATAGAAAATGACCGCAAGGTCCGCGTCGTAGGATTGCTCGGTAAACCGGCTGATGAGGCTGTGCATGCCTGCATTGTCCTGGTCGACCCCTTCGATCACCTCGAACCCGGCATTGCGCAGCGTCGACGCGATGAGGCGGGCATCGTTGGCGGGATTGGGCAAGGTAACCGCATGGACGTATTTGCTGTTGCCGATCACCAGCGCGACGCGCTTGGCGTCGGGCGCGGCAGCCTCGGCGCCGGCGGCGGCCTGGGCGCCGAATGCGGCAAGGAAAAACAGGATAAACCCGCTCAGAAAGACGGCTAACGCTTTCATGGACCAGCCCTCCGCCCATCAGGGCGCGCTATTGATGTCTGCGCATGCTAAATTTCGTCGGCGACAGAGTCGCCTGTGCCAAAAAATGGCTCCTGGGCGTATGTGATCTTGACCATGGTTTTGGTTCACAAACGGCCCGAAAAAACTTGTCTATGATAACACTTGGCAGCAGGAACACCGATAGTCCGGGAGGCTCATGCCGCGCGGCCGGGTTCAAAGCGTATTCTGAATCGAGCTTATGAGGGCTGTGACGGCCTGCTTGTATTTTTCGAATTCCGGCGATGTCTGGCGGATCTCCGTGGTCGTTGTCTGCGGGCCGGCGTCGGTGGCCATGCGGCTCAGCTTTTGGCCCATCTTCCTTTCGGCCCAGTCCACCACATAGCTGGCTGTCTTGCCGGTGAGAAACGGGTTGGCTTGGATGACGGCCGACCCCAGCACGGCGCTCAGTTGCGCCGAACCCGCCGCCGACAGCACCTGATGCGCGCCTTCCATTCCCAGGAAATGACAGAGATACAGCCGGCCGGCTGTGATCTGGTGACCGCGCGCCCGAAGGTAGGCCTCGCCTTCGCGTGCCAGATTGCGCACCATCTCACGCGAGATGGTGGCGTCGTAGCGCAGGGCGAGCAGGTCGGCGGTCGACAGGCTGCGCGCAAGTTCCGGGCGGTAGGTATTCATCATCCTGATCCAGGTCTTGGTTATGAACTGGCCGGCGCCGGTCGCTGAAGAAAGTGGATTCTTGGCGCGAGCGCTGCCACCACTCTCGACATGAACGATACGGTCGGTGAGCGTTTCGACGGCGGAATCGTCCGAAGCGATCGCGGTAACCGTGCCCAGGGGGTCGATCGCCTCGCCATTCTGATAAAGCTCGAAATGCAGGTGAGGCCCGGTCGAAAGGCCGGTGGTGCCGATGTAGCCAATGATGTCGCCGGCTTTCACCTTGGTGCCGACACCGGCCGCGACTGCAAATTTCTGCATATGCGCATAGCGCGTCTCGCGCCCGTTTCCGTGCGAAATCTTCACCAGATTGCCATAGTTGCCTCCATCGCCCTGGAAGGTGATCTCGCCATCGAAGGCGGCTGCGATCGGCGTGCCCACTGGCGCTGCCCAGTCGACGCCCTTGTGGATGCGAACGGTTCCGAGAATTGGGTGCTTGCGTGGCCCGAAGGTGGAGGTCATGACCCCGTTGACCGGCGTGACCATGCCGTTGGTGACTGTCAGCGAGCGAACCTGATCGTCACCCGTAACGCATGCAAACTGGCCGTCGCTCTGCTGGAAGACGAAACAGTCGAGGCTTTTTTCGTTGCCCTGGACGCCCACATACAGCACTCGCCCGGCACCCTCGTCCTTGCCGCGCGGCGTCTGCGAATAGATCAGCACAAGACGCTGGTCCTCGCTTGCAAAGGCGTCCAGATCCTGTCCTCTCGAGAGATACATGATCGCTTCGCCGATCACGCCCGTCGGAACATTGTTGCGGGCTGCAGTCGAGTAGATCGCGTCGAGCAGACGATACTGCCTTTTGTGCGTGCCTTCCGCCTGCGCGCCCGAATAGTTGAACAGATCTTCGCGGACCCAGGGATCGACACCCGATACGAACGCGCCGGCGGCATTGCGCGTCAGCGTGCCGACAAACACGTTCTTGGCGTAGACCGAAACCTGCATGAGGGACATCGTGGTCGTCTCGCGCGTCGGCCTGAAACCGCGCATGGCAACGACATAACCTGGTTCCAGACCGTCCCGGTTGAAAATCGTCTTCAGGGCCTCGCCTGCCAGCTTGGCATCGTCGGCGGAGAAATGCGCATCCAGGATTACGCTGTCCAGGCTGCGGTCGTTGAGGATCTTCACGAACGTGTCTTCGGTCGCCTCGAACCGCTGGTACTCATTGGTGACGACCGCGACGCTCGTGTTGTTTTCGATCTGGGTCTTCTGGAATGCGGGAAGGGCTGCATCGCCTGCATCGATTGTCTCACCCCAGCCGGCTTCGGGATCGTCGACGTCGGCCTTCTGGTCCGAATCTGCCTCAGGTTCCGCCGCGTCGGGCGATGGCTCAAGATCGTTCTGCAGATCGCCGGATGGTCCTGGAGCGGTCTTTCGTTGCGCCTGGAAGAATGCGAAATCCTCCTGCGTGGATGGAATCGTCGTCATGAATTTCTCGCTGGCGCTCAGCATGACGTCGGACAGAATCTCGATCTGGGGAGAAACGCCGGCCTGATCGAGTTCCGCCGGGCGCGGCATCGTTCGGCCTTTCGTTGCGGCGCCGGCATCGGGCGCCAGCGTGATCCACATCGGATCCCCAGCGAGGTCGATGATGGCAGGCACATAGACGGATGCATCGGCCGGCACATCGTCCACGCCTTCGACCGCGTGCAGCTCCTCGTCTTCGTCGCCGAACGACCAATAGTCCGCAGTGAGGTAGAAACCGGCGGCGATCGAAAGCAGGACAACCACTGCCAGACCGGCAACAAGCCTGCGCCAAAGCGTGCGCCTGCGAAGGGCTGCGCGCGCCTGCTTTTTCTGCTTGAAGCTCGTGTCGATACTGTGCGTCACGGATTGCTTCCGGTCAGGAAGAAGGTCCACCGCACCTGTTCAAGCGTATCGACTTCGAGAAATTGCGCCGCGATGTGGCCGCGCTGCCAGCATTCGTCGATGCCGCGTATCGAGAAACGTCGCCGCTCGATGCACATTTCGGTCGATCCGGTGAGGATCGCATGACCAAACACGTCCGTCGCATAGATGTAGATGTAGCGGTTCGTCAGTTCCTCGCGGATGACGTTCACGCATTGATTTGCGCCGATGGTCCACCAGCCGTCGGTCTGGTCCGCATTGTCGATCTTCTGGCCGACGGCGAGATTGACGACGTCGAGCGTCTGGTTGCAGACGGTGAATTCGGCGCGCGCTTCGCTGGATGACAGCACCGCCAGCAGTGCCGCGCCCGCCATGACCGCAAGCCTCATGCGGCCCGTCAGGGCAAGCAGGGTTCGAACCGGATCACGCTGCTTTGTGGGCAGGTCGGCAGACGAGTTGGGCAAACACGAGCGGCGGCGTTCCATCGGGCGCCCATGCTATCCGCCGAGCCGGAAATACTTGGCAGTGGCTGAGAACTGAGACCCGTCGGTCTCGACTTCTTCGAGGATCTTGGGCAGCAGCACCGAGGCTGGCGTGGGCGTGGAGAACGCCGCCGCCTGGATATCCTGGGGCCCCGTGATCACCAGTATGATCTGCGGCACTGCCTTTCCGGCGGCCATGTCGGCGGCGCCGAGACCAATCGGGATGCTGAAGCTGGCCTTGCCCGATTGTGCGACGATGCGGTCGTCGAGATTGAACACCATGCCTTTGTGATCGATCAGCAGCACGCTTGAAATGAGCCCGCCGCGCGTCACCAGCGTGCCGCTGATCGGTGTACCGTTCGGCACCGATGTCCGATCGAGAACAAGCTGCGGCTTGTCGGCCGCAGTCTGGCCCAGAAAGCGCAAAAAGTTGGTGACTTCGCATTGGCTTGGCTCAATGAGGCGGACGCTGATGTCCGGCTCGACATGGAATTTTGCCTGGAAATCGCCCAGCATCTGCTCGAATGGCTGGACCGCTGTTCCAAATCCTTCGATCGCAGCGGCCTTGTCGGTTGCCGACGTCATGGTGGCATAGAAACAGTCGCCGCCGCCGAAGTCGCGAACCCACGCGACACGTTGCGCAATGTCGTCGACGGCCGGGGGAACCTCCGGTTTGGGCACGTTCAACGCGACGACAGGTTGGTCCGGCTGTTTGGCTTCCGGTGCCGTAGCCTTTTGGCTCTCGGCGTTCGCGACATCCGTCTGGCTTGCAGTGGGTTTGGGCGCGGGCGCCGCCGGCTGGCTGGTCTGGGGCTCGGGCTTTTGGCTCTCGACAACCTTTGGCTCAGCCGGCGGCGGCGTTGAGACCTTCTCGGCTGCTGGCGGGGCTGGAGCGGTCGTGTCAGGCGGCGGAGCCGACGTTTGACTGTCGCTGGCCATGGTATTTGGCTGGACTGGCGGCGATGGTTTTTCGGGCGTCGGCTGCGCGTCCGTTGCGGGCGGCTTCGCGGGCTCCTTGGCCTGCGAGGGTACTTCGGCGGGCTTGGCCGGCTGCGGCTTTTGAGCCGCTACGGCATCTTGCTGATTTTCAGCTGGCGGTGCGCTCGCCTCCGGCTGCGCGGGCGGAACCGCCTTTGCCGGCTCGGGAGCGTTCGCGACATTGTCCGAGGGGGCCGGCTTTGACGTTTCCGGTGCAGGCTTTGATGACTCTGGCGCGGAAAGCGATGTCTTGCCGGTGGTCGGCGTCGCAGGCGCCATGAAGCCGCCCAGATACAGGCCCGCGCCGGAGGCGACAGCCAGCGCCGCCAAGGCGGCGATTGTCATGGTTCGGGTCTTTGTTGATTTTCCAGGCGTGACCGCGCGTGGCGGGCCGGCGACCGCCGGAGGTCGCGCTTCGGACAAATGCGCCGGCCGCACATGCTGGACGAAGGGCTGCCCACCTGCACCAGTAGCGGTCGAGGCGTCGCGCCTCTCGACATTGGATGGCCGGGCCTGGGTCCTGGTGTCCGGCGCAAGGGTTCCCCCGGCTCGCGGCAAACCCGTCCGGTGGGGTGTGATGGAAGTCGGCGGCGTTGTCCCCTCGTTGTCGTCACGCGTCATCCTGGCGATTTCCGCCATGCTGATCGGCCGGTCTTGCGGATCCGGCTGCAGCATGGCTTCAACAATGTCACGAAAATCGTCGTCGATGTCGGAGAGATCAGGCACGGTCCGGCGCTTTTCGATGACCTCGAACTGCGACCCGCTCATGTCGATCGGCTTGCCGCGCAAAGCGGCAACCAGCACCAGGCCCAGGCTGTAGATGTCGGACTGCTCGCTGACGTCACCGCCGTAGAGCCCGAGCTGTTCGGGTGAAACGTAGTTGTATTTCCCCGCGAATTTTCCGCCGATCAGGGTCTCACCGCCCACGGTCGCCGATCGTGCGATACCGAAATCGATGATCTTTGCGCGGTCGACCCGGCCTCCCGGCAGGATGATGTTATCCGGGGAGAGGTCACGGTGGATCGCTCCCGCCTGATGCACGGCGCTCAGGCCGGACGCGAGGCGATGGCAGAGTTTGCGCACCTCTTCCGTCGGCATCGCGCCACGTCGCATGATGTCGAACAGCGACTCGCCGTCGACGAATTCCATGGCAAGGTAGGGACGGCCGATCCCGGGATCGATCGTGAAGACGTGATACCGCACGACAGCGTCATGCGACAGGTGATTGAGGATCGATGCCTCCTTGCGGAACAGGGACAAGATCGTCTGGTCGCGGGCGAACTCGGGCAGGACGATCTTGATCGCGACGTGGTCGCCGGTCTGGATGTTGTGGCCCCGGTAGACCTCGCCCATGCCCCCGAATGCGATCCGCTCGTCAAGCTCGTAGATACCGCTGAGTTGCGTGCCCACGGCTGTATTGGCCACGCCCGCCGATATTCGCGTCTTGTCGTCGGCGCTCATCGGCCTCAACCCCCCGCTTTGTACGGATCTGGACGGGGCGATTTCCCATCGCGCCCGTCTCCGATCTTCACAAGCACGATAGTCACGTTGTCTGTTCCGCCACGCGCCAGCACCGTTTCCAGCAGGTTTTCGCAGGCCGCCTGAGGTGTCGCGGACACGGTCGCCGCCTCGATCTCTGCGTCGGTGACATGTGCCGTCAGCCCGTCTGTGCTCAAGACAAAAATGTCCCCCGGCATGATTTCGCCTTGCTGGAAATCGATGACGATCTCGTCGCTGACGCCGACCGCGTGCGTAATGACATTGCGGCGCGGCCAGGTGAGCGCTTCGGCTGGGCTGATCATGCCCCTGTCGACGAGCTCCTGAACTTCGGTGTGGTCCTTCGAGATCTGCGAGATCGAGGCGTTGCGGATCAGATAGACGCGGCTGTCACCCGCCCACAGGCAGGCAAACCGCCCATCCATCGCCAGCAGGGCGGCAACGGTGGAGCCGATGGTTATGCCGCGAGATTCGGATATGCCGCGGATCTCGGCATTGGCCCTGCTCAGCCTGTCCTCGAAGCGCGCCCGAAGATCCGGTGCGGAGCTCGCAATGCCGATCGTTGCCAGATGATCGACGATACTGGCGGAAGCGACCTCTCCCGCGTCATGTCCACCCATTCCGTCGGCGACCACCCAGAGGCCAGTTTGTGGCTCGACCAGATAATTGTCTTCATTGAGCTCACGGACACAGCCTTTGTGGCTCACGCCGAAGCTTTCAAAGGGAAGGGCGACATTGTTCAATTTGCCACCAAGCGCTTCTCAAGCGTCCTCTGCGGCGCACCTTTGGGCGCTCGCTCGCGCCACTTTGCCACAGGCTCGAACATTAAAGTATCGAAAACTAAGCTTTGGCGTGGGTGGTCTACGGACCGGCGCCATGCCGACCAGATCAACCCCATCTCAAAACGCCTTGGGACAGCTGAACCCGGAAAGCGCGGGGAGGAAGAAGGGGTTGGAGCCGGAGCCAGTCTCGACCGTATAGGTAACGTCGCGTCCGCCGATGACGAAGCGTGCTTGCGTGGTGCTGTCGTTGCTGGTGATGGCGGCCTTGTCCAGAAGCCGCTTCAGTGCCCACTGCCCGTCGAACTTGATGGCGGATTCGCGGCCTGGCATTTCCGGTGCCAGGCTTAGACTGGCGGACGCGGAAGCCGTACCGCTCGGCCAGGTCACCGTGCTCGGTGCATTGTCCGTCTGGTTGCTCTGGACGATCTGACCATCGACGTCGAGTATCGCCGCATCGGCATCGCCATGCAGTGAGAACGGTGTGAAGGTGACGCTGACCGAGGGCACCGAACCGCCCGATGGAAAGAAGGCGCTGCGGATTTCCGCAGCCAGCTGGAAGTCTTTCAGGGTCGATTTCGACAGGTCGCGTCCGAAGCGCGCATCCTGTTTCCAGCTCCAGTCCTGACCGGTCATGTCGATCAGCGATGCAAGATTTTGTGCGAAGAACCGGTCCATCAACCCGCCCGGAGCAAATAGTTTCGCGAAATCCGCCATGGCAACATCCTCGGTGCCGTCGCCGGCGAAGGGATAACGGCCATTGATCGCCGCCTCGCAGGGGGCCGTGACCGTCTGGTCGAGTAGCTGGTTCAAGTTTGCCACCGAGGTTTCGGCGACGTTGCCTTCAAACTCATCTGCCGTCGCGTTGACCATCCGGCCGAGTTGCCTGGGCAGGCGCGAGACATTGGCGCGAAGGGTGGCTATCTGCAGCTGCAGGTTCGTATTGACCCGCTCGGTCTGCGAAGGAACTTCGGCTGCCAGTTGCAGGCTCTGGTAGATATCGCTGAAGTTCTGGGTCAGTGCATCGATCGGGCGGTGTCCGTCAGGGCCGTTCACAAGCGCCTGGAATGATCTGAACTGCGCTTCAATGTTCGCACCTGGATTCAGGTTCTGCACGGCGGCAGCCCCTGTGCCGGCGCGGCTTTGCGATTTGCCGGTGGCGATTTGTATGCCGATGCGGGCCAGGCCCCTGGCGAAATCCGCGGCGTTCCCTGGCTGGTTTTGAGCCGTGCCTGCTTCGGTCCCGGCGCCAGGACCGTTGCCGTCGCCTGCGTCTCGCGTCAGGGCTGTTTCATTGGCGATCGCCGCAAAGAGCTGGTTTATTGGCGAGGTTGGCGAGGCAGCGGCTGAAAGCGCGATGTAGTGCGGCTTGTCCGTCAGCATCGCCTTGAATTTCAACTGGTCGAGAACACTGTTCCACGCGGTTGCGAACTCCTTCCCGTAACGATCGAGAAGTTCGGGGCCGAGCTTGAGCAATTGCAGATCGATGTCGCCTTGTTCGCCGCCGCCGCCGAGGACCCACTGCTCGTCGACAAGCATCTGCGCAATGCGCGAAAGTTGCCGGAGATAGAAGGTGTTGAAGCCGGCATGGGTGTAGATACCGGGAACACGAAGACCTGACAGATCGCTGCCATCGATGCGCTCGAACAGCAGCTGCGCTTCCGGGCCACCTTTCTGGGAGACGGAAAAATCGTTTAGCGCTGCCGCGTATACCGCCGACTTGATCAATGCGGTAGCTCGGTCGGCAAGGCTCATGCGCCCGAGGGAGCGTTGAGCGGCTTCAACAAGCGGCTGGTTGAGTTCGAAGACGGGATCATAGGCATCGTCCAAGGCGAGCATGGCGCGTAGGTGCTTTTCGAGTTGCTCGCGTCCTTCGCGGTTGTTTTCGCCTGGATATCGGTTCTGTTCCCAATCCTGCTTCATCCAGGAAACGATCAGCGCGTCATCGACCCTCGGCGACTTGCCGCCAAGCATCAGATAGATTTTCAAAGGTTCGTAGAGCGCGACGGGATCAGCCATCTTGGCCTGGATCGTCCGCTCGGCCTGGATCAGCAGGCGCGATCGGAACATTCGTTCCAACGCTTGCCGATAAGCCGTTTTGGATGCCGAAAGAAGTCTCTCCCGCTGGCTGAGGCCGAACGTCTCCTCGATCGGTGTCGGCAAATCGCCGGTTTCGAACCCGGCCGGCAGATCGCGCAACTGGTCGAGCGGGCCGATGACGTTTTCGAGGTCGACATCGGTGACCGTGGTCGCCTTGAGCAGCGGGTCCGCCGTCTCGCGATACTGGCCCATGGCCACAGTTGTGGAGGCGATCAGCGACCGGTTGGCCGCGAAGCTCAGGGCGAGCGTACCCAGTGCAGCTGCCGCGACCAGCGTTATTGCGCCGAGGCCGCCGAATCTGGCGATTGCCGCACGCCTTGCAGCCGATTTGTCGTACGAAACCCATCCGGATTCGGCAAAAATGACGTCTGTCAGCAGATCGTGCAAAAAGAAACTCTTGCCGGTGCCGGAAAGATGGGCTTTCGAACCGCTGCCGAAACTGCGGCCGATAGCGCCCAGCACCTGATCGATTGGCGTTCCCTCTTGCGTGCCCGACGAAAAATAGAGTCCACGCAGGCTGACGTTCACCTGGCTGCGGGTCGGATCGAACAGGCTGGCGACAAAACTGGTAATTCGGCCCCGCAGCGCGCCGAACTGTGCCGGAAAGCCAAAGATGGAGATGCGCGTGACCGGATCGGCTTCTTCCTGGAGGCGGTCGGCCATCTCGTCTGCCAGTCGCTTTGCTAGCGCGTCGAATTCGGCAGGGGCCTCGGCGGCCATGTTCCTGTCGCGTTCCGCGGTCTGGAATGTCGCGCCCCATACCTTGCGCCTGCGCGGCTCGTCGAAACCGCCGAAGTAATCCATGAACCCGGAAACAAGATCTGCCTTGGTGAACAGCAGATACACCGGAAACTGGATTTTCAGCGTCTCATGGATTTCCCTGAGGCGGCTGCGTATCTCGACCACGTGCGCATCAAGCTGCTGATCGTCGAAGCTCATCAGATCGGCAAGGCTGATGGCGAGGATGACGCCGTTTATCGGTTGTCTGGTGCGGTAGCGCTTGAGCAGCGACAAGAAGGCGAGCCAGCTCGTCTTGTCGCTGTCGGCATTGGAGTCCTGCGTCGTGTAGCGTCCGGCGGTGTCGATCAGCACGGCCTGGTCGGTGAACCACCAGTCGCAGGCGCGTGTTCCGCCAACGCCAGCCACCGGTTGGGCGGTCCCCGAACCGGCAAGCGGAAAACTCAGCCCCGAATTGACCAGTGCCGTTGTCTTGCCGGCACCCGGCGGACCTATGACGACGTACCAGGGGATCTCGTAGAGGAAGTTACGCTTGCCGCTCGACCGTTTGAGCGCCGCCACGGCCTCATTCATGCGGGCTTCGAGCACCCGCGAGTCGTCATCGCGGTCGTCATTGTGTGCAACGACAGTTTCGAGCTTTCTTTGCGCCTTTCTCGCTTGCCAGAAGCGCAGCCCGTAGAAAAGCGCCAGCACCGCCACGATCACACCAATGATCGTCGCGCGCAGCCAGGCAGGTCCGAGCGGACGGGTATCGGCGAAGCGGATCAATGGTCCGGCAAACCACACTGCCGCCGCGAAACCGGCCAGCGCGGTCACGCTGAACATCCGCAGCAGCCAACGCGTCATGGGCGCTTCCACCTGGCCGTGCTCACAATGTTTCCTCCCTGGGGATCATCACATCGACACGGCGGTTCCTGGCGCGGCCTTCCGGCGTCGCATTGTCGGCAATTGGCTCGTCCTCGCCCTTGCCATCGACCGTCAGTCGCGAGGGATCTTTGAATTTCGATGCCATCATCGTTTCGACAGCCTTCGCCCGGGCGACGGAAAGGTCGAAGTTGGATTTGAACGGGCTCGATTTTCGCGGTTTCACATTGTCCGTGTGGCCGACGATCCGGATTGGTCCGGGCTCGGGTTCCAGGGCCGCGGCGATGTCCGCGGCAGTGGGCTGGAATTCCGGCTTCGCCTCGGCCCTGCCGGACTGGAACAGCAGGAGATTGTTGATCTCCACCACGATGAAGTCGCCCTTCGTGCCGATGGTCAGCCCACCGCCTTCGACTTCCTTGGCCAGTGCCGAGCGAATGCGATCGATCTGTGCGGTGGCTGCTGGTGGCGTGACTTTCGCCGGCTCGGCCAACGGCGCCACGCTGGCGCGCTCGATGGCGACCGGTGTCGATGGGTTGAGTGCCAGCAATTCACCGGCGGCGGTGTCGCCTTCATTGGTGATGAAGACCCGCAATGCGAAGAACGCCGCTGTCAGCAGCGCCGTCGCCGCTGCGGCGACGACCCACAGCGGCAGGCGGGCCGACGGCTGCGCCATCGTCGCCGCAAGGCCCTGCCAGTGCGGCGAGATGTCTTCGCCGGCACGCGCCCTGAAATAGCGAAGCGTTTCGTAGACGTCGCGTCGAACGCGTTCGAGATTGCTGTCTTCGCGCGTCAGGCCTCGATACTGGCCCTCGAAACCCAGCGACAGGCAGGCATGCATCAGTTCGAGCAGATCGTAGTGCGTCTCGGGATTGCCCAGTATCGTGTTGAGGGCTTCGTAGAAGCCTGTGCCGGTGGTCTCGGTGCGAAAGAACTGCCGCAGGATGCTGTGTTGCGCCCAGTCGTCGCTCTTGGGCCAGGGCAGGTTGCCGATGAGATCGTCGGCGGTTTCGCACAGAGCAAATTTCGCAATCCGCGTATCCTCTTCGGGAACGCCTGACTTCTCCATTGTGCGGTCGAATTTTTCGATCGCGTCGGCGACATGTTGCGCCAGTGGCTCCGCTTGTCTTTCGACGGACATCAGCCTGAGTTGCCCGAACAGCATCAGCAAAGGTGCTGCCGCGGCGAGAAACGGGTTTGCCGCGGAGTATTTGACCATGTCCGCGGTGCCGAGCAGCATCGCCTGCTCGACGCCCGGCGTCGGCGCGGCGGCCGAAGAGCCGGCGCCCGCCGCGGCAGCCAAAGCCGCACCTTGATAAATCACGGTTCCGGATGTCCAGCCCGGCGGTGTATGCGGCCCGAAACCAGGGTCGAACACCGTTGAATCCTTGACCGGGGAGGGTTGGCCTCCGTCCGCGACAGGCAGCTCGGGACCTGATGGCGATTTTTGCGCGCGCCGTGGACTTGCGCGAATGACGGTCTTGCCCGCCGGGCCGAAGGGGTCGTCCTTCGAACTCATCGCCGATCGTCCGTGCAGGCGATGTGCCCGCGATTGGGCGAGATTGGCCGGTTCAGGTAAAGAAAAGGCAGCCGCTGCCGGCCGTGGCAGTCTCCGGAGGAAGATTGGCTAGAAAACGCTATCCCGCCGTAACATGACATTTGCCGCAGACCCCCAGCTCAATGAGTCTTACCCGCTTGGCGAACTGTCGTATGCGATCGTAATCTCGGAAACTGCCGATTGGAACCGGATGCCTGATGTCGAAGAGACTTTTCTTCGCCGATTGGTGTGCGATACGTTTCCTGGCCATGTGTTTCCTGGATCGCCTATTTTGGCTTGTCGGCTTTGGCGTAGGCCTCGCTGAAGTAGGCCAGGAATATATCCAGCATGCCGTTTTCGTGTGCTTCCTCCATGGTCCGCCATGTCGCGACATAGGCGTCCCAGGCCTGGCTCTTCTTCGACGAAAACGACGTCGGGGGGAGTTTCCTGCCGATCGCCTCGGGCGACAGGTCGTCAAGCAGCCGGGAGAGCGCAGCTTGCATGGCTGCATAGGTGGCGAATTCGTGCGTCTTGAGATCGCGGAATGCATCTTCGATGCTGCGCCTGGCATCAAGATAGCCGGCCCTGCGGCGAGCGAACATGATTTCGAGGATGTCGTCGGTTCCCGGAACGAACTTCAGGGGATTGTTGTCGGCGGCGCTGATCATCGTTCGTTGTGTGCTCTTGGCCAACATTTTCGCGGCCGCGCGTGCCTTCAGCAGCAAGGTCAGCTCCTCGACCACCGTCCGCAGGACCGCGCCGATTTCAGCGGCCACTTCATGCGGGTCGCGCAATTGGAGCAATTCCGGCGAAATGCCGGCGCCGATTGCGATCTCCCGCAGCACTTCGTCCCTGGTCGAGGGCAGGGGTGTGGGGGGCGACGAGAATGCCGGCGCCGGAACGCGCTGCCCGGACCGTTGCTGCGCAGGATCGAAGAAAGGCCCATCTCCGAATTCCAGCGACCGGCCTGCCGCGACCGGCATTTCTCGCTGCGCCGAACCGTGGCTGGTTTGGGGATAGCCTGCCGTGGCGCGCTCCTCGTCGATCGATACGAGGATGACATAGCGGCCGATCAGCATCCGGTCGCCATGGCCCAGCCGATGCGGGGCGGTCAGGCGCTGGCTCGATCCGTTGATGAAGGTCCCGTTGCGCGAGATATCGTGCAGCCAGAACGCGCCTGCCTCGTATCGAACCTCGCAGTGCCGGCCCGAGATGAACTTGTCGGGGTCCGACAAGGTCCAGTCACAAGCATCGCGTCCGATTTCGAAGCCGCGATCGCGCGCTGAGTATCCGGTCGAGATTCCAGCGGGCAAGGCGTCGATATTGTTGATTTGTAGACTGATATACATCCAAGATCGCCGTCGATCGTTGATCGATACGCCACCATTCTAGCAGTTTGCGCGTAAAACAGGACAGCTGCGTTTCGAGTCGATGCCTCGACACGGTCGCCACCCGCCTCTTTGGTCGGCGGGGCAACATGTGGTAGGCTTCAGGTGGCCTGGTGCGGCGGGTCGAAAAAGTTCCTGAACAGAGTGCGGGAACTTCAATCCTCCGCGCCGGCGGCCGCGTCCAGGAGGGGCACGACCATGCCGAACGAACGTGCCACGGTTGTACAGACACCGGTTGGCGCCGAGCTTTTGACGTTCACGCATCTTGTCGGGCGCGATGAGATCAGTCGTTGTTTTGCCTATACGGCCGGGTTCGTAGGCACGGACGCCAATATCGATCCGCTGAAGATGCTGGGGGGTGTCGTTTCGGTCGAAGGTGAATCCGATCCGAAACGCTGGTTCAGCGGCATCGTGTCCGAGTTCCGGCTCACCCGGATCGAGGACCGGCTGGCGTACTACGAAGCAGTCGCCAGGCCGTGGCTCTGGTTCCTCGGCAACACCACCGATTGCCGGATTTTCCAGAACAAGAGCGTCGTCGACATCGTCAAGGACATCTTCAAGAAATACAGCACGGCGGAATTCGATCTGCGCCTGCAGGGGTCCTATCCCCCGCGCGAATATTGCGTGCAGTACGACGAGACCGATCTGGATTTCGTCCAGCGACTGCTCGAGCATGAGGGCATCCTGTATTTCTTCGAACATGACGAGGGCAAGCACACGCTTGTCCTGACCGACGCGATGAGCAAGCTGAAGCCTGCGCCGGGCTACGAGAAAGTGCCCTATCACTTCGAAGGTCAGGGCTCCCGGCGCGACGTCGAATACATCACCGAGTGGATACCGGGCAGTTCGGTGCGCCCGGGCGCCTATGCCCACACCGACTATGATTTCGAGAAGCCGGGCGCCGACCTGATGGCCAAGTCGGCCCAGCCGTTCAGTCACAAGCTGGCCGCAGGCGAGAACTACCGCCAGCCCGGCGCGCATCTCGAAGTGGGCCGGGGCGACAGCCTGGCCGCGATCCGGCGCGAGGAAATCCAGGCCGTGCACCAGCGCATCGCCGCTGTCGGCACCGTGCGCGGCCTGTTTTCGGGCTGCAAATTCAACCTGGAAGGCTTTCCGCGCGAAGACCAGAACCAGGAATATCTGGTGGTCAGCGCCGAATACAGGCTGTTCGACCCGGGCTACAGAGCCCATGCCGACGTCGACAGCGAGAACTTCAAGGTGATCCTCGGCCTGGCGCCGACCGCCTTGCCCTATCGTCCGCCACGGATCACGCCACGGCCAATCATGCGCGGGCCGCAGACGGCGACGGTGGTCGGCCCGTCCGGCGAGGAAATATTCACCGACAAATATGCGCGCGTGAAGGTGCAGTTCCACTGGGATCGCCTGGGCAAGAAGGACCAGAACAGTTCCTGCTTCGTGCGGGTCTCGCAGACCTGGGCCGGCAGCGGCTGGGGGTTCATCCAGATACCGCGCATCGGCCAGGAGGTGATCGTCGACTTCATCGAGGGTGACCCGGACCTGCCGATCATCACCGGCAGGGTCTACAACGCATCCCAGATGCCGCCATACGGCCTGCCGGGCAGCGCCACGCAGTCCGGCTGGAAGTCGGACTCCTCCAAAGGCGGCGGCGGCTACAACGAGCTGATGTTCGAAGACAAGGCCGGCTCCGAACTGGTCAATTTCCAGGCTCAGAAGGACCACAACCTGCTGATCAAGCATGACCGCACCAAGCTGGTGCAACACGACCAGTCGGACCGCATCGACCACGACGCCAAGCACTCCGTCGGCCACAACCTCGACGAGGACGTCGGCAACAACAAGACGGTCAAGGTCGGCGTCGACCAGACCACCAACATCGGCTCGAACGACACCGAGACAGTGGGCGCCAACCGTTCGCTGACGGTCATGGCCAACGAGACGATCCATGTCGTGTCGAACTCGACGGAGAACATCGACGCCAATCATTCTCAGACGGTGGGGATTGTCCAGACCGTTACGGTGGGCGCCGCTCGCATAGACACGGTTGGCGCCGCCGAGACCCGAACTGTGGGCGGCGTTCAGACCAACACGATCGGCGCGACACGATCGGTCACTGTCGGCATCAGCCAGAGCCACGATATCGGCGCGTCGGACAGTTGGAACGTCGGAGCAAGCCAAAGCATACAGATCGGTTCCGATCAGGGCGTCAAGATCGGCGGCGCCCAGAACACGCAGATCAGTAAGACACATATCATCAAGGTGGGCGAGGACGCTTCGACTCAGGTTAATGGGGCGCACGAACTCAAGATCGGTAAAAAGAGCCTTACCCAAGTTGGCGAGGACGCGGGCATTGTGGTCGGCAAGAACCTGACCATCGAGGCCAAAGAGTCCGTCACGATCAAGACGGGGAGCGCGGAAATTCTTATGAAAAAGGATGGGACGATCACCATCAAGGGCAAAGACATCACCATCAAAGGTTCAGGAAAGATAAACGTCAATGCTTCGAGCGACATCATCATGAAAGGCTCGGAGATAAAGCAGAACTGAGGACGCTCCCATGAACGATATCGACGAACGGATTGATGGAGTGGTGATTGGTTTGCTGCTCGGGTTCGACCAAGGTGCGCCGCTCGTGGTGTTTCCCGGAAATCGGGAGGAAGTAGCCTTGCAGGCGCGAAGTCTGACCGAACTGTCGTCTGACATGATCGGGTCAGAAGTCGCACTGCTGTTCGAAAATGCCAATCCGCTGAAACCGCTGATCGTTGGGCGTATTGTCGACCCCGCAAAACGACAGACAAGTAGCCCTAGGGACGACGCTCATGTGGTGCGTGACGGTGAAACGGTGAAGATCAGTTCGAGCGAGCGGCTTGAGCTGAGATGCGGCAAGTCGGTCATCATCATGGAAAAGGACGGCCATATCACCATTCGAGGCACCTATCTGGTCAGCCACGCCAGCGTCACCAACCGCATCCGGGGTGGTTCGGTGAACCTGAACTGATGCCAAAGCCACCGGTTCTCGAACAAATTGTACGTCAGCACGCGGAAATGGCGGCCTTCCTCTGGACGGTCTACGACCACCATCTACTGCATCCCGGCGAAAACCCCGAGATGGACGAGGAGCGCGTGGAGCGGCTCATAGAACGGCTAGAGGCACATCTGCTTGGGCTGCGTATTGCGGGTGTCGAAGGCAAGCGTATCGCAAAGGAGCGTTTCGACGAGTTTTCCGAAGCAGGGGAGCTTTTTGTGATCCGGATGCTGGAAGCGACTAGTCCTATCCCTCTCAAGCAGTTGAACCTCGACCAAGTGCGCAAATACCTGGCTGCCAAGTTGCCAGGGGCTGATATCTGAAGAATTTTTGTACGATCCTCCCCCTGCCATTTTACGACAAAGTATAGGTGACCTCGCTCCAATCGTCTCCATCCAGCTTGTAGATTTGACGCGGGGCGAACGCCCCCAGCAATCCGGCATAGCTTGAGACGTTTATAAAATTTTCGTCGACGCTAGGCAGCGACGGTTCAAACGGCTCCATCTCGCCGGTCCACCGGAAAAGTGTGCCGTCGAAGTACACAAGGATCCCATGTTCTGTTCGTTTGATGTCCCAGAACGTCTTCTTTTTGCTGAATGCGAATACGTCGCTGAATTCCTGGAAATCGGGTGTCGAGACAATCCGTCCATTGGTTGTGAAAATCTCGATGGATCTGCCAGCCTCCAGCATCTCGACGACAGTTCCGGGATGATCAAAATCCGCTTGGCTCCACGAACCGTCGTATGCCAAAATCACAGCTTTATCCGGTACCTTCGCCGCCAGGATCGCACGCGCGAGACGTCGGCCATCGCCGGCTTGGCTCGCAGCATCAATCTCTGCTGTACTCCTGAATCGCTTCGTCTCCGTTCCGCCAAAATACAGTCGGCCTTTGTGTTCGACAGCGCAGAAGTAGACCAGGTTTGTTGACCCGTCATCGCTGCCTCTCGGGCCCGCGAGAAACCTCCAGCCCTCCGATGGCGTCCGCATGTAGACTTGCCCCCCATAGCCGAGCGCCAATAGTCGATTGCCGATCTGCACGATTTTTGTCATGCGGCCGAACTTCATCGCACTTCCGGAGGCGAATCCGGCTCCAGGTATCTGCTCACGTTGACTGACGGATTCGGAAAAATACACCACCTCCCCCTCTCCAGTCAGTCCCGCGGCTTGGGCTTCGAAGGGCGGCTGCAAGGCCGTGAAAGAGATGAGGTCCGCGACCTCCTCTCGACGCCGAAGCACAACCGAACCATCGGCAACGCGACCGGAGGCGACGAGCCGGTCATCCTCTTCTCCCGCCGTCGCTTTGAACAGGATGTAGAGGATCCTGTCCACGCTCACGACACCTCCTGTTATCTCTGGTTTCCGCCTCATTGGTTGTTCAATACTCCCTTGGCATCGAGCTCATGCTGTGGGCAGATGCTGCCTGTTCAGGACGCCCTTGGCGGCGGAACTCATATTGCTGGAACTCTTTTCCGCACGAGCGTACTTGTCCTTGATTGGCTCTGTTTGCTCGGTCACTTTTTCAGATGCCACTTCGAAGCAGTCGGCTGACACAGGATCATCGACTAGCTCAGCAAGAGCAGCCAAACATTGGTTTCTTATTTTATCTACTTTCTCGACGCCGCGTGGGTTGGCTCTTGTTGCGACTTGTTCGCCGAGTTCGGTCAAAGCATTGTCCAGGTGATGGTGCACCGTGACGTCTTCGCCGGTCGCCGGCCGAGCGGCCGAGTGGTTCACGCGAGGGATGCAGATGCAAATGCCCTGGTCCCGGCTGGGAAACGGTGGGTTCGCCATTCGATCTTCGCTATTGACGCGAAAACAGCGGTCCGGGACAATATGGTGAGCTTGGTGAGCTACACCTTGTGTACCCGGCTTTGCCAATGGATCAGTAGGGTCCTTTTTGGCGTTACACTTGTCGTGGATGTCCTCGAAGCTGCCGACCATGCAGTCTGCATCGCCAGGAATTCCGAATGCCGGCTTTCCGACGATCACCATCGGAGGCGCATCGCCGGGATCGGTTCCGTGGTTGCTGGTGGCCATGTCACCGAGTCGAACGACACCCTTACTCTCGACCTTGACGTCCGACGACCAGCCGTGAGCGTAAACCTTGCCCGTATTTTTTGAGGTGATTATTCCTTTTTTTGCCGCCGCCCCGGCCTCATCGCCGCTGCATTTGCTATAGTAGCTGCTATTTTCCTGGCTGATAGGTTTGTTGCCGATCTTCACGGTTCCGCTGCCTGACGCCAGATCGGAGTCGAACCCAAAATCAGGGTACGGGACGGGCACGCCTGGCGGGGTTGCCGGGTTCTCGGGCGGTGTAAAACATGTGTCCGGAAAGTCTGCAATGACCTTGCATCCTTGCGCCTCTGCCGAGATTTCTCGTCCGTTTGCGAAGACAGTCATCTTGCCTCCACCACGGCAGCGCCGCATGCGCCGTCATCGCCCGAGGCCTCGATTAGTATCGGCCCCGATGGCGCGTAGCCACGTTGTATCGCCGACAGCGCCCAGCCCAGCATCACCGGGACGGCGGCCGCCCCGATATTCCCCAAGCTCGCGCCCAACGACCATATTGGCCGCACCTCCGAGTGCTCGCGCTGTGTGCGCAGCATGGCGAGGGCACACTGCTGGAACCAGTATGTTTCGCCGACGAGATCTCCCATCTTGAGAGTGATATCTGAATGGAGGCAGCCTGATCCAGCACATGCCTCCTTGTAAGCCGCTGCCATCGCTTCCCCTCGGAAGGGAATATTCATCTCGTTGTAAATATGAGCTCTCTCCCGTACCAGACCGAGCCCTGCGAGGTGCATGGTGCCGCCCGTACGCGCACAGAGAATCGCAGCAGCGGCCTCCCCCGGAATGAATCCGTTCGAGTTCCGTGGCGTGAGCAACCGCTCCCGGGCGAGGTAATGGTTGATAGTTTGGGAGGTCAGATAGCTGTCCACCCCGACAATTATCACAAAAGGAGCCTCATTGGAGGCGAGCAGGCGACGGGCCACGTCTAACGCAACGTGGCCTGATGGGCGGCCATGGGCGACGACGCGGGAGGCAATAGGCCCCGCGATTTCTGCGATTTGCTCGATCTGAGTAAGCAGGAGTCGGCTGTCGGGCGCCAGACGCCCGGGGCGGTCCTCCTCAGCTAGGCAAAGAACGAGGGCCGTCCTGCCCCGGGCCTCGGGCATCGCTTCGAACGCTTCGACAATGGCTGCGGCGGCCATATGGGCAAGGCGCTTTGCGCCCATCCAGTTGCGCGGCAGCGGGACGGGCGCACCGATCAGCCACTCGCCGGCGGCGCCAAGAAAGCGCGTCTCCCGGAAACCGTCAAGACGAGCGCGCATGGCTGCGCAGCTCGAGGGCGCATCGAGGCCGACTGCCGTTACCATGCCCGCCGAGACGATGTCGAGGTCAGCATTCATGCGGCTTCGTCCTCTTCAAAGCGAAGCGGAGTGTTGAACATGCGAATGTAGCGTTTGCGCTTGGTATAGGCGCGTAGCATGCCGCGTGTCGGCGGACCGATCCAGCATTCCGAAATATCGAGGATCGTGCGCTGGAGGCGCTGCTGCACCCGCCAGACCAGCGAAAACTGCCGCTTCTCCGGATCGAACAACACCGTATCTGGCAGAAGCTCGCCCTCGAACGCTTTTTCGCGACCTTTGAACAGCGTCAAGGACAGCACCGTGTTGGGCAGGCGGAAGCTTTCCTTGCCGGCCGGCGTCAGGTTGATCAACTGCACATCCTCGCCGCCTCTTGGATGGTCGATCTGCTGGTCTGGCGGCGCCATCTGGAAATAGCGCTCATCGAAATCCGGCGGGAGGAACGGAAAAATATTATCGATCCAGTTCTGGTCGTAGGTGCCGCCAAATTCGATACGTCCCGGCCAGCCGCGGCCCATCGGGCCAAAACTCATCGGCTTGTAGTCGCCGAACGGCGTGCGGACATCCTCGCCGACAGCTTGCGTATTAGGCAGCCGCAAGCCAGGAATGAGCCGTTGGTTCCTGGTCCGCGACCAGCCGGTTCCGACCGGGTTGTATTTGTAGCTGGCGGGAAGCTTGTCCTCCGGATCCAGCCTGTCGACGCCACCCCAGGCGACGTCATAGGAGATGGGCAGTTTCAGGAAGGGTTGCGGCGACGTGGCGGTAAAGAGCGGGCCGATGGAGCGCCATTCGCGGTGGCCGACGACCTCGAACAGTTTTGACCAATTGCCAACCTTGATTCCGACCGGTACGCGCTCGGCTGGGCGCCTGCCCGGCGCGTAGGCGCAGCCGTTGGCGATTACGTCGCAGCGCGGCTTGCGGAAGGCGAAGTCTGTTTCCCACAGCGTAGCCGAATAGCCGGGCACGCCGGTCTGGGTGTCGGCCATGACCAACGGCGCCTGCTCGACCGACTTGCGTACAGGCCCGCCCGGCTCCGTAGGGAAATCATAAGTGCCCTTGACGACAACAACGATGTACTCACGGGCGTCCTTGTCCATGCCCATGGTGAATTCATGCGCAAAGCCGGTCTGGTTCCAGATCTGCATCAGCTGGTCTCCCAACTGGCGGCGAAGATCTGTTCCAGCGTCGCTTGCGGCGATTGCGGGTCGATGTCGAAAAGGTCCGACCGGGCGGTCCACATTACCAGCTCACCGATGACCTCGTCGCCTGGCTCGAAAGGCGGAACCGGCAGTGCGGCCAGCGCGGCATTCAGTTCATCGGGCGTCAACTTGCCGTTCTGGGCGGCGAACGCAGCCTCTTCGATGCTGGAAAACCACGCCTCGGCGTCGGCCAGCCGAACGGGCGCTTCAGCAAGCCGCGCAACGACTGTCAAAGGGAATTGTCGGCCGACTCTGTCGGCACTCTGCACAATGATGCCTGCCGATGCGCCGAAGGAAGCCGGGCCAGCCAGGAAGCGCAACGCGGTTGCACTTGGCCAAAATTCCGAACCAAACAGCGGGACGAGATGCTGCGCCAGCCAGCGGTCCCAGATGCGCACAAAGTCCCCCGGCAGTCGCCGCGTGACGAAATCGCCGGTTGCGGGCATTTTTCCGTAAAAGCCTGGCAGGCTCATATCTGCGGCGGACATGTGAACTTCTTGAACATTTCCAAATTGTAGGGGTTTTCGACGCTGGCGGCCTTGAGCTGGAAATCGGCATACATGCCTTTCGTGCCCAGGCGCAGGCTGTAGACATCGGTCAGCGAGGTGCCGGCGAAACGGCCGCTGCGCAGCATCCTCAGCCAGGCCCAGCTGCCGGTCTCGTTGAGCATGATTTCGGGCGAGCCGTCGATCGGCTGGAAGGCGAGCGAAATGACGCCGGTGCCGTCCTTGCCGGGCCACGTCATCGGTTGCGGCCGCGTCGCGTTGTTGTAGTAGACGAGGCTCTGGCCATCGAGATTGAGCGTCACGCGCGTGACGTTGGGGGACAGGTCCTTCGGTTCGAGCGTGAAGCTCATCACCGGTCCGGTACCACCGGGAAACAGATCGTCGCGGATGTGTCTGGCCTGCTCGAACGCCGCCAGCGCCGAAGCATCGAGGCCGAAATCGGCGCGCCATTTCCATGGCTGGCTGGTGGTGTCGACATAGTTGATCAGGTGGTCGTTGATGAAACCGTCGATCAGCCCGGCCGGTCCGAACAGGCGGGCGAAATCGCGCACATTGACGTCCACCGCGCTGTCGGCGCTGAAGGGATAGCGGTCGTTCAGCGCCGCCTGGCAGAATGGCAGTATGTCGGCCCGCCAGATGGCGTTGAGCTCCGAAGTGACCGCCTTTTGAGTGAGATTGCTGGTGTCACCGGCAATGCCGCCCAGCCAGCTATTGATGGGGTCGGGCAGGATCTGGGCCTGCCTGGCCACCGCACCCGTCAGTTCGGCAAGGCCGCCTTGCTTCTTGATGGCATCCTGTGGATTGGGGTTCGCGGTGACCGTCTGCAGCACGTTCGAAAGCGCGGTCAGCGCGACGACGGCGGCATCCAGGGCCGGCGGTTGGCCGTCGACCTCGGCGATGGTGCTCTTGAGCGGTTTGAAATGTTCGGCCACCAGATTGCCGGTAAGGTCCACCTCGCTGGCCGACCCGGCGCGGGGAAGCAGTTTCGCACCGCTGCTCGCCAGCTTGCCGAGCTTGCCAAGCTTGCCGAGCAGTTTCGAAGCGCCCTTGGCCGCCGCCTTGTTGTCGGCGGGCGCCTCATCGGAGCGCGTCAATTCGGTCTCCTGAACGACCGCCGTAAGCAGCCGCTTCAGCGCTGAATCGGCGCTCGACAGGTCCTTCAGATTTTCGCTGGCGATATTGAGATCGGTCAATGGCGCGAGTCTCATGTCGCGCAGGAAACTGTCCCATTGCGCGATATAGTCGTCATAGTAGAGCTTCAGAATATCCTCGGACAGCGCCGACACCGAGGTTTCGGAGTTTTCCGAACAGCCGCCGGCGAAAACCGCACGATCGAGCGCCGCCTGGGCGGCGACATCGTCGATGCGATCGAGAATGACGTCGTGGAAGCCGGAATAGGTGAAGGCTCCGGAAATGCCGACGCGAAGTGTCTTGCCGGAACGCCGCGCAAACACCTTGCCACCGTTGGGGCCGGCGAAATTGGCCGGGATCCACTCCTTGAGCTCGGCCACTGCCGGATCGGCCAGCAACTGCTTGTAGGCACGCGCCGGCAACGAAATCGTGCACACCGTTTTCAACGCTTCGGCAACCAGGGCCTGGTCGGGCGCGATATAGCTTTCGTCGACCGTCATCCGGCGGATGGCGGCAAGCTGATGCTCTTCGGCATCGGCGGTCGGAAACGGCGCCGCGGCCGCGAATTCTGGCAGACTGTTCACCCACCAGTTCTGGGCGTAATCGGGATCCATCTGCGACAGACCGGTCATCATGCGATAGGTCTTCAGCGCCCCGAGCATGAAATCCGGATCGCGGATCTGCCGCCACATGGTCGCCTCGAGCAGTGCGACCATGCGTGGCTCCAGCACGTTGCGCAGGGCGTGGTCGTAGGTGTCGGTCTGGGCCCGCATCAGTTCCGCCGAGGCTGATGGCCCCAGCAGGTCCTGGGCGGCGCCCGGTGGTGCCGTCCGGGCAGTTGCGACCGCGTCCATCGCGTCGAGCGCGCCGTCCATGGCGGGCTGCTCCACCGATGCCGGGGTTGCGGCAACAGAGGTCAGCGGCGTCTGCAGCGCTTCGAACTGGCCTGCCTGGGCCGCAATCGCATTGCGGTTGTCGTAGTAGGACCAGGTGAACAGCCCGCCGGCCAGCAACGCCGTCACCGCGCAGGCGGCAGCCGCACCCCGCCAGATCCAGGCGCGGCGGCGTTGCGCCAGCGGGTCGAACGTACCGAGGCCTGCTTCCTTGAAGATGACTTCGGTGAGCAGGTTCTTCAGGAAGAAGCTGCGTTTCTCGATCCTTGGCGCTGGCAGGGCCCGCCGTGGCGGAAGGCCGAAGGAAGAGGACAGCGCCGCGGTCAGCCGGTCGATGGGCGCCCCTTCCTGCGTCGCCGATGTCAGATAGAGCCCGCGCAGCCAGGCGACCTCCTCGTACCGGCTTTCGCCGAACATCGCCTCGACCAGCACCTGGATCGGTTCGGACAGGCTTGCGAGCTGGGCGGGAAACCGGAAGATCTCGGCACGGGCGGCGAGTTTGTCCTCATCCTCCAGGCGCGGCACCAGCCGCCGCTCGAGTTCCGTCGCCAGCGTCGAAATTTCCCGTTCGATGGTCTTGGCATCCACGCGCGCATCCAGCGCGAAGGTGGTTCCCCATACCTGCTCGCGCGAGGCGGTGGACAAGCCGCCGAAGAAAGCCTCGAAACCCTTGATCAGGTCGGCCTTGGTCAGCATCAGATAGACCGGAAGTCGGATTTCGAGCCGGTCGTTGAGCTCGGCCAGCCGGCGGCGGATCTTGCGGCCGTGCGCCTTGATGGCTTCGTCGCCCTCCGAAAGCACGTCGATCGAAAGCGCGACGATCACGCCGTTGAGCGCGCGGCGGCCGCGGTGCTTCTTCAACAGGTCGAGGAAGCCCAGCCATTCCGCCGCGTCCACGTCGGGCTGGCTCTCTTGCTGGACATAGCGGCCGGCGGTGTCGATCAGAACCGCGTTTTCGGAAAAGAACCAGTCGCAGTTGCGCGTGCCGCCGACCCCTTGCAGGTCGTCGGTAAGGTCGATCGGAAAATTCAGTCCGGACTGCCGCAAGGCCGTGGTCTTGCCGGTCGCCGGCGGCCCGACGATCACATACCATGGCATCTCGCGCAGGAACTTGCGCCCGCCCAGCTTGCGGCGCTTCAGTTCGACCATCACCTCGGCGAACTTGGCACCCACGGCGGCGACATTCTCTTCGCCGGGACTGAGCGGCTTTTCCACCGCCGGCGCGGCAATCTCCGCGATGAACATGCGGTTGGCGCGGATCGCCCGGCGCTGGGCGACGATCAGCCAGATCAGCCAGAAGATGACCAGCAGCGCGATGATGACGATGCGCACATTTTCAGAGGCGAACGGTTCGTAGGGACCAACCCTGACGATCGGACCGAACACCCAGATCACCAGGGAAAGCAGCGTGATGCCGATCAGCGTCCACAGCCAGCGCGATGTCAGAACCGCCCAGAGGAAGCGCAGGATGAACATCTCACAGCCTCTTTTCGACGAGCACCTCGACGCGGCGGTTCAAGGCTCGCCCCTCGCGCGTGCTGTCGCTGGCCACTGGATCGGTGGCCGCACGGCCCTCGGAATGGACGCGGTCCTGCGGCACTCCGTTCTGGACCAGCATGTCGGCAATCGTCTGGGCGCGCGCCTCGGACAGCCGCTGGTTGGTCGACAGCGGATTGGTCTTTTGCAGCGGAACGCTGTCCGTATGACCGACCACCGTGATGTTTCCGATCAGTTCCTGATTGGCGAGGATCACCTTGGCGATCGCCCCGATCAGCGGCTCGAAACCTTCGGTCAGTTGTGGCCGCGACGACTGGAACAGTTCGGGGTTGGAGGCCTGGATGATCAGCTTGGCCAGCGAAACGCTCTCGGTGCCGGTGAGGGCGGATTTGAGGTCGGCCGGCGCCCCGGCCTGAAATTCCGGCAACAGCGCAAAATCCACTTTCTCCGGTGGCGGGGCATCGACCTTGGGCGAGGTACGGCTGATGTCGCCCCGTGCAGGCGGCGGCAACGCGCGAACGAGTGCGGAAAGCTCGACCGCCTGGCTGCTCAGTCCCATCGAGAGCCCGACATGGATTGCCGTGGCAACAACCGCCGCGCCGAGCGCCATGACCCAGATCGGAACGATGAAGCGCTGCGGCTCGTCGGATGCGATCACGCCTTTCCAGTTTGGCGACAGTGGCGCGCCTTCGGCGTCGGCATCGCGCAGGAAGCGTGCCGCCGCCACGCGAACGGCATTGAGCGAGCGGTCGCCTGACCGGTTGGCTACACGATATTTGCCGCGGAAGCCGAGCGCCATACAGTCATACTGCAGTTCCAGCAATTCGCGATCCCGGTTCGGATGGCGCTCGAGTTCGTCGAGACGTGTGAAGAACTGCGTGCCGGCATCGACATCGCCGCGCAGCATGACCACGAGCGGCTGGCGCGGCCAGGCGCTGGCCCCGCCCCATGGTGTGTTCAAAGCCAGATCGTCGAGCAACGCCGCCACCACCCAGGCTGCCTGGTCTGCCCGCTCCATCGAGGACCCCGCCGACATTGCCGTGTCGCGGGCCCGAACCAGCTCCTCGAGCAATCGGGTCCGCAATACTTCCGGATTGTCCGGCGGCAGCGCGCTTTCAAGCTCGGGAGCGAACTCGAGCAGGGGCGCGAATGCGTTGACGAGTGCGTTCGGGTGGGTGCGAGACCGCTTTACCACCGCGCCCGGTAACAGTGGCGCCATCGGCCGTGGCATGGGCGCGCCGGTCAATCGTATGCGGGTGCGTTCGCGATCCTCCGACAGTCCGAAAGGATCATCGCGGCTCATGATCTCACCTGTTCACCGAATAGCAGTCCACCTGCGGCTCGCTTGGCAACACGCCCGAAACGCCGATGACGAAGCCGGGAGCATCGAGCAGCGATGCCCAGTACTCGCTTTTCTGGTCCAGCTCGAGGCATAGCCGATCGCCATCGTAAGGGATCTCGCGCGGCTGGGAATGAAGCGGTTTCAGCGGAATGCCGGGCAAACGCGATTTCCACAGGCCCTCGAACTGGTCGGCCGAGCCGACAGTCGCCTGATTGACGAATATCTTGCGCAGCGCGTCCTCCGACAGCTCCGAACCGACCCGGATGACGATCCGGCTGGCGACCAGCAGCTTCGGGTTGTCGATGCGGATTTTCCAGACGTTGGTCGAATGCCGCATGACCGGCAGCGCACGCGATTTCGGCTCGATGTAACGCAGGCTGAGGATGAGCGAGCGCAGCGCATCCGCCAGCGCCGAATAGGCGGGGCCGGGCGCCATGTGATCGTAGGCGGGCAACTCGCCCAGCCGCCGCGCGCTCGATCCATAGGTCGCCATCGAACCGGCGAGCCCGGCAAGTTCCAGGTAGAGCTCGGCCGGATGGAAGACATCCTGAGCCAGCATGTGGGCCAGCCGCGGACGCGCCGCATTGGCGAGATTGAGCATCAGCAGGTCTTCGACGCTGCGCCCAGGCCCGCCCATGACCATCTTGCCATGCGCCTCGGCGATCTGGTCGAGGCCAGTGACAACTTCCAGCAGCAATTGCCGATACCAGGCCACCGCTCCGGTAACCAGCGTCGGTGGCAGGAAGGTCTCGTCCAGGGAGACGCCGCCATCGGCTCGAACCCCCTTGAGGTCGGCTATCGGCAGCGCCGTGTAGCCGCCGACCGACTTGCCGGGTGCAAGCAGCAGCGCCTGCGGGCGGGCGATTTCGATTTCCTCAGCGTCTGAACCGCCCTGGACGGCGTCCCGCACCGAAACGATCCGCCCATGGTATCGTGCTCCCGAGGCGGCGGCGTGCGCCGGATCGAAGCCGACACCGCCGGGAGGCTCCAGCGGCAAGGCGACCAGCACCGGTCCGGCACCCGTATCCGCGGTGACCGGCAGCGGTCGCGGCGCGTCCATCATGTCTGGAATGGAGAAAGGCGTGCCGTCCGGAAAGATGCCCCTTGCGGACAGGATCGAGATCTGGCCGGCGTCCAGCAATGCCTGGTCCAGCGTCAGCTGTTGAAAGCCAAACGTGTGCAGTTGCCCGGCCTGCAAAGCGCCGCGCACCGTCGCCTCGAAGAAGCGATCCTGCTGCTGGAAATGCTGGGTCCGCAGGAAAAGCCCTTCGGACCATAGCACCCTGTTTGCATCGCTCATGCCGCTACTCTCTGCATTGAGCTCCCCTTGCCCTGGCCGCTAGGCGGAAATGCCGCCGCTGCCAAGCGTGACATTGATCGTGAATTTTGATCCCGGCGACACCGACTTGGTTGTCCGCCAGTTCCTGCCGCCAGGCTCGCGGATCAGTGCAACGAAGCCCAGCGCCGTCGCGTCCGGCTCGACGGTGATGGTTTTGGACGCGGATTTTCCCGGCGCGACAGCGATCTGGTCGGACCCGATGAGATCGCCTGCCAGCGCCGTGCCGGCATCCCCCTGCAGCGCAAAGTAGTCGGCGGAATTGAACTTTCCGGTGCTTTTCAGCCGCATCACGAGAACCGTCACCGGCCGGTCGCCGCCACCTGGCCCGGGGTTCATGCCGGTCCCGCCGGTGACGTTGACGGTGATCACCGATGGTTTTGGCGGACCGCTCTGGCAGGCCGCAAGCAACCCCGTCGCGCCAAGGGCGACGACAAATTCACGTCGATCGATCATCTCTCACTCCTCCTCATATGCATCTCGAAAATCAGTGCCGATTTCGCCAAGGAAGCTTTTTTCCGCGCTCTCGGCGATTTCACGATGACGTTTCTGGTAAAGCTCCCACAGCTTGGCGCCGCGCCCGCCCGAAAGCAGGGTGCCGATCGCCGAATTCGACTTCAGCTCTTCCTCGATCGCGGCCGGGTCAAAACGGTCGATCATCCGCCGCAAAGCGGCCTGTATGCCGCGCCAGGCGCGAACGTGATGTTGCGCGAGATCGCGAACCGCGTCGGCGATCGCCGCTTCGCCGGCGAGAAATCCGGGGCTGCGCTCGGCGATAAGCGTCACGATGGCGTCGTCGACCGTCGGCAGAAACTTGAGCGGATTGACTTCGGAGGCCCCGACCATGGTCTGGGCGACGCGAGCGTTTCCCTTTTCCTCGGCCCGCTTGCGCAGAAGCTGCATCAGGCCTTCCATCATCAGCCGGTACTCGCGGCCGAACTTCTCCATTTCCGCGATGCTGTCGCGTCCGGGGAAATCGGCTTCCTCGACGCCCATGCCGCGCAGGAATGCGGAGCGAAGCGCCGTTTCCCCCGGCTCCGCCGCTGCCGGCGGGCGGGCAGGTTTGGCGGCAGCGCCCACGCGTGGTGGAGGAGGGGCCTCCGCCGGCTGCACGGGCAAATCCCAGGGATTGGCGGATTGTGGCCGTTGGGCGATGCGCTCGCGCTGTCCGGTCGAGCCGGCGCCGTTTGCCGAACTCGGCGCCACGGCTGGTCCGAAACCAAAATCATCGTTGAAATCGGACAGCTTTCCCGCGGCGAGTTCGGCTCCGCGGCCGGGGGACGGCACCGGGTCGAGGCTGAATGGGTCGGCCTGGCTCGCCGCGCCACCCGGTTCGGGATAAGGGGCGGCATTTTTCGACACAGGCGTTGCCACCGGATCGAGGCTGAACGGGTCATCGAAAGCAGGCGAGCTGCGCTGGCTGGAGGCGGCACGCTCGAACGCGCCGGCAACCGGCTGCTCGAACGGGTTCGGCAGGTCGGCCGGACGTGGCCGTCGCGGCTCTTCCTCGACTTTGGCGGAAAAGAAGTCATCGCGGCCGATGCTCACCGGCGCCCGAGACGCCGGCTGCAGGCGTTCCGGAACCGGCTGGCCCGCCGCGGGTGCTTGAGCGGTTGGCGTTTGCAGGTCGACATGGACGGTATAGTCGCCCAGCCTCAGCCGCATGCCGCTTTGAAGGCGCGTCGACTTGCCGGCACCGAGCGGGCTGTCGGAGTCGTTTATGAACAATCCGCTGCTCGACGTGTCGGTGACGAAATATCCGTCTCGCCCGCCAGAGATCCTGCAATGAGCTCGCGAAACGAACATGTCGGGGTCGTCGATCTGCCAGCCCGCGTCCGCGCTGCGGCCGATCACCAGCTCACCCTCGTCCAGCCGGGTCTGCCGTACCGCCTGGGTGCGTGGCCCTTGCTCCAGCGTCAGCAGCAGACTCATGCCGCGACCTCCGCCATTTCCGGCCGCCATCCGACGATTGTCCGCAGCCGCATGTCGTCAGCATCGCCCCTTTCAGCGGGCCGCGCAAGCCATGCGGTCCGGCCGAGCTGTACCGCTCCGACACGGGGCGGCGGCACTGCGTCACGCGCAAGCACGATGCGCAGGTCGACGTCGAGCGATTCCCCGACCATGTCGCGAACCGCCTGTTTGAACAGTTTGAGCTTCTGGCCGCCGGGCAGGAACGCCTTGAAGTCCTCATACCCCAGCGGCCCGACACGCAGTTCGATTCTGCTCTGGCGGTTGAAAACGCGCGGGCCGATCGTCGCCCCCCGGCCGAGCCCTGCATAGGCCTTTGCAAGGCGGGTCTGCAGGCCGGTTGGTATGGTCATCCAGGCGGCGATGAACTCCTTGATCTGGACCGGCACCTTGAACGCTTCCGCCAGGAACAGCGTCAGCCGCTCCGGGCCGTCGACCTGGGTGGCGAGCGAAGCCGCCTGGCGAAGCTTCACCGTATCGAGATCGGTGTTCTGGGTGCCGGGAAGTCCGATCCCGGCCATCGCTTCAAGCATGGCGCGAACGCGCCCACCGACCGGGCGTTCGACCTGTACGGCCGGATGCGCATCCGCCCAGGCCCGATAATACAGGGCGATCATGCGATGCTGCAGAATGTTGACGAAGTCCACGAACGTCGTGTCGCTGGTCAGCTGTGCGTCGGCGCCAGCGAACCAGCGCTGCGACAGGCGGTCGAGCACCCAGCGCGTCAGATGCAGCGGCATGGGACCCTCGGGTCCCAGCAGACCGAGATTTGCAACCGTGACCCGGGCCGGCGCCTCGTCGCTGGCTTCGCGGAATTGAACTAGGTCGCGCGCCGAAAAGGCGAGGCGCACATGCTGGCCGAGCCGTGCCGGCTCACGGTCGGGGCGGCCGGCATGGCCGAACAGACCGCTCCGCTGTTCGAGACGGCGCAGCAGTTCGAAAAAGTCGAACGCTTCGGACACACCTTCGGCCCGGTTCGGGCTGGGCTTGTCTAGATCAGGTAGCGATTGCCGGGCGTCATCGGCCATGGCACATCCTCCTGCTTCTGCAGCAGCCTCGTGCGGGTCCGCACGAAGCCGTTTATTCCGGCATGACGGGCAAACAGCCGCGCCAGCAAGGCCGAAAGCAGCAAGGTGCTTTGGCCGGCCAGGACCGATTGATCGACGTGCAACGTCACTTCGGTGCCGCGTCCGAAGCACATCGGCCCATCGATCTGCAGACGTTCGATGACCGGCTGCGAGTCGATACGCACGATCGAATGCACGTTGCGGGCAAGGCTGGGATCGCCGCGGTCGGCATAAAGGTCGAGCAGCGCATGCAGGGGGTCGATGCCGCGGCCTTCCTTGGCAAGACTGAGAAAGTTGAGCGCCAGCTGCGCCACCAGCCGCCAGGCCAGATCGTCGGCACGCGATTCACCGTCGGCCCCGGTGGGCAGTGCCGCGGGGATAGCCGGCTGCGGAGGACGCAGCGCGCCAAGCAGCCGGACGGTTTCGACCGGGTCGCCGGCCTCCAGCGTCAATGTCGGATTGTCATCGAGGATCGGCAGATCACGATTGGTGCAAAGGGCCATGACGTCGAGACGCTTCAGCACACGGTTCGCCGGGCTTGCGGGCGGCCGGGATATGGCCAGGAAAACGTCGTCCCCGGTGTATGACGTGCGCGTCAGGCCGTCGCGCCGCTCCTCTTCCGTCGCGCGGCGAGGGCGCCGCTCGGTTGAATAGACCCAGCCACTGCCGCGATTCTGACCCAGGCTGAAGAGCTCGGGGATTTCGGCGTCGTTGCCTTCCGTGTCGGCGTCCTCGACGCGGATGACCCGATAGATTTCGAAGTCGCGCGCCCGCGTTCGGTCGGCATGCAGCACCTGCCGCGTCTTGCGCGCATCGATATCGACGACGTTGCACTCACGTTCGAACAGATTGATGATCGGCGTCGCGAAAAGTTCGAAGTCCGCCGGCGTCAGGTCGGCCAGTTCAGGCACCGGGCGTCTGAACAGGAAGATGATCTCGAGCCCGGCTCCGCACTTGCGCACGACGGGCTGCAGCCCCGAAACCCGCGCATAGTGAAAGCGCTCGGGCATCATGAAGTATTCGCGCAGCAGGCGGTATCCTTCGAATGTCGGACGAGTGCGCGGCATCAAGGCTTCGTCGTCGCTGATGCCGACCATTTCGGGTGCCGGCAAGGGCGCCAACGGGTTGGTCTTGCCCTCCGCGCGTGCGCCAACGGCCGAGCAAGCACCGAAAATCGCGTCGAACAGAAGCGGCGCCTTGGTGCGCCCGGCAAAATAGAGGTCGAGCCGGTCGAGCGCCAATTCGTCGAGCTTGCCTTTTCCGGTCCGGGCCAGCGTGATGCGGAGCGCCGCCGCGCCGCCGACGCCGCCGATCGGCCCTATGCCGGCCATGGCCAGCGCGCTGCGATCCTGAAAATAGCTGACCGACGTGATCGCGATCGGCCATAGGGTCATTTCTTGCGCGGTGGAGAACGTGCAGCGCGTCGACAGGCCGGGCTGCAGGCTGGAAACCAGCCGCGTGTTGCGCTTGACGACGTGGCCGGCGAGCATGGTCTGGACCTGTTGGCCGGGTTTCAGCACCACCATTGCCGTTGCCGGCGCCGGCGTGACCAGGTCGGGATAGAGAACATCGAGCACGCTGCGTGAAAATCGCGAGCGCTCGGCGTCGACCTTCAGCCGTGTGCGCGCGGCCAGGAAGGCGACGCCGTCCAGCAGCCGCTCGACATACGGATCCGGACACGGCACCGTATCGAGGGAAAGGTTGCGCGCTACCGCCGGATGCATGTCGGCAAATTCCGCAGCGAGGCCACGGATATGGGTCAGTTCCTCCTCGTAATATTCGACGAAGACCCGATCCATCTCAGGCGTCCCTAATTTCGGTCCGCGCCAAGCCGTTATCGAGATTGATCGTGGTGCGCAGGCGCATGCGTTCCGGCGTCGGCGTCATGATCAGCACGGCGTCTATCTCGATCTTCAGGCCAACCGTCTTGTCGCCAAGAGTGACCGTAACCTTCGTTGCGCTTTCCTTGAGGCGAGGCTCGAAGGTGGCGAGCACCGCGCGGATCTCACGCGCCAGCACGTCGCGATCAAAGTCGCGGGACGACCGGCCCGAGAAGGAAGGCACGCCGTAATTGACCACGCTTCGACGGACCTCCGGAAAATCGGCGAGCGAAGGGGGATTGTCCGACAGCTGTTCGTTTTCCAGGTCGGAAAGAAGCGGGGTGGCCTCGAAGCGCTCGGTGTTGAAGAGCGCCTCGATGTCACGCCGCACCGCTTCCCTGAGCACACGGGCCGATACCACCACGCCACGGCTTTCGATCTCGACGCGGTGCTGGGTCTGAAAGGCCAATCGATGCAGACGGCGTTTCTGATCGGCTGTCAGTTCCGCATCGGCATCGATGGTCCGCGCACTGCCGGCAACAAGTGTGTCGAGGCGGTCCGCGCCAAGCTCGTCAAGCAAGACATGGCGCAGCCCGTCTATTTCCGAGGTCAGGCCCGGCAGGTCATTGACGAGGCGATCCCAAAGCGACGGCTGGACCGCCTCGCTTTTTGCACGCAAGCTGCCGCTGGTCTGCTGCTTGCCCGCGCCGGGCCGCCGGGCCTCACTTGCCGACATAGACATCCATTTCGGCTTCATCGTTGCCGTCATAGACGAACTTGATCTTCTTGTAGGCGAAGCTGACTTCTTCCTGGATCAGGTCTTCCTCATCCTCTGCCTGCGACATGTCGTATTCCATGATCGAGGCGTCGGTGAGGGTAACGACCAGGTAATCCTTGGTCTCGCCATCGATGGTCCGGCGTGCCGAGAACACCACTTCATCCAGGGCCTTGTTGTCGAACAAAGCCTTTTTCAGATAGGGCGAGGATTTGTCGTAGTGTTTGATGAACTTGATCATGCCCATGGAGACGCGGCCACGGCGTGACAGCGAATTCGGATCATAAGGTGCGACCATCTTGTAGTCGACGCCATGGATTTCGATCTCGTCATCGTGGCCGTCGCGGGTGCTGGGGCCCTTGATATCGGGAACCTTCAGAAAACCATCAATCTTTACTGGCATTGTCTTTCTCCACCGCTTTCAACAAAACAAAGTCTGGTTGCTGGAAATCAAGTCTTCACGGACGGCAGTTCCGACACCAGTCGGAGCGAGGCATTGATGCCCTCCAGCTGGTAGTGCGGGCGCAGATAGAAGCGGGCATTGTAATAGCCCGGCCGCCCCTCCACGCTGTCCACCTGGACCTCGGCGGCGGCAAGCGGGCGCTTGGCGCGCGCCTTGTCGTCGGCAAAGGCCGGGTTGGCCAGCACGTAGCGGTTGATCCACTCGGTCAACCAGATCTGCATGTCGGAGCGCTCCTTGAACGAGCCGACCTTGTCGCGCGCAATGGCCTTGAGGTAGTGCGCAAAGCGCGAAACCGGGAACAGATACGGCAGGTTGGCGCTCAGCCGCTCGTTCGACTGTGCGTCGGGGTCGACCAGCCGTCCCGCCCGTGTCTCGTCGTCCTGCAGCGAGTGTGCGCCGATGAAGGCCGCGAGATCGGTATTCTTTCGATGCAGGATCGGCATCAGGCCGAGCTTGGCCAGTTCCGCTTCGCGCCGGTCGTCGATGGCGACTTCCGTCGGACATTTCATCGCTATCGACCCATCATCGGTCGGGAAGCTGTGCACCGGCAGGTTCAGCACCGTGCCGCCATTCTCGACGCCGCGGATCTGCGTGCCCCAGCCAAACAATTTGTGGCTGCGGTTGATGTTGACGCCCATCGGGAAGGCGGCGTTCATCCAGACATATTTGTTGTGATCGCCCTGCACCTCTTCCTCGAAGGTGAAGCCCTTCACCGGAACGGTATCCGTGCCATATGGCAGACGCGCCAGGACGCGCGGCATGGTCAGCCCGATGTAGCGAGCGTCCTCACTCTCGCGCAACGACTGCCACGAGGCATAGGCCGGGTTGGAGACGATCTGCTGCAGGTCTTGCGGGTTCGGCAGTTCCTGCCAGCTGTCCATGCGGAACAGGCGCGGCGAGGCGGCTGCGATAAATGGCGTGTGCGCCGAGGCGCAGATGCCGGAGATGTTGCGCAGCAGACCGACGTCGCGTGGGTGGTTGGAGAATTCGTAGGCGCCAACCACGCAGCCGATCGGCTCGCCGCCAAGCATCGAATACTCGTCCGTATAGACTTTCTTGAAGATCGGGCTCTGATCCCACATCTGGCCTTCATAGTCTTCGAGCGTGTCGGCCAGCTGCTCCTTGGAGATGTTCATCACCCGGATCTTCAGCTTCTGATCCGTCTCGGTGTTGTTGACGAGATACCAGAGGCCGCGCCATGTGCCTTCCATTTCGCGCACCTCAGGTGCGTGCAGGATCTCGTTGACCTGTGTCGTCAGCATCTTGTCGATGCCGGCGATCAGCGACTTGATCGACTTGATCGCATTGGACGAGATGGTCGTGGTGTCGGAACGGGATTGCGCCGCGAGCGCGAGATTGCGCACGAGTTGCTGCAGCTTCTCGCTGTCGTCCTTCTTGACCTTGAAATCCTTCTCGAGAAGCCCGCTGAATTCTCCCAGGTCTATGGCTTCGGCCTCGGCGGCGACGGCGGCGGTCTTTTGCTGTTCGGCCAT
Organism: Mesorhizobium newzealandense; assembly: GCF_042682145.1. Lineage (NCBI taxonomy): Bacteria > Pseudomonadati > Pseudomonadota > Alphaproteobacteria > Hyphomicrobiales > Phyllobacteriaceae > Mesorhizobium > Mesorhizobium newzealandense. The sequence goes on along the minus strand of NZ_JBHUGZ010000001.1, from coordinate 217,534 downwards.
GATTTACTCCCCAACCTTGTCGTCGTCGGCCAGCGCCTGGCCGGCGATCTTGCCAAGAAGCGGCTCGTTGTTCAGAAGCTGCGCAATGCGTTTTTCGGCGTCGACGCGGCCATCCATGAAGCCCAGCAGTTCCTCGAGCTGACGACGCATCTTGAGGATCTCGGCCAGTTGCGGAACCTGCTCGGCGATCTTGTCCGGGGCGAAATCACCCATTTTGGTGAAGGTCAGATCGAGCGCCAGTTCCTCGTCGCGCTCCTGGCCCTCGGCCTGCGGCAGCGTGTTCTTCACCCGGGCTTTGACGCGCGGCCCGAGCGCCTCCATGAACTTGGGGAAGCGGTTCGCGTCTGTCTCGACAAAGGAGCGGTCCAGCACCGACTTCGACGCTTCCTTGGTTTGCGAAGCGCCGGAAAGGTCGGCCATCACGCCCATGACGAACGGCAGTTCGATCGTCGTTGGGCTACCGTAGGTTTCCACGTCGTAGGCGATCTGCACCCGCGGCGCGCGATTTCGTTCGATGACCTTCGCTTTGCTTTCGGCTGGCATGTGTTGTTACCTTTCATCCTTCTGAGCCGTCTTCTTGACGTCGGGAACGCCGGCAAGAAGCCGGAATTCCTTCAGCCCCGACGGGGCGAGATCTTCCATCAGTTCAACGAAATCCATGTGCACCATCCGGCGCACACGCCGAGCCAGGTGCGGAATCGGGCTCGACGGTTCGGTGCGGTCATAGAAGGCGACGACCAGGTCGAGGCATTTCACCACGTCGTCGCGCGAGGAAATCCGGTCGGGAAGCCCCGTGCTCGAGTCCGCGTAGCTTGACATACTTGCCATCGTATCGGCTCCATGACCGTTTCGGGCAGGCGTTTCCGGTTCTGCCGGCGTGGACGGCTTGGCCGCGCCATTGGCCACCCCGGCTGCCGAATTCCGTTCGAGGGTCGTCAGCAAACGCTGCAGAAACCGTTTTAATTCCGGAACGGGAGCGCCGCCGCCCTCGAGACGAGTGTTGAGGGCGGTCTCGACCGCATCGAGGGCCGCGATCGCTGCCCGGGCGTCGGCGATGAGCACGACCATCTCTGCGTTGGCTTGATCTATCTGTGCCGCGCATCCGGCACGCACCCGGTTCAGGAGTTGTCCGTGCGCTGTGACCAGTGCGGCTTTTTCCGCCGCATTCAACCCCGAGGCGGCTTCCTGGAGCATGACACGGTCGTCGAGCGCACCCTTTTCCAGGTCTTTGCCCTGGATCGGGCCGATTGCGCGCGGCGCAAAGAACGTCATTTGCCGCAGGTTCGCCAACAACCCGTCCTGACCATTCTGCAGGTCGAGCAGCGCGTTGATACGGCGCAAGGCGGCATCGCGTGGCCCAGCGTTGGGCCGCAGTGCCGGATGCATGGTTTCCCAATGCTGGTCGAAGGTCTGCGCAATGAGGGTCAGACCCTGCGCGAGCCCGGCCAGTCCTTCTTCATTGGCCAGCGCGCGGGTGACGATGACGAGCAGGCGCAGGTCCCGGCCATGCGCGCGCAATTCCTCCGCCTTTGCGAGCACCGCGGGCCAGTCGACCGGAATGGTGCTTTGCGAGGTGGCCTTGTTGTTGCCGTCGTGGACGACCTTGACCTGGGCTTCCGTCAGGCGCTCCAGCTCATGAAAAGCCGGATCGTTGCGCAAATCCTCCCCGGACGGATTTTCACCGTCGAGCGGAGCAAGCCAGAGTGCGAGATCAATCACACCAACCCCCAGCGACCGGCCCTAAAACCGTACGTGACGCAACGTTATCACACCGTTGCACTTTACCACAATTCAACGACTGCCTCAAAAATTAACAGAAGCTAAACGCGATCGCCTCGAGTGCCGCAATCCGTGCTGTGATTGCCGAACCGTGTATGGCAAATGCATCGCACAAGCGCGCAATTCCGCGGTTGTTTACTGCCGGTGGTGCAGGACTTCCAAAAACGGAGGAAGCCGGCTGAACCGTGCATTGAGACCTCGTCCATCGTCCGCTTTGTCAAGTGACGGCTTATGTGGCAGGTTATCGGCTGGCAGATTGCAGGAGCACGTTCGATGGAACAGCGCCGGTCGTCGCAGAGCTTCAAACGCAAGGAACTGGTCGGCAAGCTCAATCCTGTCGGTGTGCGCGCCTTCAAGGCTGCGGCCGACACCGCAAAACTGCGCGGCAATCCTTACGTCGAACTCGTCCACTTCATCGAGCAGCTGGTGCTTTCCGAGCGCTCGGATGTGCAAATGATGATCGCCGATGCGGGACTGGATGCGAGCCGGCTCACGGCCGACATGACCCGCGCCGTCGACAAGCTGCCCTATGGCGCAACGTCGATCGAGGAATTTTCCGACCATATCTTCCATGCCATCCAGGAAGCCTGGAACCTGGCAACGCTGGAATTCGGCGTCGAGGAAGTCCGCAGCGCACACATTCTCCTTGCCTGCCTGAAGACGCCGGTGCTGGAGGGCCTGCTGTCGAAGATCAGCGGCGAGTTCGACAAGATCGACGCCGGCGCGGTCATCGCTCGGTTCGCCGATGTCATGGAAGGTTCGCTCGAAGCCGGCGCGGCTATCGCGGTTCCCGCGGCCGAAATGCCGAAGCGGGCTCCGGGCGGGGACTCGGCACTGGCCAAATACGCCACCGACCTGACCCAGCGCGCCCGCGACGGCAAGATCGATCCGGTCGTCGGCCGCGATCCGGAGATCCGGCAGATCGTCGATATCCTGATGCGACGCCGGCAAAACAACCCGATCCTGACCGGTGAGGCCGGGGTCGGCAAGACCGCGGTGGTCGAGGGCTTTGCCTTGCGTATCGCCCAGGACGATGTGCCGCCCACGCTGCAAGGGGTAAGCGTGCGCATGCTCGATGTCGGATTGATGCAGGCGGGTGCAAGCGTGAAGGGCGAATTCGAAAAACGGCTGAAGGCTGTCATCGATGAGGTTCAATCGTCCGAAACGCCGGTCATCCTGTTCATCGACGAAGCCCACACCTTGATCGGCGCCGGCGGCGCGGCAGGAACAGGCGATGCCGCCAATCTCTTGAAACCGGCGCTGGCGCGTGGCGAACTTCGTACCATCGCGGCAACGACCTGGGCCGAATACAAGCAGCACATCGAGAAGGACCCGGCGCTGACCCGTCGTTTCCAGGTGGTGAAGATCGACGAGCCGTCGGAGGCGGTGGCCGTTCTCATGTTGCGCGGTGTGGCCGGCGTCCTGGAGCAGCACCACAAGGTACAGATACTGGATGAGGCGATCGAGGCGGCGGTCGGCTTGTCGCATCGCTACATCCCGGCGCGGCAACTGCCCGACAAGGCGGTAAGCCTTCTCGACACCGCTTGCGCCCGTGTCGCCATATCGCAGCACGCCACGCCGGCCGAGGTCGAAGACATCATGCGTCGCCGCCAGGCGCTCGAGGTCGAGCGCGGCATCATCGGCCGCGAGGCCGCGATCGGCATCGAGGTGACCGAGCGGCAGGCACGGGTCGACACCGGGCTTGCCGAAACCGAGGTTACGCTGGCCGCCGCGCAGCAGCGTTGGGATCGGGAAAAAGCCCTGGTTGCCGAGATACTCGAACTGCGTGCCAGGCTGCGCGGCGAAGGTGTGCCGCTCGATGCGGTGGAGACGCCTGAGACCGATACCGAGACAGCAGGCGCGGACGCAGCCGAGACTGAGCCGCCCAAGACCGAAACGCCAAAAACTGAGACGCCCAAAACCAAAGCGGCCAAGACCAAAACAGCCAAGACCGATGTGGAGGCGCCGGCGGCTGCCAAGGCTTCGCCGCCCGATCCGGCCGCCGATCTCGCCCGGCTGCGCGAACTGATGGCCGAACTGGCCGAGGCGCAAGGCGAAACGCCGCTGATCCTGCCGTCGGTCGACCGCAACGCCGTGGCGGCGGTCGTTCAGGACTGGACGGGAATTCCGACCGGGCGGATGCTGTCGAGCCAGACCGAGAAGGCGCTGCGGCTCGCCGCGACCCTGTCCGAACGCGTGGTCGGCCAGGATCACGCCATGGAGATGATCGCCAAGCGTGTGCAGACCAGCCGCGCCGGGCTCGGCGCGCCGGAAAAACCGGTGGGCGTGTTCCTGCTCTGCGGCCCCTCGGGCGTCGGCAAGACCGAAACCGCATTGGCGTTGGCCGAAACACTCTATGGCGGCGAGCAGAACCTCATCTCGATCAACATGTCCGAGTTCCAGGAGGCGCATACGGTCTCTACCTTGAAGGGCGCTCCGCCCGGATATGTCGGCTACGGCAAGGGCGGAATCCTGACCGAGGCGGTCCGCCGCAAACCCTATTCGGTGATCCTGCTCGACGAGGTCGAGAAGGCGCATCCGGACGTGCACGAGATCTTTTTCCAGGTTTTCGACAAGGGCATGATGGACGACAGCGAGGGCCGGCGCATCGATTTCAAGAACACGCTGATCCTGCTCACCTCGAATGTCGGCTCGGAGGTGATCATGGACCGGACCAGGAACGGCACGCTGCGGGCCGGGCTCGACGATCTGGACACTGCCTTGCGCAGCCCGTTGCTGAAGGTCTTCCCGGCGGCCTTTCTCGGCCGGGTGGTGACCATTCCCTACTATCCGCTCTCGGACTCGATGATCGAAGCGATCACCCGTCACCAGTTCGCCAAGATCGCGCGCCGGCTGCGTGCGACCAACGACGCGGAATTGGTGATCGGCGACGGTGTCATGGATCTGGTCAAGGCCCGCTGCACCGAGATCGAATCCGGCGGGCGGATGATCGATGCCATCCTGACCAACACGCTTCTGCCGGAATTGAGCCGCGGCGTGCTGAACCGGTCGCTCGGCGGCGAAAAGATGACCAAGGTGACCGTTGGCGCCTCCAAGGAGGGCTTCACCTATTCCTTTGAGTAGCCGCTGCCGTTCGCTTCAGAACGGACAGGCTCGTTGGTCAGCCTAATTCGTCTTCAACCGCCCAACGCGGTTCTCGGCGATCCAGCGCGCGGCGAGCACCAGGGCGCCCATGCTGAAATCCTTGCCGTGCTTGGCCACCATCTCTTCCGACAATTTGGCCAGCCGTTCGAAAAATTCGTCCTTGCTCTCGTCTTCGGCCGCGAGTTCGGTTTGCATTCCATCCTCCTGTTTCATGGACTTGTCCGCTACTTGAACATCTGTGCGGGAAAGGTGACGATCGCGGCGGTGCCGTCGGCACTGCCCACCGCCAGATGGCGTCCGTCGCTGGACCAGGCAAGCGCGGTGACAGTGCTCCCCAGCGCCCTGACGAGAAGCTCGTCCCGCGCGCCGATCTGGGCGACGGTGATCCGGCCGTTGGCATAGCCGGCGGCAATCAGTTTCTTCTCCGGGTGCGCCGCCACCGCTTCGACCAGAACCAGTCCGGCATGACCGGTCTCCAGCGCGCCAGAGGTTTCGCCGCCGAATGGCGGGGCGGTCATCGACCAGCCGGTTATCCGGAATGCGCCCGACGCAAACAGCGCGTTGGCCGTCTGGCTCCAGCACACTGACCGAACCGGCGACGGGAATCCCGCGACGAGTCCCGCAAGGTTGTCGGCCAGGCTGACCAGGGCAAAGCCGCCTGTTTCGAGCCCGCAGGCCAGCCATGTGCCGTCGCTGCTCCAGCGGATTGACGCCGGGCGCGCCGAAAGGGGGACATCGCGGATCAAGGCAGCGTCGCCTTCAACCGACCAGATCGACAGTCCCTCGCCAACGCCACAGGCGAGGTGTTTCCCGCCAGGTGAAAAAGCAAGAGCGTCCATCGACGATGCCGCTGCGTGTTTCAGCTTCACCGCATCGCCCCGGCCACTCGAGAGGAAGACATCATGCCCGTTGCTGACGGCTGTTGTGTCCGACCGGACGCTGTGGTCGATGGCGACGATCGGTCCGTCGATCTTGATCAGTGGCTCCACCACTTCACCGCCGGCGGTCAGATGCAGCGCTTCGCCGCTTGCCGCGCCGACGAGGAAGCCGGAATGCGCATAGGCAACCAGCGGGACATCGCCATCTCCGAATGCCCCTGTTGCGATCAGGGGCACCGGAGGCTTCTCCCTTGGCCGGATCGTCGTCTGCCCGAGATCGTTGCTCACCCTGAGCCGCGCCTCCGGTGGCTCGTGATCCGCGACCGTTGCAATGGCGACGGTTCCGTCCACGCAGGCAAAGGCGACCGTCGAGCCATCGGCGCTGAAGCGCAGATCGGCGATCGCCGACGGCCGCCGCCAGCTGCGGGCCAGAAGGTCGAACAAGGTCAGGTTCTGCATCGTCTGCTGGTTCACGGGTGTCTCTCCATCAGTCCTTGTTCATCGCTGCGGCAAGCCGGCGATCGACGTCCTCGACATCACCTTCGGCTGCGACGATGCGGTCCTCGCAGGCCGTGCAGGCCTGCATGATCGCCTCGGCACTTCGCTCTGCCTCATGCAAGTCCCGCACCAGTTGCTCGCTGGCGCCGCTTCTGCCGATTTCGAGCTCCAGGCGCAGGACCTCCATTTCGATACCGGCGCGCTTCTGATTGAGCCGCAACGCCTCCGCGGTGAGCGCGGAAACGCCGGCGACAAGGTCGAGCCGCCGAGCCAGCAGCGCGTCGCGTTTGGCGGTGCCCGATCCTCCGGTCATGTTTCGCTCCCAGCCAAAGGTCCCTGCGGCTTTTCGAAGGTGGACAGCAGTCTGGGCAATGTGCCGGCCTGCGACTGGAACTGTTTTTCGGCGGTCTCGATGTGGCTCTTGAGCTGATCCCAGATGTCGACGCGGATCATCGATGTCGTGTCGCCGGTCAGGCGCTCGATCTCGTCGACACGGAACTGGCGCGTCAGCGAAACGCCGGAAAACACGAAGTCGCGCAACAGGATCGCATGGCTCTCGATGAACAGATGGATCATCGGATGCGTCTCCGCGGTGACGCCACCGGCGGCGAGTTCGGCCCGGATGAAGTCCTGGAAATGGCTCTGCAGGCGGTGCTGGCTCTCGCCCATGAAACGCATGACAAAGACCAGGTCGCGCGGCATCAGCCTGACAAGATCGCCGGCAACGCCATCGGCCTGGCTGGACATTGGCTCTGGTGGCCCCCGGCTGTCCCTGTCGTTCGGCATGGTCTCTCTCCAGCGCCAGGCCCGTCCATGGGCCGTCGCCTTCAGATAGTAGATAAAGACGAAGAATTGAATAGATGATATTTGTTTTCGTATTTGCTGCGCTTGCTAACTAAACATATTGCACATGCGAATAGACGTTAAATATTACAGGCGTACTTTACAACTGTAAAACAACGTTACAGTCGACCATCTGCTCATATGCCGAAAGGGCGGCGATTTTGTTTTGAACGTCAGCCATGGGCGATCTTTCCAAACTGGCACGACGCTTGCTTTGTACATTTCCACAAGAAGCCCATCGCGCTTTGACGCGGTGCCAAAAGAACGAAGGAACGGAGGAAGCAGGCCGCTTCGAGACGCCCATCGCACATGCGATTGGCGCCGCGGATCCTGCCAGACGCCTCCAGCACCTTTGCCGCGATCCACTTGAATGGCCGGACGATGAGTCGCGCCTGAATGCGCAACCCTTTGTCGTGCCGTTCGCACTCTCACTGGCGGTGCTGTGTGCCGCTTCATGCCGGGGTCAAGGGACCCGCGGTTCAAACCTGGTGGAGGCTTATGACCATGACGTCTCTGACGCTCAACAAGATCACCTCGCAACGCGGAATCTCCGTCGGCGAGGCAACCAAGAAGATTGCCGATCTCGGCTGGAATCCTTCCTACGTCCAGGAAGCGATGACGTTTCCGACCGACTACAAGATCAACAAGACGCCGCGCGACCCGATGAAACAGGTCTTGCGGTCGTATTTCCCGATGCAGGAAGAGAAGGACAACCGTGTTTACGGCGCGCTCGACGCGGCGTTGCGCGGCGACATGTTCCGCAATGTCGAGCCGCGCTGGGTCGAGTGGATGAAGCTCTTCCTGGCCATCATTCCCTTCCCGGAAATCTCCGCCGCCCGCTCGATGGCGATGGTCGCCCGTATCGCACCCGGCGAGGAACTCCGGACCGGCTTCACCATGCAGATGATCGACGAGTTCCGTCACTCGACGATCCAGATGAATTTGAAGAAATGGTACATGGAGAACTACATCGATCCGGCCGGCTTCGACATCACCGAGGAAGCCTTTGGAAAATGCTACGCCACCACCATCGGCCGGCAGTTCGCGGAAGGCTTCATCACCGGCGACACGATGACCGCCGCCTGCATGTACCTGACCGTGGTCGCCGAGACCGCCTTCACCAACACCCTGTTCGTCGCGATGCCTTCGGAAGCCGCCCGCAACGGCGACTATGCGCTGCCGACGGTCTTCCTGTCGGTGCAGTCCGACGAGAGCCGGCACATCGGCAATGGCCACTCGCTGCTGATGGCCGCGCTCAAGGAGCCGGAAAACCACCTCTTGCTGGAACGCGACCTGCGCTACGCCTTCTGGCAGAACCACGCCATCGTCGATGCCGCCATCGGCACCTTCATCGAATACGGCACCACCAACCGCGACAAGAACAAGGAGTCCTACGCGGAAATGTGGCACCGCTGGATCTATGAGGACTACTACCGCACCTACATGCTGCCGCTCGAAAAATACGGCATCAAGGTCCATCACGACGACGTCCAGGCGGCCTGGGAACGCATCACCAAGAAGAACTATGTCCACAAAGTCGGGCAGTTCTTCGCGGTCGGCTGGCCGGTCAACTTCTGGCGCATCGAAGCCCAGACCGACAAGGACTTCGAGTGGTTCGAGCACAAATATCCGGGCTGGTACGCCGAGTTCGGCGACTTCTGGAAATGGTACGCCAAGCTCAGCCACAAGGGCGAGAAGGTGCTGCTGTTCAACAGCGACGTCGGCTACGTCTATCCGCACCGCTGCTGGTCCTGCCTCGTTCCCTGCCTGATCCGCGAGGACATGGTGGTCGGCGAAATCGACGGCCAGCTTCACACCTTTGCCCATGAGCTCGACAAGTGGACCGCAACGGTCGCCTTCGCCGACGAGTATCAGGGCCGCCCGACGCCCGCGATGGGCCGCTTCAGCGGCAAGCGCGAGTGGGAAACGCTCTATGACGGCTGGGATCTGGCCGATGCGATCAAGGACCTGAACTTCGTCCGTTCCGACGGCAAGACGCTCGTCCCGCAGCCGCATATGCGCTTCGACGACAAGGAGATGTGGACGCTGGACGACGTGCGAGGCAACAAGCTGGGCTCGCCGCTCAACGCGCTGCGTGCCATGTCGCCCGCGGATCGTGAGAAGCACCTGGCGGACTACGCCAAGGGCTTCACCATCAATCCCTGCAACTGATCAGGCCAAGGGGGCGGGTTCGTCCCGCCCCCTTCCTTTTACTGGAGGTCCGTATGTCGGAAACCCACACGGTCAGGCTCAGCCCGGTCGGCGTCGAATTCGAGGTCGAAAATGGCGAAACGGTGCTCAACGCCGCTTTCCGCCAGGGCATCGCCCTGCCGCACGGCTGCAAGGAAGGGCAATGCTCGGCCTGCAAAAGCGTGTTGCTCGAAGGCGAAGTCGACATGCTGAAATACTCGACCTTCGCGCTGAACGACATGGAGAAGGAAAGCGGGCACGTCCTGTTGTGCCGCTGCATCGCCTACTCCGACCTGGAAGTCGAGCTTCTCAACTACGACGAGGAGATTCTGGCGAAAGCGATCGCAGTGAAGACGTACAAGGGCCGGATTGCTCGCATCGAGCAGCTGACCCACGACATTCGCGGCATCGAGATCGAACTCGGCTCCCCAATGAAGTTCTGGGCGGGGCAATATGTCGACATCACGGTTACCACGCAAAAAGGGGAGACGATTACGCGCTCGTTCTCCATGGCAAATACGCCGGACCAAACCGAAAAACTCTCCTTCATCATCAAAAAATACCCTGAGGGAAAGTTTTCCGGAGAACTCGATTCCGGAGGCATCGAAGCCGGAGCCGAGGTCACCGTCGTCGGACCTTACGGAACCTGTTTCCGCCGCGACGAACGGCAAGGACCCCTGATCCTGGTCGGCGCCGGCTCGGGCATGTCGCCGATCTGGTCGATCCTCAACGACCATCTCAACAGCGGTGAGAAGCGTCCGGTCTATTTCTTCTACGGCGCCCGCACCCGCAACGACCTGTTCTATCTCGACAGGATCGCCGAGCTGGTCGGCAATCATTCCGACGTCACCTTCATTCCCGTGCTGTCGCACGCGAACGACGACGCCGAATGGCAAGGCGAACGTGGCTTCGTGCACCAGAGTGTCGACGCCATGCTCAAGCAACTGGCGGTCGACGGGCAGGGCGATGTCCATGCCTGTGGTCCGCCGCCGATGATCGATGCGCTGCAGCCGGTCCTGTTCATGAACGGCTTCGAAACCGAGCGGATCTTCTTCGACAAGTTCACCACATCGGCAGGTGCTACGCCGACCCACTGAGGGGCAGCCACGCAACTGCAACCACAATTGCAACAAAGGGAGTGAAGACTATGCCAGCTATTTCGAGTTCAGTCGGATCCGGAGCCGCCGGCGCGGCGATCTTTGCCGACTCCGACAGTCGGAAGTACCGGTATTTCGACCCGAAGGGCCAGCGCGCCACGCACTACGAAGACATGACGGTCGACGTACAACCTGACCCGGAGCGTTACCTGATCCAGGACTGGATCATCTCCTTTGCCGACGGCAAGGGCGCCTATGTCAAGCAGAACACCGCCGCGCAGAGCTCCAACTGGCATGCCTTCCGCGCCCCTGATCAGGAGTGGGAACGCACACACTACCAGCGCCAGTCGAAGATCGAGACGATGGTGCAGAGCGTCATCAACAACGCCCGCAAGTCGGGGGCGCCGAAGACCTTCGACAAGGCCTGGGTCAAGATCCTGCAGACGCAGCTCGGCGCCTGGAAGCACGCCGAATTCGGGCTCGGCACCTCGCTGATGCAGGCGCAGCGTTACGGCTACACCCAGATGATCAACAACGCGACGCTGACCAACTCGTCTTACAAGCTGCGGCTTGCCCAGGACATCACGCTCTACCTTGCCGAGATCGGCATGGACCTGCCCGGCTGGGACGACGAACTCGGCAAGAAGGCCTGGCTCGAGGACAAGAACTGGCAAGGTACCCGCGAAGCGATCGAGACCATCATGGGCGCGACCGACTATCTCGAACAGTATTTTGCCATCAACATCATCTTCGAACCGCTGGTGGGCGAGGTGTTCCGCTCAGGCTTCCTGATGCAGATCGCCGCCGCCAACCACGACTTCATCACGCCGGCGGTGATCTCGGCGGCCGAAGCCGACTACGAGCGCAACCTCGCCAATACGATCGACCTCATGCACCTGCTCGCCAATGACGAGAAGCATGGCGCGGCGAACAAGAAGCTCTTCCAGGGCTGGGTCAAGAAGCACGGCGCGCTCGCCGACAAGGCAGCCACCGGCCTACAGCCGATCTGGTCGATGCCGCATTCCAAGCCGGTCGCTTTCGCCGATGTCCGTGCCAAATCCGAAGAACGGATTTGGCAGATACTCGGCGAACTTGGCCTCAAGCGCTGACACCAAGGAGAAACTGTCATGTCAACTGCAGCACGCGACGCATCGCAATCCAACATCTTCAGGGCGATGAAGGACATCACCTTCGAACAGACGATTTCGCATCAGTGCGGCGTCACCATGAACGACTCCGTGGAAGCCAGGGCCATCGCTGAATTCATGGGCCTGAAGCCGAACGTAATCGTTACCTACCAACCGGCGATGATCCGCATCGATGGCAGCGGCAAGCTGATCTTCAAGATGGACGAGATCAGCGAATATCTCGGCCGCGAGATGACAGCGGAAACCTTCGAGGTCAACAGCTCGACCCACTACGGGCGGATGGTGCGCATCGACGACAACACCGTGATCCTGTTCGGCAACATGGACGAGATGTTCGAATACATCGAATAGCCGCCACAAATCGGGCGCGCCGCCTGGTTGCGGCGCGCCGATCCGATCAACACGCATCTCGCGGAGGGAAGAATGTTTAGGACACCGGAAGGCAAGGATATTTTCGTGGTCGACGGCCACACCCATTTCTGGGACGGCAGCCCGGAAAACCAGAAAAATGTCCACGGCAAGCAGTTCATCGAATGCTTCTACGCCTATCACACGGGGCTGAGCCCCAAGGACCAGCTTTGGGAGAAGAGCAAGTTCGAAAAGTACAGCGCCGACGATCTCTATCGCGACCTGTTCATCGACGGTCCCGACGATGTGGCGATCGTGCAGTCGACCTATCTCAAGGACTTCTACAAGAACGGCTTCAACACGATCGAGCGCAACGCCGAGGTGGCCAAGCGCTATCCAGAGCGTTTCATCGTCAATGGCGCCTTCGATCCGCGCGACGGCGAGAAGGCGCTCGAGTACATCCACTTCCTCAAGGAGACCTACAACGTCAAGGGCGTGAAGATGTACACGGCCGAATGGAACGGCGCTTCCAAGGGCTGGAAACTCACCGACCCCGATGCCTACAAATGTTTCGAACTCTGCGACAAGCTCGGCATCAAGAACATCCACGTCCACAAGGGTCCGACGATCATCCCGCTCTCGAAGGACGCCTTCGACGTGCATGACGTCGACTACGCGGCGACGGATTTCCAGGGCCTCAACTGGATCATCGAGCATTGCGGCCTGCCGCGTCTCGACGATTTCTGCTGGATCGCGACGCAGGAAACCAACGTCTATGGCGGGCTGGCCGTGGCGCTGCCCTTCATCCATTCCCGCCCGCGCTACTTCGGCGAGGTCATCGCCGAACTGCTGTTCTGGATCGGCCCGGAGAAAATCCTGTTCGGTTCCGACTACGCGATCTGGACGCCGCGTTGGCTGGTCGAGAAGTTCTGGGCCTACCAGATCCCCGAGGATATCGCCGCAGAACGCGGTGTGCAGCTGACCGACGAGATCAAGGAGAAGATCCTCGGCCTCAATGCCGCGCGTCTCTACAACATCGATATCGAAGCCAAGAAGAAGGCGCTTGCCAGTTCGCCCTTCAGCATCGCGGCGGAGTAGGAGCCATGGCAAGCGCCAGTGTTTCCGGCGACTGCCAGAAGGAACTCTGGCGGCGCCTTGGTGAGGTCAACGACCCGGAACTCGACGAACCCATCACCGAGATGGGCTTCGTCGAGCGGGGCGAGGTGAAGGGCGATGGCAGCGTGGAGATCGATTTCCGCCTGCCGACCTACTGGTGCTCGCCCAATTTCGCGTTCTTGATGCTGGATGGTGTGCGCAAGGCGCTCGACCAGCTCTCCTGGTCGCCGGCCTATCGCGTCAAGCTGCACGACCACATGTTCGCGGAAGAGGTCAATCGCGGCATGGAAGCCGGCAAGACGTTCGGCGACATTTTCGCCGAGCTTGCCGAGGACCAGGATCTTGGCGCTTTGCGCGAAACCTTCGCAATGAAGGCGTTCAAGCGGCGCCAGGAGGCGGTCCTGCGCGGTCTGCGGCAGCACGGCCTGACCGATGGGGAAATCCTCGGCATGGACCTGCCGGCATACGACGTCGCCCGGTTCGAAGCCGGCGAAGCCGCCAAACAGAAGCCGAGATACAGGGCGGCTCTGCTTGATCGTTTTCCCGACCGGCGGGCGGACGATCCTGTGTTCGTGACCTGGGAAGGGCAGAGAATACCGCCTGGCGCGCTCGGTGCCCATCTCGCCGACCTGCGCGGTGTGCGCATCAACATGGAGTTCAACGGCGCGTTGTGCCGCGGGCTCAAGCAGACCAGATACAAGGAACTGGATGTGGTCGACGGCGAACCGACGCTGGTCGATTTCATTCTGGATCGCGTGCCGGCACGAGCCGCGCCGCCCGTCTGAAGCAGAGCTGACAGCAACGGCCTCCCTCGCACGAGGCCCCCAACCAACAACCCGCCCGTAAGGCGGAAGGAGGAATCATGCCCAAGATAATGCTTCACAATTCCGAGGCCCGCCGTGCTCTCGCCCGCGGTGTCTTCCGGCTCGCCGCTGCCGTCGAGCCGACGCTCGGCCCCAAGGGCATGAACGCCATGATCGACCGGCCGATCGGCACGCCGATGGTGACCCGCGACGGTGTCAGCATCGCCTCCGAGATCGAGCTGCACGACCGTTTCGAGAACATGGGCGCACAGGTGGTCCGCGAAGTGTCGATGCAGACCAACGAGATCGCCGGCGACGGCACCACGACGGCCATCGTACTCGCCAACGCGCTCATCCAGGGCGGCGTCGAGGCCAATGAGCGCGGGGTGAAATCCGTTGATCTGTGCAAGGGCATCGACCTAGCCGTGGCGGCGGTGGTGGCGGCGCTCAAGGCGTCCGCCAGGCCGGCCAAGGGCAACGGCATCCTGGCCTCGGTCGCCAACATCGCGGCAACCAACACCAAGCTTGGCGCGCTGGTGGCGGAAGCGCATCAGCGGGTGGGCGCCGAAGGCGTCATCACCACCGACTTCAGCGTCACCACCGAGACCACGCTCGATGTCGTCGAGGGCATGTCGTTCGAACGCGGCTACCTCTCGCATCACATGGTGACCGACCAGGAGAAGATGGAGGCGGTTCTCGAACGGCCCTACATCCTGATGACCGACCTCAAGATCAAGGAGCCCGGGCAGCTCGATACGGTTCGCCGCATTGCCGACGAGGCCGGCCGGCCGCTGCTGATCGTGTCCGAGGAAATGTCGCCGGAAGTGGTGGTGACGCTGCTCGGCAAGCAGGGACCGGGGAGATACCTCGTCGTGCATCCGCCGGAATATGGCCATTGGCGCAAGGCGATGATGGAGGACCTGGCCATCATTACCGGCGGCAAGGTGATCGCCCGCGACCTTGGCGGTCGGCTCGAGGATGTCACCGCCGACGATCTCGGAACCGCAGACCGGGTGAAGACCAGTTCGTCCTACACCTCGATCATTCGTGGCGGCGGCGACCATGCGGCAATCGCCTCGCGCCGCGCCCAGGTGCAGCGGCAGTACGAAGCCTCGCCGCCCAACATCGACCAGGACAAGCTGCGCGAACGCCTGGCCAAGCTCTCCGGCGGCACCGCGATCCTCTATGCCGGCGGCGTCACGCCGGTCGAGCAGAAGCGGACCATCCAGTTGATCGAGGATTCGCTGAATGCGGTGCGCGCCGCATCCGAAGAGGGCGTCGTCGCCGGCGGCGGCTCGGCACTCGCCCAGATCGCGCCGCTGCTCGACAAGGTGGCGGCCGGCGTCGACGGGGATGTCGCCGAGGGCGTGCGCCTGGTGCGCTCGGTCTTGTCGCGGCCGCTCTGGCGCATCGCCGCCAATGCCGGCGCCGATCCCGAAGCAGTCGTGGCGGAAGTTACGCGCATCAATGGCGGCTACGGCTACAACGCGTCCGCCGGCAGCTACCAGAACATGTTCGAGGCAGGGATCATCGATCCGGTCCGCGTCACTTACACCGCGCTCGCCAACGCAGCTTCGGTGGCGACGCTGATCCTGACCACCGAAACGCTGATCGGCCATCTCGCCGAGGACGAGGACCCGACGGCTGGACCGGCTCGCGGCGGCGGCTCCGAAAAGCTCGGCCGCGCCTAAGCAATCCGAACAATCTCGACGTCGAAAGGATACGACGATGAAAGCTGCCAGACTTTACGAATACGACCCAAAGATGAACGTCCAGCTCAGGATCGAGGAGGTCAAGGCGCCGACGATCACTGCCCCGGACGAGGTGATCGTGCGGGTCGGTGCAGCCGGCCTCTGCCGCACTGACTTGCACATCATCGAGGGTATGTGGAAGCCGACGATGGACCCCGAAGGCACGCTGTTGCCCTACATAATGGGCCACGAGAATGCCGGCTGGGTCGAGGAGGTCGGCAGCGGCGTCAGGTCGGTCAAGCGCGGCGACGCCGTGATCTGCCATCCCTTCCGCTCCTGCGGCATCTGCCTCAACTGCCGCCATGGCGAGGATATGTATTGCGACAACGGCCAGTTCCCCGGCCTTGGCATGAATGGCGGGTTCGCCGAGTACTTCATCACCAGCGAGCGCTCGCTGATCAAGCTGAACGCCAACATCACGCCGATCGAGGTGGCGCCGCTGGCCGATGCCGGCATCACCGCCTACCGCGCCGCCAAGCGAGCGGCGAAGCTCCTGCGGCCGGGGAGTTACTGCGTGCTGCTCGGCATAGGCGGGCTCGGCCACATCGCGCTGCAATCGCTGCACGCGATCTCCGGCTGCCGCATCATCGCCGTCGATCGCGAACCGGCGGCGCGGGTGCTGGCCAAGGACCTGGGTGCCGACTTCATCCTCGATGGCGGGCCAAACGTCGTCGAGGAAGTCAGCCAGATCACCGGCGGCGGCGCGCATGTGGTGATCGACTTCGTCGGCGAACTCGGTGTCGAGAACATCTGCTGGAAGATGGTGCGCAAGGGTGGGCAACTGTTCGTCGTCGGCTATGGCGGCAATATCAACGTACCGACCGCGCATCTCGTCATCGAGGAGATCAACATCGGCGGCAGCCTGGTCGGCAATTTCACCGAGCTTGTCGAACTGATGGAGCTCAACGCCGACGGCAAGGTGAAGATGCACTACACCGAGTACAATCTCGCCAGCATCAACACCGCGCTCGACGATTTCAAGAACCGCCGGTTCACTGGCCGCGGCGTCATCGTGCCCTGAAAACCCTGCACCGCACGCGGCATGGAACGGGTGTCGCGTGCGGTTCGATCTGGCTGCCTGCCGGACCGGCAAGCCTTACCTTTTGAGCTCCGTGGCTGATGCCATGGCATTTCCGTGTCGGGACGTCGGCGAAGCGCGATCCCCGCACGAGTTTCCTTGCTTCGTGAAAACGGGAGGACAACATGGATCTTGTTACTGGGCTGGCCGTCGTCATCGGCATTATGGGTGGCATTGCGACATGGGCGGCGATCACGATCGGCAATCCCTATCTGCTGATCTGGGCGGTGTTTGTCGGCTGGGGAAGTTTCTATCACTGTGGCGGCAAGGAAGCCGGGTTCAAGAACTCAGCGGTTGCAAACCTGTGGGGCGCGATCTGCGCGGCCGGCGCCTTGATCGCGCTGACGTCCATTGGCGTTACGGCGATCATGGCCGGCATTTGCGTCGGCATTTCAATCATAGTCCTGATCCTCGCCGCCAAGCTGCCATTGCTGAGCGCCATTCCGTCAGCGGTCTATGGCTACGCAACGACCGCAGCACTTTTTCTGCTTGCTGCCGCTGCCTACGGCGAAGGTGTCGGCGGCATCATCAAGGTCGCTGCCGCCGTGGTGATCTCGCTGATCATCGGCAACATCCTCGGCTACGTCTCGGAGAAAGTGACCGGTGCCGTCGTGAAGGCCTGATCATGTCCGCGACCGCTGCCTGAAGGCAATTTCGGGCGACGAATTTCCCCAACCCCGCGGCGCGAATGCCGCGGGTTTTTTGTTGCGAAGGAGCTGGGCCCGGTTCGCGACGCGGATTTCCGCTGAGCGCCAACCGTCACAAGCCCATTCTTTCACATCCCCAAATACTCCATTTCGGAATTCGTCATTCATTCGCGGGGCGGGCAGACATATCCATGTCCAGTGACCAACGGCATTCACTCTCAGATCCACCAGGATTGATGAGCGCCCGTTCTGGTCTTTCTCGTGAGGCGGCAGCGACCTTCGCTTCGTTTCAACGAAACAAGGTCGCACGACCAACGAAAGGTTTCAAAAATGTCTATGTCAAAATGGGCCGCCACCGCCGCGGCCATTGGCTTTCTCTCGGTTGCCACCTCCGCATTTGCCAGCGACGCTGATGTCTATGGTCCCGACATCACTCTGTCGCAGGCCAAGCAGGTTGCCGCCGGCGCTGTCAAGGAATGCGCAGCCAACAAGTGGCTCATGGCCATCGCCGTCGTCGATACGCACGGCGCCCTGGTCTACTATGAAAAGGCTGACAACACCGAGGTGGCGAGCGCCCAGATCGCCTTGGACAAAGCGGCTTCGGCAGCCGTCTACAAGCGTCCGACACGCGACTTCTTCGACGTCACGGCCAAGATGGGGCCATTCATGCTGAACATGGACCACGTCATCGCGGCGCCTGGCGGTATTCCGGTCATGAAGGACGGCAAGATCATCGGTGCGATCTCGGCCAGTGGCGGCACGGGCGCGCAGGACGAGCAGTGCGCCAAGGCCGGCCTCGCCGGCTTTTGATCCTCTTTTTTCGCGATGACTCCCGACGGAGCCGCCGTACTCCAAAGGAACATTTGAAATGATGAATCTCAAATCGCTGGGCAGCCGTCTTGCCGCGGCCGCCGCGCTTTCCGTTGCGCTTGCATTGCCTTCCCTCGCAAACGCCGCCGAGCTTTACAGCGGAAGCAATTCCGATGTCCGCACGGTTCTCTACTACAAGGCTTCGACGGCTGCGCTCTCCAAATTCCTGCCAGCGGGCTGGGAGCTCAGCCCGTTCACAACAGCACCGTCCGCCGGCGCCAACCTCCAGGTTGAATTTGTGGACCAGCTTTATGCGGTGGATCCCAAGGGTACGGTCGGGGCTCCGTACCGCTACGTGCTTTTCGGCATCCCTGTTCACAAGACGGGAAGCAGTGAGAACGTGCTGATGTTGTTCGATGGCCTTTCGCGAGGCGGAGCCGGTCCTTACGGCATCGCCGAAACCGCTGCCGACGACATCAATCGTGGGGTTCGTTACAGCTCGAGCCCGACGGCGGTGAGCGAGGCCTGGAATTTCGAAGGTGGCGGTGAGAAGGTTTCACTGCAAACGGAATTCGAACGTGGCCCGGTGACCCTAGAGAAGGGCGACAGTCACGTCTACTCGCAGCTCAAGCCGGAATTCTCGCGCATCTATCGCTACAATGAGGCTATTGACGTTGTGAAGTCCGGCGACGCAAACCGTCTCCGCAGCCTGTCTTTGAAGGCCGAAGGTGGAAAGTTGACCGCGGTGTTCGACGGCAGCGAGAGCCTTGTCGCGGTCGTATCGTTGCCCGTCTATTCCCGCGACATCTTTGTTCCGCAGCCCTGAGCACCGCTTTCCTTGAAGGGCGGCGGCCACCCAACAGGGGGCCGCTGCCCTCCAAGGTTCCACCGCGCCGGTGACCGTCTCGTTTCAGGCACGTGTTGGGTCGGGCCTGTTCTGCTTCATGAACGCTATGAAGGCAGCAAGGGCTGCAGGAAGTTGTCGGCGGCTGGGATAGTACAAGTAGATCCCGGAGATCTGCGAACCCCACCCCTCGAGGACAGGCACGACGCGCCCCGACCGAAGCTCGTCCTGCAGAAGAACGGCTGGCACCAAGCCGATTCCGGCACCTCCGGCAATCGCACTGGCAACCGCACGAAGATCGTTGGCCACAACTTGCGTGCCGGCGACGGGTTCGGCCTTCTCAGCCCCCTTGTGCAGGGTCCAGGGTCGGATTGTGCCGTCCCACGGGGATCGCAGGCGAATGCACCAGTGATCTGCCAGCGCGCTGGGCGCGCTGGGCTCGCCATGAGCCAGCAGGTAGTCTTTCGTGGCAAGAAGAACTTCGTTGAAGGGATCGGCGATCCGAACGGCGATCATATCCTTCTCGATGCGTTCTCCGACCTGAATGCCCGCGTCGATGCGGTGTTCCACCAGATCGAGGTGAAGATCATCGACGAGGATTTCGAGCTCGATTTCGGGGTGCTTTGTCAGGAAGCGGCCGATAAGAGGGGCTATCAGGACGGTCGTTGCCGTCCGTGAACCTAGAATTCTAAGTCTTCCGCCCGTAGCGCTACGGAACTTGTTCAATCCGTCGAGGACACTGTCCAGTCCGCTCAATATCGGGCCTATGTTGGTAAGAAGCTCTTCGCCCGCCGCGGTCAACGACACGCTGCGGGTGGTTCGTGTGAGCAGTCTCACGCCGAGCTTCTCTTCCAGACCCCTCAGCGTCTGGCTGAAGCTGGGTAGCGACACCCCCAGTGCGGCGGCGGCCCTGGTAAAGTTCAACTGCCGAGCAGCCTCCGCGAAAGCGATGAGCTCCCGCAATTCCGGCTTGTGCATTTGTCTTCCTCGCTGGGGCTGCCCGGTGCAGCGTCGCAGGCCGAGCCTTCTGCCAAGCGCGCTTCGGAATGGCAAGGTTAGGCACGACATTGTTTGGTGGGCCCAAAGGGCCCATTCCGCAATCGATAATTCTAACGGCTCATACGTTCAGTTACCTCCTGTTGCGAAACGAAGGCGCTCGGGCAACTCCAGGTCGGTGCCCAACTGCGACCAAGGAGCTTCCCGGTGAAGACGAAATTGCTGGTTTCCGCTGCGATGATCGGTCTGGCACTCAATCTTGCGCCAGCATTCGCCCAGGAGGGCACGTGGCAGATGGGAACGCCGATGCCAGAGCCTCAGAGCGAGAATTCCAGCGCCGTGGTGGGCAATCAGTGGTTCGTCATTGGCGGCATCGACGTACCGGAGGTCATGCCCGTCGGCACGGTCGTGATGTACGACGAAAATACCAGGACCTGGGCGAAGAGAGCGGCAATGCCCGAGCCGGCCCATCATACTGCAACTGTGGCTTGCGACGGCAAGGTGTACGTGTTCGGTGGTTTCGTCGGAGCGCCGGGCACCAAGGAATGGCAACCGACCGCTGATGCTTTTGTCTACGATCCGAAGACCGACAGTTGGTCCAGGCTTCCACCCATGCCAACTGCCCGTGGAGCGGCGGCGGCCGTGGTGCTCGACGGAAAAATCTACGTCGTCGGCGGGGCGCATGCCCATGAGGATGGCCGCGACATGAAGGAGCCGCTTTGGGCCGACGTTCCCAACATCGTCGGCAGGACTGTCGAGGCCTACGACCCCGCATCCAACACCTGGACAAGCCGGGCGCCCATGCAGACCGGCCGCAATCACTTTCTCGCCGCTGCTGTCGGTGGGAAGATTTATGCGATCGACGGTCGAATTGGTCTGCCCTTCGTGACCAAGAGCGACGTGACCGATCTGGTCGAGGAATACGATCCCAAATCCGATTCCTGGACCTACAAGGGCCGCTCCCCCACGCCGCGGGGCGGGGTGTCGGGCAGTGCCTATGGCGGGAAGATCTATGTGACGGGCGGCGAGTACCAGGACCCGGCGGGCAAGCGCACATTCTGGGCTTTTGAGGCCTACGACCCCGCAACCGACACGTGGCAGACCCTACCGCATATGCAGATTGCCCGCCACGGCTTCGTAGCCGGTTTCATTGGCAGCGAGTTCCATGTCGCCGGCGGCTCATTCCAATCCGACGGCATGCCGGGGATCAATGCCCAGATGAACACCCATGAGTTCTACACCGTACCCAAGTAGTTCAATTTGATGCCGATGCCGGTCGTATTCGGACTGGTCCCGGCAGGCAGGAGGTCAGACCGCGCACGGCTGTTCGTAAGGCAGCGCAAAGCCTCCGGCGGTATCGCAGGCTAGAGGAAGCCGCGCCGGATCCCGTATTGGCCGAGCTTGCGATAGAGCGTCGGCCGTGAAATGCCGAGCCGCAGTGCGACCTTGCTGAGATTGCCGCCCTCCGCGACAAGCGCATTCTTGATCGCCTGGCGTTCCGCATCCTCGAACGAGCACACCGGCGCTTCGAGCATGGCTGCGGGATGGTCGCCGTGTATGCTGTTGCGATTGCCCGCGCTGATCTCTCCGGGAAGGTCCCGCAGTTCGATCGCGCCGCCGCGCGCCAGTATGTGCAGGCGCTCCATCAGGTTCTTCAGTTCGCGCACATTACCCGGCCAGCGATAGGCCAGCAGCGCATCGAGCGCGTCGTTCGAAAACGCCAGCGGATCATTGCCTGCCAGCTTTGCGATCTGTCGGTTGAAATGTTCGACCAGCAGCAGCACGTCGTCGCCGCGATCGCGCAAAGCCGGGACATGAATCGAGACGGCGCCGATGCGGTAATAGAGATCGCTGCGGAAGCGCCCGGCGGCGACTTCCTGCTTGAGGTCGCGATTGGTCGAGGCGACCAGGCGCACGTCCACCGGCCGCCCCCTCGAGTCACCGATGCGGTGGACCACGCGCTCCTCCAGGACACGCAACAGGAAGGGCTGGATTTCGAGCGGCAATTCGCCGATTTCATCGAGGCTGAGCACGCCGCCATTGGCCTGTTCGAAGATGCCCGGCTTGCCGTCACGCGAAGCTCCGGTAAAGGCGCCGGCGACGTGGCCGAACAATTCGCTGCCGAACAGTTCCTTGGTGATCGCGCCGCAGTTCATGGCGATGAACGGATCGTTTTCGGTGCGCCGGCTGCCGGCATGGACAAGCCGCGCAAACAGCTCTTTTCCGACACCCGTTTCGCCTTCTATCAGCAGCGAGGTGACACCGTTCGACCCCGCCACCCGGGAGGCGACATCGACGGCAGCCAGCAGTTTCTCACTGTCGCCGACGATCATCGCCGCGGCTGCCTGCAGGTGCTTGTTCACCTGCCTGCTTGTCACCGTCATGCTGGAGACGGCCGGGACCGAGGGAAACACCAGGGCCGCGCCACGCAGGTCGCCATCGAGCTTTAGCGGCGTGACATGGCAGGACCGCAGATGCGCCGGCAGCGCGTTGGCGAGATCGGTATCCGAGCCGGAGGCCGGCAGGTTCATGAGCCAGCGACCGCGGCCCGGTTCCATCGGGCCGTCCATCATCTCCGTCGCGTCGCCATTGGGCACGTTGTTGCAGAAGATCGCGCGGCCACGATGATCGACGATCACCAACCCGTCCTTGCGGCGGTAGCTGGGTGCCGAGGAAATGAAGGCTTCGAGCAGGCGCGTGCGCTGTTCCTGCTGCTGCTCGGCCAGTGCCTTTTCGATTTGCCTGGCGGTGGCGGCGACGAGCGCCGTGTTGTGCGGGCGGAAGATCGGCGAATAGCCCGACAGGTCGACGACGCCGATGATCTTGCCGTCCAGCGGATCACGGATCGGCGCGCCGGCGCAGGTCCAGGATTTGATGCCGGCGCAGAAATGTTCGGCCGCGTGGACGAAAATCGGTTCGCCGGTCCACAGTGCGGTGCCGATGCCATTGGTTCCAACGGCGTCCTCGTTCCATTTGCCGCCGATGCCCAGATGAATGTCCATGCCGTCATGCAAGGTCTTCTTGTCGCCGATGGCGTCGATCAGCACGCCGTCGCTGTCGGCGAGCACCAGCATCGCTCCCGTGCCTTCCAGCAACTGGCCAAGCGACGCGAACGATCGCCGCGCCGCCGAAAGCAGCTCGGCGTTGGCGCGGGTCAGGTATTCGATCTCGTCGCGGTCGCTGCTCAGCGGCGCTTCGATGCCTTGCGCGTTGATGCCGCCGGTGGCGCTGCGATACCAGGAATCGTGGATCAGGGAGCGGACGTGGACCGGATCGCGGGCGCTTGTCGGCTCGTCGGAAAGAAAGCTTTCCCAGGCTCGCATGGTGGCGCGCTCGTCATAGTCGATGTTGCCTAGAACCAGCTGTCCGGTGGCCATCGACGCACGCGTCGGAAGAGCATGGGTTTTCATCTGATCGGGCCGCTCGCGTGTCTCATTCAGTCATCACAGTACCTTTGAGGTATGCCATTTCTGTATGCTGTCGCGGATTGGACGTGCAAACGCCCGAATGCCGGTCGTCAGTCGATGCCGAGTTTGGCACCGATGTCGGCGGCAAGCTGCTCTTCGGTGTAAGTTTCGGTCAGCCGGGATCCATCCAGTTCGGCAAGTGCCTCGGCGATGGTTTCGTCGACCGGCGAGAAAAAGCCGTTCTGCTTCGTCGCCAGGACGAAGACCTGGTCCCCATTCCGGTTGCGGACATCGCCGATATGGTGAAGCTGGCGGCCGCTGTTCTGGTCCTTGGAGATCACGCGGCCATTCATGGTGACGCGGATGGACGGGCTCGCCTCAGTGGCGGACGCCGCGCCGCCGCCGACATGGATGATCAGGCCTTCCGCCTTGGGTTGCTGGCGTGGCTGCCTGGAGGCCGAGTAGCCGCCGCCGCTGATCTGGTCGGCAAGGCGGACGATGGTCGAGCGGTTCTGCTCGATCAATCGCTTGACCTGAACATCCTCGCGCCGCGGGCCGTCCCGCTTGGAGATGATCTCGACCATGAATCCTCCCAGATTCGCCCGGCATGCCGGGGGTGCGGCTCATTCTTCTTTTGTGCGAAGCCTACACCGCCTTTTGCGGGTTCGCCACCCCTGATGGATAGCACCAGAATTCACATTGCTGGTAGCAGGGGGCTGCTACATCCTGCTGCGGCACCCCCCAAGGAAAACGTACCGGGATGCGATGGCCTTCGATCACCAGCGCTGGTGCACGTAGGGCTTGATGTCCTGGTCGTAGATGTCCCGGATCTTGCCCATCAGTTCATCCGACAGGGGCGGAAGCTCCGCGGCTTCGGCATTGGAACGGGCCTGTGCGGGATTGCGTGCGCCCGGAATGACCACCGTGACCGCGTCGAACATCAGGATCCAGCGCAGCGCGAATTTCGCCATCGTCGTGTCGCCCAAGACAAGCGGCCGGATGCGTTCGACCGCCGCCAGTCCGACCTCATAGGGCACGCCTGAAAAAGTCTCGCCGACATCGAAGGCCTCGCCGTTGCGGTTGAACAGGCGATGGTCCGTTGTCTCGAACTTGGTGTCTGCCTTGAACTTGCCCGACAGCAGACCGCTGGCCAGCGGGACGCGGGCGATGACAGCCACATCGTTCTTCTTCGCCAGGTCGAAGAACATCTCGGCCGGCCGCTGGCGGAAGGCGTTGAAGATGATCTGGACGCTGACGACGCCGGGATATTGCATCGCCTTCAGCGCCTCTTCGACGCGCTCGACGCTGACGCCGTAATTGCGGATCTTGCCTTGCTCGACGAGACGGTCGAGGCGCTCGAAAACTTCCGGGTGATAATAGAGGTCGGTCAGCGGGCAATGCAGCTGCACGAGATCGAGCGTGTCGGCCTCGAGATATTTCAGGCTGCGGTCGACCCAATCGGTCAGGTTCTTCTGGCTGAACCCCTCGACGGTCTGCGCCGGCAGTCGCTTTCCGGCCTTGGTGGCGATGAACGGCCGCTCGCCGCCACGCTCCTTCATCACTCTGGCGATCAGCTTCTCGGAACGGCCGTCGCCATAGACGTCGGCGGTGTCGATGAAGGTGACGCCGGCGTCAAGGGCCGCGTGCAGGGCGGCCACGGCATCGTCGTCATTGACCTCGCCCCAGGCGGCGCCAATCGCCCATGAGCCAAAGCCGATCTCGCTGACGTCGCGGCCGGTACGGCCGAATTTCCGTGACTGCATGTCCTGTTCCTAACTGCGGCTTGGTGGTGATTCCTGATCTGCGGGTCGCCTTTTATCGCATGGCAACGCGATTGACATCCCGGTTCGTTAGATTTACCAGATAACAGGGTTGTATGACAACCCGGTAAGACTGCAATGATTTGGAGTCGGGAGGATCTCAAGTTGAAAACCGTTCTGAAAATGGGCGCGTCGGCGGCACTGTGCCTTGGCGCGCTTGCTCATCCTGCATTGGCCGAGGACAACATCGTCAAGATCGGTGTCGTCGCGGCGGAGTCGGGCTCGTTCGTTTCCGCCGGCCATACCTTGCCGGCGGGCGTCGGGCTTGCCGTGAAACAGATCAACGACGCCGGCGGTATCAAGGTCGGCGGCAAGACCTACAAGCTGGAAATGGTCAAGCGCGACGACCGCACCGACATCGCGACCGCAATAGCCGCCACCCAGGAACTGGTGCGCGACGTGAAGGTGCAGGCGATCTTCGGGTCGGAGACGCATGACTTCACGTTGGCCATGGCCAAGATCACCCAGCCGGCCAAGATCATCCATTTCGCCGGCAATTCGACACTGGCGAAAATATTGACGCCGGACTCGGTCAAGCCGGGCGGCGAGGATCACTACCTCTTCCAGTCCGAGCCGCAGGAGTTCCAGCGGTCCGGATCGACCGCGCGTGGCGTGCTCACGCTTCTCGAGCCGCTGCTCGGCTACAAGCCCAAAAAATCGGTCATGATCGTCGGCAACGACGCCACCGGCCAGTTCCTGTCGTCCTACTACTTCAAGGCGCTGAAGGCCGAGGGGCAGGATGTTCCCGACATCATCTTCTATCCGCCTGACACGACCGACTTTTCGCCGTTCCTGACCCGCGCCAAGAGCCTCAATCCGGATATCATCCACTTCTGGTACAATGGCGATTCAACGCTGACGGCACTGCCGCAGGCGCTCGAACTGGGAGCCGCCAAGAGCTACTTCCTGTTCGGCGTCGACCCCGGCATCTGGAAGGAGAAGCAGCTTTCGGCCGATGTGCCGGTGGCGATGAGCTGCGTTCCGGTCTGCTGGGGCGAGTCGTCCAACCCGAAAGCCAAGGCCTATTTCGACGCCTATTTCGCGGCCGGCGCGCCGCACGGCGTGACCTCGTCGGTGTCGCTGCTCTACCACGACTATGTCCACTTCCTCGCCGAAGCCTGGGAGAAGGCCGGCAGCTTCGATCCGGACAAGACGGTCGAGGCGCTGCTGACCCTCCACCACCAGGGCGTGGTCTCGGATGACCTGACTTTCAACCCAACCCACCAGGTCACCCATGCCACCGAGGTCTGCGCCGCAGCACCCGGTGGTGCGATCTCCTGTTCGATGCAGCAGCCGCCGGCTGAAGCACCGAAGAGCTGATCTGGCGAACCGACCTTGAGTTGGCGGCGTCACCCGCCGCCAACTCATTCGTCATACAGGCAGGTCCGAGTCGCCGGCCACCGCGTCAACAGCGCCATCAGGTCAACAGCGCTATCACTTCAACAGCGAATGCGAGCCGTGGATATTTTCATACAGCAGATACTCAACGGGCTTTCGATCGCCAGCGTCATCACGCTGATCGCCATCGGCGTGACCCTGATCTTCGGCCTGACCGGCATCATCAACTTCGCCCATGGCGAATTCCTGATGATCGGCGGCATCGTCACCTGGCTTGCCGTTAGCGCCGGCCTTGGCTTCCCCTTGGCGGTGGTGCTGGCGATCCTGGCGGTCGGGCTGATGGGCTATATCCTCGAGCGCGGCCTGTTCCGCTTCACCCTGGAGCGACCGACCAACGGCTTCATCGTCTCGCTCGGCCTCATCGTCGTGCTGCAGCATGTCGTCGTGCTGTTCTGGAATCCCAACCAGAAGAGCATTCCGCGCCCGCTGACCACGGTCTGGGAGGTCGGCGGCGTGCGCATCGCTTCGGTTCGCGTCATGGTCATCCTGATCACCATCGCCGTGGTGGCGCTCAGCTTCCGGATGATCACCGCAAGCCGCTACGGCCGCGCCTTGCGCGCCAGCGTCGAGGACCGCGATACGGCGGCCCTGATGGGCATTCCGGTGCGCCGCTACATCACCGGCGTGTTCGTGCTCGGCAGTGCGCTGGCCGGGCTCGGCGGCGCACTGCTGATCGCGCTGTTTCCGATCACGCCGTTCACCGGCGGCACCATGGTGATGAAGGGGTTCGCCGTGGCACTGATCGGCGGGCTCGGCAACATCTACGGCGCCGTCGCCGCCGGTCTCATCCTCGGCATCGTCGAGGGCTTCAGCGCCGGCTACGGCTTCTCGCAATGGACCGACGCCTACTCCTTCGCCCTGATGATCCTGGTGCTGATCGTTCGCCCGCACGGCCTGTTCGGCGGCACCAGCGGACCCAGGATGGCGTCATGAAGGAGGGCCTCCACCAGGATAGCGCCGGTTCCGGCCTCAAGGCGTTGCGATCCCTGCTGCCGGTGCTGGTCATCCTGGCGCTGATCGCTCTTGTGCCTCTGTTTTCGCCGAGCAACCGCTTCCTGTCGCTGGCGATCTCGGCCGGCATCAACGTCATCGCGCTCTACGGCCTGTCGGTGCTGTTCGGCCAGACCGGCATCCTGTCGATGGGTCACGCGGCGCTGGTCGGCGTCGGCGCCTATGCGGCGGCGATCCTCGCGCGCGACTTTGGCGTCGGGTTCTGGCTGGCGCTGCCGGCGGCGGCCCTGGCGAGCGCCGTGTTCGCGATGATCGTCGGCATTCCGTCGCTGCGCGTCGGCCGCCATCACTTCGTCATCATGACCTTCGCCTTCGGCCAATTGCTGGCCATCGTGCTCACCAATGGCGGCGACTATACCGGTGCCGCGACGGGGCTCGACCTGGCCGGCCCGGTCACCCTGTTCGGCGCCGATATGAGCGACCTGACGCGCTACTACCTGATGGTCGTGGCGTTCGTGACATCAGCGGCAGTGGCGAGCTGGGCGATCATCAACTCGTCCTATGGCCGCACGCTGCGCGCCATCCGGGAGAACGAGAAGCTTGCCGCCTCGCTCGGCATCAATGTCGGCCGCCACAAGATCGGCGCCTTCGTCGTCAGCGGCATCTTTGCCGGCATCTCCGGCGTGCTGCTGGCCTATTTTCTCGGCCACATCTCGCCGTCGCAGTTTTCCTCCTTTCCCAGCATCTATTTGGCGCTGATGGTCATGATCGGCGGCGCCCGCCTGATCGAGGGACCGCTCGCCGGCGGCATCCTTGTCGCCTTCCTGCCGGAAGTGCTCAACCTCGATCCGGTCCAGTCGCGCATCGTCTACGGCGTCTGCCTGATCGCGGTGATCATGCTGCTGCCCGATGGCCTGATCGGCGGCATTGTGCGCGCGCTCCGCGCGGCGTTTTCGGGCAAGCCGAAACAGCAGACGGAACAGCGCGACGCGACCCCTTCGGAGGCGCGGCGATGAGCCCGATCCTGGCGATCAGCGGCCTGAGCAAGCAGTTCGGCGGCGTCACGGCACTGGCAGGCGTCGACCTCGCCATCGAAGAGGGAGAAATCCTCGGCGTCGTCGGTCCGAACGGTTCGGGGAAGACGACGCTGTTCAATGTCGTCACCGGCGTCCACAGGCCGAGCGGCGGCAATGTGCTGTTTCGCGGGCAAGACATCACCGGCCTGGCGCCGCATGCCATATCGCGGGCCGGCATCGGCTACACCTTCCAGCAGGCGATGGCCTTTGGCGGGCTTGGCGTGCTGGAGAATGTCCAGATCGCCGGCGAGCATGTCCGGGCGAGGGCGGACGGTACCGCCAACCCGTGGCCGACACCGCAGGCGCTGCTCGATTTCGTCGGGCTGAGTGCGGTTGCCAACGAAAAGGCCGGCGTGCTGCCGTTTGGCAGTCTTCGCCTGCTCGGCCTTGCGCTGGCGCTGGCCACGCGGCCGTCGCTGCTCTTGCTCGACGAACCCGCCGCCGGCCTCAACGATCGCGAAACCACGGCCTTGGTCGGGCTTGTCCGCCAGCTTCCCGGCCACGGCATATCAGTCTGCGTCATCGACCACGACATGAAGCTGATGCAGATGCTGTGCCGGCGCCTCGCGGTGCTCGACTTCGGCTCCAAGATCGCCGATGGGCCGACCGAAGCGGTGCTTGCCGATCCCAAGGTGCTGGAAGTCTATCTGGGGGGCGATCTGTGAACCTGCTCGCCGTTTCCGATGTCGTCACCGGCTATGGGCCGACGATCGTCAACCGCGGCGTCTCGCTGACGCTGGGCGCGGGCGAGATCGTCACCATCCTCGGCCCCAACGGCGCCGGCAAGTCGACGCTGCTCAAGGCCATCGCCGGGCTGATCCGGCCGCGCGCCGGCAGCATCTCCTTCGATGGCGCCGAGGTGACCGGGCTTGCCGCCGATGTCATGGCCAGGCGAGGCGTCGTGCTGGTGCCGGAAGGGCGCAAGATATTCGTCGACATGACGGTCGAGGAGAATTTGCGTCTTGGCGCCTATGCGCGCCGCGACGATGCCGCCGTGGAAGCCGATTTCGCAACCATGCTGGCCTTCTTCCCGATCCTTGCCACCAAGCGGCGCGACAAGGGCGGCTCGCTGAGCGGCGGCCAGCAGCAGATGCTGGCGATTGCACGCGGGCTGATGACGCGGCCGCGTGCTGTTGCTCGACGAGCCGTCGCTCGGCCTGTCGCCGCTGCTGGTCAAGGAGATCAAGGCAATCATTCTCGGCATCGGCGAGCGCTTCGGCGCTTCGGTGCTGCTGGTCGAACAGAATGCCGGCCTGGCGCTCTCCGTCGCGTCGCGCGGTTATCTCATGCAGAACGGCCGCATCGTCGTCTCAGGCGCAATCGCCGAATTGCGCGACATGTCGCTGATGCGCGAACTCTATCTCGGCGGCGTGGCGGGATGAGCGCTGTGAGCAAGCAGTCAGTCGTGGCTTGCCCTGTCGCGCAACTCCTCGAAGCGGGCATAGCTCTTGGTCAAATGGCTGCGCATAGCGCGCCGCGCCGCGTTGACATCCCTGGCTTCGATGGCGGCGAGAATGGCGCGATGCTCGCGCTGCATCCGCGCCAGGTATTTTTCCCGCTCGGGAACCGTCATGCGGTCGAGCCGCGTCCACTGGCGCGGGATCATGGCGCTGCCGAACGTGTCGAACAGCCGGGTGAAATTGGCGTTCTGCGTCGCAGCCAGAATGGCGCGATGGAAACCGAAATCCTCTTCCGAGCCCGACCCGCCGGCGCGCACCGCCGCCTCCAGCGCGTCCAGCCGCGAGCTCATCTGCTCGAGCGCCGCGTCGCTGCGCCGCTCGGCGGCAAGGCCGGTCGCTTCGACCTCGATGCCCATGCGCAGCTCCAGCACGCGCAGCACCTCGTCGATCGATTCAAGATCGTCTGGCAGGATGGAAAAGGTCCTCGGCAGCGGATCCTTGGCGACGAAAGCGCCGAGGCCCTGCCGCGTGGTGATCAATCCCCGGGCACGCAGTGCTGCCAGCGCCTCGCGCACGACGGTGCGGCTGACGCCGGTGGCGGCGACGATCTCCTGCTCGGTCGGCAGCCGCTGGCCCGGCGCCAGATCGCCGGATTCGATCTGCGCGATCAGCGTGTTGACCAGCCCGGTCCGCAGATTGGGCGCTTGCGGTATGGCGTCGAAAAACATGGGCTCCGCCATCGGGGGACTCCGGTCCGATTCTCCCGCAAGGATTGCATCGACAGGTGCCCGCCGCAAGGTGAGGAAATGCGGCCCGCCGGTGCGGGTCAAAGCAATTCCAGGAAAAGTGTGAACGGTTTTCCGTCCGGAATTGCGTCAAAACTCTAGAATTGTTGGAGGATTGCATGAAAGAACGCATAGGCTTCATCGGTTTGGGCAGCATGGGCGCCGGCATGGCCGACAATCTGCTGCGCAAGGGCTGGCCGCTGACGGTTTGCGTGCATCGCAGCCGCACCGCCGCCGACCGGTTGATCGAAGCCGGCGCCACCGAGGCGGCAAGTCCTCGCGCGCTCGCCGCCGCCTGTGACGTCGTCATCCTGTGCGTCACCGGCTCGCGCGAGGTCGAAATGCTGATCAAGGGGCCGGATGGACTGGCCGCGGCCGGAACGCCGCTGCTGATCATCGACTGCTCGACCTCCAACCCGTCATCGACGACAGCACTTGCAGCCGAACTTGGCACGCACGGCGTGATGCTGATCGATGCGCCGCTGGCGCGCACCCCCAAGGAAGCGGCCGAAGGCAAGCTCGACGTGATGGTCGGCGGCCCGGCAGAGGCCGTCGCCCGGGCGCGGCCGGTGCTCGAGGCGTTTGCCGCGCGCGTCGTCCACACCGGGCCGACCGGCAGCGGCCACACCATGAAGCTGCTCAACAATTTCGTCTCGATGGGCTATTCGGCGATCTATTCGGAGGCGCTGACGCTTGGCGCCAAGGCCGGGCTGACACCGCAGGTTTTCAACCGCGTCATCTCGGGCAGCCGCATGGATTGCGGCTTCTACCAGGCCTTCTTCGATTTCGTGCTGACCCGAAACGAGAACGCCCAGCGTTTTGCCATCGTCAATGCGCTCAAGGATATGACCTATCTCGCCTCTTTCGCCCAGGCCGCCGATGTCGCCAACCCGATCGGTGCTGCGGTGCGCAACGGCTTTGCCACCGCGGTCGCCACCGGCCATGGCGAGAAGTTCGTGCCGGCGCTGTCGGACATCATCGCCGGCCTGAACGGCGTCTCGCTGGTTGAACCGCCGGCGCCACGGGAAGTTAATCCGGATTGAGCCTATCTTTCCGGCACGGACCCCAAGCGGGAAGATGGCGGCGTACTCCTCCTCTGTTGCCTGGACACTGAAGGTCGCGTTTGCGGCGTCGTCTATGGATGGCTGGCGAAAGCCGCCATTAGGGTCAAAACCCAGTCACGCTGAACGACCGAGTTCGACCCCATAGCTGCCATCCGAACTTTCCGCCCGCAATGCCTCTGGCAATATGGTTCTCATTCTGCCGAACTTGTCTATGATCGGGGATGGACGCACGTTTCAAAGTCTTTGCCAGAGCAACACTTTTGACAGTCATGCTTGCGGTTGGCGGACCGGCGGTCGCGAGCGAACTGGCCGCGACGGCTTCCAAGCGGATTGCCTTATGCCACGGCTATGGTTGCAACTATCGCACCATGCTTGTGCTTGGGTCCGGCGACTACAGTCGTTTCCGTTCTATCTTGCATGCGGGCGCGGGTTCAGCCCGTGCCGAACGTTCCGCCATTTCGAAGGCTGTCCGCTATTTCGACCAGCGCATTTTCCAGGCCACCGGTGTCCGCGACCAGCCGCAGTCGGAATTCGGTGCATCGCGTATCAGGGGCCAGATGGATTGTGTCGACGAATCGACCAATACGCATACGCTGCTGGTCTATCTTGCCGAGCGAAAACTGCTCACGTTTCACAAGGTCGAGGACAATGCCTCGCGCGGCCTGTTTGTCGACGGACGCTATCCCCATTGGACGGCGGTGATAAGTGATCGCGGCGGGACCCGATGGGTGGTGGACTCCTGGTATGCGGCCACGGGCGGCGCACCGGACATTTTTCCGCTGAGCCAGTGGAAGGAACGGGGCGTGCTGAAAAGTGGTGCGCTGGACTGACGATGGGCGCCTTAGGTGGGAAAATCAGTTAGCGGGCGTGCCGAGAGCATTACCGTGAACTCATGAATGCGGAATGACCGAGATGGGGTGGACAACGGCCTGTCCGCTGCTGGCGATCAGTAGGGACAAGCCGCCGTCCAGCGGTGCTATTTCAGCGGCAGGAACAGCTCCGCGACCGTCTCATGCTCCGGCACCTCCGGGAAGAAGGCGAGGCGTTGGCAGTAGAGAGGGAAATCCCTCGCTTCCTCGCCGCTGGCCGGCAGCCAGTCGCGATAAAGGTAGAGCGCGGCAGGCTCCAGATTGTGGGTGTTGCCGACGACGCGTAGCACCGCGCAGCGTCCGCCGGGGATCTCGCCGGCCTTGATCTGCTCGCCGTTCGCCTCGATCGGTTGGTCGGTCCCGACACAAAGGTCCACGCTATAATCGGCAGGCGACGCAGGGCGCCGCTCGGAACGCCAGACATTGAAGGTCGGACTTGTCTTGGGTGACAGGCCAGCGGCCTTTCGCCACGCGATGAACCGCTGGATGGTGACGCCGAGCGTCGCCGGGTCGCCCCGATGTTCCACGATCGCCACAGGCGTCGGGGGCACATCGCGAATCGTCACGTCGTCAGTGGTAAAAGTCTTCTGCATGAGCTTGCTCCTGGCGTTGTCGAGAGGCCCGAAGGCCGCAAGCCACGGCTCCCAGTCGGGAGACTTCCGGAACGACGAAGGCGATTGCCCGAACCGTTGCCGAAAGGCGCGGGCGAAGGCATCGGGTGCATCGTAACCGGCATCCATCGCTATGTCCGTGACGCTTTGGGCGTCCCTGTAGGCCAGCCGGTACGAAGCGCGCTTCATGCGGGCAAGCTGGACATAGCGATGCACGGACAACCCGAAGGTGGACGTGAACTGCCGGTGGAAATGGTATTTCGAGAACGCCGCGACGCCGCTCAACGCATCCAGGCCCAGATCGTCGTCGAGATGCCGGTCTATGTGGTCCAGCACCCGCTGCATTCGGGCATGGTAGTTTGCAAGTGCCGCCTTCACCGTCTCTTCCTCCGTGGCGACACCAGCTAGGCCCTTCCGGACATGTCGCGCTCGACCGATCTTGCGATTTGGCATGGATCGACAGGTGCCTGCCAGCGCCGTTGCATTGGCGCCGCCTCAGGTCGAAAATGCCCCCATGGAAGCAGTCCGATTTCCCAAGCTCACGACACCAAGGCTCGTGCTTCGGGCGCCGAGGAAACGGGATATCCCAGCATGGTTTGCGCGCGCGACGGATGTCGAAGCCGCCGCCCTTGCCGGCGATCCCGTTCCCGACGACATAAGCGCAGGCGAGCGATGGTTCGCCCGTTCGCGTCAGCGGTTCGCTGACGGTAAGGCGATCCAGTGGTCCATAGACCAGGCAGGAGTATCGGACGCGATCGGGACGATAACCCTGTCCTTCGGCGCAACCGACGCCAAGGCAGCCGCATTGGGATTTGTGCTGGCGCGTGCGCATTGGGGGCACGGACTGGGCAGCGAGGCGGCGCGCGAAGTCCTCCGCTACGCCTTTGAAACTCTGGCGCTTGAACAGGTGACGGCCGAGGCGGCGGCGCGCAATTTCGCGTCGCTGCGGATATTGGCGAAGCTCGGCTTCAAACATGGCGAGAGCTTCATCGATGAGTCCGACGGCGAGCGCTGCGAGCGTTTTGCGCTCGACGGAGACATCGGATCGTCACTGCTGGTGAACAACGCGATGCCAGCCCGATAGGACCTGACCGACTTCAGTCATTCGCAATCACCTCAGTACAGGCGGCATAGTAGCTGATGGCGACGATACCCGGATATCTGTGGGCGAGAGCGAGGACTGGGTCTCAAGCTCGCAGTTGTGGGCCATAAGCGCCTTCACGGTCTCAAGTGGGCTTTCATAACGGGCTATCAGCTTCTCCGCTTCGGCGTGCAGGTCGGCTTTGGATTCGGCATCCAGGTGCATCACGTTGGTGGTGCCGTAGTCCGCCTTCCCCTTCATCCGCTCCGCGCACATGATGGCAAGGAATGGCGGCGACGTTCCGGCCCGTGGACTCGGCCAGCCGTCGGCCATACAATCCCGGTCCTGCTGAAAGGCAAGGCCCGACATGACCGAAGGACGCGTCCAACGCCGTCTTGCCGCAATCCTAGCCGCTGACGTGGTGGGGTATACGCGCCTGATGGGCAGCGACGAGGCGGGCACACTTGACGAACTGAAGACGATACGGGCCCACCTTATCGACCCAAAGATGGCCGAGCACCAAGGCCGCATCTTCAAAACGACTGGCGACGGCATCCTCGCCGAGTTTCCAAGCGTCGTGAACGCCGTGGCTTGTGCCGTTGCCATGCAGCGTGCCATGTCGGATCGCAACGCAGACTTGTCCGAGGACCGAAAGATACAATTCCGCATTGGGATCAACCTCGGCGACGTAATCGTCGAGGATGACGATCTGTTCGGTGACGGCGTGAACGTGGCGGCAAGGCTCGAAGGCATCGCTCCTGTTGGAGGTGTCATGGTTTCGGGCACGGTGCGAGATCACCTCGGAAACCGGCTTGACCTGCAATTCGACGACAACGGTGAGCAGATACTTAAAAATATTGAGCACCCCGTGCGAGCTTTTGCGGTGCGTCTCGACGGTCCCGGAGCGAACCCCACTTCGCCGGCCTCGCTTTCGGATAAGCCCTCCATCGCTTTGCTGCCGTTCGTCAATATGAGCGACGACCGTCAGCAGGACTACTTTGCGGATGGGATTACAGAGAACGTCATCACCGGATTGTCTCGGTTTCGCGATCTTTTCGTCATCGCGAGCAATTCGACGTTCGCCTACAAGGGCAAAGCCACGAAGATACAGGATGCCAGCCGAGAGCTGGGTGCCCGCTATATCTTGGAGGGCAGCGTACAGAGGTCGAAGGACCGCGTCCGGATTACGGCCCAGCTCATAGACGGCAAGACTGGGCGGCACCTTTGGGCAGAGCGCTACGACCGAGGCATCGAGAACATCTTTGCCGTGCAGGACGATGTCACTGAAAGAATAATCGGCAGTTTAGCCACAGCGTACGGAGGCCGACTGTTAAAGGCGTGGCAAGAGCGCCCGGAAGTCGCGGGGACACGGAACTTTGAGGCCCTGGACTATTTCGTGCGCGGCATGGAGTCTCTCAACCGTTACACAAAAGAGGACAACTTGCGTGCTCGCGAACTCTTTGAGAAGGCGGGTGAACTCGATCCGAAGTTCGGAAAAGCGTTTGCGAAGCTCGCTTGGACGCACATGATCGACGCAAACGACGGTTGGAGCGAGAATCCCGAGGCCTCACTGGCAAATGGCCTGAAATACGCCAATTTGGCGATCGAACGCGACGACGCCGAGGCATGGGGGCACTATGCGCTCGCAGGGCATTGCCTATTTTGCGGACAATACGAACGCGCTATCATTGAGTATCAACGCGCCCTTGAGCTCAATCCAAATGATGCCGACGTGCTGTTGGATTTTGGTTCCTGCCTAAGCTATTGCGGGAGGGCACAGGAAGGCCTTGAGACGGCGCAAAAAGCCATGCGTCTCAACCCTCACTACCCCGAGTGGTACATTCTACAGATTGGCCAGATTTACTACGACGTTCGCAGATATCATGAAGCGATCGCGGCGTTGGAAGGTCTACGAACCCTCGACACCGTATACCAACACTTATACCTGGCAGCGAGCTACGCGGCTTTAGGGAGCAAAGACGAAGCGCAGCAGGTCATCGAGCACGTTTTGCAGCTGGAGCCACGAGCCACAATCACGATGAGAACGACCTCGGACATGGCGCCATACAAGAATTCAAGCGACCTGGAACACCTTCGCGAGAACCTGCGCAAGGCGGGCCTGCCGGAATAAGAAAAAAGCAGGCGCTTTGCCATCTGTACCCGGTGCCTATCCGCCGTCTCTTCGTCAGCCTTTCGACAGCGCGCGAAACCGGGCTGTCGCTCCCGCCATCAATTTTATTGCACCAATTTCATGCCGCTATCCGCCAGCCTGCTTGCGGATAGCCTTCCTCAGTCTCGTGTGCCGCACGGTCGATGCCGCCTCGGCAACCGCCTCACCACCATCGTGCAACCCAACGCGCAGGGCCGCGCCCGCCAGATGGTCGCGCATGGCTTCCTGCGCCGCCTGAACGTCGCCGGCGCGGATGGCGGCCAGGATGCGCTCGTGCTCGCCCAGCGTGATGCGGGCCATGTCGTCTGATTTCTGCTGGTTGCCGGCGGCGAGAATGCTTTCGCGCACACGCTCGGACACAAAGACCAGGAACTGGCCCATGTAGTTGTTGCGCGTCGCCTCGGCGACGGTGCGGTGGAACTCGAGGTCGCTGCGCAGCCAGGCGACGCTGCCATAGGGGGCCGCGCGCATGCCGGCGAGCGCATCGCCCATCGCGGCGAGATCGGCTTCGGTACGCCGCTTTGCGGCAAAGGCCGCCGCCTGCACCTCGAGGATGCCGCGCAGTTCGAACAGGTTGCGGAAGGAGTCGGCGCGCTGCAGCGCCTCGTAGTCGATGGTCAGCACGGTCGGGTTGTTGCTCTCCACCACGAAGGCGCCGCGCCCCTGCTGCGACCA
Organism: Mesorhizobium newzealandense; assembly: GCF_042682145.1. Taxonomy (NCBI): domain Bacteria; kingdom Pseudomonadati; phylum Pseudomonadota; class Alphaproteobacteria; order Hyphomicrobiales; family Phyllobacteriaceae; genus Mesorhizobium; species Mesorhizobium newzealandense. Next base: position 180,296 of record NZ_JBHUGZ010000001.1, on the reverse strand, counting down.
GATGCGGCCTTCCGAGCGCAGCCGCGCGATCGCCTCGCGCACGACGTTGCGGCTGACCCCGAACGTGGTCGCCAGCGCCTGCTCGGTCGGCAGCTGATCGCCAGGCTTCAGGCGCCCCTGCGCGATTTCGCGCGAGATCGAACTCGCAACCAGGGTGGAGAGGTGTGGTCCGCGATTGACCTTGTCGAGCTTCAGCGTCATCGCTCACCTATAGACCATGATTGGCCTTGCTTGCCAGAATGCGGCCATTGCTCAGAATATGGCGCGGATCGAAGGCTTGCTTGATGCCTGCCGCCAGATCAAGGGTCACCGGATCGATCCGTTCGAGGAACGCCTTCTGCTTGACCCGGCCGATGCCGTGTTCGGCGCTGATCGAGCCGCCATAGCGGTCGACGACGGCAAAGATCTCGGCCTCCGCCTCTTCGAACAGATGCTCGACCGCTTGCGGTTCCATGCCTTCCGGCGGCACCACGTTGAGATGGATGTTGCCGTCGCCGACATGGCCATAGGTGACGGCCAGCGCGTCCGGTCGCGCTTCCGCCAGCGCCGCCAGTGCGTCGGTGACGAAATCGGCGAGTTTTGAGATCGGCACCGAGACATCGGTGCGCAGATAGCGGCCGCCGCGTCCCTGGCGTTCGACCATGATTTCGCGATAGAGCCACAGCCGCTCGGCCTGCGCCCGCGTCGATGCGACAATGCCGTCTTCAACGATGTCGGCGACGCCGCCGAGAAAACCCAGCAGCATGGCCGAAAGGTCGATCAACCCGCCGGAGGAAACCTCGATCAGCACATAGGCCGGATAGGCTTTTGTCAGCGGGTCGGGAAAGTCTGCACCTTCGCGCATGGTGATTTCGATGCCCTGGCGCAGGATCAGTTCGAAGGCGGTGAGAAGATCGCTGCAGTCGCGCCGCGCCCGCGCGTAGAGCGCCATGGCGTCCTCGACCGAACGCAAGCCCACCAGCGCCGTCTCGATCTGCGTTGGCTTGGGAAACAGTTTCAGCGCCGCGGCGGTGATGATGCCGAGCGTGCCTTCTGAGCCGATGAAGATCTGCTTGAGGTCGTAACCGCGATTGTCCTTGCGCAGCACCTTCAGCCCGTTCCAGATCCGGCCATCGGCGAGCACCACTTCGAGGCCGAGCACCAGGTCGCGCGTCATGCCGTAGCGCAGCACGTTGAAGCCGCCGGCATTGGTGGCGACGTTGCCGCCGATGCGGCAGCTTCCCTGTGCCCCGAAGGTTATCGGCAAAAGGCAATCGCTCTCTTCGGCGGCTCGCTTGGCGTCCTCGAGGATACAGCCGGCCTCGACCACCATGGCGAAGTCGATCGGGCTGATCGAACGGATACTGTTCATGCGCTCCAGCGAGATGACGATTTCGCCGCCATCCGTGGCGACCGCAGCACCGACGAGACCGGTCAGGCCGCCTTGCGGCACGACCGGAATACGCTCCGCATGGCAGTGTCGCATCAGCGCCGACATCTCCTCGACCGAGGCCGGACGCGCGACCGCCAGCGGACGGCCGAAATGATCGCCGGACCAGTCGCGGCTGTAGCGCGCGAGGTCTTGCGTCTCGGTCAGCAGTCCGCCATCCGGCAGCACGCCGGCAAGGGCTGCTATCAGCGATGCGGAGGTGGGCGGCACGACATTCATGACCTGGCTCTGGACCCTCTGGGAAAACGACTGGACAACCACCTTGCTTGTCGTGTTATCATACAACCCTGATTTAGAACATCAAGCGAGGCCATGTTGCCGCCAGCTGTTTGATGTGGACGGTCAGACCAGCCAATCACCCGACACGGAGGACTTTCCCAATGAGCGACGCCCCGGGCTTTCGCTATATGCACACCATGATCAGGGTTCTCGACCTCGACAGGTCGATTGCCTTCTACACCGAGGTTCTCGGCATGACCCTGCTGCGCCGGGACGACTATCCCGGTGGCAAGTTCACCAACGCCTTTGTCGGCTATGGCCCGGAAGAGACCGAGGCCGTCGTCGAGCTGACACTGAACTGGGGCAGGGAAGAGCCCTATGAGATCGGCACCGGCTTCGGTCATCTGGCGCTCGGCGTCAACGACATCTACGCCGTCTGTGCCGAGCTCGAGAAGCGCGGCGCCAAGATTCCGCGCAAGCCCGGACCGATGCAGCATGGCACCACCCACATCGCTTTCGTCGAGGATCCGGACGGCTACAAGATCGAGCTGATCGGTCTCGACACGATGTAAGGACCTGATCAGGCGGGGCCGCATCGAGCCTTTGATGCGACCCCGTCCGGTCCGCGCTTGCTTGGGAGGCGGTGCGGATGGATCTGTCACTTGATGACCGCGATCTTGCTGCGGTCGATGGTGATGGCGACGGCGGCGATGAGCACCGCGCCGAACACCATGTTTTTCCAGAAAAATATTGACGCCGACGAAGGTCATGCCGATGCGCACGATCGAGATGATCAGCGCGCCGACCGCCGTGCGGGCAACGCCGCCCAGCCCGCCGGTGATGGCGGTGCCGCCGACGATGACGGCGGCAATGGCCGGCAGCAGCAGCTGGTTGGCGAGCACCGGCGAGCCGCTCGACAGCCGCGCCGCCAGCACCACCCCGGCGATGGCGGCCAGCATGCCGGAAGCAGCGAAGGCGATGATCTTGGTGCGGTCGACATTGATGCCCGCCGCCCATGCGGCCGGCTCACCGGCGCCGACGGCAATCGCCTGGCGGCCAAAGCGCGTGTAGCGAAGCGCCAGGAAGCTGGCGATGCCGATGACCGCCGAAATCAGCACCACCACTGGCAGGCCGGCGATCGTGGCGTTGATCCAGGCGGTGTTTTCGCGGCCGCCTTCCTCGATGGTGATGGCGCGGCCGTCGGAGACCCACAGCGCGATGCCGGTGACGACGCCGCCGGTGGCGAGCGTCGCCACGAAGGACGGCACGCGCAGCTTGACATGGACGATGCCGCTTAACGTCCCGAAGGCGAGCCCGGACAGGATCGCCACCGGAAAGGCGGCAAGGCCGAGCGAGGGCAGCAACTGCGCCAGGATGACGCTGGCCAGCGAGGCGACCGCCTGGATCGACAGGTCGATGCCGCCGAGCAGGATGGCGAAGGTGACGCCGGTCGCCAGGATGAACAGCACGGCGGTGTTGGCGAACAAGAGCGCCACGGTCTCGCCGGTCAGAAAGCCGGGCGCGGCGATCTCGATGATCAGCAGCAGCGCGACGAGCAGGACCAGCGGAATGGCGCCCTGCGTCCACTTGCCTTCGAAAATTCGCCTGAGGGAAAACGCTTCATTCATCGGTTCACACCATTGCCCGCAGAAGGTCGATCTGGTTCGGCTTGTTGCCGGGGCTGGCATCGAAACGCGCGGTGATCTCGCCGTCGCGCATCACCAGCACCTGGTGCGACAGGCCGATGGTCTCTTCCAGCGTGTCGGAAATCAGCAGGATCGCCACGCCTTGCGCGGAGAGATCGCGGACCAGTTCGTAGACCTCTTCCTTGGCGCCGACATCGAGGCCGCGCGTCGGATGGTCGAGCACGAGGATGCGCGAGCCCGCCGTCATCCAGCGCGCCAGCACCACCTTCTGCTGGTTGCCGCCGCTGAGCTTGCGGCAGGCGGCATCGGGGCCGGGCGCCTTGATGCGCAGCCGCTTGATCCAGTCGGCGGCGAGCCGGCGCTCCTTGCCATAGTCGATGGCGCCATGGCGCATGACGCTCGACAGGTCGGCCAGCGAAATGTTTTCCGCGATCGACAGGAACATCACCAGCCCTTCGAGCCTCCGCTCGCGCGGGACATAGCCGATACCCCTACGCACCGCGGGCTCCGGCGAGCCGAAGCGCACGGCGTCGCCGGCGATCTTCATTTCACCGGCATCGTGCTGGAGGAAGCCGCCGATCGTGCGCGTGACCTCTTCGCGGCCGGAGCCGACGACGCCGGCAATGCCGACGATCTCGCCGGCCCTGATCTTGAGATCGACGTCGTGATAAGCGCCGCCCGCGCCCAGCCCTTTTGCCTCGACCATCACCGTCTCACGCGGCGCCTGCTGGCGCGCCTCGCGGTAATATTCAGCCTGCAGCCCGCGCCCGACCATGATCTCGTGCAGCTCCGGCGCGGTGACATCTGCCGCGCGGTGCTCGGCGACGACCGCGCCGTCCTTCATCGTGTAGACGCGGTCCGAAATCGCCAGCACCTCGTCGAGACGGTGCGAGACGAAAACGAAGCTGGCGCGCGATTTGAGCGACCGCACGCGCGCGAACAGCACCTCGATATCGGCGGCGTTGAGCACCGAGGTCGGTTCGTCGAGCAGGATGAGCAGCTGTCGCTCGACCACTTCTTCCAGCGTCAGTGCCTTGGCCAGCTCGACCATCTGGCGCGCGGCGAAGGTGAGCTCGGAGGTGCGCGCAGTGACGTCGATGTCGATGCCGATCTTGGCCAGTTGGCGGCGCGCCGCCGCGTTCATGGCTCGCCAGTTGACGATGCCGAAGCGGGTGAAGCGGTCCTCCTCGCCGAGATAGATGTTTTCGGCGACCGTCAAATTGAGCACCAGCGACTGTTCCTGGAACACCATGCCGATGCCGTGCCGTGCCGCATCGCGCGGACTGCGCATGCGCAGCTGCTTGCCGTCGAGGGTCAGGCTGCCGCCATCCGGCCGGTAGCTGCCGGCCAGCACCCGCATCAGCGTCGACTTGCCGGCGCCGTTCTCGCCGATCAGCCCGACCACCTCGTTCGGCCGGACCCCGATCGAGACGTCCCGCAGAGCCTGGACGCCGGGAAAATTCTTGATGATGCCGGATGCCTGCAGCATGGCGGTCACTTGACGATTCTGAGGCGGACGCGGTCGAGCGACAGCGCCACCGCGGCGATGATCATCAGGCCCTGCACCGTCTGCTGGATATAGGGCGAAATGCCGAGCAGGATCATGCCGTTGGCGAGCACGGTGACGATCAGCACGCCGATCAGCGTGTTGACGCCGCCGCCTTCGCCGCCGGTCAAGGCCCTGCCGCCGACGACGACGGCGGTGACCGCGGCAAACAGCCTGCCATCGCCGATGACGGCGTGCGACTGGCCGAGCTGTGCGGCGGCAAGCACGCCTGATATGCCGAAGAAGAAACCGGCCAGCGCGAAGGCGGTGATGCGCACACGCACCACGTTGACGCCGGAGAGCTTGGCGACATCCTCGTCACCGCCGATGGCCAGGATGTGGCGGCCGAGCTTGGTGTGGTACTGGATGATGGCGGCGAGCAGGAACGCCCCGGTCGCGACCCAGACCGCCAGCGGCAGGCCGAGGAAACGGGTCAATGCCAGGTCGCGGATCGAGGCATCGTTGAGACGGATCGCCGAGCCGCCGAGCATATAGACCGACAGGCCAAGGCCGATGAACCACATGCCGAGCGTCGCCATGAAGGAGGGAATCCGCAGCATCGTCTGGACGAGACCGCTGACGAACCCCATCGCGGTGCCGGCGACGACCGCGGCGAGCACCGCCCACCAGCCATAGTCGTTGCCATTGCCGTCATTGGCGGCGAGCAGCACGACCACCATCGCCGCCACCGACAGCGTGCCTTCGACGGAGAGGTCGATGCTGCCCATCAGGATGATGAAGGTCAGCCCCATCGCCAGCGTCAGCGGCACGGCGGCCGAGTTGGCGAGACGCACTAGGTTGCGCAGCTCGATGAAATTGGGATTGGCGATGGCGATCAGCACGCACAGCACGATCAGCACCGCCAGCGGCGCCAGGCTGCGCCAGCGCCTGCCGCCGAACACGGTGGCGATGCCGCTGGGGAGAAATGTCATAAGCGTCGTCCGCTCGATGTCCGAAACGGACTTCAGGGGTTCTGTATGGATTGTCAAGAAACCGCTTCCCGTCTGCTGATGACAGTCGCCGATGCAATGCACGGCGACGATAAAAGGGAGCGGGCCGCCAGGGAGCAGCAGCCCGCCCCGGTGGTCAGGTCCGGATGGCTCCAGTCACCCGACCCCACAGATCGTTCCAGTCGATCTCCGGTTTCGCGTCGACATTGGTCTTGTAATATTCCTCGACATTGTCGTGCGAGATCAGCACCGCCTTGCCGTAGAATTCGCGATGCTCCGGCGGCTCCTTGACCGGGTCGAACTTGCCGATCTTGGCGTTGTAGCCGATGGCCAGTCCCATGCCGCCCTGCCAGAACGGATCCGAGGTGACGGTGCAGGCGAATTCGCCGGTGCGCACGGCGTCGACCGCCGTCTTGATGCCGTCGACACCGACGATCGGCACCTTGCCGGCGAGGCTCTCGGCACGCAGCGCCTCAAGCGCGCCGGAGCCCATGTCGTCATTGGCAGCCCAGATGCCCTTGATGTCGTCGCCGAAGCGGGTGAGCAGGTTGCCCATCAGGTCGAAAGCCTCGGTCGATTTCCAGTTGGCGACCTGGAAGTCGAGCAGCTTGATGTCGGGATTGGCGGCGAGTGCCGCGTCGAGGCCCTTCTTGCGCTCGATCGCCGCGGTGGTCGAGATCAGGCCGCCAAGTGCGACGATGCCGCCCTTGCCGCCGATGGTCTTGAACAGGATCTCGGCGATGGTCTTGCCGCTTTCGATGCCGTCGAACTCGATGTGGGACACATAGTTCGGGTTGAAGTCCTTGGGGTGCAGATCCCCGGGCTTGTTCCATTGCGTCACCACATAGGCGCCGGCCTTGGCGCAGGCCTCGACGATCGGGCGTGCATCAGGCGTGTCGTTGGGATCGGAATTGAGCACCATGTTGCCGCCGGTCTTGGCCAGCATCGCCTTGATGTCGGCGATGCCTTTCTCGCTGTTGCCTTCCGAAACCAGCGTGACGTGTTCGAGCCCTGCCCATTTGGCGTAGGCTTCGGCGCCGGTCTTCCACACCGCATGATAGGGGTTAGACAACGACCGGATCGATGTCACCAGCGTCGGCTTTTCCTGGGCGCGCAAAACCCTCGGCATGGCGAGCGCCGCCATGCCGGCGGTGGCGCCCATCATCAGCGTCCGGCGGCTGACCGTGCCGGAAAGCGTCAAACTCTTCCTGTCCTTCATTATCAAACCTCCCAGTTGAAATCTGTTTCCCGCCCGGCGGCTTGCGCGGGGGAGCGCGGCCGGGCCTCCGATCGACGGGTTGTCAAGTTCCTCTACTTGTACGACAACCCTTCAACACGATAACCATACCCTTTCTCTTGACGCGGCACAAGCGACTTGAGATCGTTGCACGCGGGAGGGCAGGGCGCTGATTTTGCCCATGCATGGGAGCGAGAATGTCGGATTACATCATTGTCGGCGGCGGCTCGGCCGGCTGCATTCTGGCCGCCAGGCTGAGCGAGGATCCGGATATCTCCGTCGTCCTGCTCGAGGCCGGCCCGCCCGACACCGACCGCTACATCCATCTGCCGGTCGGCTTCTTCAAGATGACGGCAGGGCCGCTGATCTGGGGCTATGACACGGCGCCCGGCAAGGCAATCGACGGCCGCACCATGGTCTATCCGCAGGCGCGTGTGCTTGGCGGCGGCTCTTCGATCAACGCCCAGGTGTTCACCCGCGGCTGCCCTCAGGACTACGATGGTTGGGCTGTCGACGATGGCTGCGCGGGCTGGAGCTACGCCGAGGTGCTGCCGTATTTCCGGCGCTCCGAGGGCAACGACACCTTCGCCGGCCCGCAGCACGGCACCGATGGCCCGCTCGGCGTTTCCAGCGGCGCACCGCATCCACTGACCCGGGTCTTCGTCAAGGCGGCGCAGCAGGCCGGTCTTCCGTTCCGGGCCGATTTCAATGCCGGCCAGCAGGAAGGCACCGGATTCTACCAGACCACGACGCGTCAGGGGAAACGCAGCAGCACGGCGGTCGCCTATCTCAGACCCGCACTTGGCCGCAAGAACCTCACGCTGCGCACCGACGCCACGGTCAGCCGCATCGTCGTCGAAAATGGTCGCGCCATCGGCGTCGAGATCATCGTCAATGGCCGCACCGAGCTGTTGCGCGCCGGGCGAGAAGTGATCGTCACCGCCGGCGCCATCGGTTCGCCCAAACTCTTGATGCTGTCCGGCATCGGCCCAGCCGCACATCTTGGCACGCACGGCATCAAGGTGATCCACGATCTCGCTGGAGTCGGCCAGGACCTGCACGATCACATGGATGTCGACGTCGTCGCCGAACTCAACGGGCCGCATGGCATCGACCGTTACAAGAAGAAGCGCTGGCAGGCGGTCGCCGGCCTTGAATACGCGCTGTTCGGCAAGGGGCCGGTGGCCTCCAACATCGTCGAAGCCGGCGGCTTCTGGTGGGGTGACCGTGCGGAGAAGACGCCCGATATCCAGTTCCATTTCCTGCCCGGCGCCGGCGTCGAGGAAGGCATCGGCTCGGTTCCCGGCGGCAATGGCTGCACGCTGAATTCCTACCATGTCCGCCCCCGCTCGCGCGGCAGCGTCACGCTCAGCTCGGCCGATCTGCGCGATCCGCCAATCATCGATCCCAACCCCTTCGCCGAACGCTACGACCTGGAGCGCGCCGTCGACGGCATCGAGATCAGCCGCGAGATCCTGTCTCAGCCGGCCTTCGCCAAATACCTCAGCCGGGAGCACCTTCCGGGTGCGGGCACCAAGGGACGCGCGGCACTCGAAGCTTTCGCCCGCGAGCATGGCCGCAGCGCCTATCACCCGGTCGGCTCCTGCCGGATGGGCGGCGATGCGCAAAGCGTCGTCGATCCCGAGCTTCGTGTGCGTGGCCTGCAGGGCCTGCGCGTCTGCGACAGTTCGGTGATGCCAAGCATCGTGTCGTCAAACACCAATGCCGCCGTCATCATGATCGCCGAAAAGGCAGCCGATATGATCGCCGGGCGGAGCCCGTTGCCGGCGTAGATAAATCAATCGTCCGGGAACATCGAGCGCGGCGGGAAGTCGGCGCGGGTGTAGTCGACAACGATGAACTTGCCGCCTTGGTACCGCTCCACGACCGGATTGTCCGTCACCTTGCCACGGACGCGCTCGGCCTGGCCGTCGGAACTGTCCAGCGGCGTCCAGCCGATCTTGTTCCTGGCATCGTGCCGCCAGAAGCCACGGCTGTTGTTGGACTGCCCCCAGATCACCGAGCAGCCGACCTGTTCGGCCTCGGCGCAACGCTCGATCAGCCTGATAAAATCGTCATGCGATATCCAGGTCGACAGGATCCTTTCGTCCGGAACCTCCGGCAGCACAGAGCCGATGCGGATCAGCACGCTTTCGACGGCATGCTTGTCCCAATACAGCCGCGCCAGCATTTCGCCATAGGCCTTCGACAGGCCGTAATAGCCATCCGGCCGCAGCAGGCAGTCCTGGTCGAGAATCTCCGTTCGCTCGTAGAGGCCGACGGCGTGCACCGAGGAAGGAAAAACCACGCGCGCCTTCTGGCTGCGCGCCGCCTCGTAGATGTGGAAGCTGCCGCGCAGATTGGGGCCAAGCACCGTCTCGAAGGATTGTTCGGTGGATATGCCGCCGAAATGCAGGATCAGCCCGCAGCCCTGGGCGAGATCGTTCACCGCCTGCTGATCCTCGAGATCGGCAATGTCGAAACTTGCCTTGTCCGGCAGCGGGATCGGCAGGGGCACCACATCGGTGAGCCGCAAGGCCCAGCCGAGCGCCGCCAGCCTGGCCGAGAGCAGGCGTCCGATCGTGCCGGAGGCTCCGGTCAACAGCACCGGTTTGTCGCGGAGTGCCAATCCCTGTCCTTTCATGATAGGGAAATCGGGAGACATGTTCGCGCCGGCCTGGCAAGGCGAACGGAGATTGCGCGCGTCATGCGCCCCGTAGATGTCATCATATCACCATACAAATAATGGGTTGCCAAGAACAGCGGTTCGTTTATTGCTTGGTGGCGATGAAACGTTCCTTTGGCCTTCCTCCTCAGATCAGCCGCACGGCGCAGGTGGCCGACTGGTTTGCGCGCGAAATACGCGCCGGCCATCTGACCAGCGGCGAGAAACTGCCGACCGAGCAGGAACTGATCGCGCAATTCGGGGTAAGCCGTACGGTGATTCGCGAGGCCATGGCTTCGCTGCGCTCGGAAGGGCTGGTTGTCAGCCGCCAGGGTTCCGGTGTGTTCGTCGCCGACCACGAGGCCAACACCACATTCCGCATCGTCTCCGACGAGCTTCACTCGCTGACCGAAGTCCAGAACGTGCTGCAGCTGCGGCTCGCCGTCGAACTCGAAGCGGCCGGCATCGCCGCCGAGAAGCGCAGCGACGACGACCTTGCCCGCATGCGCGATTGCCTCGATGCCATCGACGCGTCGATCGCCGCCGGCGAGAGCGCGATCGAGCCGGATTTTGCCTTCCACCGGGCGATCGCCTCGGCCACCGGCAATCCCTATTTCGAGCGCTTCATGCATTTTCTCGGGCCGGTCATCATTCCGCGCCAGTCGATCCGCCCGCGGACTGAGACGCCGGAGCAGCGGCGGCTCTACCTCGAACAGGTCCAGATGGAGCATCGACGCATCTATCAGGCCATCGAGCGGCAGAATGTCGAAGCCGCCCGCTTCACCTTGCGCGAACATCTGGAGGCCGGCCGCGAGCGCTATCGCCGCATGGTCGACGGTTCGGCCAGGTCGTAGAGCAATTCCAGGAAAAGTGTGAAACGGTTTTCCGTCCGGAATTGCGTCAAAGTAAAGAGATGGATCGGTTCGGCGTTTCCGTAAGACGGTGAACCGATCCAGCACGGCGTCAAACCTGACCTTCGATCCGTTTGAGCAGCCCATCCGATCTCACGCCAGCTCTGCGACCGGCATGCGGCAGGACTGCATGAGGGCCGCGAGCTGCCGCTCCTCATCGACTGTCAAGTCGAGAAGCGGCGACCGGACCGGACCGCAGTCGATCCCGGCGATGCGCGCGCCGGCCTTGACGATCGAGACGGCATAGCCGGCGCGCCGGTTGCGGATGGCGAGATAGGGCAGGAAGAAGCTGCGGATGATGTCGCCGACTTCCGCCGTGCGCCCGGCCCGCAGCGCGTTGAAGAAACGCAGCGCCATCTCGGGCGCGAAATTGTAGATCGCCGACGAATAGGTCGTCATGCCGATGGCCGCGGCGGCACTGGCATGGACCTCGGCCGTCGGCATGCCACCGATGAAGATCAGGCGGTCGTCCATGCGGTAGCGCAAGGCGGTAAGCAGCTCGATGTCGCCGACGCCATCCTTCAGCCCGATCAGGTTCGGGCAGTCCTGCGCCAACCGGTCGAGCGTCTCGGGCGTCAGCACCGCATTGTCCCTGTTGTAGGCGATCACGCCGATGCCGACCGAGCGGCAGATGGCGGTCAGATGCCGGCGCAGGCCTTCCTGTTCGGACTTGACCAGGTAGGGCGGCAGCACCAGCAGGCCGTCGGCACCATTGGCCTCGGCGGCCTTGGCGAACTCGACCGCCATATGCGTGCCGTAGCCGACGCCGGCCAGCAGCGGCAGGTGATCGGGAACTTCATCCGACGCTGCCCGCACGACGCGTTTGTACTCCTCGAGCGTCAGCGAAAAGAACTCGCCCGTGCCGCCGGCGGCGAAAAGTCCGCTTGCTCCGGCAGCGCCCTGCAGTGCGACATGGTCGCGATAGCCGTCTTCGTTGAAGGCGCCGTCGTCGTGGAAAAAGGTCAGCGGAAAGGACAGCAGCCCGCGGCCAAGGGATTTGGTCAGCTCGGTGGGTGAGAACGTCAAAACGAATACTCCGTGTATGGGGCCGGCAAATGGATGGTCGGGCCGGCAATGGTTTTTGCGGCCGTGGCGTTGGGTGGGCTCATAGGATGCCCGGCCGGACTTCGGCCGCGGCGGCGTCGATCGCCTTGCGGCCGAGGCCCGACTTGACGATGCGGATCAATTCCTCCTCGCTGGTGTCGGTCGTGGACGCGTCCAGCGCGACCTCGCCAGAATGCAGGAAGTTGATGCGGTCGCAGACTTCGAAGATCTGGTTGTAATTGTGCACGATCAGGATCACCGAGACCTGACGCTGCTGGCGCAGGTTCTGGATCAGACCCAGGACATGCGCGCTTTCGCGTACGCCGAGGGCCGCCAGTGGCTCGTCGAGGACCAGGATCCTGGGCGACGAATAGATCGAGCGGGCAACGGCGATGCACTGGCGCTGTCCGCCTGACAGAAGATCGACCGTGCTGTTGACGCTGGGGATCGAGATGCCCAGCGTGTCGAGGTAGATCTGCGCCTGTTCGCGCATCTTCCTGTTGTCGAGCAGGTTCAGTCCCAGAATGCGCTTATGGTATTCGCGGCCGAGGAACATGTTGTGGAAGACGCTGAGGTCGCCGATCAGCGCGAGGTCCTGGTAGACGGTCTCGATGCCCTGGGCGCGCGCATCGCGCGGCGAGGCGAAACGCACCTCCTTGCCTTGCGAGACGATCGTCCCGGTGTCGGGCTGGTGAAAGCCGGACAGGATCTTGATCAGCGTCGACTTGCCCGCGCCATTGTCGCCGACCAGGGCCAGGACCTCGCCCTGGCGCAGCTTGATCGAGACGTCGACAAGTGCTGTGACGGCGCCGAAACTCTTGGAGATGTTGGACATTTCCAGCACCACGGGCGCGTCGGCTGCGAGCGGTGGAATGGTCTGCGTGTTCATAGGCGCCTCCTTGTGCGCAGCCGGTCGACCTGGATGCTCAGGATCATCGCTGCGATGATGGCGGCGCCCAGATAGATGTCGGAAACGGTAGCCTGGGCGCCGATCATCACCAGGCCGTTGTTGAGCGAGGCGACCACGAACGCGCCGATCAGCGCGCCGATGACGGTGCCGGAGCCGCCCAGCAGCGAGGTGCCGCCGATGACCGCGGCCGCGATCGCCTGCAAGGTAAGGAACGGGCTGCCGGCCTGCGGGTCGGCGGATGTGAACTGGGCCGTGTTGATGATGCCGGCGAACGCCGCGCAGCCGCCGGCGATCATGAAGTTGTAGATCTTCATCCGGTCGGTGCGCACGCCGATCTCGCGGGCGCCGATGATGTTGCTTCCCGTCGCGATCGTGTGCAGGCCGAAGGTGGTGCGGTTCAGCGCCAGCGCCAGCGCCAGCACGATCAGCACCGTCCACAGGAAGGGCGTGAAGGCGGTCACGCCATGCCAGGACAACAGACCATCCGACGGCTGGTAGAGGCTCTGCCCGAAGATCGCGTTGAAGGGCTGTTCGACCGGCGCCACGATCGGCTGGCTGTTGTAGATCGAGACGACGATGCCTTGCAGGAAGAACAGCATGCCGACCGTTGTGATCAGCGACGGTACGCGGAAACGCACCGTGATGATGCCGTTGATGGCGCCGACCAGCACACCGATCAACACGCCGATCACCGCACCGACCGCCAGCGGCACGCCCCAGGTGACCGACAACAGCGCCATGACATAGGGCGCGATCGAGAAGATGGCGCTCAGCGAAAGATCGATCTCGCCGGTGATCATCAGCATGACCTCGGCGGCGGCGATCAGGCCGAGCCGGCCGGTGTCGCGCAGCACGACGCTCATGAATTGCGGCGACAGGAATCCGCCATCGCTGCCGACCTGGAAATAGATGACCAGCACGATGGCGACGACGGCGATGCTGGCCTCGCGATAGCGGGAAAGCAGGATGAGCAGCCTTTCCGTCATCGTCTGCGGGATCTTGACGCCAACGGCGCTCTTCCCGGCTTTTAAGGGTTCGATTGACGGCACTCTTGTCTTCCTGTTTTCGAATTCTGGGCGAAGGGACGGATCGGCGGCGGGCGAGCCGATTGCATGGCGTGCAGCCGACGGTGTCCCCGCCCCGTCATCGGAAAATGACGTGGCGAGGGCAGGCGTTTCGCTTGGCTGAACAGTGTCAGGTCGGCTCGACGTCGCTGCGGCCTTCGAAGCGGGACTTGCCGACATAGGCGTCGACATTGTCCTTGGTCACATAGGCCTGGCTGGTGTCGCTGTTGGCCGGGCCGACGAGACCGCCCGACAGCTTGTAGAGATACATCTGCTGGACCGGCAGGAAGCCCTGCAGATAGGCCTGCTGGTCGGTGGTGAAGTTGACGTCGCCCGACTTGATGAAGTCCAGCGTCTGCGGGAACAGATCGAAGCCGGCCACCGCGCCGCCGGCTTTCACCAGGCCATATTTGTTGGAGATGAAGCCGCAGGCATAGGTGTCGGAACCGCCGGTGCCGAACATGCCCTTCACGTCCTTGTGGCTGAGATAGTAGCTCTCGACGCGCGAGATTTCCGTTGCCGGATCGGGGCCGGTGTTGACGACATCGTAGGTAACGCCGCTGCCGCTGTCCTTGATCGCCTGGATGTAGCCATCGAGGCGCGGCTGCGTGTTGAGCGAGCCGGGAACGCCGATCGACAGCATGACGTGGCCGCCCTTGGGGATCAGCTTCAGCCACTTCAGCGCCGAGTTGTAGCCCGACTGATAGAGCGGCTGGCCAACATAGGACAGCCGCTTGTTGGGACTGCCGACCGGCACGTCGGCGTTGAAGGCGACGACCGGAATGCCGGCCTGGGCGGCCATGTCGGCGGCCGCGTCGAAGGCCGTCGGATCGACCAGGCAGACGGCAATGCCGTCCGATTTCTGCGCGATCGCGGTCTGCATGGCGCTGACCATCTCGGAGACGACGTTCTTCTGCGAACCCGTCCACTGGTAGCTGCACCCGAAGGCGGCGCAGGCGTCCTGAATTCCGTAGACCGTCGGGGTGAAGAACTGGTCCAGCGTCACATGGCAGACGAAGTGGAACTTATAGGGCTTCTTCGGCAGGCCGGCCGATGAGTCCGCCGCCTTGGCGGCGCTGATACCGCCGGCCAGTCCTGCACCTGCCAATCCGCTGGCAAGGCCGGCGACACCGAGACCGAGTTTGCCGGCCAGTGCGAAAGCACTCCGCCGGCTGATGGCGGCATTCACCATCTGCATCTGATTCTTCGTTTCTTCGTCCACTTGGTTCCTCCCTCTTCGTTTTGCGGGCTTGCCCACATTTGTCATCTGGTTACATTGTTATATGACAACTTTTGTGTCAATGCTTTTTCGACACCGGTTTCACGACGGGCTTTTTGCGATCGCAACACGGTGCGGAAAGGCTGCCGCTTGGCCGGCACGATGGACAGGGATTACAGGAAGAGAAAATGGCTGAAATCGAATTCAGGGCTGTCGCGAAGAACGGCCTGAAGGTGACGACGATCGGGCTCGGCGGCACCGGGCTGGGCAACATGTACCGCGCCGTCGACACCGACGCCGCGGTCAAGACGGTGCATGCGGCCTATGACAATGGCATCCGCTATTTCGATACCGCGCCGGTCTATGGCTTTGGCGTCAGCGAGGCCCGGCTTGGGCTGGCGATCAAGTCGCTGCCGCGCGCCGACATCGTCATCTCGTCGAAGATCGGTTACGACCTCGTGCCGATCCCGCCCGAGGACCTTCAGCCGGCGCTGTGGGACCAGCCCGGTTCCTTCCGTGCCGAGTTCGACTATTCGCGCGATGCCGTGATGCGCTCGCTCGAAGGAACGCTGAAGCGCCTCGACACCGACTATGTCGACATGGTCTCCATCCACGATCCCGATGAGGCCATTCATTTCGGCCCCGGCGAGGATCCCTATGCCAGAAGCCGCTTCAGGGAAGCCATGGACGGCGCCTATCCGGCGCTCGACGATTTGCGTTCGCAAGGCGTCATCAAGGCGGTCGGAGTCGGCATCAACCAATGGCAGATGCTGTCAGACTTCGTCGTGGCGGGCGCGTTCGACTATTTCCTGCTTGCCGGCCGCTATACCTTGCTCGAGCAGGAGCCGCTGGCGGCCTTGCTGCCGCTGTGCGAACAGCGCGGCACCAGGATCATCATCGGCGGGCCCTACAATTCGGGCATCCTGGCCACGGGCGCCGTCAAGGGCGCGACCTTCAACACCAGGCTGGCGCCGGAGCCGGTGCTTGAGCGTGTCCGCCGCATCGAGG
This sequence comes from Mesorhizobium newzealandense, assembly GCF_042682145.1. Classification (NCBI taxonomy): domain Bacteria; kingdom Pseudomonadati; phylum Pseudomonadota; class Alphaproteobacteria; order Hyphomicrobiales; family Phyllobacteriaceae; genus Mesorhizobium; species Mesorhizobium newzealandense. Next base: position 164,448 of record NZ_JBHUGZ010000001.1, on the reverse strand, counting down.
CGATCTGCATCCGTCACAAGGTTTCGCTGCCGGCGGCCGCGCTTCAGTTCCCGCTCGGCCATCCCGTCGTCTCGAGTGTCATTCCGGGCGCCCGTTCGGTCGAGGAGTTGAAGCAGAACCTGGCCTATCTGCGCGAGGATATTCCCACGGCCCTGTGGTCCGAACTCAAGGACGCCCGGCTGATTGAAATCGATGCACCCGTACCTGGAGCGTGAGGGCAACTGGCGGCCGATCGGCGCCTGAGGCTTACCGGATCGGCGTCTCGCCGCGAAACAGCGGCTGGTGCGCCCGCATCAAGGCGGCAATCCGGTCGGCGACTTTTCGCACCGGCGGCGAGTGACGTTCCTCGTGATGGGTGACGATCCATTGGTCGGTTTCGAGTTCGGGGATGGGCTGGGCGACGCGAACCAGCCGCGGATCGCTGTCACCGACGAAGCACGGAAAGATCGAAAGGCCGGCGCCGGCGGCCACCAGTTCGCGCACCGAATGGCTGTTGTTGCCGCGCACGGCGATGCGGTCGCCGTGATGGGCTTGCAGCCAGCGCGCCGAAGCAATGTTTGCGCCTTCGCCGGTGACGCCGACGAACAAGCCGGCGGCGATGCCGTTGATCAGGTGGCGTCCGGAATAGATGGCGTGGGCGACCTTGCCGCTCTGACGGCCGGCCAGCCACTGCTCGGTCGGGCGCTCGCTGCGGATGCCGATGTCGGCGGCACGGCGTCCGATGTCGACCCTGTCGGTGGTGGTGACGAACTCCACCCTTATGCCGTCATCGACCGTCCAGATCTCGCCGATATGGGCGGAAACGAAGGCCGAGGTCCATGGCCCGGCCGAGACGCGGACAATGCGGTCGGGCAGGCTTCCCTCGCGCCAGCGGGTCAGCGACTGCATTGCTGCCTCGACGTCTTCGGCGCGCCGCAGCAGTTCTTCACCGACCGGGGTCAGCCGGTAGCCGGTCTGCTGACGCACGAACAGCGGTTCGCCGATCTGCTTTTCGAGCGCGGTGACGCGTCGTCCAAGGGTGGCAGCGCTGAGCCGCGTGGTTCCCGTCGCCGCGCTCAGGCCACCCAGCCGCGCAACGTCGAGAAACAACCGCAGATCGTCCCAGTCGATATCCATTTTGCAGAAATGAAAAACTCCTTGCGACCGTGGCTGTAGCGCGAAGCGGGCATCACGCGCAAGTATGCAGGCCTTGGAGACGTTGGACGATCCTGCCTGGCGGAACGGTGACAAGCGCCTCGGCTGGCCAGGAAGCCAGTGCAATCCTTTCGATCGCGCCTGTGCTTTGTGCAGATGCTTTGCGCTTTCGACCAACCCAGGCGCGGGCCTTCTGCGCGCCAAAGGAGACGATCATGTTGGATGAACTTCGCCGCCGCTTCGCCTGCTGGCGTGCCTATCGCCAGACACTTGCGAGCTTGAGGCATGTCCCGGACAGCACGCTGGCGGATGCCGGCATTTCTCGCGAAGAGATCCGCAAGCGTGCCCGCCACGCCAGCCTGCGTCGTTGAGACCATGGAGGCGGCATGCAGATGATGGAGCTTTGGGATGGCCGCTCGGTGCCGCGCATCGGAATCGGCACCTGGGCGGCGGGCGGCGCCGCGCGCTGGGGGGATGCGGCGACCATCTATGGCGAGGTCGACGACATCAGGTCGCAAGCCGCGCTGGCGATGGCCTATGACATCGGCGCGCGGGTGTTCGACACGGCTGCCGCCTACGGCGCCGGCAATGCCGAACTGATCCTCGGGCGGGCGTTGAAGGGCAGGGACGAGGCTGTCATCGTCACCAAGGTCGGCTATTTCGGCGATCCCGAAACGCGCAAGATCGCTCCCGAGGATGCCTCTGCCGCGGCGATCCGGACATCGATCGACAAGTCGCGGCAGCGCCTGCAGCGCGATTGTATCGACGTCGCGCTGCTGCATATCAACGAGTATCCGATCGAGCGCGCCGGCGAGGCGTTCGATACGCTCGGCCAACTGCATCAGGAGGGCAAGATCGGCGGCTTCGGCTGGAGCACCGATCACCGCGATCGGCTTGCCGCCTACGCGGCGCGCGACGGTTTCGTCGCCGTGGAGAACGACTTCAATGTGTTTACCCCGGCGAACGAGCTGATGGCCGTTGCGGCGCGCGAGAACATCGTCTCGTTCAGCCGGCTGCCGTTGGCAATGGGGCTGCTCACCGGCAAATACACGCCGGCCATGAAGCTGCCTGCCGATGACGTGCGCGGCGGGAATGCCGAATGGATGGTGTTTTTCAGGGATGGCGCCGCCAACCCGCAATATCTGTCAAGGCTCGCGGCAATCCGTGACCTGCTCACCTCTGGCGGACGCACGCTTGCGCAGGGCGCGCTCGGCTGGATCCTCGCCAAATCGGCGATCGCCTTGCCGGTGCCCGGCTTCACGCGGCCCGAGCAGGTCGAGGACAATCTCGGTGCGCTGGAAAAAGGGCCGCTGCCGGCAGCGGTGATGACCGAGATCGACGCCGTGCTGAACAGTGCCGAGACCGCTTGCTAAGACCGCGAGGAGCCATTCTCCGCTTCCATTTCCGCAACATCCTGAAACCTGTCGGCGATCCGGGCGTGCACCCGCCCGCCATTGGCTGCGCCAATGGCAACCAGCACCTCGTCGGCACCCGGCGCGTCGGCGATCTGGAAATTTGCGGTGAGGAAATGCGAACGCCTGCCGTTCTCGCTCTTGTGCATCATCGGCAGTGACATCAGCGCCCCGGCAGCGTTTCGGGTGTTGCAGAATTCGAGATAGGTGGTGCCGCCAACGGCGTCTCGGAACAGATTGCCGAACCGCAGCGTGTGGATAAGCGCCGAGGCGTGTTCGATCTCGCCGTTGACGCCGACCGCTGCGGCCTTGCCGTAGGATTCGATCTCGCCCGGCGGCATCAGGGCAATCAGCCGCTGCGTGAGTTCGGCGCCGACCCTGGGGGCGACGTCGAGGATCTCGGGGCGAAGGTTTTCGACGAAGCCGCGCCCGGCCCACGGGTTCTTCAACACCGCCGCGACGACGATGATGGTGACTGGCTTGCCGGCCGCCTTTCCGCCTTCGATCAGAACCTCTTCGATGAAGGTGCAGATTTTCCTGATTTCCATTCGCTTCAACGGCCTTTCCTGCGCAGAATTCTAACGTCAGGCTAGGAAGCGTCTGGTCATGCGTCTTCCTCCGCTTCGGAGGAAAATCTGGATGTCTCGCTGTCGGAAGCAGTGTAGCTTCGCAAGGCTGCGAATTGCTTATATCCGACCTCGATGGAACAGCAGGAACAGATCGGCCAACAGGATCGGAATGTGAACCACCAGTCGCAAATCCTGTCCTTGCGGGATGCCGCCAGCCTGATCAACTCCGGCGGCGACCTCAGCACGGTGCTGCGCGATCTGGTGTTGGCCGCCTGCCGGCACGCCAAGTGGACGATGGGCTCGATCATGAGCATCGACGCACCGCATGGCCACGCCTATGTCATCGTTCGTCACGATCCGACCTTGATCCAGCGTCCGCTGCCCGACCGCTGGGAACTCGCCACCAGCCCGTCGATCATCGCCCTGCAGCGCAACGAGCCGGTCTATATCCGCGATGCGCGTGTCTCGGAGGAATTTTCCGGCTATCGCCGCGAGGCTTTCGAACGCGACTACCGCAGCGTTCTCGTGATGCCGATGAACTGCGTCGACGAGGACGGACGGCCGATGGTGCTCAGCGTCGTCTCGCGCGAGATCATGGACGTCACGGCTGACGATCTCGCCTTCATAGGCATGATCGTCCATCTCGGCGAGATCGCGGTCGAGAAACAGCACAAGCTGCGTGCGGAAAAGCGCGCGGCGGAACGGCTCCAGCAGGCTCTGCAGGCCCATACGTCGCTGCTGCAGCAGGCCTTGGCGGAAAGCTCGGTTTCCTCGCTTGCCGGCAAGATCAGCGCGCTTGTCCCCAACCCGGTGGTCGTGGTCGATTTCACGGCGAACCTGATCGTTGCCAGCCGCTCGCCGAGCGAGAAGCATTTCGACGACGCGGCCTGGCAGCTTGCCGCCAACACGACCTTGCATCGGCAGATCATGAAGGTCGCGCGGTCGGCGGTGGATCTGCCGCAGACTGAGCCCCATACTTTCTTTCTCGACGACGGCACGCGCCGTCTACACGTTGCCGCGAAGATCGAGCCCCTGAGCGTCGACGCGGAAGCCGTTGGCGCGCTGGTCATCTTCACCATGCAGCAGCCGTTCAGCCAGCTCGACCTGCTGTTGCTCGACAGCGCCAAATTCGCGCTCAGCGTCCAGATGATGCGCAGCTTCATCCGCTTCCGTTTCGAAACGCGCACGCTGACGGAGCTGTTCATGGAGGTCGTCGAGCATCGTTGGCACGACGCCGCCGACGTCATGCAGCGGGCGCAGCGGCTTGGCATCGGCCTCGCGTCACCGCAGCAGATGATCGTCATCGACTTGCCTGAAGCCGCGAAAAGCAACGCCGGACGTTCGGTCGATCCGCACCATGCCGTGATCCGGCTGCTGCAGCAGAGTTCGGTCGCGGCAGGCATCATCGTCGTCGACAACGGCCTTGTCTGTCTGATCCCGCCCGAGCTCGGCGACGACAAGGAGCGCGTCAACAACCTGCTGCGCAAGATCGCCGAGGAACTGGGCCGCTATTTCGGCCAGGAGCCGTTCGTCGTTCTGTCCGGCCTCTGCGTGAAACTCTCGGACTATCCGGCGGCATGGGACCGCTGCCGGCGCATGATCCGCATCGGCCGCTCGTTCGGCCGCACCGGCGTCTTTGCCAGCCAGGATTTCGGTCCCTTGCCGATGCTGGTCGCGGCCGCCGATGTCGAGGACGTTCGCGGCTTCGTGCAGGACAGTGTCGGCGCGATCGCCGACCACGACCGCCAGCACGGAACACCCTACATGGAGACGCTGTTCTCCTATCTGCGCGAGGGCTGCCGCAGCCAGGCCTGCGCCGATGCGATGGGCCTGCACGTGACCACCTTGCGGTACCGGCTGGCGCGCATCCAGGAACTGTTCGGCGTCAATCTCGATACGCCCGAGCGGCGCTTCGCCTTTGAACTCGCCATTCGCTTGCGCGAGGTCATCGACAGCCGCGGCTCTACGGAAAAATAGCATCGGTCCAGCTCCGCCGAGCGGACAGTTTCCGGCTTGGGAACACGACCTCTGCTGGCCGGATCGCTCGTTCCCCTCTTGCTCGCAAACACAGCAGGGTCTCCGCCGCCTGTTCCTCTCAACAGGAGGAAGAACGGCCCCGAATGAGCGGCTAACGTTTCGTGCAATCCGAAAGGGAACACGAGGCCAGATGCTGACCACCCCGCAACCGACGATCGATCCGATCGCCCTGAGAAGGGCCTTCGGAACCTTCGTGACCGGCGTGACGGTCATCACCACCCGCGACGGCGACGGCACGCCGCGCGGCATGACGGCGAACTCCTTCACCTCCGTCTCGCTTGATCCGCCGCTTCTCCTGGTTTGCGTCGGCAAGGCAGCGGCGAGCTATGCGGCGTTCAACGCGTCCGATTGCTTTGCCGTCAATTTGTTGCACGAGGGGCAGGCCGACGTCTCGGCGGTCTTCGCCTCGAAGGCTCACGACAAGTTCGGGTCCGTCAGCCATGACCGTGTCCACACCGGTGCGCCGATCCTCAACGAGTGCCTGACCTGGTTCGACTGCACCGTGCACAACCGCGTCGATGCCGGTGATCATGTCGTGCTCATCGGCGCGGTGCAGGCGTTCGGCACCAGCCCCTCGGCGCCGCTCGGCTTCTGCCGGGGCCGCTATGCATCGGTGAAGGATCCGCTGCCGCCGGGCTGGCTTGCCTCCCACAGCATGATCGTCGGCTACCTGATCGAAGCCGACGGCAACATCCTGCTGCGCTCCGACGGCAAGGGGGGCTGGGTGCTGCCGAGCGCCAAGAGCCGGAAAGCGGAAAACGAACTCAAGCTCGAAGGCGGCGATGCGCTGACGCTGCTGCCGGACGAGACGTTCCTCTATTCGGTCTTCGATGTCGCCGACAGCGATCCCGGCTACCTCATCTATCGCGCACGTCTTTCCGGCGCCTCGGCCGCCTTCACCATGCCCGCCGGGTTCCGGTTCTTTCCGCTGGCGGATCTTCCATACGAGGACATCCCAGCCGGCGAGATCCGCGCGCTGCTGCGCCGCTACAGCCGCGAACGGCGCGACGATTCCTTCAGCATCTACATGGATTCGGGCGATGGCGGCCGTCTGGCCAGGATCGAAGGCACCTCACAGCCATGGTCGCAAGGCCCCCGGGACGCGGAACAGGAAAAGCCATGAAAACGACCGTCAAATCGCTCGAGAACTCCCGCCAGACGCTGTTCATCGGCGGCAGCTTCGCCGCTCCGAAAAGCGGCCGGTATCTCCCGAGCTATGATCCGACAACCGGCGAACCCTGGTATGAACTGGCCGAGGCCGACGCATCCGATGTCGATGCCGCCGTTGCCGCCGCACGCGCCGCCTTTGCCGATCCGGCATGGCGGCGGATGACCCAGACCGACCGCGGCAAGCTTGTGCATCGGCTGGCGCAACTCGTCTTGGAGCATGCCGACGAACTGGCGCTGATCGAGACGCGCGACAATGGCAAGCTCATCAAGGAAATGCGGGCGCAGATGCGCGCCATGCCGGATTCCTACAGCTATTTCGCCGGCATGGCCGACAAGCTGCTGGGCGACACCATTCCCGTCAACAAGCTTGACATGCTCAACTTCAACCTGCGCGAGCCGCTTGGCGTCGTCGGCATGATCACGCCGTGGAATTCGCCGCTGATGCTTCTCACGGGAACGCTGGCGCCGTGCCTTGCGCTCGGCAACACCGTCGTCATCAAGCCTTCCGAGCACGCCACGGCCTCGACGCTGGCGCTCGCCGAGCTGATCATGGAAGCCGGTTTTCCGGCGGGCGTCGTCAATGTCGTGACCGGTACCGGCGCCAGCGCCGGTGAAGCGCTGACACGTCATCCCGGCGTCGCCAAGATCGTCTTCACCGGCAGCACGGCCACCGGCCGGCGCATTGCCAGCAACGCGGCGGCCAACCTGGTTCCCTGCCAGATGGAGCTTGGCGGAAAATCCCCTCACGTCGTCTTCGCCGACGTCGATATCGAACATGCCGTCAACGGCGTCGTGTCGGGCATATTCGCGGCGGCCGGCCAGAGCTGCGTCGCCGGATCGCGCTGCTTTGTCGAAGCCAGCGCCTATGACCGCTTCGTCGACGCACTGGTCGAGCGCACCAGGCGGGCCAGGGTCGGCCATCCCATGAACGACGATACGGACATCGGGCCGCTGGCGCTGTCGGCGCAGCTTGCCAAGGTCGAAGCCTATGTCGCGTCGGGCGTCCGCCAGGGCGCCAGGATCGCGGCCGGCGGCCGGCGGCCGCAATCGGCGGACCTTGGCGGCGGCTGGTATTTCGAACCGACCGTCATGGTCGATGCCCGCAACGACATGGAGTTCATGCAGGACGAGATTTTCGGACCGGTCGTCGGCGTCATCCCGTTTTCTTCGGAAGAGGAGATGACAGCACTTGCCAACGACACGCGCTATGGGCTGGCTTCCGGCATCTGGACCAAGGACATCGACCGGGCGCTGCGCTTCGCCCGCAACATCGACGCCGGAACCGTCTGGATCAACACCTATCGCGCGTCCTCCTTCATGTCGGCGAATGGCGGCTTCAAGGAAAGCGGCTACGGCCGCCGCGGCGGCTTTGACGTGATGCAGGAATTCTCGCGGCTGAAGAACGTGGTCATCGATTACTCCGGGGCCATGCAGGACCCGTTCGTCATCCGCCTGCGCTGAGCTTCATCCAAGCCGAAACATCAAACGGGACAAGAACATGAAGTTTGCAGTGTCGCTGACCATGGAGCGCTTCTCGCCGGAGACATCGATGGCGACGGTGAAGAACAATCTGCTCGAACTGGCTGGCATGGCCGACGAGGGCGGCTTCGAGACGTTGTGGACGGCGGAGCATCACACGATCGAATGCACCATTTCGCCCAATCCGCTGATGACGCTGACATGGCTGGCGCAGCACACGCAGCAGATCAGGCTTGGCACCTCGACGCTGGTGGCGCCGTACTGGAGCCCGATCCGGCTGGCCGGCGAAGCCGCGCTTTGCGACCATTTGACCGGCGGCCGGCTGGAGTTCGGCATCGCGCGCGGATCCTACCAGTATGAATTCGACCGCATGGCCGAAGGCATGCCGCAGCAGGAAGGCGTCGCCTATCTGAAGGAACTGGTGCCGGCGGTGAAGAGATTGTGGGCCGAGGACTACGCGCATGAGGGCCACTACTGGAATTTTCCACTTGCCGCCGGCGTGCCCAAGCCGCTGCAGCAGCCGCATCCGCCGATCTGGGTCGCGGCGCGCGACCCCGGCACGTTCGACTGGGCCGTCGGCATCGGCGCCAACATCCTGTCGACACCGCTTTCCGCGCCCGCCGCTGAAATCGCCGTGCTTGGCGAAAAATTCCGCAAGGCGGTCGCCGATCACCCGGAAGTGCCGCGCCCGCGTCTGATGATGCAGCGCCGCACCTGCGTCTATGAAAGGCCGGGGGAATGGGAAGTCGCCGTCCGCCACGCCATCGATTACGGGCGCGCCTTCGAGAACCTGTTCCAGAACATCGGCACGGTGAAGAACGGTTTCCCCGAAGCCGTCCCTTACGAAAGCGTCAAAGGCAAGGACAATTACAACCCCGAGAGCATTCGCAAGAACCTGATGTTCGGCACGCCCGACGAGATCATCGAGAAGCTCGAGGATTACGAGGCCGCGGGCGTCGATCAGTATTGCCTTGGGCTCACCTTCAACCTGCCGTTCGAGCTGCAGAAGAAGACGATCCGGCTGTTCGTCGACGAGGTCATGCCGCATTTCGCCGCCCGGGATCGTGCCAAGGCCGTCGCGGTGGGGCGTTGACGGCAGTGGCGGCCAATTCCTTCGTCCATGGCGACGTCACGCTCAACTACCGTGTCGACGGAAACGGCCCGCAGAAGCTGGTCTGCATTCACGGTGTCGGCTCCTATCTGGAAGCGTGGGGCGGCGTGGTCGCCCGCCTGCCGGATCAGTTCACGGTGCTGACATCAGATCTGCGTGGCCACGGCCGGTCGACGCGGATCAAGGGGCGCTACGAGATCGACGACTTCGTCCATGACACGCTGGCCTTGGCCGATCATGTCGGCTTCGCAATTTTCCATCTGGCCGGCTTTTCGCTGGGCGGCCTGATCGCCCAGCGCCTCGCGCTGACCCATCCCGACCGGCTGCGCCGGCTCGTGCTGCTGGCAACCGTCGCCGGACGCCTGCCGGAAGAGCGCCAGGCCGTTCTCGGTCGTCTTGCCGCCCTGGCCGCCAGCCAGCCGAGTGCGCACCATGCCGCGTCGCTGTCGCGCTGGCTGACCGAGGAATTTCAGCAGCGCAATCCGGATTTGATTGCCGAGTTGCGCCGCCGCGATGCCGAAAACGATCCGGCATGCTACGCCGCCGCCTACAGGGTGCTCGCCGAGACCGACTTCGGCGGCATCCTCGATCAGATCAGGGCGCCGACGCTGATCGTCACCGGCGAGGACGACCAGGGATCCAACCCGCGCATGGCGCGCCACATGCACGACCAGATCCGCGGCTCGCGGCTCGAGATACTGCCTGGATTGCGGCATTCGATCCTGGTCGAAGCGCCGGCGCGGGTCGCCGGCCTGATGGCGGATTTCCTGACCGAACACGCTGAGCAGCAGGCGGGGGCAACCAGCCATGGATAGCGACTTGCAGAAAGCCGGCGAAACGGTCCGGCGTACGGTTCTCGGCGACGATTATGTCGACCGGGCGATCGGCAATGCCAACGACTTCTCACGGCCGTTCCAGGAGATCCTCAACGAATACTGCTGGGGCACGTGCTGGACGGACGACGGGCTCGACCTCAAACAGCGCAGCCTGCTCAATCTCGGCATGCTCGCGGCGCTGGGGCGGATGCATGAATTCGGCGTGCGTTTCCGCGGTGCGATGCGAAACGGTCTCAGCGACGACGAACTCCGCGCCGCGCTGATCCAGATATCAGTCTATTGCGGCGTTCCGGCCGGCGTCGAGAGCTTTCGCGTGGCGCGCGCGGTGCGCGACGAGATGAAGGCGCAAACGCGATGATCGGGGCAGGTGGAATGCGTCCTGGCCGGAAGCTCAAGGACCGAGGTCGCGGCTTACCATCCTTCCGAGCAACCGCCACGAAAAACCTCCTCTGGCTCGCCGGAAGACGGCACCAGAAGGCTCGTCTCTAAATTAGCAAACAACAAGGGGAACTGAACTTATGAAAACATCTCTCAAACTGACGACGCTGGCGGCTTCGCTGGCCTTGGCCATCGCAGCGCTTCCCGCGCACGCCGGCGCGGTGCTGGACCGTGTCGTGGCGGCGGGCACTCTCAAGGTCGCCACCGATGCCAATTGGGCGCCGCAGTCCTTCCTCAACGCCAACAACGAGCTGGACGGCTTCGATGTCGATGTCGCCAAGGAGATCGGCAAGCGCATCGGCGTCAAGGTCGAGTTCGTGACGCCGGGCTGGGACATCATCACTGCCGGCAACTGGGTCGGTCGCTGGGACATGCATGTCGGCTCGATGACGCCGACCAAGAAGCGGGCCGAGATTTTCGATTTTCCCGCTGTCTACTACTACACCCCGGCCGCCGTCGCGGTTCACAAGGACAGCAAGGCCGCGTCCTTGAGCGATCTCGACGGCAAGGTCGTCGGCGCGACGACGACATCGACCTTCGAGGCCTATGCCAAGAAGGACCTGACGCTCGACGCCGCCGGCGCACCGCCCTTCGAGTACAAGCTCAATCCGAAAGAGGTGCACTCCTACGAGAACTCCACCACCGCACTCGACGATCTGCGGATTGGTGATGGCGTTCGGCTCGACGCCGTCGTGTCGTCGCTGCCCAGCATCCTCGATGCGGTGAAGGCCGGCTATCCGATCAAGCAGATCGGCGATCCGGTGTTTTATGAACCGCTGGCGGTCGCCATCGAACATGGCGATCCCGAATTCTCGGCCAAGATCACCGATGCGGTGAAGGCCATGAAGGCAGACGGCACGCTCAGCACGCTGTCCAAGAAGTGGTACGGGGTCGATTATTCCATCGTAAAATAATCTCGACTTTCGCTGGCGGTCTGCCGTGGCAGACCGCCAAATCATCCAAGGGACAGACGATGCTCTATCCGGATACTGTCGAAGCCGAAATTCTCGTGCACAAGCCGTGGTTTGTCGCGACGATGTTCGGCGTCGTCTTTGCGATCTTCCTTGCCTTCAACCTGACGTCGACCGGCTTTGGCGAATTGATGCGCCCGGTCATCGGCGAACCTTCGCAGAGTGGTCTCTACGGCAGGTTTGCCATTGCCTTCATCATAGCGCTTCTCTTCATCTTCAACGTCGTGCTGATCGGCTTCGCTTCGCTGCGCATCCAGATCGCCATCGTCTGGGCGGAGCTGCTGCTGCTCTTTCTGGCCTTCTTCGAGACGTTCCATCTCAGCCTGCCCTTCATCTGGCAAAAGCTGCCGTTCCTGATTTCCCAGGGCGTCGTCACGACGCTCTACGTTTCGGCGATCTCCATCATCATCGCCTCCCTGATCGCCATCCTGGGTGCGGTCGCCAAGCTGTCCACCAACGGCTTCGCCTATGCCATCGCCAGCTTCTACACCTCGTTCTTCCGCGGCCTGCCGCTTTTGATGCAGGTCTATCTGATCTATCTCGGCCTGCCGCAGCTCGGCTTCGTGGTCGGCGCCGTGCCGGCCGGCATCCTGGCGCTGTCGCTGTGCTACGGCGCCTACATGACCGAGATTTTCCGATCGGGCATCCAGAGCATCGATCGCGGCCAGTGGGAGGCGTCGCGCTCCATGGGCTTCGGCTTTTCGCTGACCATGCGCAGGATCATCCTGCCGCAGGCGCTTCCCGTGATCATTCCGCCGACCGGCAACCAGTTCATCTCGATGCTCAAGGACAGTTCGCTGGTGTCGGTCATCGGCGTCTGGGAATTGATGTTCCTCGCCCGCACGCTCGGCCAGAAGACCTTCCAGCACATGGAAATGCTGATTTCGGCCTCGGTCATCTACTGGATGCTGTCGATCTGCCTCGAGCTGATCCAGTCCCGCATCGAACGGCACTATGCCAGGAGCAAGGTGCGATGAGCGCTGAGCCGATCATCGAAGCCAAAGCCGTATCCAAATGGTATGGCAAATTCCATGCGCTGAAGGACATCAACCTGACGGTCCATAAGGGCGAGCGCATCGTCATCTGCGGGCCGTCCGGTTCCGGCAAGTCGACGCTGATCCGCTGCTTCAATCGCCTCGAAGCGCATCAGGCCGGCGACATCACCGTAAACGGCGTGCACCTCCACCCAGGGATGAAGAATGTCGCCGATGTGCGCAGCAATGTCGGCATGGTGTTCCAGCACTTCAACCTGTTTCCGCACATGACAGTGCTGATGAACTGCATGGCGGGTCCGATGTGGGTCAAGGGTGTTCCGGCAGCGGAAGCGCGCAAGACCGCCCTCCAGTTCCTCGAACGGGTGCGCATCCCCGAACAGGCGAACAAGTTCCCGGTCCAGCTGTCCGGCGGCCAGCAGCAGCGCGTCGCGATTGCGCGCAGCCTGTGCATGAAGCCGGCGGTGATGCTGTTCGACGAGCCGACGTCGGCACTCGATCCCGAAATGGTCTCGGAAGTCCTCGACACCATGACCGGCCTTGCCCGCGATGGCATGACCATGGTTTGCGTCACCCACGAAATGGGCTTTGCGCGTGCGGTGGCCGACCGCGTGATCTTCATGGATGCCGGCCAGATCGTCGAGGAAGGCAAGCCGGACAGCTTCTTCGGCAATCCCCAACATGCCCGGACAAAACTGTTTCTGAGCCAGATACTAAAACACTAGCTCTGCCGGCGATTCTGATATCACTCTCGCAAACGACTGTGCAGCTGCCGTCAGGTTTGGCGCCCGACGGTGAAATCGAAGGGCCCCTAGCTGTTCTGCCGGCTGGCTGGCCGTCCGGCCCCGGCAGCAGCGTTCATGAGTTCAGCTTGTCGGGCGAACTGAGCCCATCAATGGCATTCGCCGATCGAATGAACGACCCGAATGGGATATTTCGGGGACGAAAAAATTCAACTGAATCATAGAGTTTGAAAATTTCGCATCTTTGATCATGCTCGATTTCAACGGCACAGGTGTCATTGTCTCACATATTGACGTTAAATTAACATCGCGATATGGTTCATTCAGTCCGCAAGGTACCCGCCGCTTTGTATCGCCGTTGCCCCTCGATTGTCGTTATATCTGTCGCCCTTGCCCCAGCCTGCAGGATTGTCGTGCAGTGCGCATCGCCAGTTGCTGAAAGAGGCGGTGATCATGCCCAGTTTGCTCGGAATCGATAACGGTCTCACGGTTACCAAGGCGGTGATCTTCGATGCCGATGGCAGGCAGTTGTCGGTGGCGCGTCGCCGGGTGCCGCAGTCGATGCCCCATGCGCGCTGGGTGGAGCGCGACATGGCGGGCCTCTGGCAAGCGACCGCCGATGCAATCAAGGAAGCGATCGCCCTGTGTGGCCGCACGGCGGACGACATCAAGGCGGTGGCGGCGACCGCGCATGGCGACGGTCTCTATCTGCTCGACAAGGATCGTCGGCCGCTAGGGCCTGGCATCCTGTCGCTCGACAGCCGCGCCGGCGAGATTGTCGAAAGATGGTCGGCGGATACGGTCTTCGACGAAGCGCTCGCGCGCACGGGCCAGGCGCCACATGTCTCGGCGCCGTCGGCGCTGCTGGCATGGCTCAAGCACAACGATCCGGATCGCTATGGTCGCATCGGCCACGTGCTGGCCTGCAAGGACTGGCTTCGCTTTTGCCTGACCGGCACGATCGGCACCGATCGTACGGAGGCGAGCACGTCGTTCACCGATTACCGCACCCAGGCCTACGCGCCGGAAGCGATGCAGGTCTTCGGATTGGCCGACCTTTTCGACGCGCTGCCGCCGGTGGCGCATTCGGCCGACATCGTCGGTCACGTCACCGACGATGCCGCCGAAATGACTGGCCTTCGCAAGGGAACACCCGTCGCGTGCGGCCTGCACGACGTGACCGCCTCGGCGCTTGGCATGGGCGGCCATGAGGAGGGCGTGCTCGCCATCGTCGCCGGGACCTATTCCATCAACGAAGTCGTCTCTTCAAAACCGCGCGTCGACCGGCGCTGGTTCTGTCGCAACGCCATCGACGCGGGCCGCTGGAACAACATGGCGATCTCGCCGGCCTCGACCGCAAACTACGACTGGTTTCTCGATACCTTCTGCCGCTCGGAACAGGACAGGACAGAGGCGGATGGCGGCTCTATCCACGAACTGCTGGCGAGCGAGATCGACGCGGCGCTGAAGAAGCCTTCGACCATCCTGTTTCATCCCTATCTGTTCGGCTCCCCCCATGGTGACGTCGCCAGTGGCAGTTTTGTCGGCCTGCACGGCTGGCACAATCGCGGCGACATGCTGAAGGCGGTTCTGGAAGGCATTGTCTTCAATCACCGCACCCATGTCGAAGCCTTGCGCGAGGGCTTCGCCGTCCGCGAGATCCGCCTGACCGGCGGCGGTTCGCGCAATCCGGCTTTCGTTCAGATGTTTGCCGACGTGCTGGACGCCCCGGTCACCATCACCTCGACCGATGAGGCGGCCGCCTTGGGTGCCGCCCTTTGTGCCGGCGCCGCGGTCGGCACCTTCGCGGCGCCTCAGCAGGGCGCCAGGCAGGTCGGGATGACGGCGCGCCAGTATCAGCCGGTGCCCGCCTCCAGTGCTGTGTTCAGCGAGCGATTTTCTCTCTATTGCCGCATCGCCGAGCAGCTGAAATCGCAATGGCCTGACATCGAAAGGCTGGCGCGGCAGGACACCAGGGGGACTGCATGATCAAGGCCGACGAACGACGCGAAGAGATCGCCGACTATGTGATCAAGCTCGGCCAGGTACGCATCGACGATCTGGTCGAGCATTTCGGCGTATCGCGCATGACCATTCACCGGCATATCGACCGGCTGGCGCAGCAGGGCGTGCTGCGCAAGCTGCACGGTGCGGTGACGGTTCAGCCTTCCGGTCTCTACGAAAGCGCTTTTCGCTACCGGGTGACGGTCAACAGAGCCGAGAAGGATACGCTGGCGCGGGCGGCACTGGATTATGTCGAAGCCGGACAGGTGGTCATGCTGGACGATTCGTCGACGGCAAACGCCGTCGCCACGCTGCTGCTCGACGTCAAGCCGCTGACCGTCATCACCAACAGCGTGGCGACGGCTTCGCTGCTGACCAATGTCGACGACATCGACTTCATCTGCCTCGGCGGCAAGTACCACGGCACCTACAATGCCTATATCGGCATCGTCTGCGAGAACGCCGTGGCGCAGCTTCGCGCCAATGTGCTGATCTGTTCGGCTTCGGCCATCACCGGCAGGACCGCCTTCATCCAGGATCCGAATGTCGTGCGGGTCAAGCAGGCGATGATGGCGGCATCGGTGAAACGCATCCTGCTCGTAGACCATGCGAAATTCGACAGGATCGCACTGCATGTCTTCGACGATCTGACCAGTTTCGATGCCGTGCTGACGACCGGGGGCCTGGGCGACGCACAGGCGCAGAGCCTTGAGCGGGCCGGTGTGAAGCTGTGCGTCATCGAGACAAAGGCGTCATGAGCCCAACTGGCGGAGCAGGCGCGGAAAATGCCGCCGGGCGTCTCGCCGCCATGGCCGGGACCGGCGAGGTCGACGTCGTCATTCTTGGCGCCGGCATCAACGGAGCGGGGCTGTTTCGCGACCTGTGCGCGCAAGGCGTCAGCTGCCTGATCGTCGACAAGGCGGATTTCGGCTCGGGCACCAGCGCCGCACCATCGCGGCTCATCCATGGCGGCCTGAAATATCTCGAAACCGGCGAGTTCGGGCTGGTGGCGCAGTCGACGCTCGAACGCAACCTGCTTTTGCAGAACGCACCGCACTATGTCAGCCCGTTGCCGACCGTTATCCCGATCTTCTCCTGGAGCAAGGGCATGCTGGCGGCGCTGCAAACGCTGTTCGGCTCGACCAGCGCGCCGCGCAGCCGCGGCGCCATCCTGATCAAGATCGGCCTGATGATCTACGATTTCTATGGCTCGCGAAACCAGGTCATGCCGCGCCACCGCATGGTCGGGCGGAGGCAGGCGCTCAGTGAGATGCCGGCGCTCAACCCTTCGATCGTCGCCACCGGCACCTATTACGATGCCAAGATAAGTCATCCTGAAAGGCTGGTGCTGGAACTGATCCTCGATGGGCTGCAGGCCGATGCAGCCTCGGCCAGCACGAACTACACGGCGCTGGTGAACTCAGCCAATGGCGTGCTGACCTTTCAGCCGGAAAGCGGCGGCGCATTCTCGGTGCGGCCGAAACTGGTGGTGAATGCCGCCGGTCCCTGGATCGACGATGTCAACGCCTTGCTTGGCGCGCCGTCGAAGATGATCGGCGGCACCAAGGGCTCGCACATTCTGCTGAAGCATGACGACCTGGTGAGGAGCCTGGCCGGCCGCATGCTCTATTTCGAGGCCGATGACGGCCGCATCTGCCTTGTCTACGATTACCTCGGCCTGGCGTTGGTCGGCTCGACCGACATCAAGGCCGACAACCCGGACGAGGTTCGCTGCGAACCGGACGAAGTCGAGTATCTGCTCGAGAGTGTGCGGACCCTGCTGCCGGGCATGGCGTTCGAACGCGACCAGATCGTCTATGCCTATAGCGGCATCAGGCCGCTGCCGGCGTCGGAGACGTCGGTGCCCGGGCTGATCAGCCGCGACCATTCGGCCCCGGTCGCCGAGCCGGACCGGGACAGGCCCTTCGCGGTCATCTCACTGGTTGGTGGCAAATGGACGACGTTTCGCGGTTTCGCCGAGGAAGTCGCCAACGCGATACTCGATCGCCTGCAACGCAGCCGCAAGGTAACGACGCAATCCATGCCGATCGGCGGCGGCAAGGACTTCCCAGCCAATGCCGCGGCGCGCACGGACTGGCTGGCTCGGGCGCGGTCGCAAACAGGCAGCGAGGAACGACGTCTCGACCAATTGCTGTCGCGCTACGGAACCCGAGCCCTGGAGATCGCCAGGCACGGGCCGGATGGTGATGGCCATCTGCCGGACTCCGGCGGCTACAGCAAATCGGAGATCGACTACATCGTTCGCAGCGAGTTCGTCGAACATCTGGCCGATATCGTCTTGCGCCGCAGCACGCTCGCCATAGGCGGTACCCTGACATGCCGGGACCTGCAGGAGATTGCCGTGATCGCCGGGCGGGCGTTGGGCTGGAGCTCTGGGCGCATTGCGCAGGAAGTCGAGGCCGCTGTAGTGGAGCTCGAAGGCAGGAACCTGATGCGGCTGGACTGATCGCCCCATCGATAGTGCCAATGCCCCTTTCTTGAGGCAATCCGATCGGTTTGCCCATGGCTCAGTCGCATCCGCAAAACGTCCCAACTCACAGCCGGATTGGGATTTTTATCCCATTGGGTATATCTGATTAAAAGCAGACACTTAGCGGATAATTCGGCGGCGACGATCTTTGTGTTGCCGCCAGAGATGGCATTAAATAACATCGATTGACGTTAAATTAACATCGCCATATGATCAGCTAACATGCCCACCTGCTAATAGGCCGAGGCTGCCGATGCGCCGGCAGGGCGGGATCGGGGAGGGCGCGGCTTGTGAATTCCCGCCGTGGCTTGGAAGCCGATCCGCAGAGGGATTGACAGCGATGCAGGGATGTGAAAATTTTTGCACACAAAGATAATAATATCATCTCAGGGAGGAGATGGCTTGAAATCCGGCGGAACCGCTAACCGGGACCATGAGTCCAGTCTCGCCACGCGCGCGGCCTGGCTTCACTATGCCGGCGGTCTCACGCAGGCCCAGGTGGCCAAGCGGCTTGGCCTGACAAGCCTGAAGGCGCATCGGCTCATCACCAAGGCCAACCAGGAAGGTCTGGTCAGGGTCTTCATCGACGGCGACGTCGCCGAGTGTGTGGAACTGGAGCAGCGCCTGACCGCCGCATACGGGCTCGACTATTGCGAGGTGGTTCCGGATCTGGATCAGGAAGACCTGCCTCTCAGGGGGCTGGGCATCGCCGGCGCGCAGTTTCTGAAGCGCGAGATCGATCGTGGCGAAGACATGCTGATCGGCGTCGGCCATGGCCGCACCCTTGCCGCAAGCGTTGAATATCTGACGCGCACCGCCGCCGCCCATATCCGTTTCGTCTCGCTGCTCGGCGGCGTGACGCGCAAATTCGCGGCCAACCCGCACGATGTCATGCATCGGCTGGCCGAGCGGACCGGCGCGCAGGCCTATGTGATGCCGGTGCCCTTCGTCGCCAACACCGCCGAGGACCGTGAGGTGCTGCTTGGCCAGCGCGGCATCAGCGATGTCTTCGCTCTCGCAAGCCGGTCCGACCTGATGTTCGTCGGCATTGGGACCGCCGAACGGGAAGCCTCGCTGGTCGCAACCGGCATGATCGAGCATTCCGAAATCGACGAGGTCAAACGCGATGGCGGCGTCGGCGAGCTGCTCGCCCACTTCTTCGACGACAACGGGCGCCCGGTGGAAACGGCGCTGTCGGACAGAATCCTGGCGCTCCCGCGCGACCAATTGAAAGGTCGCAGGATCGTCGCCGTCGCCGGCGGCAAGGTGAAAGTGCGGGCGATCAAAGCGGTGCTCGAAAGCCGTTACCTGAGCGGCCTGATCACCGATGAATGCACCGCCCGCGCGCTTGTCGAACTTAGCCAATCCAATGCGGCGTCCGGCGCGCCGAAGCACCATGTGAACGGAGGATCGTCGAATGCGTGACAACGGCAAATCGGCTTTGCTGGCGGTTGCGTCATGAGCGCGAAGGCCACCACGGCGCCAACCCGTCAGTCCTCGCCTGGCCTGCGGCGGACCATCGCTGCCGCCGCGGTCCTGGTTCTGCTCGGCGCCATGGCGCTCGACACCAAGGTCGTCAGGATCGGATCCGCGGGCGACGTTCGCAGCGCCGTCTTCTCCGCGGCCGACTATGGCAAGTCGGAGTTTCCCAAGGTGCAGGCTGATGTCGAAGCACGCGCCGCCGACGCGGTGACGGTGGCGACGGCGATCGCCAAGGACAGGGCGACGGCCGAGAAGGAATACGGCGTGCCCGCCGGCGTCGGACCGGTCATCTCGGTCAAGTTCAGCGGTGTCGTCGGCGAGGGAAAATCGGGCATCTACAAGGTCGCCGTCGAGGGCGTGCCGGACACGTTGCAGGTTCGCGTGCAGACGGGGCCGGCGATCAACGGCACCGAGCTGCGCGACGCCACCGGCAAGATCACATTTGGCCAGTTCACCAATCAGATCGAATACCAGGACGCCGGCTCGGCGCTGAACAACGAGATGAAGAAGGAAGTCCTGGCAAAGGTCGATACCAGCGCCCTGACCGGCAAGACCATATCGGTGGTCGGCGCCTTCAAGCTGGTCAATCCGAAGAGTTGGCTCGTCACTCCAGTGAGGCTGGAGGTGCAATGAAACCGGCTGCCGACACCGGGCCAGCAGCAGACGACGCCGTGCTTTCGGCGCGCAACATCGTCATGTCGTATGGCGGCGTTCATGCGCTCAAGGGCGTCAATTTCGACATCCATCGCGGCAAGGTCACGACGCTATTTGGAGAGAACGGCGCCGGCAAGTCGACGCTGATGAAGATCCTGTCCGGTGTCGTCACGCCGACATCCGGCGACATCGTGCTCGACGGCAATCTCGTCAGTTTCTCCTCGTCCTCGGACGCGCGCGACCGCGGCATCTCGATCATCCACCAGGAACTCAGCCTGGCGCCGAATCTCAGCGTTCGCGACAACATCTTCATGGGCCGTGAGCTGCGCACCAGGACCGGCCTCGACTTCGCCGAGGAGTCGCGCCAGGCGCGCGCGCTGATGGCCGATCTCGAGGAAGACATCGACCCGATGACCCTGGTCGAGGATCTGCGCCTCGGCCAGCAGCAGATCGTCGAGATTGCGCGGGCGCTGTCGGTCGACTCGCGCATCCTCATCATGGACGAACCGACATCGGCGCTCAGCGCGACCGAGGTGGAGGTGCTGTTCAAGGTGATCCGCGATTTGACCAGCCGCGGCGTCTCCATCGTCTACATATCGCATCATCTCGAAGAGGCGCTGCAGATCACCGATTACGCCGTTGTCCTGCGCGACGGCGCGATAACGGCAACGGCCGAAGCCAGGGACATCGATCTCGAATGGATCGTCCGCAACATGGTCGGCGAGAACTTCGATCTCGGCTCGCCGCCGACCGGCCATGAATTCGGCGAGGTCGCGCTGTCGATCGAGGATGTCAGCGTCATAGATGCTTCGGGCTCGGGCTATTCGGTCGTCGATCACCTGTCGCTGGACGTCAGGGCGGGCGAGATCGTCTGCATCTATGGGCTGATGGGCGCCGGGCGCACGGAATTGCTGGAGGCTGTCGCCGGACGGGTGCCGATGGCGGGCGGCCGCGCGCTGCTGGAAGGCGAGGACGTCTCGGGGCTGAGCATTGCCCAGCGCATCGCCAGAGGCCTTGTGCTGGTCCCCGAGGACCGCCAGCGCGACGGGCTGGTGCAGACGATGACCGTCGGCCGCAATCTTTCGCTTGCCAGCATCGAGGCGTTTGCAAAAGGGCTGTTTCTGTCCCGCTCCAGGGAGCGAGAGCTGGTCGAAGACTCGATCCGCAAGGTGACCGTCAAGACCGCGGGCGGCAACGCCATGATCGGATCGCTGTCCGGCGGCAACCAGCAGAAAGTGGTCATCGGCAAGATGCTGACGACCAACCCAAAAGTCATCCTCCTCGACGAGCCGAGCCGCGGCATCGATGTCGGCGCCAAGGCCGAGGTCTTCCGCTTGCTGAGCGAGCGTGCCGCGCAGGGCCTGGCGGTTGTCTTCTCGACTTCCGAGGTCAACGAGTGCCTCAGCATCGCGCACCGGATCGTCGTCATGCGCCGGGGCAGGATTTCAGCAGAGTTCGGCGCCAACGCCACCAAAGAGCAGATCATGGCCGCCTCCGGCGAAGCCGTGGTCGCCTGATCACCACGAATTTCGGAGCCCCGATCATGACCGACGTCAGCCAGGCCAGAAAACAGTCCAGTCCAAGCGCGCGCGGCGAAGGCTTCGATCTCGCCAAGCTGCTGCTCGAGGGCCGGGCCTTCTTTGCCCTGATCGTCATCATCGTCGTCTTTTCGATCCTGTCGCCCTACTACCTCTCGGTGGCGAATTTCCTCACCATGGCCTCGCATGTCGCCATCTTCGGAATTCTCGCGGTCGGCATGCTGCTCGTCATCCTCAATGGCGGCATCGATCTGTCGGTGGGGTCGACGCTGGGCTTGGCCGGCGTCGTCGCCGGCTTCCTGATGCAAGGCGTGACGCTGACCTGGCTGGGCGTCGTTCTCTATCCGCCGGTCTGGGTGGTCGCGGTGATTGCCTGCATGCTCGGCGCCGGCGTCGGGCTGATCAACGGCGTGCTCATCGCGCGCTTCAAGGTTCCGGCCTTCGTCGCCACGCTGGGCGTCATGTACATGGCCCGCGGCCTGGCGCTGCTGATGACCAGCGGCCTGACCTACAACAATCTCGGCGGCAAGCCGGAACTCGGAAACACCGGCTTCGATGCGCTTGGCTTCAACCGACTGTTCGGCGTGCCTACCGGCGTGGTGGTTCTCGCGGTCATCGCGCTCATCGGCAGCGTCGTCCTGAATCGCACCGCCTTCGGGCGCTGGCTCTACGCATCAGGCGGCAACGAGCGCGCGGCCGAACTGTCCGGCGTTCCGGTCAAGTCGGTGCAGGTTTCCGTCTATGTGCTGTCAGGCATCTGTGCCGCCATCGCCGGCCTGATCCTGTCCTCGCAGCTGACCTCGGCCGGACCGACCGCCGGCACCACCTATGAACTGACGGCCATCGCGGCCGTCGTCATCGGCGGTGCGGCGCTGACCGGCGGGCGCGGCAACATCCGTGGAACCCTGCTTGGCGCCTTCGTCATCGGCTTCCTTTCCGATGGTCTGGTGATCATCGGCATCTCATCCTACTGGCAGACAGTGTTCACCGGCGCGGTCATCGTGCTCGCCGTGCTCCTCAATGCCGTTCAGTATCGCCGCCGCAGCAAGCTCCCAAGCTCGACAGGTGGCCAACCGACTTCTCAGCAACGGGGGAAGGCCGAGCCGGCCAATCCTGCCCAAGGGAAGACTGCCATGTGAACTGGCAGCAATACCGCGTAAATCATTTGGAGGAATGTACATGAAAACAATGCTGAAAAGTCTGCTTGCAGCCGCGATGGTCGTCGGGTTTACGGCCGCCGCGTCGGCCGCAGGCCTGATCTCGATCATCGTCAACGATCCGGCCAACCCCTACTGGCTGACCGAGGGCAACGTCGCCAAGGCCGAGGCCGAGAAGCTCGGCTATACGGCCAACGTCGCTGCCCACAAGGGCGACACCAACACGGAAAGCAACCTGATCGACACCGCCATCACCAACAAGTCCGTTGCGATCATCCTCGACCCGGCCAACGCCGACGGCTCCGTCGGCGCGGTGAAGAAGGCGATTGCCGCCAACATCCCGGTTTTCCTCGTCAACGCGGAGATCAACCAGGAAGGCCTCGCCAAGGGGCAGCTTGTCTCCAACAATGCTCAGGGTGCCGCTCTGGGTGCCCAGCAATGGGTGCAGGCAGTCGGTGAAAAGGGCAAATATGTCGAACTGCTCGGCGCCCCGTCGGACAACAATGCCGCCACGCGCTCGAACGGCTACGCGACTGTGCTCAGCCAGTATCCGGATCTCGAAAAGGCTGCCTCGCAGGTCGCCAACTGGGATCGTACCCAGGGCCACGACAAGATGCAGAGCATGCTGCAGGCCAATCCCGACATCATCGCCGTGATCAGCGGCAATGACGAAATGGCGCTCGGCGCGGTTGCGGCGCTGAAGGAAGCCGGCAAGCTGGCTGGTATCAAGGTCGGCGGCTTCGACGGCTCGCCTGATGCGGTTGCGGCGATCAAGTCCGGTGAACTGCAGTACACCGTGCTTCAGCCGGTGGCCATCTTCTCGGCCAAGGCCGTGCAGCAGGCCGACTCGTTCATCAAGTCGGGCGCCACAGGTGCTGCGACCGAGAAGCAGCTGTTCGATTGCCTTCTCATCACCAAGGACAATGTCGACAAGTACACCGCACCCTTCGTGCTGTCGGAATGAAACCTGCACAGGGGGTGTCCTTGCGGACACTCCCTGCCTCTTCTACGGCTTGAGACAACAAGATCGTCCTTGTGAACTGCCTTCGTAACCAACCGGAATTTGCGGCATGAAAGATCTGCTGATCGGGATCGACGCGGGAACGTCGGTGATCAAATCGGTCGCTTTCGATCTGTCCGGGCGGCAGCTCGCCATGACGTCGGTGACCAACAGCTTCGTCACGCTGGAAGGTGGCGGCGCCGAGCAGGACCTGGATCAGACCTGGCGCGACATGGCACAGACGGTTCGCGACCTGGCGACCAAAATCCCTGACCTCGCGCAACGAACCGCGGCAGTTGCCATCACCGGGCAGGGCGACGGAACCTGGCTGATCGATGGCGACGGCTTGCCGGTCTCACGCGCCTGGCTGTGGCTCGACGCCCGCGCCGGTCATCTGGTGGACGAGATGCGCGCCGATCCCCGCGATCGCACGCGGTTTGAGCTGACCGGCACGGGGCTCAATTCCTGCCAGCAGGGCGCCCAGCTTGCCTTCATGAAAAAGAACAATCCGGACATGCTGGAGCGGGCGGCGACCGCACTGCATTGCAAGGATTGGCTCTACTTCAAGATGACGGGCGAACGCGCCACCGATCCGTCCGAAGGAACTTTCACCTTCGGCGATTTTCGCTCGCGCAGCTATTCCGACGAAGTCTTCGACATCCTGGATCTGACGACGCATCGCCGCCTGTTGCCTCCGATGCTCGAAGGCACCACCGACCATCATCCGCTATCGCGATCGGCAGCGGGAGAGACCGGCCTGCTCGAAGGGACGCCTGTGGTCCTGGGCTACGTGGATATGGTCATGACAGCGCTCGGAGCCGGCCTTTATGATCCGAGTGGCAATGTCGGCTGCACGGTCATCGGCTCGACAGGCATACACACGCGCTTCGCCCGCACACCCGGCGATGTCGTGCTTAACGGCGATGGGTCCGGCTATACGATCGCCATGCCTGTGCCGGGTGCCTTTGCACAACTCCAGTCCAACATGGCGGCGACGCTCAACATAGACTGGCTGCTTGGCCTTGCGCGCGACGTGCTCACTGCCGGCGGCGCCGAGCTCTCGCGCGACGAATTGCTGAAGGCGCTCGACGTCTGGGTGGAGGGATCGGAACCGGGATCGCTGGTCTACCAGCCTTATATATCGCTCGCCGGCGAACGCGGACCATTCGTCGACCCTAATGCGCGCGCGGGCTTCATCGGCCTTTCGGTCAAGCACGGCTTCGGTGATCTGGCACGCGCCGTCCTTGAGGGGTTGGCCTTCGCCGCCCGTGATTGCTACCAGGCGATGGGCGCCGTGCCGAGTGAGATCCGGCTGTCGGGCGGGGCTGCGCGCAGCCCGTCTCTGCGTCGCATCATTGCAGCCGCGACCCGGGCGCAGGTGCGAACGAGCAGCCGCCAGGAAGCAGGCGCGGCAGGTGCCGCGATGATGGCCGCCGTCGGCCTTGGCGTCTATGGCTCCATGGAAGACTGCGCTGCCGAGTGGGTGACGCCGCTTCTCGGCGACTGCGATGCCTATGACGAGGCGCTTTCGCAAACCTACGATGCGCTCTTTCCTTCCTTCGTCGCGGCGCACCAGGCGCTTCGGCCGGTGTGGAAGGGCATGGCGCGCCGCACAGGAGCAAAGTCTTGAGCAATACAACAGATGTCGTCGATCTCTTCGTGATTGGCGGCGGCGTCAATGGAGCCGGCATAGCGCGCGATGCGGCAGGTCGCGGGCTTTCCGTCATCCTGTGCGAAAAGGATGATCTGGCGCAGGGAACCAGCTCGCGCTCGGGCAAGCTTGTGCATGGTGGCCTGCGCTATCTGGAATATTATGAATTCCGGCTGGTTCGCGAAGCGCTGATCGAACGCGAGGTGCTGCTCGAGGCGGCGCCGCATATCATCTGGCCGATGCGCTTCGTTCTTCCGCACAGCCCCGAAGACAGGCCGGCATGGCTGGTCCGGCTCGGGCTGTTTCTCTACGACCACCTTGGCGGCCGCAAACGGCTGCCGGGAACCAGGACGCTCAATCTGAGAACTGCGCCGGAAGGGGCGCCGATCAAGGACGAATTCAAGCGCGGTTTCGAATATTCCGACTGCTGGGTCGACGATGCGCGCCTGGTGGTGCTCAACGCCCTGGATGCCAGGCAGCGCGGCGCCAGGGTGCTCACGCGCACCGCCTGTGTCGCGGCACGCCGCGAAGGCGGACTGTGGTCGATCGACATGCAGGATGGCCGCACGGGTGCGATGACGAAAGTCCGCGCGCGGGCGCTGGTCAATGCGGCGGGGCCATGGGTCAACGACATCGTAAGCCGCGTCGCCGGGCAGAATTCCACCCGCAATGTTCGGCTGGTAAAGGGCAGCCATATCGTCGTGCCCAAGTTCTGGGAGGGACGGCAGGCCTATCTCATCCAGAACAGCGACAAGCGGGTGATCTTCGTCAACCCCTACGAGAACGATCTGGCGCTGATCGGCACGACCGACATTCCCTACGAAGGCAGGCCCGAGGAAGTGGCAGCCGAGGCAAACGAAGTCGAGTATCTGATCAAGGTGGTCAATCGCTACTTCAAGCGGCAGCTGACGCCACAGGACGTGGTCTACAGCTTTTCCGGTGTGCGTCCGCTCTATGACGACAATGCTGACAATCCAAGTGCTGTGACGCGCGACTATATTTTCGAACTCGACGCTCCGAATGGCGGCGCACCGCTGCTTTCGGTATTCGGCGGCAAGATCACCACCTTCCGCAAGCTGTCCGAGCATGCGCTGGAAAAAATCCAGCCGTTCTTTCCGACGATGAGGAAGGCATGGACGGCGACTGCCGCCTTGCCCGGGGGCGACCTGCCGAACGCAGACTTCGAACAGTTCCTGAGCGACCTGCACACCGAGTTTTCGTGGCTCGGCCCGTCGCTGGTGAAGCACTACGCTCGAAGCTATGGCACCCGTGCCAGACAATTGCTCGCCGGCGCACTTGGCGAGGCGGATCTCGGGCGCCGCTTCGGCCCCGATTTTTATGAACGGGAGGCAAAGTTCCTGGTCGACACCGAATGGGCCGGCACGTCAGCCGATATCCTGGAACGTCGTACCAAACATGGCCTGCATATCGATGCGGCCGAGCGGAAGGCATTCGAAGACTGGTTCGGCAACATCATGGCGACGGCAGACTGATGGCGTTCACGCTTTCCCTCAACACCAACCCGCTGGTCAATCGCTTCGCCGATCCAGACGACCTGATCGACGCAATTGCCTATGGCATCGGCATCCGCGACGTGCAGCTGACGCATGAATTCGTCAATCCGGGCTGGCCGGCGGCGACGATTGCCAAATTCCTGCGCCTGTTCAACAGCGCGCTTTCGCGGACCGGTGTCAGGGTCACCTCCGGCATGACCGGACCCTACGGCCGACTCAACCATTTCGGCCATCCGGACGCGGATGTCCGGCGCTACTATGTCGACTGGTTCAAGACCTTCGCCGATATTTCCGCCGAGCTCGGCGCTTCGGGCATGGGCACGCAGTTCGCCATATTCACCTACAAGGACTTTGATGATCCGCAGCGGCGGGCAGTGCTTCTCGAGATCGCGCTTGAATGCTGGCGCGAGGTGGCCGAACACGCCAAGGCGGCGGGCCTGACATATCTGTTCTGGGAGCCGATGTCGGTGGGCCGCGAGTTCGGCCACACGATCGAGAACTGCGTTGCCCTGCAGCGCGCCATCGATGCGGCGAAGCTGCCCATACCGATGAAGATGATGGTGGACATCGACCATGGCGACGTCACCTCGCCCAATCCTGCCGATACCGATCCCTATGCCTGGGCGAAGGCGTTTCCATTGCAATCGCCGATCATCCACATCAAGCAGTCTTCGATGAACAAGGGCGGGCACTGGCCGTTCACGGCTGCCTACAACAAGGATGGCCGCATAATTCCGCAGAGATTGCTCGACACCGTGCGGCAGGGCGGCGGAACCGACAATGAAATTTGCCTTGAACTTTCCTTCAGGGAGAGGGAACCGGTCGATCATCAGGTGATCGAGATGATCCGTGAGTCGGTGGATTTCTGGGCGCCTTACATCGACAGTGGCCGTGACAGTCTCAAGCCCCGGGCTTGAGTGAAACAGCGGCCTCATGGCCGGCACTGATGGCGGTCAGGAAAACACGCGCCGAAGGAGAAAAAGAATGACCCCATATTGGGTCGGCACGAGCTGGAAGATGAACAAGACGCTGGCGGAAGCGCTGGAGTTTGCTGATGCCCTGGCGGCATTCGTGCCCGGTTTCGATCAAGCGATACAACCTTTCGTCATTCCGCCATTCACTGCCGCGCGCCAGGTCAAGGCGGCGCTGGCCGCGACGCGCGTGAAAGTCGGCGCCCAGAACATGCATTGGGCGGACGCCGGCGCCTGGACGGGCGAAGTGTCGCCAGTGATGCTCAGGGATTGCGGGCTCGACCTGATCGAACTCGGCCATAGCGAGCGCCGCGAGCATTTCGGCGAAACGGATGTCACTGTCGGATTGAAGACGGCAGCCGCGGTCAGGCACGGCTTCGTGCCGTTGGTCTGCGTTGGCGAGACGCTGGCCGAGCGCGAAGACGGCCGCGCCGATGACGTTTTGACCGCCCAGGTTCTTGGTGCGCTGCAAGGGCTCAAGGGCGATGAATTGTCGGCGGAAATCCTCTTTGCCTACGAGCCGGTCTGGGCGATCGGCGAGAAGGGCATCCCGGCAAGCGCCGACTATGCCGACAAGCAGCAGGCGCTGATCAAGCAGGTCGCTGCAAGCCGGTTGCCGGCTGCCCCGCTCGTGCTCTATGGCGGCAGCGTCAATCCCGGCAACGCGGCCGAATTGATCGGCCAGCCGCATATTGATGGCCTGTTCATCGGCCGCTCGGCGTGGCAAGCGGAAGGCTATGTCGACATCCTGAAAAAGGCGTCGGCCGCCATCGGGCGCTGACAGTCACGACACGAAGCAAAGGAGTTCATCGCCATGAAAATCGCACTCGGAGCCGACAGCGCCGGCAAGCCGCTGCTCGACGTCATTGCCAAGCATCTCGCTACGAAGCCGGGACTGCAGGTCGTTGATCTCAGCCAGGCCGGATATTACGCCGATATCGCCGCCAAGGTCGGCCACGAAATTCTGGACGGCAGCTACGACCGGGCCATCCTGTTCTGCGGCACCGGCATTGGCGTCAGCATATCCGCCAACAAAGTGCCCGGCATTCGCGCCGCATTGACCCACGACACCTATTCCGCCGAGCGCGCCGCCAAGTCCAACAACGCCCAGATCATCACCATGGGCGCCCGCGTCATCGGTCCCGAACTGGCGAAATCGATCGCCGACGCATGGCTGGCCTCGGAGTTCGATCCGAATGGTCCCTCCGCCGCGAACGTTCAGGCCATCGACAAGCTCGACAGCAAGCGCTGAAGGCGTCGGGACTGACGGGTTGAACTAGACGGTCAAGGCGTCCCGCATCGCCTCGATCACGGTCACGGCGGACGCGGCGCCTGGATCCATATGGCCAAGCGAGCGTTCG
Source organism: Mesorhizobium newzealandense (assembly GCF_042682145.1). NCBI lineage: Bacteria > Pseudomonadati > Pseudomonadota > Alphaproteobacteria > Hyphomicrobiales > Phyllobacteriaceae > Mesorhizobium > Mesorhizobium newzealandense. Next base: position 135,733 of record NZ_JBHUGZ010000001.1, on the reverse strand, counting down.
CCGAGGCGGGAGGCCCGGCCTTTGCTGGCGATCATCGCCTTGGTCGCTTCCGCGCCTGCCTTTGCCGCGTGCGCGGCAGCCTCGAGACTGCCGGCCAGACCCTTGCCGGAAGCCAGCGCCTCGCCCGCCGCCTGTGCTGCCGGCGCCCATGCGTCCATCATCGTCTTTTCGCCTGGCTCGGCCTTGCCCCGATCCTGAATGCCCCTGGCCATGGCCTGGAACATTGCGACCGCGTCGGCGTCGTCAAGCGTTGCCTTGCCCTTGACGGCTGCCGCGCCGCGCATGAACGCGGTGGCATAGAGCGGACCCGAGGAGGCGCCGACGGCATTCAGGAACGATTTCGCCGCCGCGTTGAGTAATGTGGTCGGATCGGTGGACCCGGTATCCAGCGCCGCGACCGCGTCGCGTGCGGCGGAAAATCCCAGATCCATCGCAATGCCGTGGTCGGCATCGCCGATCACCCCGTCGAGCGCGCAAAGCCGGTCCCTGTCGGCTGACATGGCGTCTGCGATGGCCCCGAACATGCTGGCAAGGCGGGCACTGTCGATTGTCGTCATGTTCTTGTCCCTTGCCGCAGAGCAGGTTTAGCCAGCGCGAAACATGGCGCAGTCGCAGGGGTGGTCCAGCATCGTCTGCAACTCGCCGTCGAGTTGGTGCAGCGTGATCGAGGCGCCGGCCATTTCAAGCGAGGTGCAGTAATTGCCGACCCAGGTCGCGTGAATTGACACACCGATATCGTCGAGCCTCTGCTTCACCCGCCGGTTCATGATGTAGAGCTCCATCAGCGGCGTCGAGCCGAGCGAATTGACGAGCACGGCGACCTTGTCGCCGCGCGCCGGCGCCATCTCATCCAGGATCTTGTCCAGCATCTCATCGGTGATTTCGTCGGCCGTCTTCAGCTTTTCGCGGGCGATTCCGGGCTCGCCATGGATGCCCATGCCGATCTCCATCTCGTCCGGCCCGATCTCGAAATTCGGCCGGCGGGTCTGTGGCAGCGAACAGGGCGACAGCGCGACGCCCATGGTGAAGGTATGGTCGTTGGCCTTCCCGGCGATACGCTCGCATTCGTCGAACGACAGCATCCGGTCGCAGGCGGCACCGGCCGCCTTGAAGATGAAGAAATTGCCGGCGACGCCGCGTCGCTTGTGCCGCTGGTCACGCGGTGCGGAGGCGACATCGTCGGTGCTCAGCACCGTGCGCACCTCGATGTCGTCCATCGCCGCCATCTCGGCGGCCATGTCGAAATTCATCACGTCGCCGGCATAGTTGCCGTACATGAACAGAACGCCGGCGCCGCCGCTGGCCGCCTTGGCGCATTCGAGGATCGGATCGGGCGGCGGCGAGGCGAAGACGTTGCCGATGGCCGCCGCATCGGCCAGCCCCTTGCCGACGAAGCCGAGGAAGCTCGGCTCGTGGCCCGAGCCGCCGCCGATGACGAGGCCTACCTTGCCCTGGCGCGGTCCGTCGCGCGCGACGACCGAGCGTGGGCTGCCGTCCAGGCTTTTGAGATGGCGGGGATGCGCGACCAGGATGCCTTCCAGCATCTCGTCGACGGCGCGGTTGCCGTCATTGATGATCTTTTTGGTCTGCACCGGCAGCCTCCCGATTTCGATATTTTTGCAGATAATACCGGGTGTTATCGGGATTTCCACCCGGCTGCGAGCATTTCACGCTCTGAGGTGTGCTCGCGCCGCCACCGTTGACCAGCCATGCCTGGACGGACGCGTCTAGTCGGGCTTCGCCAGACCCGGATTGAACTTGCGCCGGGCGTTTTCCAGATGCTCGCGCATCGCTTGCCCGGCCGCTTCCGGATCGTGCCGCTCGATGGCTTCGAACACGTTTTGGTGGCCAGCAAAACTCCTGCGGTTTTCGACTTCGGTGTTGGCCATGTGGATGCGCTGGTTGATCAGCCACTCCACTAGCGCTTCGTGCGCGGCAAGGAAGATCGGATTGCCAGGGATTGCGGTCAGCACGCGGTGAAACGCGACATCGGTGACCGCGAAGGCGCGGGCGCGGGGAATGGCACGCTCGTTTTCTGCAAGTGCGGCGGCAAGTGCCTCGATCTGCTCGCGCGTCGCCACCTCGGCGGCATGGCGCGCTATCGAGACTTCGAGAAACAGCCGCAGCTGCTCGAAATGGCCGATGCCGTCGGGTTGGTCCATCAACAGATGCGCCGTGCCCGTCAGCTGCTCCAGCATGTTGCGCGGCGTTGGCCGCGTCACCTTCGGCCGCTCGCCGCTGTTGATGCGCACCAGGCCCATCTTCTCCAGCGCAAACAGCGCCTCGCGCACCGAGGGGCGGCCGACATCGAACATCGACATCAGGTCGCGTTCGGACGGCAGCGAGGCGCCAACCGGATAAACCTCGTCCCGGATCATCTCCTCCAGGCGGAGGCGGACTTCATCGGACAATTTTTTTCGAACCGGCATATTGTGCATGGTCTACCTTTTAAGCTATTAGACCAGTCGCCGCAACTGAGGATTTGCGGGACCGACGGGTTGGAGGAGGCCGCCGCTGGCTGATTGCGCGGCGGTCGGCGCGACAGGCGAGTGCCTGGCGCGGAAATCGGCCTGGAGCAGGGCATCGCCCCGATTTCGGCCTGCGGAAAGCAACGGGAGGAGAATTCCATGAGACGACTGTTGATGAGCCTTGTGCCTGTTCTGGCGCTGATGTTTGCCTCGGGCCTCGCCAAGGCCGCCGATGGCGGCACGTTCCGCTCGGCCATGCGCACCGGCTGCATCGAGATGGGCACGCTGCACACCACCTGCGGCCACCGACTCGACGAGACCGTGCTGCAGGGGCTCGTCCACATCAAATGGACGGGCGACGGCGTACAGCCGATGCTGGCCGAGAGCTGGAAGACGCCCGACGGCGGCAAGACCTATGTCTTCAGCCTGCGCCATGGCGTCAAATGGCATGACGGCACCCCCTTCACCGCCAACGACGTGGTGTTCAGCCTCAATCTCTACGCCAATCCGAAGGTCAACTCGCCGTGGTCGCAGAAGCTCTCGGCCGTGGCCGGATACAAGGCGTTCCAGGATGGCTCGGCCTCCTCGCTTGTGGGGGTCAAGGCGCTTGACGACATGACAGTCCAGGTTGAACTCGACAGCGCCAAGCCGCTCTGGGTGCAATTGCAGCTTATCGCCATCAGCATCTTCCCCGAACACATTCTGGGCAAGGTTGCGCCCGGCGATATCAAGGGCAACGCCTTCTGGGTCAACCGCGTCGGCACCGGCCCGTTCATCTGGAAGAAATACGAGAGCGACCAGTATGTCGAGGTCGACCGCAATCCCGACTATTTCCTCGGCGCGCCCAAGCTCGACCGCATCATCTACCAGATCTACAAGGACGTGCCGCCGATCATCGCCGCACTCGAGACGCAGGAGGTCGACGCCATGTCCTATGAGGGCGGCGGCGTGCCGATCTCCGAGCTCGCCCGCCTGCAGAAACTCGACTACCTGACGGTGCTGCCGAAATTCTCCGCCGGCCTGCCGACCTACCTGCAGTTCAACCTGGAGAACAAGCGCTTCGCCGACGTGCGGGTGCGCCAGGCAATGCTCTACGCCATCGACCGCAGGGCCATCATCGAGACCGTCAAGCAGGGCGCCGGCGAATTGTCGAACACACTGTTCCCGCAGGACTGGGCGCGCGCCAAGGACCTCGAGCCCTACGACTACAATCCCGACAAGGCCAGGCAATTGCTTTCCGAAGCGGGCTGGGACGGCAGCCAGCCGGTCGATTTCATCTACTATTATTCCGACCAGATGAACGTCGACACCGTCACCGCCATCCAGAGCTATCTGGCCGCTGTCGGCGTCAACATCCAGCCGCGCCTGCTCGATCCGGCGGCGATCAACCAGACCTATGCCGACGGCAGCTTCCAGATGGGCTTTTTCGCCAATGGCATGGGGCTCGACCCCTCGCTCGGCTCGCCGGTCGTCGTCTGCGGCGCAAAACCTCTCAGCATGGGGTACTGCAATCCCAAGGTCGACGAACTCTTCAACAAGGGGCTGGAATCGGCCGATCGGGCCGTGCGCGCCGAGAGCTATCAGGAAGCCTCGCGCATCCTCAACAAGGAGCTGCCCAAGGCCTGGCTGTGGAACGAGGTGCGGCCGTTGGCTTTCAACAACCACATCGTCGGCCTGGCGCAGCACTTCAAGGAGCAGCCGCTCGTGATCTTCAACCACCCGGTCTACAACGAAGTCGAGAAGTGGGAAGTGGCGAAATAGTCGTTCGAAAGATCCTCGTTCAACGATCGTGGGGCTCCGCCGGAGCCTCATGATCCACCACCTCAAGAGCTTTCTTCAGCCATAGGAGAAGCCGATGCTAAGCTATCTCCTGCGAAAACTGCTGCTCAGCATTCCGGTGCTGTTCGGCGTCACCGTGATCGTCTTCGCCATCGCCCACGCCATGCCGGGCGATGCCGTGCTGGCGATGATCACGGCGGAGGCGCCGTCGAGCGAAGCGCTGATCGCGATGCGGCGTGGCGAGCTCGGCCTCGACCAGCCGCTCTACATCCAGTACCTCAACTGGATCGGCCAGATCCTGCACGGCAATCTCGGCCGCTCCTTCGTCAATGGCCGCAGCGTCGGCGAGATCATCGGTGAGCGGCTGCCGATGACGCTCGAGCTGATGGGTGTGGCGCTGCTCGTCGCCTTCCTCGTCGGCACCACGCTGGGGGTGATCTCGGCGCTCAGGCAATACCGGCTGACCGACTATTCGCTGACGCTTGGCGGCTTTGTCGGCGTGTCGATCCCGGATTTCTTCATGGGGCTGCTGCTCGTCTATGTCTTTGCGCTGGAATTGCGCTGGCTGCCGTCATCGGGCATTTCGACCGCCGGCGACAGTTTCTCGCTCGTCGACAATCTCAGGCATCTGATCTTGCCGGCCGCCGCACTCGCTTTGTTCCGCGCCGCGATCTTCATGCGCTATGCCCGGGCCGGCATGCTCGAAGTGCTCAACAAGGACTATATGCGCACCGCCAAGGCCAAGGGCTTGCGGCCGAGTACGATCACGCTGCGCCACGGCTTACGCAACGCGCTGATCCCGCTGGTCACCGTCTTCGGTCTCGCTTTGCCGACGCTGTTCGGCGGCTCGGTGGTGATCGAGACGATCTTCCAGTGGCCGGGCATCGGCCTGATGTTCATCGACGCGGTGGTGAACCGGGATAGCCCGGTCATCATGGGCTATGTGCTGATCACCGCCATCATCGTCATGCTGGCCAACCTCGCGATCGACCTTGCCTACAGCGTGCTCGACCCGCGGGTGAGCTATGACTGACGCCACCGTCGCCGATGTACCTGTTGCCTCCGGCGCCTCGCGTGGCCTGTGGGGCGAGGCGGCGCGCCGTTTCCTCAACCACCGCCTGGCGACGCTCGGGCTGGTCATGCTCGCCATCATCGTGCTCGCCTGCGTGCTGGCGCCGTTGATCGCGCATTACGGCCCCAACGACATCGACCTGCGCGGCCGCAATCAGCCGCCTGGAGGCGTCCATTGGCTGGGCACCGACGGCACCGGCCGCGACATCTTTGCCCGTATCCTCTATGGCGGACGCATCTCGCTGTCGGTCGGCTTCATCGCGGTGGCGATCTCGGCGGCCATAGGCATCTTCGTCGGCGCGGTCGCCGGCTATTTCGGCGGCAAGGTCGATCTCCTGCTGATGGGCCTGATCGACATGGTGCTGACCTTTCCGCGCCTGGTCATCATCATCGCTTTCGTCGCCGTGGTCGGACCCAGCATCTTCAACACCATGGTGGTCATCGGCCTGCTCAGCTGGCCGTCGATCGCCCGATTGACGCGCGGCGAGATCCTTTCGCTGCGCAACCAGGAATTCGTGCTTGCCGCGCGCTCGCTCGGCACCTCGCCCTCGGTCATCATCCTCGAGCACATCCTGCCCAATGTGCTGAGCCCGATCCTGGTGGCGATCACGCTCGACGTCGCCACCGTGATCCTGCTCGAGGCCTCGCTGTCCTTCCTCGGCCTCGGCGCGCAGGCGCCGGCGGCCAGCTGGGGCAACATGCTGCGCGACGCGCGGACGCTGTCGATCCTGGAGAGCCAGCCCTGGATGTGGATCCCGCCCGGCGCGATGATTGCGATTGCCGTGCTCAGCATCAATTTCGTTGGCGATGGCCTGCGGGACGCGCTCGACCCACAGCATATCATGGGCGGGGGCGCGAAATGATGGGCGTGGATGTGCTAGCCGGTCGCAAGCCAACGACAGCGCCGGGGCAGGGACCCGTGCTCGAGGTGCAAGGGTTGAGCGTCGAGTTCGGCCCAAAAGGCCGCTCGGTCTATGCCGTCAACGACGTCTCGTTCCAGCTTGCCGAAGGCGAGTCGCTGGCCATCGTCGGCGAAAGCGGCTCCGGCAAGTCGGTCACCGCGCAGACGCTGATGGGTCTGATCCGCAAGCCGCCCGGCCGGGTCACCGCCGGCCGCGCGCTCTATCGCGGCCGCGACCTTCTGGCCATGCCCGATAGCGAATTGCGCCAGATCCGCGGCCGCGACATCGCGATGATCTTCCAGGATCCGATGTCGTCGCTGAACCCGGTGCTGACCATCGGCCTGCAACTGACCGAGGCGCTGCGCGAACATCAAGGCCTGAGCCAGCCGCAAGCCGAACGCCAGGCGCTCGACATGCTCGACCTGGTCGGCATCGCCAACGCGCCGCAGCGCATGCGCGCCTTTCCGCACCAATTCTCCGGCGGCCAGTTGCAGCGCATCGGCATCGCCATGGCGCTGGTCTGCAAGCCGTCGATTCTGATCGCCGACGAGCCGACGACGGCGCTCGACGTCACCATCCAGGCGCAGATCGTCGAACTGGTCGCGCGCCTGCAAAAACAGCTCGGCATGGCGATCATCTGGATCAGCCATGACCTCAGCCTGGTCGCCGGCTTCGTCGATCGCGTCGCGGTGATGTATGCCGGCTCGATCGTCGAATGCGCGCCGGTCAACGAGCTGTTTTCGAAGACGACGCACCCCTATACGATCGGCCTGTTGAACTCGATTCCGTCGCTGACGGCGGCAAACACCAGGCTGGTGCCGATCAAGGGCGCGCCGCCCAACGTCACACTGGCGCCGACCTTTTGCGCCTTCGCGCCGCGCTGCGACCATGCCGAGGCGCGTTGCCGCGAGGCAAAGCCGCCGCTGGAAACGGTCGGCGCCGGCCACACCACCGCATGCTGGCGCTGGCGGCAGGTGGAGCGATTGCCGCGCAGGGCGGCAGCCGCTGCAGACAAGCTTGCCGTAGCCGCACAAAAGCAAGAACCGCTGCTCGTCGTTTCCGACCTCAAGGTGCATTTCCCCATCCGGCGCGGTGTGCTCAGGCGGCAGGTTGGCGCGGTGCACGCCGTCGACGGGGTGAGCTTCGAGGTGCTGCGCGGCGAGACGCTGGCGCTGGTCGGTGAAAGCGGTTGCGGCAAGTCGACGACCGGCCGCGCGGTGCTCGGCCTCGAGCGTCCGAGCGCCGGCAGCATCCTGTTCGAGGGCAGGGACTATGCCGGTGCAACAGGCGAGCAGCTCAAGCAGCGCCAGCGCGACATGCAGATGGTTTTCCAGAACCCGTTCGGCTCGCTCAACCCGCGCATGACCGTCGGCCGCATCGTCGGCGAGGGGCTGCGCGCCCAGAAGATCGGCACGCGCGCCTCGCGCGATGTGCGTGTCAGCGAATTGCTGGCGCTGGTCGGCTTGCGGGAAGCGCTGCGCAACCGCTACCCGTTCGAGCTCTCCGGCGGCCAGCGCCAGCGCGTCGGCATTGCCCGTGCGCTGGTCGCCAATCCGAAATTCATCATTGCCGACGAGCCGATCTCGGCGCTCGACGTCTCCATCCAGGCGCAGATCGTCAACCTGCTCGACGATCTCAAGGCGCGCCTCGGGCTGACCTACCTGTTCATCGGCCACGACCTGTCGATGATCCGCTACCTCAGCGACCGCGTCGCGGTGATGTATCTCGGCCGGATCGTCGAGACCGGCACCACCGCGGTGGTGTTCGGCAGCCCGCTGCATCCCTATACGCGCGCGCTGCTGTCGGCGATCCCGGTGCCCGATCCCAAAGCCGGCGGAACACGCCGGCGCATCGTGCTGGGCGGCGCGGTGCCCGATCCGTCGAAGCCACCGCCCGGCTGCCATTTCCATCCGCGCTGCCCGATGGCGACGGAAATCTGCACCAAGGTGGAGCCGCCGGTCCGCGATTTCGGCTCGCCCGTTTCCGGCCAGCATCTCGTCGCTTGCCACCATGCCGGCGAGGCCACCCTTTGACACTCCTGGAAAGACCGAGGATCCCCAAAATGACCAAGGAATTGGCGGGCATGTATGCCGCCTTGATGACCGGACTGAGCGATGCCGGCGAGTTCGATCCGCAGCGCCAGCGCAACATCAACGACTATGTCCTGCGCCAGGGTCTGGCCGGGCTCTATGTCGGTGGCAGCAGCGGCGAATCCGGTCTGCTGACGGTGGACGAATTGCTGGCTCAGCAAGAGGTGGTGTTCGCCGGCGCGGCAAGCACCGGCACCAGGCTGATCGCCCATGTCGGCATGCCGAACCTGCGCGATTCCATCCGCCTGGCGCGGCAGGCCCAAAAGCTCGGCTATCACGCGCTGTCTGCGCTGCCGCCGCATTCCTATCCGTTCTCAGACGAGGAAGTTTTTGGCTACTACCAGGCGCTGGCGGCGGCGACGGAATTGCCGCTGATCGTCTACGAGATCCCCTTGCGCACCGGCCGGCCGCTACCGCTCGACTTGCTGGTCCGGCTGCTCGATCTCGGCAATGTCGTAGGCATCAAATACACCTCCACCGACTTGTTCAAATATTCGCTGCTGCGCAAGCGGCAGCCGCAAAAGCTGTTCTACTACGGCTTCGACGAGATCTACGCCGCCGCCGGCATGCTCGGCACCGATGGCGGCATCGGCACCACCTACAATCTGCTCGGCAGGCTCTACGTGGCGGTGGACCAGGCGATCCGCGCCGGCGACCTGGAACGGGCGAAAACGCTGCAGATGGTATCGCAGGACTTCGTCGAGGTGCTGCTGGAAACCGGCGTTCTGCCGGGCATGAAAGCGGCTTTCCGCGTCATCGGCGTCGATTGCGGCCCGACCCGCGCCCCGATGGCGCCGGCTGTTGCCGACGCCGAGGACCGGATGCGCGCGGTTCTTGCTCGCCCGGCGGTGAAAGAATGGCTGGCGTGAGCTGAGCCAGCGTTAACGGTGATGGTCCCGGAGAAGTCTTGGGCTAGCCGGGACCGCGGCCCGAGGACCTGCTTGTCCGTGAAAACGACGTGCGGAGGCGATAGCGGTCGCCGGCATATCGGATCGTTGAGGAGAGCAGCGGCCGGCCGGCCGCATCGACGATGAGCTGGCGCATCACCAGGGTCGATTTGCCGACGTCGATGTCGAGATGACGCGCCAGTACAGGATCCGCGCCGCGCGCCTCGATCGTCGTTTCGGCGCGGGCCAGGTCGACGCCGGCATCGATCAGCAAGCCGAACAGCGACGCGGTTCGAAAGTCGATCCCGCTGAGATCGGGAACGAGAGCGAGGGCGAAGAACGAGGTGTCGACGGCGACCGGAACCTGGTCGAGGCGCCGGATCCTCTCCAGGTGGAAGAGCGTCGCGCCGGGCGCGATCGAAAGCTCTTCGGCCTCGTCCAGCGAAGCAGGCGCTTCCGCGGCGCGCAACACGTCGGAGGAGGGTGTCAGGCCGAGGCGCTTCGCGGTTTCACTGAACGATTCCAGCGTGTTGGGAAACTCCTTCGGGACCTTGGCCGAGACGTACCAGCCGCGCCCGTGCGAAGGCGTCAGCACACCTTCCTCGACAAGGCTTTGCAGCGCCCTGCGTAAGGTTACCCTGCTGATCGACATGCGCGTGAACAGGTCGCGCTCGGCCGGCAGGCGCGCGCCCGAGGCAAGCTTGCCGGTGGCGATCTCCTGCCGGATCGCATCGGCCGCTTGCCGCCAGAGCGGTTCGGGTCCGTCCGACTGCAGTGGCGAGCCCTCCATCTCAGTCACCCATCCGCCTTCACCTTCTCCCAGACGCCGGTTCGCATCGAACGGTAGCAGGCGTCAATTACCCGGTTGACGATGACGCCGTCCTCGAAGGTTTCCAGTGGCGTTGTCCCCGCCGCGAAGTGTTCCACAAAATGCCGCATCTGTTGTGAAAAACCGTAGGCCCGGGTTTCCTCGGGCACCGGATAGACCCAGCCAGTCTCGGAATCGGCCTTTTCGACCAGATAACCCACCGGCTTTTCGATGAAGCCCCAGACCGGACCGACCGAAGTATCGGTGACGATGCGCCCGGCCGAGCCGACCAGTTCGTGGCGAAGCTGCATGCCGCCTTTCTCGATCCATGACGATTCGATCGTGGCGAGCTGGCCGCCGGTGAATTTCAACAGCGCGATCGCGGTGTCTTCTCCGGTCGTCTTGTCGCCGTGGACCAGCGTTGCGCCCCACGCCATCACCTCGGTGATCAGATTGTCCTTGCCGAAGAAGTGGCGCGCGCTTTCGACAGTGTGGCAGCCCATGTCGAGCAGGGCGCCACCACCGGCGAGCTCGGCGTTCCAGAAATGCGGCGCATGCGGCCCCGAATGCGCTTCGCGAGCGCGCATGGTGAGGAGATTGCCGATGCCGCCCGCCTGGATCATCTGGTGGGCCTTGGCGATGTTGGGGGAAAACACGGCGCATTCGGCATAGCCGTGCCAGATGCCGGCGCGCTGGACGATGTCGAGGATTTCCTGCGCTTCCTTGCCCGTGCGTGCCAACGGCTTGGTGCAGATGACGGCCTTGCCGTGCCCAGCGGCAATCCCGACGGCTTCGAGATGGATCTCGTTGGGCAGCGCGATCACCACGAGCTCGACAGCCGGATCGGCGCAAAGGGCGTCGATATCCCTGTGGGCGGTAACCTTTGGACCCCATTTTTTCGCGAAGGCTTCCGCGCGTTCGAAACTGCGAGACGAGCAGGCGACGAGCTCGGCGTTGCGCACGTCGAGCAGCGAGTCCGCATAGGTCTCGGCGATGAAGCCCGAGCCCAGAATTCCAACTCCAATCATCAAGTCCTCCCAAATCCAGACCGTGTGCCCTGTCTGTTTGCCGTGCCCGTTCGGGACGCGAGGCCATTCAACAGGAAAAGACAACACAATACCACTTGTCACAACATGTATCAGTAGGTATGGTCCCAGGCAACAGTGCAAAATCGTGAATCCACACGAGGCACCATCTTGAGGGAGAGCAGGAAAATGCGTTCCATGCGTGTATCGATCCCGCTGGCGGCAACGCTTGGCGTGATGTTTTCAGGTGGCGTAGGCGCCGCTTTTGCAGACCCGGTCACCATCACCTTGAACAGCTGGCGCACCGAGGATATCGCGGTCTGGCAGGACACCATCCTGCCCGCCTTCGAAGCCAAGCATCCCGACATCAAGGTCGAGTTCGCGCCGATCAACACCAATGAATACAACGCTGCGGTCCAGTCGCAGATCGAAGGCGGCGCCGGCGGCGACCTGATCACCTGCCGCCCCTTCGACGTGAACCGCGAATGGATCAAGCGCGGCTATTTCGAACCGCTGGAAGGGCTGCCGGGCCTGGAAAACTTCGACAAAACGTCTCGTGCAGCGTGGTCGGGCGCCGACGACAAGGCCTACTGTCTGCCCGTCGCCGCGGTACTCGCCGGCTTCTACTACAACGCCGACATCTTCAAGGAACTGGGCCTCAAGGTGCCGACCACCAGCGCCGAGTTCATCGATGTCCTGCAGGCGATCAAGAAGGACGGCCGCTATACGCCGCTGGCTTACGGCTCGGCCGAATCCTGGCAACTCGCCTATAACGGCCTCTACAGCATCGGCCCGGCCTATTGGAAAGGCGAGGAGGGCCGGCTCGGCCTGATCGACGGCAAGAAGAAACTGACCGACCCCGAATTCGTCGATGCCATTGCAGCGTTCGAAGCCTGGAAGCCGTTCCTGCCCGCCGGCCAGGAGAGCCTGAACTATGCCGACATGACGCAGCTGTTTACGCTCGGCAAGGCGGCAATCCTCCCCGACGGCTCGTGGGACATCAACCAGGCGACCTCGACCGGCCTCAATGTCGGCGTGTTCGGTCCGCCGGTGCCGAAGGCCGGCGACCAGCGCTACCTGCAGGAAATGCCGGACATGGGCATCGGCATCAATGCCAAGAGCACCCACAAGGAAGCTGCCAAGACCTTCCTCGACTGGGTTGCCGGGCCTGAATTCCAGGAACTCTACGTCAACGCCGCGCCTGGCTTCTTTGCCATGAGCAGCAAGCCGGTCACCTACAAGAACAAGCTGGCGCAGGATTTCGCCGACCTGAAGAAAGGTGCTGAGCTGACGCCGCGGCTGGCGCTGGATCGTTTGAGCGCCGGCACGCCGCCTCTCGACGACGAGACCTGGCGCTTGCTGCAGGTGATGTTCACCAAGTCGGACGTCACCCCGCAGCAGGTCGCGACCGAGCTTCAGGCCGGACTCGCCTCCTGGTACGGGCCGCAGAAGAAGTAACCTGGGAACGCCTCGCGCATGCCTTGCCAGCCGGCGAGGCATGCGCGAAGCCTCCGGGCACGCCGCGCATCCATGCCGGCGTGAACATGAGGTCTTCAGTTGATATCTCCCGCTGCCGCCCACAGAAACCTGTTGCTGTTCGTGCTGCCGGCTCTGGCCGTCTATCTGGTCTTTGCCGTGCTGCCGCTGGCGACCTCGATCGTGATGAGCTTCTTCCAGACCAATGGCGCCTCCGGTGACACCTTTGTCGGCCTCGCCAATTACCAGCGCCTGTTCACTCATCCGACGATCAGCGCCCGCTTCTGGAATGCGCTTCTGAACAACATGCAGTATTTCGCCATCCATCTGATTGTCGAAGTGCCGATGGGGCTGCTGCTGGCGGCGTTGCTGACGTCGGGAAAACTGGCGCGGTCGGAAGGCATCTACCGCACGCTGCTGTTCATACCGGCGACGCTGTCGGTGGTCATCGTCGGCTTTGTCTGGCGCCTGATTATCAATCCGCTCTGGGGGCTGGTCGGCTTTCCGCTGCTGGGCACGGAATCGACCGCACTCACCACCATCTCGCTGATGTCGGTCTGGCAGTATTTCGGCATCCCGATGGTCTTCCTCTACAGCGCCCTCCTGGCGGTTCCCAACGAGCTTGTCGAAGCCGCCAACATCGATGGCGCCGGCGGCTGGACGACGTTTTGGAAGATCAAGTTTCCGCTGATCGCGCCGCAGTTCGGCCTGATCGCGATCCTCACTTACATCTGGACGTTCAACGGCTTCGACCTGGTGTTCGCGCTCAACGGATCGGCACCCGGGCCGAACTACAGCACCGATATTCTCGGCACCTATTTCTACCGCACCTTCTTCGGTTCGAGCGGGCAGCTTGCCGATCTCGACCTTGGTGCTGCGGTCGCAACGGTCATCTTCCTCACGGTTCTCTTGGTGACAGCAGCCTATTTCTGGCTGATCCAGCGCCGCCTGAAGTCATACTCGGTCTAGGGGCGAACATGAGCGCCCCGGACCTCACCATCCCCGTTGCCCGCCGTCGCCAGGATCGCGAACCCTGGACGGTCGAGCGCATCATCGTGCACGCGCTGCTGATCCTCTTCGTCGTACTGGCAATCGGGCCGGTGCTGATCGTCATCATCAATTCGCTGAAGACGACGCCGGCGATCTTCGGCGGCCCGTTCGACCTGCCGACGGCCAAGACGTTCAGCCTCGAAGGCTACAAGCGGGTCTTCACCCGTGGCAATTTCATCGTCAACTACCGCAACAGCCTGATCGTCACGGTGACGACGATCGTGCTGACGGTGGTCCTGTCGACGCTCGCCGCCTTCGCCCTGGTCGAATACCGTGTGCGGGTCGCATCGCTGCTCGGCGGCCTGTTCGTGCTCGGCATCATGCTGCCGATCCGGCTCGGCACCATCCCGCTCATCCAGATGATGCTCGCCTGGAAGCTAATGGATACGCTGGCGGCGCTCATCCTCGTCTACACCGCCATGAGCATCCCGATCGCGGTGACGCTGATGGTCACCTATTTCCGCACGGTGCCTACCGATCTCAAGGAGGCGGCCCGCATGGATGGGGCGAGTGAGCTGCGCACCTTCTGGATCGTGCTGCCGCTGGTTCGACCGGGCCTCGCCGCGGTGGCCGCGCTGACCATGCTGCCGGTCTGGAACGACCTCTGGTTCCCGCTGATCCTGGCTCCGAGCCGGCAGAACCAGACGGTGACGCTCGGCGTGCAGCAATTCGTCGGCCAGTTCATGAACGACTATCCGGCACTTCTCGCCGCGCTGACGCTTGGCGCTGTGCCGCTCGTCCTGCTGTTCACCCTGTTCTCGCGGCAATTCATCAGCGGCCTCAGCAAGGGCTACAGCAAATAACCAGACGTCCCGAGGACGGATTTTCGCAAGACCTCCAATTTCGAACTGATGGAACATCAAGATGCAGATAGGCACTTACATCCGCCAGCAGCCCGCGACCCTGACCGGTCTGCCCGCCGCCATCGGCGCGGATCTCGACCGGTTCGCCAGCCTGCGCCAGAAGCCGGAGCGGATCGTGCTGCTCGGCACCGGCTCGTCGATGAATGCCCTTCTGGCCGGCGCCGAGGCGCTGGAGGAGGGCACCGGGGCGTCTGTGATCGCCAAGGAGCCGGAAGCTTTCCTGCGTCTGCCGCCCAGGGCATCGGACCAGCGCACGCTGGTTCTGGCCGCCTCGCAGTCCGGCATGAGCATCACCACCATCGAAGCGGTGCGCCTGTCCGTGGCGCGCGGTTTTCCAACGCTGGTCATTACCGGTGAGGAGGGCAGCCTCATTACCGAGGCCGGTGCCGAGGTGATCGTCATGCCGATCGGCCCGGAGACGGTCGGCCCCAAGACCATGGGCTACACGGCCACCGTCATTTCGGTGCTGGCGGTTGCCGCCAAGCTCGCCAACAAGACGGTCGATCTGTCCGGACTGCTCGCGCAACTGGAGCAGACGGCGGAAACCGGTCTGGCCGCTGCAAAGGACCTGATCGCCCGCTTCGGCGTCCCCGATTACATACTGGTCGCCGGACAGGCGACGCATCTCGGCACAGCGCTCGAGGCGTCGCTCAAGATCGCCGAGATCAGCGGCGTGCCGACCGCTGCCTTCGACACCGAAGAAGCCTTGCATGGCCATGTCTATGGCACGACGGACAACAGCCTGGTGATCGCCATCGCGCAGACCGCGACAGAAGCGAAGGTCGCCGCCAACCTTGGCGAGGCGCTGGCCGAACTCGGGCCGCGAACGGTGGTCCTCAATCTCTCCGGCCACCCGACCCGCTTCGATCTCGATGTCAGCTGGCCGACGGCGCCGGAGCAGCAATGGCTCGCCGGTTGCTGGGCGCCGATGCCGCTGCAATGGTATGGCTGCGAGCTGGCGATCGCGCGCGGCATCGATCCGGACAAGATGATCTATCCCAACCTCGGACGCCGGCTCAACGTGCGCATCCGCAAGGAGGCCTGATGGTAACCGCGATCGGAATCGACATTGGCGGCAGCCTGGTCAAGCTCGGCGCCGTCGATGGTTCGGGCAAGGTGCTGGCGCGCGGCACTGTCCCGGTGCATCGGGACATCGAGTTCCCGGATTTCGTCCATCTGGTCACCAGGGCTACCGAGGATCTGACGCGGCAGTTTCCGGACATCGCGGCCATCGGCATTGGTGTGCCGGGCACGCCAAATTTCGAGACCGGAATGCTGAACGGCCGCTGCCCGGCGATCCCGGCGCTGTTGAAGGGTTCGCTGTCGAAGATGTTCGGCATTCGCTTTGGCGTCCCGGCCATCGTCCGCAACGATGCCGTCTGCGCCACCCATGGCGAGATGCGCCACGGTGCCGGACGTCCCTTCTCCCGCTTTGCGCTGCTCACGCTCGGTACTGGCATCGGCGGCGCCATGGTCATCGACCGCAAGGTCATCGACGGCCCGGACGGGCTGCCGCCGCAGCTCGGCTGCATCTCGCTCGATCCGGCCCGCACCGACATTGCCGACCCGGTGCCGGGCATGGTCGAGAACCTGGCCAGCGCCCGCGCGCTGGTCAACCGCTATCGCCAGCTCAAGCCGGACACCGACGCCACCAACGCCGAGGCGGTCTGCGATCTTGCCAAGCAGGGCGAGCCGATCGCGCTGCAGGTTGTCGACGAAGTGGCACGCTGGCTCGGCCAGATGATCGGCATCATGTCGAACATGCTCAACATCGAGGCGGCGATCATCGGCGGCGGCCTGGCGCTTGCCGGTCCGTTCTTCACCGACCGCATTGCCCGCAATGTCAGGGATTTCGTGCTGCTCAAGCCCGGCCGCCCGCCGGTGATTGTGGCGGTGGAGCATGGCAACGACGCCGGCGTGATTGGTGCTGCGGCGCTCGCGCTCGACATGTTCGCGCCGACGGCAAAGGAATAGCGCCATGGCGGATGTAGAACTGAGGCAGGTTTCCAAGAGCTTCCAGAATCTGAAGGTCGTGCACGATATCGATCTCGAAATCGCCGAGGGCGAATTCGTTGTCCTCGTCGGGCCGTCCGGCTGCGGCAAGTCGACGACGTTGCGCATGGTGGCGGGACTGGACAGGCCGAGCGGCGGCGAGATCCATATCGGCGGCCGGCTGGTCACCAACGTCCAGGCCAGGGATCGCGATATCGCGATGGTCTTCCAGAGCTACGCGCTCTATCCGCAGATGACCGTCGCGCAGAACATGGCTTTCGGCCTGCGCATTCGCAAGGTGCCGGACGGTGAGGTGACGCAGCGCATCGCCCGTGTCGCCGACATCCTAGATCTCAGCGAACTCCTGCAGCGCAAGCCGCACCAGCTGTCCGGCGGTCAGCGCCAGCGCGTTGCGATGGGCCGCGCCATGGTGCGCCAGCCGAAAGTCTTCCTGTTCGACGAGCCGCTCTCCAACCTCGATGCCAAGCTCAGGGTGAAGATGCGCGCCGAGATCAAGAAGCTGCACCAGATGGTCGCCACCACGACGGTCTACGTCACCCATGACCAGGTCGAGGCGATGACGCTGGCCGACCGTGTCGTGGTGATGAACAAGGGGCGCATCGAGCAGATCGGCCCGCCCAACGATCTCTACCATGAGCCGGCCAGCCGCTTCGTCGCCGGCTTCATCGGCAGTCCCGGCATGAACTTTTTCAAGTGCCGCCTGGAAGCGCGCGGCGACCGGCTCGCGGTCGTGCTGACGGATGACACGGCGCTCGCCGTCCCGGCTGCCCGTACCGCACGTTATGCCAGCCATGTCGGGCGCGAACTCGAATTCGGCCTGCGTCCCGAGCATATCACCGAGCAGCGGGAGCGGCCCGACGTCGTCGACATCAAGGCGCCGGTCGAGGTGGTCGAGCCGATGGGCATGGAGACGCTGCTGCACGTGCTGATCGCCGGCGCGGAGGCGACGGCGCGCATCGATCCGGTTTCGACACCGAAGCCCGGCGAGGTGGCGACGCTCTCGCTCGGCATGGCCCATATGCACCTGCTCGATCCCGACAGCGGCAAGGTGCTCTGAACGCCACCGGCGTATCGCCACGACATGCGAAGGCGTCGGCGCGGAGGATTGCCGGGTCCCTGCCACACTTTCGCGTGTCAGAAAGCAAAAACAATATATTATTTGTTGACAAATATAATTTTGGAGCGAATTTTTAGGCGCGGTTCTGAACAGCCGCGATGGCCTTCGACACGCCCGGCCATCTCATCGAGTCCCAGGAATTTGCCGGTCATGATCGACATCCAAAGCGTGTCAAAATCCTTCGTGACCAGGGACGCCGGTCCGGTTCACGCGCTGAACGAGGTCAGCCTCGAAATCTACGACAATGAGTTCTTCACGCTGCTCGGGCCCTCGGGCTGCGGCAAGACGACCCTGTTGCGCCTGATCGCCGGCTTCGAGGCGCCGAGCTCGGGCGCCATCCGGATCGCCGGCAGCGACGTCGCCGCTCTGCCGCCGCAGAAGCGGCCGGTCAACACGGTGTTCCAGAGCTACGCGCTGTTCCCGCACATGAGCGTCGCCGAGAACGTCGCGTTCGGGCTGGAAATGCAGAACGCAACGAAATCGCTGATCGACGAGCGGGTCCGGGAGGCGTTGGAAATGGTTCGGCTCGAGGGCTTTGCCACGCGCCGCCCGGCGCAATTGTCGGGCGGCCAGCAGCAGCGCGTCGCGGTGGCGCGGGCGCTGGCTCCCAAGCCCAGCGTGCTTCTGCTCGACGAGCCGCTGTCGGCCCTCGACCTCAAATTGCGCAAGGGCATGCAGAGCGAATTGAAGCGCCTGCAGCGCGAAACCGGCATCACCTTCGTGCTGGCACCCACGACCAGGAGGAGGCACTGGCCATGTCGGACCGGATCGCAGTGATGCGCAGTGGCGACGTGCTGCAGGTCGGCACGCCGCGGGACATCTACGACAACCCGCAGGACCGGTTCGTCGCCGACTTCATCGGCGAGTCCAATCTGCTGCCGGGTGCAGCCCTTGGCCGCGACCCGGCGAAGACGATCGTCGTCCGCCCCGAACACATCGTCGTGTCGCCGGCTTCGGATGGCGCCAGGGGCCACGCCAGGGGAGCGGTTTCAGCCATCACCTTCCTCGGCTCCGACACGCTCTATGAGATTGTCTTGGAAGAGGGAGCAAGGCTGCATTCGCGCTCGCGCGGCGGTTCGGCGCTGGCGACAGGCGACAGGGTCGTCGTCGACTGGGCCCGCGACGTCGAACGCGAACTGGCGAACTGAGGCGGGGATGGGTCCGAACCGCACCTATCTGCTGATTGCCCCCGCCATGCTGGTCATCGGCATCTTCATGGTGCTGCCGCTCTTCCTGGCGGTCGGCTATTCCTTCATGACCGCCAACCCCTATGGCGGCGTCACCGCGCCTGCGACATTCGACGCCTATCTCCAGTTTCTCTACCAGCGCGACTTCGACGACAGCCTGATGTTCTCGCCGAGCTATGCACTGATCATCCTGCGCTCGACCTATCTGGCCATTGCCACGACCGGTATCTGCCTTGTGCTCGGGCTGCCGGTCGCCTGGTACATCGTCTGCCAGACGCCGGAGCGCCGGCGGATCCTGCTGTTCGCCGTCACGCTGCCGTTCTGGATCAACACGCTGATCCGCACCTATTGCTGGATCCTCATCCTGCGCGACGAGGGCCTGGCGAACGGCGCCCTGCGCCATGCCGGCATCATCTCCCATCCGCTGCCGCTGCTCTACAATGACGGGTCGATCCTGCTCGGCCTCGTTTACACCTTCCTGCCCTTCATGGTGCTGCCGATCTATTCGACGCTGGAGCGCATCGACCCCAGGCTGATCGAGGCCGCGCACGATCTCTACGCCAGCCGCGCCGCCGTCTTCCGCCGCATCGTCTGGCCGCTGGCGAGACCCGGCGCGCTGGCCGGCGCCACGCTTGTCTTTGCGCCGGCGCTGGGGTCGTTCCTGGCGCCCGACCTGCTCGGCGGCGGCAAGAAGCTGCTGATCGGCAGCCTGATCCAGATGCAGTTCACCTCGTCACGCAACTGGCCGTTTGGGGCCGCACTCTCGACCGTCGTGACGGTGGTCGTGCTGACCGTCTTCGTCATCCGTTCGCGCAAGGCTCAGGAGGAGCGGCGATGAATGGCGCGAAACCCTTCGACTGGCGGCACACCCCCGGCCTGTCGGCCTACACTGCTCTGATATTCGTGTTCTTCTATGCGCCGCTGCTGATCCTGGTGATCTATGCCTTCAACTCGAGCCGGCTGGTCACCGTCTGGGCCGGTTTCAGCTTCAAATGGTTCGTGGCGGTCGCCAACAATGGCTCGATCCGCGACGCTGCCTTCAACAGCGTCACCATCGCGATCGTCGCCACCATCGCCTCGACGGCCATCGCCACGGCCGGCGCGCTGGCGTTGGAGCGCGGCCGCCTGCGCTTCGGACGCAGCGCCGCAACGGCGCTGATCGCAATGCCGCTGGTGGTGCCGGAGATCGTCGTGGCGATCACCACGTTGATCTTCTTCTCCGGGCTCGGCATGCATCACGGGCTCATCAACCTGATGATCGCCCACACCGTCTTCTGCATCCCGTTCGCGCTGCTGCCGATCCAGGCACGGCTGCGCGACATGGGCGGCACGCTGGAGGAAGCCGGCCGCGACCTCTATGCCGACGAGTGGCGGCTGTTTCGCCGCGTCACGCTGCCCTTGCTGGTCCCGGCAATCTCGGCCGGCGCCATCATGGCCGTCGTCGTCTCGCTCGATGATTTCCTGATCTCGATGATGGTGTCGAGCGCCGGATCAACCACCTTGCCGGTCTACATCTACGGCATGATGCGGCTTGGCGTGACGCCCGAGGTCAACGCCATCTCCACCATCCTTCTTGCCGTTTCCATCGTCTTCGTCGCGGCGGCCCTGCTCGTCGGACGGCGCAACAGATTTGCCTGAACCATGATCCCGAAAAGTGGAAGCCGGTTTTCGGAAAAGATCATGGTCACAACAAGAAACAAAACCAGAGGAGAACGACCGTGACCAAATGGAAAGAAGGACTTTCGGGAATAGCCCTGGCCGCCGCCACAATGGGGGCAATCACCACCACCGCGCTCGCCGATTCCGGCGAACTGCACATCTACAACTGGACCGACTACACGTCGGACGAAATGATCAAGAAGTTCGAGGCGGAGACCGGAATCAAGGTCACCATCGACACCTATGATTCAAACGAGACCGCGCTCGCCAAGCTGAGTTCGGGCGCCGCCGGCTACGATGTGATGATCATCAGCAACGACTTCGTGCCGATCTTCGTCAAGCAGAAGCTGTTCCAGGAAGTCGATGCGGCGGCGATGCCAAATTTCAAGAACGTCGATCCGAAATGGCAGCACCGCTCCTGGGATCCGGATGCGAAATACACCGTGCCATGGGTGTGGGGCACCACGTCCTATTCGGTCGACACCGCCGTCTACAAGGGGCCGACCGACAGCCTGAAGCCGCTGTTCGATCCACCGGCTGAACTCAAGGGCAAGGTCGGCATGTTCGGCTCGCCGACCGAGGTGATGTCGCTTGCGCTTGTCTATCTCGGCAAGGACCAGTGCAACAGCAATCCGGCGGACCTCAAGGAACTCGATGCCTTGCTCGAGGCGCAAAAGCCCTTCGTCAAGGTCTACAATTCCGATGGCATCGTCGAGCGCCAGGTCGCCGGCGAAACAGTCATGCACGAGCAGTGGTCGGGCAAGGCGCTGGCGACACGGCAGCAGAAGTCGACGGTCAAGTATGTCTATCCCAAGGAAGGCGTTGTCGGCTGGATGGACAATGTAGCCGTGCCCTCGACGGCGCCGAATGTCGAGAACGCCAAGAAGTTCCTCAACTTCCTGATGGACCCGCAAAACATCGCGTTGCAGCAGAAATACACCGGCTACCAGAGTGCGATCGCTGGATCGAACAAATATCTGGCGGCGGATATTGGCGGCTCGCCGGAGTTCAACCCGCCGGCCGACCTGAAAATCTCGTTTGCACCGTCATGCGACGAGAAGGCGATCCGCGCCTATGACCGGATCTGGACCAATCTGCGCCAGTAGGCCTGTGACGCGAAACGCCGCCCGTTTTTACGGGCGGCGTTTTTACAGCCTGTCCGAGGAACTCGAAAATGAAACGCTATGCCCGCACAATCGTCTTGCGCGCCGGCAGGTCGTCGGCTTCGGCGGCCAGCAGGATGTCGGTGGTCACCGCCAGATGTGCCGCCAGCAGTTCGGCTGCCTTCTCGGCGTTGCGGTCGAGCACCGCATTGGCGAGGTCCTGATGTTCCTTGCTGATGTTGCGGGCATTGGGCGCCAACGAGACCGAACGGCGGCGGTAGCGCTCGCTCTGGTCGTAAAGCTGGTCGCGCAGCCGCAGCAGCCAGCGGCTGTCGCAGCCGCCGACCAGGGCCTTGTGGAAAGCAGCATGCGCGGTCGCCCATTCGTCGCTCGAATGCACCGGATCATCCGGTGTGTGCTCGGGTGTGCGCGACAGCCGGTGCAGGGCGGCGACCAGCTGCGATTCCCAGGCGACGTCGCCAACTTCGATGGCGCGGCGGATGCACAGCGTCTCGATCTGGATGCGTGTCTTGGTGAGGTCGAGCAGGTCCTCGGCCGAGATCGGCGCGGCGCGGAAGCCGCGCTGCGGTTCGGCCACGACGAGACCCTCGGAGGTCAGCCGCGACAGCGCCTCGCGGATGGCGCCCAGGCTGACGGAAAGCCTGTCGCACAGTTCCTGCACCTTGAGCCGGCTGCCCGGCGCAATCCGGCACGACAGAAGCTCGGCACGCAGATCCTCATACGCGCCCTGGGTGAGATTGATCGAGCCTTCCCTAGCCATTGGTTCGCCCGCGGCCGAATCTGTCCATCGAATGCCCTCCATACATCATCTCAGGCAGGAATCAGAATGCAAAATAATATATTCTATGTTGACAGATATATAATTTCTGAACAAAGTCCAGCCATCACAAGCGAGGATGTGGCTAGTGCGATTTGCAGCCTATAATTCGCCGCGGGGATCCGGACTGGCAATCGCATTGCCGGAAGGTGAGTTCCGCGGCATCGATGAAAGCGATGCGATGTTCCCCGGACGGTTGGAGGACCTGATCGCCGAAGGCGCGCAGGCGCTGCAGGCGGCGGGCGAGCGGCTGGCCAGCGGACGGCGGATCGATCCTCAATCGGTCGAATGGCTGCCGCCGATATCGGCGCCGGGCAAGATCATCTGCGTCGGCCTTAACTATGTCGACCATTCGATCGAGAGCGGCTTCGTGCCGCCGACCTATCCGACTTTGTTCGCCCGCTTCTCGACCAGCCTGATCGGGCATGGCGCGGCCATCCGCCGTCCGGAGGCCTCGATCCAGCTCGACTACGAGGGCGAGATGGTCGCGATCATCGGCAAGGCCGGCCGCCACATCGCCCCCGGCCAGGCGCTGAGCCACGTCGCCGGCTACTCCATCTTCAACGACGCCTCGATCCGCGACTTCCAGACCAAGTCGCCGCAATGGACCGTCGGCAAGAATTTCGACGGCACCGGCTCCTTCGGACCGATCTTCGTGACCGCGGACGAGCTGCCGCCGGGCGGCAAGGGGCTGCGCATCCAGACACGCCTCAACGGCCAGGTCGTCCAGAACGCCTCGACCAGCGACATGATCTTCGACGTCGCGTCGCTGATCTCGATCATCAGCGAAGCGATCACGCTCGAGCCGGGCGACATCCTCGTCACCGGCACGCCGTCCGGTGTCGGCATGGCGCGCAAGCCGCAGCTGTTCATGAAGCATGGCGACGTCTGCGAAGTGGAGCTGGAAGACGTCGGTATCCTGTCCAATGTCGTTGCCGACGACGTCATATCGGCACAAGCCGTCAACCAATAACCCCGCCAACTCCGAAAGGGCGATGTCATGACAAGAGTGATGTTTCGAAATGCCATGATCTGGGATGGAACCGGCGCCGATGCCTTTCCAGCCGATCTGCTGGTCGAGAATGGCCGCATCAGCAGCATCGCCCGGACGCCTGGGCAATTGTCCGGCGAGGGGGCGGCCACCGTCGAGTGCCGGGGCATGACGCTGATGCCGGGCCTTGTCGAAGGCCATGCCCACATCTCCTTCGGCGGTGCGATCAAGGATTCCGACCTCGGCTTGATCCCGCCCGAGGAGCATCTCCTGCTCACCATGCGCAATGCCAAGACGTTGCTCGATCATGGCTTCACCAGCGCCTACAGCGCCGCGACCTCGAAGCTCAGACTGGACATCGTCATCCGCAACGAAATCAATGCCGGCCGCCTGCCAGGCCCGCGCATGCGCGCCGGCAGCCCGGAAATCACGGTCACCGGCGGCCTCGGCGATGAGCGCCAGCAGCATATGTATCACGAGAGCTTCGGCATGATCGCCGACGGCGTCGAGGAGATCACCAAGGCGGTGCGCCTGTGCTGCCGCGAAGGCGCCGACAACATCAAGATCAACATTTCGGGCGACGATCTGAGCCCGGCGGCGCATGGCGGCCTGACCGTGATGAGCGAGGCCGAGGTGATGACGGCGGTGTCGGTCGCGCGCGACTTCGGCAAGAAGATCAACTGCCATGCCCGCGCCGCCGGTTCGGTGAAGCGTGCTGTGAAGTGCGGCGTCGACGTCATCTACCACTGCGAATCCGCCGACGAGGAAGCGCTCGACGCGCTGGAATCGGCCAAGCACCGCATCTTCGTCGGCCCCGCCATCGGCATCATCTACGGCACACTCTATGAGGGCGAGCCCTTCGGTTTCACCCACGAGATGGCGGTCAAGTTCGGCATGCAGCGCATCCTCGACGACAGCCGCAAGGTCTACACCGAACTGCGCAAGCGCGGCGTGAGGGCGCTGATCGGCGGCGATTACGGCTTCGCGCAGACGCCGCAAGGCACCAATGCGCGCGACCTCAAGCACTTCGTCGACCTGCTCGGCTATTCGCCGAGCGAGGCGCTGCAATGCGGCACGCGGCTCGGCGGTCAGGTGATGGGCCTCGGCGACGAGCTCGGCATGGTCAAGGAAGGCTTCATCGCCGACCTGCTGCTGGTCAATGGCGACCCGCTAAAGGACCTCGACATGATGGTGCACGAGAAGAACCTCGTCGTCATCATGAAGGACGGCGAGCTCTACAAGGACCAGTCGGCACCGGTCGCCGCGCAGCGTCAAGCGGCCTAGGCATCATGCAGCCCGCGGTTCCGATCGATGTCGACGAGACGAGCGGCATCTGGCGGACCGACGGGCTGCCCATGGTCTACCTGCCCAGGCACTTCCTGGTGAACAACCATCTCGCGGTCGAGGCAGCGCTTGGCCGCGACGCCTACCGCGCCGTCCTGCGCGCGGCGACGGCGAAATCCGCCATCGAATGGTGCGAGGCGCAGGTGCAGGGCAAAGGCCTCGATCCTGAGGCGACGTTCCGCCACTATTTCCAGCGCCTGTCGCAGCGCGGCTGGGGCCAGTTCTCGATCGAAGTGCTGGATGTCGCCAGCCGCCGTGGCAGGATCAGCCTGAGAAACTCGATCTTCGCCCTGGAGGCCGGGCAGGGGGTTGGCCAGTGCGTCTGCTACATGTTCGAGGGCTTTGTCACCGGCGCCTTCTCGTTCCTGCTCGGTCTTGCCGCACCGACGGAAGTCGAGTGCGAGGAGACACATTGCGCCTGTGATGGCCGGCACGACCATTGCCGGTTCGATTTCGCGGCAAGGCCCTAGCCGACCACCGCTACAGACCGTGGGGGCCGCAGAAGCCAAGCGTCCACTGGATGGTTCCGCAATAGTCGCCCGTGTAGCCGTCGTAACTGCCGTAACCATTATAGTAGCCGTCTACCCAGCCACTGTCTCCTCCCCATTCGTCGCCGGTCCAACCGCCACCGGCCAAACCGCCGCGACGCTCATGTCCGCTGCGAACAGCGTGTCGATGCGCGCCACCGTGATGGGCCGCGGCGTGGTGGACAATATGGTGCCTGACGACCGCGGCATCGGCGGTGGTGGTCAATGACGTCGCGCTCGTGGCCAACGCCAGCACGATGGAGCCGATGAATACGATTTGCCTTTTCATGAGGATGTCTCCTGTTGATGCGAGACATAGATGGGGAAGAAAACGACCTCTTGCTCGACACGATCCTTCACGAAATCGGGACGGCGTTCGCCGAAACACAAATGCACCGGAAATGCAGGTGTCTTCGGACGACGCCGTCCTGACGCTTGACAGTTCACGGTCAAGATTTGTTGACCTCCAACAAGGCAGAAATGGCTACCGCTTCCCGGTGTGTCGGATCATAAGACAGGCCGCACGATCGGGTCGCGACTGACCGGTCGCATGAGATGATCGTTGCTTCGAAGCGGATGTGCCGACGTTCGCCAAAGCACATAAGCCGCCTGCATTACGGAATTGGCCACAGCTTTGGAACAGCCTCTATTTGCCACCGAGCGCGACCCGAGGCTGAGACTGATCATTCCGATAATCGTCGCCATCGCCTTTCTGATGGAGCAGCTCGATTCCACCATCATCACCACCGCGATTCCGGCCATCGCGCGCAGCCTCGACACGACACCAGTCAGGCTGAACCTGGCGATCACCACCTACATTCTGACGCTGGCCGTGTTCATTCCCGTCAGCGGCTGGTTCGCGGACAGGTTCGGCGCACGACGCGTCTTCGCGCTGGCGCTTTTCACCTTCACCCTTGGCTCCGCGCTGTGCGGCATGGCCAACAGTTTCGGCATGCTGTTGGCGATGCGCGCGCTGCAGGGGTTGGGCGGCGCCATGATGACGCCTGTCGGGCGGCTGATCCTGCTGCGCAGCTTTCCGCGCAGCAGGCTGATCACCGCCATGACCTACATGACCTTGCCGGCCATCATGGGACCTGTCATCGGGCCGCTGCTCGGCGGCCTGTTGACCACCTATGCCTCGTGGCGATGGATATTCTATGTCAACGTGCCGTTCGGCTGCCTTGGCATTCTGGCCGCGCTGCGCTTCGTCGACGATTTCCATGAGGAAGCGGTGCAACGTTTCGACTTCGCCGGATTCCTGATGGTGGGATGTGGCGTCGCGCTGCTGCAATTCGGGCTGGAGAGCATCGGCCGGCCAATCATCCCTGTCTCGGCGACGGTGCTGGTGCTGGCCGCGGCGGTCCTGCTGCTGCTTGCCTTCGGTCGCTACGCACGCCGGGTCGTCGCGCCGGCAGTCGACCTGACGCTGTTTCGATTTCGCTCGTTCTGGGTCGGCACGCTCGCCGGCGGCCTGTGCCGTGTCGGCCTCAACGGCGTGCCGTTCCTGTTGCCGCTGATGCTGCAGGTCGGCTTCGGCATGAGCCCGGTCACCTCCGGCTCGCTGACATTCGTCGGCAGCTTCGGCGCCTTGCTCATCCGGCCGCTGCTGTCGCCGCTGCTGCGGCGCTTCGGCTTCAATGTCGTGCTGATCGGCAGCGCGCTTGTCGGCTCCGCCGCCGTGGGCGGCTTCGCCCTGATCGGCGCCGATACGCCGCACTGGATGATCGGCCTCTACGTCTTTGTGTTCGGCATCATCCGGTCGGCGCAGTTCATGACCTCCAACACGCTGTCCTATGCCGACCTGCCGGCCGACAAGCTCAGCCGCGCCACCAGCCTCGGCGGCGTCCTGCAGCAGCTCAGCGTTTCGCTCGGCGTTTCAATCGCCGCCATGGTGCTGGGTCTGGTTGCAGGGGAAACCCACATCGTGACACCGGAGCGCTTCCATCAGGTGTTCCTGCTGACCGCGATCATTCCGCTGCTGTCCATCCCCGGCTTCCTGTACCTGCGCGCCGAGGACGGCCTGCAGGTGAGCGGCCACGTTAGGGCAGGCAATTCCCGCAAATGAGGCGGCTGCGACGTGACGCAGTCCGGCTTCAGGCGCGTATACGAGCATACTTATATCCATGCCGGGTGCCTTCGGTTAGGCTGAGCGATGCGTGAAATGGGGAGCATCGGTTGCGAGGATTTGCGGAAAGCGTGATGCAGGGGCCGCGGACCGTGGCCGAGCAGGTCGCCAATGTCCTGCGCGAGGCGATTGCCAATGGCACGATAAAGGCAGGCACTCCGCTTCGCCAGGACGAACTGGCCGAGCAGTTCGGCTTCAGCCGGATGCCCATTCGCGATGCCCTTCGCCAGCTGGAAGCCGAGGGTATCGTTTCCATTCACCCGACAAAGGGCGCCCATGTCGCCCGGATGGACAGCGCCGAGATCAGTGAAATCTACGCGCTGCGCGAGCTGCTCGAAAGCGAGGCGCTCCGGCTCTCAGTACCCGGCCTCGCCGGCACGAAGCTCGATGAGGCGGAACAGGTGCTCGACCAGATCGACGCGGAACGCAATGTCGGCCGATGGGGCGCGCTGAACCGGGCCTTTCATCTGGCTCTCTACGATGCCTGCGGCAACCGGCGATTGCTCGGCCTGATCGAGGCGCATCACAACGCGGCCGACCGCTATGTCCGTATCCTGCTGTCGAACCTGGACCATCGCAACCGCTCGCAGGCGGAGCACCGCGACCTGCTGGCCGCATGCCGGCGGCGCGACGGCGGCAGGGCCGCAAGCATTCTGACGCAGCATCTTCGCGAAGGTGGCGAGACGCTCGTCAGCGCGATAGAGGGAGATGGCCTGTCGCGAAAATCCTAGGGTTTGTTTAAGGTGTGGTGCAGTGGCGGTGCCGCACTCACCATGATCCTGGTGGCGGCGCCGCTGGTGCTGCTGCTCGGGCTGGAGCGCTTGACCGCGCGCGCCACCGGCTCATGGGAGTTGGTCTGAATTTCAGCTCTGAACTGGCTTGCGTTCGACGATGTAGATGTGGTCGGCCGCCAGCACCACCTCGCCGCGCTGGTTGATCACCTCGCAGCGCTCGATCACCCGCCCCGAACCCGGCCGCTTGGGATCGTCTTCCTTGGCCGCGATGGTGGTGCGCGTGCGGATCGTGTCGCCGATGAACACCGGCTTGATGAAGCGCAGCCGGTCGTAGCCATAGGAAAAGGCGACGGGGTTGACGATGGTTGCCGTCAATCCGACGCCGACCGAGAACACCAGCGTGCCATGCGCGATGCGCTGGCCGAACGGCGTCGTCTTCATGAATTCGGCGTCCATGTGATGCGGGAAGAAATCGCCGGTGTGGCCGGCATGGACGACAAAGTCGGTCTCGGTGATGGTGCGGCCGCTGGTTATGCGCGAAGCGCCGATCTCGTAGTCCTCGAAATACTGGATCTGTTCCATCAGGGTCTTTCCGCGATCGGTGTCGCCGGTGCCGCGCTCGACTGATAGGCGGCTTCGACCAGCGCCATGGTGTACCACGCATCTTCGACCGGACTGATCAGCTTCGCGTCTTCTCCGGCCGCAAAACGTTGGACATTGGCCATGCGGCCGACAAAGGCATCGGGAAACCACTGGCCGGCCAGCGGCACCGCGACCCAATCGGTCCCACCTTTCGGATAAATTTCCAGCACATCCGGCTCGCCACGCGGATAGTCGAGATTGAGGCCGAGCTTGAGATAGGCCGCTCCCTCGGTGCCGCAGATGCGGAACTCGCAGGCCTGGTGCCGGCGCCCAAATTTGTGATCGTGATTGATCGACAGCGCGCAGCGCACGGTGTCGCCATAGTCGAGAATGGCGCTGGTACGCGTCTGCGCCACCTTGTGGTTGGGATGGCCGAGCGTCTTGGCGTGCACGCCCTGTGGGTCGCCGAGCAATTGTCGGATCAGGTCGAGATAGTGGATCGAATGCATGGCGATCTCGACGCGTGGCGCCTTGAGCAGGAACTCCCACAGCTCCCACGGCGTCGCCAAAGCCAGCCAGGCGTCGAAGTCGACGATCTCGCCGAGCCAGCCCTTGCCGATGGCATCCTTGAGCGCCAGCATCATCGGCGCGAAGCGCAGCTGGAAGTTCACCGCCGCTTGCAGGTTCTTGGCACGGCAGATTTCGAGGATCTTGCTTGCCTCGGCAAGGTTGCTGCCCATCGGCTTCTGTATCAGCGCCACCGCGCCGTCGGGCAATGCGTCAAGCACATCGGCATGCCGGGAGGGCGGCGTCGCGAGGTCGAAGATCGCGCCCTCGACGGCGGCAGCCTCCTCGGCCGAGCGATAGGCCGTCACACCCCATTGGTTGGCCAGCTTTTCAGCACGAGCATGATCGGGATCGTAAAGCCCGGCGACCGGAAAGCCGGCCTTCCTGTAGGCCGGGAAATGCGCGTCGCCGACGATCGACCCGGCGCCGAAGGTGACGATCGGCCGGGGCGCCGAGGGTCTGGGCCATGACTGGGCGAGTGAGGCTGGGTCGAAGCCGCCTTCAATCATGATGGAAGACCTCGTCCATGGCTGCCCACCATTCGCCGTCCCCGCGGGTCGCCAGCGGCTCCTGGCAAGGCATGCAGACCGCCCACCATTCCTGCGTCTTGGGGTCGGCCGCCATACTGGCCATGTCGGCCGCATAGTCGGTGCCGTGGTATTCGAAGGTGCTGAACAGCAGGTTCTCGGGCCGCTTCAGGTAGATCGAATAGTTCTTGATGTTGCAGGCCGAGATCATGGTCAGCACGTCAGGCCAGACGGCGGCATGAAGGCAAACATACTCCACGACCTTTTCCGGCTTCAGCCCCAGAACCATCCCCATCCGCTGCATGCCGTCTCCTATCTGGTGATCGCCGTAGTGAATTCGGCGATGCTCATGGCCTTGACCGCATCCCAGTCCCAATCGATGCCGATGCCCGGTTCGTCTGGCGCCAGCGCCTGGCCATCCTCGATGCGCATGTGCTTGCCGGTCAACTGGTCGAGCTGTGGAATGTACTCGACATAGCGGCCGTTCTGAACAGCGCAGGTCAGGCTGACATGCAGTTCCATCAGGAAATGCGGGCAGACCGGGATGTCGAAGGCTTCCGCCGCGTGGGCGATCTTCAGCCAGGGCGTGATGCCGCCGATACGGCCGACATCGACCTGGACGATCGAGCAGGCGCCTTTCTGCATGTATTCGCGGAAATGCCGGATGGAGTAGAGCGACTCACCGATGGCGATCGGCGTCGGCGTCGAGTTCGACAACCGCACATGTCCGTCGATATCGTCGGCCGGCAGCGGCTCCTCGATCCAGGCGAGATCGAGCTCGCGCAGCCTGGCCGCGCGCCGGATCGCCTCGTCGACCGAGAACCCCTGATTGGCGTCGGTCATGATCTCGTAGCCGTCGCCGACTGCCTTGCGCACCGCCGACAGGCGGGCGAGATCCTCTGACCCGTGCGGCTTGCCGATCTTAACCTTCGAGCCGCGAAAACCCTTGGCCTTGGCGGCCAGCGCATCGTCGACCAGCGCCTGCGTCTCGATGTGCAGCCAGCCGCCTTCGGTCGTGTAGAGCGGGCAGCGGTCCTTGGCGCCGCCGGCCAGTTTCCACAGCGGCAGGTTCTGTTTCTTCGCCCGCAGATCCCACAGCGCGGTGTCGATCGCGGCGATCGCGATGGCTGTGATCGCACCGATCGTCGTGGCATGCGTGGCGAATTCGAGATCGTGCCAGATCGCCTCGATCATGTCGGCGTCGCGACCGATCAGGCGCGGCGCCAGATGGTCGGACAGCAGTCGCATCACAGACGAGCCGCCGGTGCCGATCGTGTAGCTGTAGCCGGTGCCGACCGCGCCGTCGGAATCGGTGATCGTCACGATCGGCGTTTCCTGGCTGACGAAACTCTGGATCGCATCGGTACGCTTGACCTTGGGCACAAGGTCCACCATCCGCAGTTCGACTTTCTCGATTCTGGCCATATCCGTCAGCTCCGCAATGTCTTCCCGGTGTCGGCGGCAAACAGATGGGCCTGCGACATGTCGAGGCTCATGCCGATCCGCTCGCCCGACCGCAGTTGCCTCGGGTTCAGCATGCGCGACACCCAGTCCGTGTCGTTGAATTCGACGAAGACGAGCGTCTCGTTGCCGAGCGGTTCGGTCACCGTGATCGGCAGTTCGATCTGGTGGACGTCAGCAACGCCACCGGAACTGATGCCATGTCCGGTCGGATAGATGTCGTCTGGCCGCAGCCCGAACACCACTCTGTCGCCGGTGGCGACGTTGGCCTTGAACTGGCCGGGCAGCGGCAGCTTTTCACCGCTGGCGAAAACCATCTGGCCGTTGTCGATCGTCGCCTCATGCAGGTTCATCGGCGGCGAGCCGATGAAGCCGGCGACGAAGCGCGTCGCCGGCCGCCGGAAGACCTCGTCGGGCGTGCCGACCTGTTCGATGTGGCCGTCGCGCATGATGACGATGCGGTCGGCAAGCGTCATCGCTTCGACCTGGTCATGCGTGACGTAGATCACCGTCGACTGCACCTTGGCATGCAGTTTCTTGATCTCGGTGCGCATCTGCGTGCGCAGTTTGGCATCGAGATTGGAAAGCGGCTCGTCGAACAGAAAGACGTCGGGATCGCGCACGATGGCGCGGCCCATGGCGACGCGCTGGCGCTGGCCGCCGGACAGTTGTGAGGGGCGGCGGTCGAGCAGCGTATCGAGGCCGAGGATGGCCGAAGCCTCGGCGACGCGGCGCTCCATGTCCTCCTTGGCGGCACCGGCGATCTTCAGCGAGAAACCGAGATTTTCGCGCACCGTCATATGCGGATAGAGCGCGTAGGACTGGAACACCATCGAGATGTTGCGTGAGCGCGGCGGCAGGTCGTTGACGACGCGGCCGCCGATTTCGATCGAGCCGGCGCTGATCTCTTCCAGTCCGGCGATCATGCGCAGCGTCGTCGACTTGCCGCAGCCGGAGGGGCCGACCAGCGCAATGAATTCGCGGTCGGCGATATCGAGATCGATGCCATGCACGATCCCGATATTGCCGTAGCGTTTTGTCAGCTTGGTGAGGGAAACGGTTGCCATGGGATCAGCCTTTCACCGCGCCGGAGGTCAGGCCGCCGACAAGGTGTTTCTGGACGATGTAGGTGAGGGTGAGCGCCGGAATGATCATCACCACGGCGAGCGCGCACATGCCGCGCCAGTCGATGGTGAACTCGGCCGTGTAGTCGAGCAGGCCGACCGGCAGCGTCTTGGCGCTCACCGAGCGGGTCAGCTGCGAGGCCAGTGCGAATTCGTTCCAGCAGGTCAGGAACGCGAAGATCGCGGCGGAAGCGATGCCCGGCCCGGCGAGCGGGAACTCGACCTGCCAGAACGCCTGCCAGCGCGTGCAGCCGTCGATCTGCGCCGCTTCCGCGAGGTCCTTCGGCACCTGACGGAAGAAGCCGTCGATGAGCCAGATCGTGAACGGCACGTTTAGCGCGACATAGGCAAGGATTAGTCCGAAATGCGTATCGATGATGCCCAGCCGCACATAGAGGAAGAACAGCGGCAGCGACAGCGCGATGCCCGGCACGGTGCGCGTCAGCATCAGGCCGAGGAAGACGCTCGATTTGCCGCGGAAGCGGTAGCGCGCAAAGGCGTAGCCGCCGGCCATTCCGATGGCCACCGCAATGATCGTCGACGTCACCGAGATGATCAGCGAGTTGCGGAAATACTCGATCACCGGGATGCCGCCCTTGCCGATGCCGCTGAACATCGCGACATAGGCGTCGAACGATATCTCCTGCGGGATCCACACCGGCGGCTTGGCCATGATCTCGACCGTTGGCCGCAGCGACGAGAGGACGATCCACAGACCAGGCAGGCAGATCGTCAGCATCGCCAGGAACAGGCCGATGCGATAGACGATGCCCGTGAGCCGGCGCTTCAGGCGGGCGGAGGAATTCTCGTCCATTCTCACCACTCAGCACCGATCTGCGCGCGCGCCGCGGCAAGCTTGTTGAAGAAATAGACGGTGAAGGCGATCGACAGCAGGATCGAGAAATAGGCCATGGCGTTGGCCATGCCCATGCGCCCATCGCTATAGGCGGTGCGCGCCACCAGCGTCCAAAGCAGCTCGGTGCGGCCCGCCGGCCCGCCATCGGTCATGATCTTGACGATGTCGTAGGCGCGCGCGACGTCGAGCGAGCGGATGGTCATGGCGATATAGGCGAAGGGCATGACGAACGGCCACGTCACATAGCGGAATGTCTGCCACGGCGTGCAGCCATCGACGCGCGCCGCCTCGATCGGCTCCTTGGGCATGGCCAGCAGCCCGGCGAGGATCAGGATGGCGAAGATCGCCGTCGACGACCATATCTCGGCGATCGAGATGGCAATGAAGGCGAGATGGCTTTCGATCAGCCACGGTATGGCATCCTGCGTGATGCCGAGCGACTGCAGGGCATTGTTCACCAGGCCGATATTGTCGTTGAACATGAATTTGAACTGGAAACCGACGAGGATCGGCGAGAACATCATCGGAAACATCATCAGCGTGCGCAGGATGCGCTGGCCGCGCGTCGCCTTCTCGACCAGCATGGCGAGGCCGAGGCCGAGCAGCATCTCGAGATTGAGCGCGATGGTCAGCAGCAGAACCGTGCGGCCGAA
This sequence comes from Mesorhizobium newzealandense, assembly GCF_042682145.1. NCBI lineage: Bacteria > Pseudomonadati > Pseudomonadota > Alphaproteobacteria > Hyphomicrobiales > Phyllobacteriaceae > Mesorhizobium > Mesorhizobium newzealandense. Next base: position 101,906 of record NZ_JBHUGZ010000001.1, on the reverse strand, counting down.
CGCCCACCAGAAATCCGTGTTCGACAGGATCGAAAGATAGTTCCTGATGCCGATGAAGACGTAAAATGTCTCGGGCCGCGTCAGACGGAACGGCGTGAAACTGGAATAGAGCGACAAAAGCAGCGGCACGACGACCACCGCTGCCAGCACGATCATTGCCGGAAGCAGCAGCAGGAATGGCGCGGATGGCTTGAAGCCCTTCATCGGGATCCTGTGAGATGTTGCATTCGACTATCGGTGCCTCTTCTTCGTCGAGGCCCGTGCCGGAGAGCGGAACGGCTGTCGTGGATCGACCAAGCGCTCCCGCCCCGGCAAGGCGCGATCGCCTCCCCCATTGCTGATGGGGGAGGCCGTCTTGGGAGCCGCTTCTAGAGCTTGCCGGCGTCTTGGAGGATCTGCGTCGCCTTGGCGGCGGCTTCGTCCAGTGCCTGCTTGGAGGTCTTGTCTCCGAGGATCGCCGCCTGTAGCTCGGGGTAGACCGCGTTCGAGATTTCGATCCATTCAGGCGTCTGCGGCACGGCGAAGGCGTGCTTGGCCTCTTCCTGGAAAGCGGCAAGAACCTCCTTCTTGTAGGGATCGTTTGCTGCTTGCTGGAGATCCCAGTCCCACACCGCGGTGCGGGTCGGCAGCGGACCCGCGGCGGCCTCGAGCTTCTGGCTGTCCTCGTTGGTCAGCCACCACACCAGGGAAGCCGCGGCCTCCTTGTTGGGGCAGTTCTCGGTGACCGAGAAGCCGTGGAAGCCGGACCAACCGGTGCGCTTGCCGGAAGAACCCTTCGGCGCAACCTTGACGCCGACATTGCCGGCGACCTTCGACGACTTCGGATCGTTGAAGAAGCCGGCCCAGCCCGGCCAGTCGAGATTGATGGCGACGGTGCCGGAAGCAAAGCCCTGGCCGAGATCGTCCCACAAATAGTTGGTCGTCCCGGCCGGCACTGCCTTCGCCTTATAGAGGTTGACGAACCAGTCGAGCGCCCTGATGCCGGCCTCGGAGTTGAAGACCGGCTTGCCGTCCTTGTCCAGATATTCGCCGCCTTCGGCGACCACCATCTCGTAGAAGCGGCCGTTGATCGCCTCTTCCTTGCCGGCGAACTGCGTGCCGTAGAAATTCGGCGGGTTGGCGAAGAACTCGGCCTGGTCGGTGACTTCCTTCCAGGTGTCCGGCGGCACCAGGTCATAGCCGTATTTCGCCTTGAACTTGGTCTTGTTGTCGGCGTTCTCGTACAGGCTCTTCTGGTAGTAGAGCGCCGAAACGTCGAACTGCGCGCGCGGCAGCATCTCCAGCTTGCCGTCGATGGTCGCCGCCTTGATCGTCGAAGGCACGAAGGCGTCGATCTCTTCCTTGGGCAACAGCTTGCTGAGATCGGTGTAGAGGCTCGTATATTGCGGCGCGAACGACGAATGGTTCCAGCCGACGCACCAGTTGGTGCTGCCCGAGGCGATGTCGGACTTGAGCTCCTTGTCGATGTCGAAGCCGTTCTTCTTGGTCAGGATGTTGACCTTGGCGCCGGTCAGCTTCTCCCATTCGGGGATGCGCTCGTAGAGCTTTTCGTATTGCTGGCCACCGATCAGCTTGGCGTCGATGGTGACGCCTTCGAACTTGCCGGGCAGGTCGCCGGCAAGGGCAGTGCCTGCACCGAATGCAAGCAACAATGCGCCGGCGGACACGCCGGAAAGCAGTCTGTTCATTGGTATCCTCCCTTGGTGCGCCTCAGCGGCGACCGCAACCCGTCTGATGACAAGAAGTGCTACATTCATATACAAACAAAACATTCATGGATACGTCAAGGCGAAATTTGTTTCCGTCGACCGCATTCCTGCGTATATGAAGAATCGAATTCACTGGAGAGATGAGCCATGGACGACAGCGAAGACGAGCGCTATCGCGCGCCGGCGCTCGACAAGGGGCTCGACATCCTCGAACTGCTGGCCGGCGTCGACGGCGGCCTGACGCAGGCCGAAATCGCCAAGAAACTCGACCGCAGCCCGAACGAGTTCTACCGCATGCTGGACCGGCTGGTGCGGCGCGGCTACGTCACCAGGCTGGATGGCGACCGCTATTCGCTGACGCTGAAGCTCTTCGGCCTGGCGCAACTGCACGCCCCGGTGCGGCGGCTGGTTTCCTATGCCACACCGCTGATGCGCGAACTCGCCGAGACGTCGCAGCAGGCCAACCAACTCGTTGTTTTTGATCGCGGTTCCGCCGTCGTGATCGGTCAGCAGGAGGCGCCGAATTACTGGGGCATCTCGATCCGGGTCGGCTCCCACATCAGCCTGTTCGACACCGGCTCGGGACATGTTTTGCTGGCCTTCCGTTCGCAGGAAGAGCGGCAGATGATGATTTCCGAACATGTCCGCAGCACCGACAAGACGGCGCAATCGGCCGAGTTCTTCGCCCGGCTCGACCAGATCCGCGACCGTGGCTACGAGATGATGGCCTCAATGCAGACCGCCGGTGTCTTCAACCTGTCGGCGCCGGTGCGCAGTTCCGATGGCAAGGCGATCGCGGCGCTGTCGATTCCCTACATCACCGTTGTCAACGCGCCCTCCGCGCCTGACATCACCAGGACCATCGAACTGCTGCTGGTCACGGCCGAAAAGCTGTCGCACCTGGCCGGATCGGCCGTCGGCTCATCCACGTAAATTCTTATTTGAATGAAGAATTCCTCTGTGAGATGATTTGAAAAAGCCCGGAGGAGGGGCCACCATGATCATCGACACCCATCTGCATCTCATCGATCGTTCGGTGCTGCGCTATCCCTGGCTTGCCGGTGTGCCGGCACTCGACCGCGATTTTTCCTACGACGAATACGCCGTGGCGGCGCACCGCGTCGGCGTCGAACGCGTGCTGCATATGGAGGTCGATGTCGATCCCGCCGACATCGAGGCCGAGACCACGCGTGTCGAGGGACTGTCGCGGCAGCCCGGCAGCATGCTGGCCGGAGTGATCGCATCCTGCCGGCCGGAAGAGGCAGATTTTGCAGCCTATCTCGAACGGCAGCGAACAAATCCCTTCGTCAAAGGGTTCCGCCGCGTCCTCCATGTCGTGCCCGACGATCTCTCGGAAGGCGCGCTGTTTCGTGACAACATCAAGCGGCTTGGCGGCACCGGCCTGACTTTCGATCTCGTCGTGCTGCCGCACCAGATTCCCAAGGCGATCGCACTTGCCGACCTGGCGCCCGACGTCCAATTCGTCCTCGACCATTGCGGCGTCCCCGACATCAAGGGCAATGGCGAGCATCCATGGCGCGAACACATGAGCGAGATTGCGCGGCGTCCGAACGTGATGGCCAAGATTTCCGGTGTCGTTGCCTATGCCGACCCCGGCAGCTGGACGGCTGATACGCTGCGGCCCTATGTCGAACACACCATCGGTGCGTTCGGCTGGGACGGCGTCGTCTGGGGCAGCGACTGGCCGGTCTGCACGCTCGGCGGCGGCCTGTCGACCTGGGTGGCGGCGACCCATGCGCTGCTTGCCGGTTCCAGCGTCGATGAACGCGACAGGCTGTTGTCCGCGAATGCCCGCAAGCTGTGGCGGCTCGACTAGCCGAGCCTGTTCACGCTCCACCTGCAGCACCGGGCGCCGGAAAACTCTCCCGGAACAGGCGATTGAGATCGGCAACAACCTGGGCGGCCTGGTGCCCGGAGATCATGCCGCAAACGATGCGATCGGACGCCGCCTGCTGGAACGCCATATAGCCGTCATGGCGCGGCCGCACCCATGCACCTTCAAGCGTCGCGCGCGTATTGCTGTAGAAGTTGCCAGTCGCGGCGTTGACCGCCCGATCTTCCCAGGCCGCAGCATGGCCGGGTTGACCGCCCACGGCGGCATAGGGACCTCGCTGGACATCGCCGCTGGCGATCCAATGGGCGAAGTCAATCGCGGCATCTTTCGCCTTGGAAAAGGCTGACACCGCTATGCCGGTGCCTCCAAGTGCCGAACCGACAGGGCCTGTGGAACCGATCATCGGAATATCGGTGAAGGCTAGGCGATGCGCGCGAAAGCCCGCTACCGCATAGGAGACGTAGCCATAGATTAGCGGCGTGCAGACGATCCTGGAATCCGGGGCCGCCATGCGTTCAAAAACGGCGATCGGATCCATCTCGAAGCAGGCTGGGTCGACTAGCGCCGCGATCTCGCACATCGTTTCGAAGACTTCGCATCCGATCTCGATGTCAATGAGATCGCGGGACGGATCGGCGGCGCAGGGATGGCCGAGATTGCCGGCCAACGTGTAAAACGTCATCAGGGAATGGGGCGGCCGCAACGGCAACAGCACGCGTCCTTGCCGGGCGAGATCGAGCACGTCGCTCCAGTGCGATGGCGGTGCACCGAGCGCATCCGGCCGCCATGCCTGGACTTGGCTGGCCGCATCGATCGGGAAGGCCCATTGCCGACCTTGCCAACTGTAGCTCGGATAGGATTGGCCGACGCTGCCCGAGGCAAGCGCCGCGCGTTCCGCCTCGCGGCCGGCGACATCCAGCGGCTCAAGGCAGCCCTCCGCCGTGATCTGACCGACATGCGGATGGTCGATGACGATGAGGTCATAGGTCCGCGCCAGTTCCTCGACCGGGAAGGACTCGAAATCCTGCAGTGAGCGCTTGTCCCATTCGATCGCAACGCCGGTCTTCTGCTTCCATAGGGACGAGCAGGCGACCATCGGATCGTAGCCACGCGGATGGCTCCAGGTCATGCCCCTGAGGGTGGGCACGCTCACAGCCCGAACTCCTCGCGGATTGCCGCGCTGTGCTCGCCGATGCGCGGCGCTGCCCGGTCGACCTTGGCCCTGATACCATCGACCCTGAGCGGCGAACTCGTGGTCAGGATCGACACGTCGTCCTCGCGCGTCACCGTCTGCAGCATGTCGAGCGACTGAAACCCCTCGCTTGCCAGCATTTCCGGCCAGGTCAGCACCTTGGCGCACCAGATATCGGCCGGCTCGAGGATATCAAGCCACTCGTCAATGGTCCTGGTGGCGATCCTTTGCGCGATGATCGCCTTGATGTCGTCGCGCGCGGTGAACCACGATGCCGGTTTGTCGCGATAGGGCGCCAGTTCGCTGAGCGACAGCAGGTCGGCCAGTTTGGGGATCGGCGTCATGGCGATAGCGAGATAGCCGTCCTTGGCCGGATAGACGCCATAGGGCGCCGACAGATAGGCGTGCGCGCTGCGGAAGTTGGAGCGCCTGGGCAAGCGGCGGCCATCATTGAGATGCGTGGTCAGCACCTCGAACTGGAAATCGACAAGCGCTTCCAGCAGGCTGGTTTCGATATGGCTTCCCTGGCCAGTGATGCCGCGCCGCACCAGCGCCGCCAGGATGCCTTGCGCGCAGGCCGCGCCCGCCAGCATGTCGCCGATGGCAAGGCCGAACGGTACCGGCCCCTGGTCCTCGTCGCCGTTCAGCCACATCACGCCGGAGCGCGACTGGGCCAGCAGATCCTGGCCCGGCCGCTTGACCCATGGGCCGTCCTCGCCATAGCCGCTGATCGAGGCATAGACGAGCCGCGGGTTGATCTTGCGGACGGCCTCGTAATCGAGACCCAGCCGCTCGATGACGCCCGGCCGGAAATTCTGGATCAGTACGTCGGCCTTGGCCAGAAGAGCCCGCAACGCCTTGAGGTCATCCTCGTTCTTGAGGTCGATAGCAAAACTTTCCTTGGCCCGGTTGATGGCATGGAAGATGGTGGAATCGCCGCCGATCTCGGTATCGCTGAGGTAGAGCCGGCGCGACAGGTCGCCGCCATCCGGACGCTCGATCTTGATGACGCGGGCGCCGAGATCGAGCAGCCTGAGCGAGCAATAAGGCCCGGACAGGAACTGGCTCAGGTCGACGACGACGAGACTGGCGAGTGGCAATTCGGCTGCTGCCGGCATCGCTATTTCTCCGTCTTGCCGACAAAGTCGGCCGGGTTGCGGTACTTCACCGTCTGCAGATGTTCGCAATAGAGAACGAGCTCGCCTTCGCCCTTGAACACCTCGTAGCTGGCGCGGATCAGCCCCATCTCCTTGTAGCGGGGCTTCTTGTCCAGGTTGGAGCGGATCGAATAGATCGTGTCACCAATGAAGACAGGCTTTATGAAACGGAGTTTGTCGTAGCCATAGGAAAAGGCGTTGATGCAATTGGTGGCGACCAGCCCGAGACCGGCCGAAAAGACGAAGGCGCCGGCGATCAGCCGCTTGCCGAAAATGCCTTCGGTCTCGGCAAACATCTGGTCCTGCACATAGGGGTGGATGTCGAGCACCAAAGTGTTGAAAAGGTGGCTGTCGCCTTCCGCCATGGTGCGCCGCAGCGAGCGGATTTTCTGGCCGACGGGCCAGTCCTCGTAGAACCAGTTTTCGGCGTTCCACACCGGCAGGGCGGCGTGTTCTTCAGGCATATTGTTGGGATACGTCGAGGCGACGCCGACAGTGGGCGCGAAGTCGTTCATGGCTGGATCCGCCAGCCGTGCGCGAGGTACGGCACGACTGTCTGAACACGCATCAAAGCGCCTGAAAGCACGACGTCTCCTCCCGCCAATCTTCTTTTGTAAATAGTATTTTCACATATGGGGTTGCGTTGCAAGCGTGAACAGGCGAAATTTTGGCGGTTCCGCGCGCCGAAGCGCTGGCGGGCAGGGGAAGAAATCATGCGCAATGCCTGTCTGGTCTTTGTCGGCAGCCTGAACCGTGAGGCGCCCTATTTTCAGGGCGCGCGCGGCGTCGGTCTCGGTGTCTACAGCTTCGACGAAACGACGCTTGAAGTGCAAAAACTGGCCGAGACCAATGACGTCGACAATCCGACATTCCTGTCGGTGACGCCGCACGGCACACACGTCTATGCCAATTCGGAAGTCTTCACCTGGCGCGAGGGAACCGTCTGCGCCTACAGCTTCGATCGCGCTTCGGCCGCGCTTACCTATTTGAACAAGCAGCCTTCGCTGGGCAGCATCACCGCGCACAACACCATCACCGCGACGGGACGAAGCTGCTGGTCGCCAATTACGGCATGGGCGAGGGCGGCCCGGACCGCGCGGTGGCGGTCTATGGCTTCGAGAAGAACGGCGCACTGTCGGCGCGGCTGGCCAGCGTTTCACATAAAGGCACGGGCCCCAACGCGGCACGTCAGGAACGCTCGCACGCCCACAGCGTCACCGAAACCATCGCTGGGGGAACAGCCATCGTCGCCGACCTCGGCATCGACCGGCTGGTGTCCTACCGGATCGGGCGCGATGGCAGCTTGAGCAAATCAGCCGAATCCACTTTGCCGCCAGGCGCTGGTCCGCGCCATCTCGCCTTGCACCCGAACGGTCGCTTCGTCTTTGTCATGAACGAGCTGGATTCGACGGTTCTGTCGATGGCGCTGGACGAAGCCAGCGGCAAGCTCACGATCATCGATGCCAGGCCGGCGGTGCCGGCGCAGGCGCGCGACAGCAACCACTGCGCCGATATCCAGATCTCGCCGGACGGCCGTTTTGTCTACGGCTCCAACCGTGGCCACGACAGCGTGGTCATCATGGCGGTCGACCAGCAGACCGGTAGGCTGAGCCTTGTCGGCTATGTGCCTTGCGGCGGTGCGACACCGCGCAACCTGGCGCTGACGCCGTCAGGTGGTCACCTGTTCTCGGCCAACCAGAATGCCGACCGCATCTCGATCTTTGCCCGCGACGCCGAAAGCGGCATGCTGGCCGACACCGGACAGGCCATCGAGATCGGCACGCCGATGTGTGTCAAGATCGTGCGTTGAGCGCGCGCAACTGATCTGCCTCGAAGCCTCGGACAAAACCGACCGGGGCTCAAGCCTGTTGTATTGCCGACAGCTTCCAGTTCGAGCCACTCTCACGCATGAATGTCCACAGCTCGGTCGTCTCTGTCGGATGATCATCGTCGCCCTCGACGACCTTGCCGCTGGCCCGTTCGCGCGTCACGTCACGAGACTCGTAGCGCAATGCGGCCGTGGCGTAGTCGCGGTCATCCTCGCGCCAACTTTCGGCGATGTCGGCCTGCAGCAAGGTGACGTCCGTTACCTCGTTCCTGAGACCTTTCTGGGCATTTTCGGCCAGCTCTTCGGACAGATAGGACACCATCTCAGGCGTCACCGCCCGGCGCAGAGCGGCATGGTCTTCGCGCCCGAATGCTTCCTGGACATCGGTTAACAGCTGCTGGAATGCGTCGAGGTCGGTCTGGGCCAGCGTGATCTCCTCAGAACCGGTGGCCGGGGAGCCTCCATCCGAACTGCCGCCAAAGCCGGGAATTGTGAAGGAGCGTTGAGTGTCCGTCTGCGGCTCTGCCGTTGCGCGGTTCTCAAATCTCGAAACTTGGGCATTGGAAGCTTGGGCATTGCCGGCACCGGCGAGGGCAGGACCACGCGCGGACTGCGACCGGAAGAAGCGAATAGCCAGCATGATTGCGCCACCTATGAGCAGGGCCTGAAGCAAGAAACCGAACATGCCGGCCAAGCCGCCGAAGCCCTGGCCCACGAGCAGGCCGATCAGGCCGCCGAGCAGCAGGCCGCGCATCATTGTTCCACCGAAGCCGCTCATGAAGCCGGGCCGCTGCAGGCCGGCCTGCGGTTGCCGGGCCGCAGTGTTCACGCCGGTGTTGGGCGTCATCGAACGCTCGACCGGTGCAGTCGGCGCTGGTGCGGTTCTGGTCGGCGGTGCCGCTTGGAACGTACGCGTGCCACGGCTGCCGAAACTGCCGCCGCGGCGAGCCTCGGCATGATCCATCGCGACCATCGAGAATGCAAGGAACAGGCCTGCAAAGAGGGCGGCAAATCGGCTCGTGCGAGAAATCATCGGGGATGAACCTTTATCGATGTGGTTTCGGAAAATTTCAGCAATCGCCGGCCCGGGTAACCGGGCGTCATGCGGTCAATCGAACAACTCTTCGAAGAATGATTTCTTCCGCTTCGGATAGCGGTGACCCTGCGAACGGGAATAATCGCCGCCGCCGCCCTGGCCATGTTGCGGCTGGGTGAACGCTGCCGGCTGTGGCTGCGGCGCGGGCGCCGCTTCCCTGCCGGAACGCTCGATTATCTTGTCGAGTTCGCCTCGATCAAGCCAGACGCCGCGGCACTGCGGACAGTAATCGATCTCGATACCCTGGCGTTCGCTCATTACGAGCGCGACGCGGCAGGAGGGGCAAACCAAACCAAGGAGGGAAGATGTCATGCGGGGCTCCGAACCGAAAAGGAATGAGCCCGCTTGACCGAAAAGGATGGAAACGGGCCCGTTATAGCGGTCCGACATCACAATCGCCAAAAGCGACAGTCAGAGGGGCCCGGCCCGCACCAGACAATTAGGAACGCAGAGCCGCGCCTTCAAGGGTGATGTTGCCTGCAAGAATGATTTGTTCGCCATCGCAGGCTTCGGTCATGTCTGAGCGTGGCGGTCCGGTGCCTGAACTGATGACGGGGGTTGCTCAGACCGTAACGACGATCTTGCCGAACTGCTCGTTCGATTCCAGATAGCGATGCGCCTCGACGATCTGGTCGAACGGGAAGGTTCTGTCGATGATCGGCTTCAGCGCTCGGGCCTCCAGGCCTTCGAGGATGAATGCCTTTGCGGCTTCCAGCTTCGCAGGATCGCCGGTGATCTCGTGGACGAGGTAGCCGCGCAGCGTCAGCGTCTTGGCCAGTACGGCGGACAGCGGGAACGGCGTCGGCTCGCGGCTCAAGCCACCATACTCGATGAGAATGCCGCCCGGTGACATCGCCGATGTCAGCGGCTCGAAGATCGGCCCGCCGATCGGATCGAGCACGACACGCACGCCCTGCGGCCCGGCGATCTCGTTCAGCCGTGTGGCCAGATGCTCCTCCGCCAAAACCACGACAAAAGCCGCGCCGGCATCAAGCAGGGCCTGCCTCTTCGCCGATGTTCGCGTCACCGCAGTCGCGGTCGCACCAACCCTGTTGGCGACCTGGATCGCGGCAAGCCCGACACTGCTTGATGCAGCGGTGATGACGACAGCATCTCCGGCGTGCAGCCTGGCGATATCGATCAGCGCTCCATAGGCGGTGAGATATTGCATCCATGTGGCCGCCGCCGTTGGCCAGTCGAGCGACGAAGGGTGCTTGACCACGAGCCGGGCGGGATAGGTCGCCATAGGCGGGCCAGCGGATCATCGACTGCGGCGGGATGACACTGACGCTGTCGCCTGGCGCAAAGTCCTTCACGCCTTTGCCAACCGCCTCGATGATACCAGCCGCTTCGAGGCCGAGCCTTGAGGGCAGCGTCGGGGTCTCGATATAGGCGCCCGCGCGCAACAACGCCTCGGCGCGATTGAGGCCGAGCGCCTTGACGCGGATTTGAATTTCGCCTGGACCCGGCCGGGGAAGCTCGACGTCCTCGATACGGAGAACCTCGGGTCCACCATGCTGGTGAAAGCGAACTACACGTGCCATTCGGAAACTCCAAATTACCTGAACCGAATGAGCTATGCAGCCAGGAATCCCGGCGATAAATGGCTGTACAGACAGAACAGCAGAAACCAGGAGTTCCGAATATGGATCGGCTTGAGAGCATGGCCGTGTTCGTCAGGGCGGTCGACCTTGGCTCGTTCGCGGCCGCGGCGATCGCGCTCGATCTGTCCGGGCCGATGGTCGGCAAGCATGTGCGGTTTCTCGAGGAGCGGCTGGGCGTGCGGCTGCTCAACCGGACCACGCGCCGGCAGAGCCTGACCGACTTCGGACGTGCCTACTATGAACGCTGCCGGATCGTGCTGGCCGAAGCCGATGCCGCCGACGCGCTCGCCGCCGACCAGTTTTCAGAACCACGGGGGAAACTGCGCGTCACCATGCCGGCGCATTTCGGCCGCCACTGCGTGACCCCCGTGCTGCTGCGACTGGCACGGCAATATCCGATGCTCGAACTCGATCTGTCGCTCAGCGACCGCTTCGCCATCCGCACCGGTGTCCTGGACGACAAGGCTGGGGTGATCGCGCGTCGCGTCGCCCGGCAGGGCATGGTCGTCTGCGCGGCGCCCACTTATCTCCAACGCCATGGCGAACCGCGGCGGATCGAGGATCTCGCCAACCACCATGCCATCGTCTACCGCCGGCTTGGCCAGATCGTTCAGCCGTGGCTGTTTGCGCGCGAGGGACAAGCAGCGCAGGAGATCGTGCCGGCCGGCAGGCTGCGGCTCGACGATCTCGATGCCATCGCCGATGCTGCGGTCGAAGGCATGGGCCTTGCGTGGCTGCCCTACTGGCTGGTTCGCGAGCGCATCCAGGCCGGCGCGCTGGTGGCGCTGCTGCCGCATGAGCCGCGATATCTCTACGACTGTTACGCGCTTTGGCTGCAGACGCCGCATCTGCCGTTGAAGGTGCGGCTGGCCGTCGATGCACTGGCGGCTGCCTTGCCGAAATCGATGGGCTGACGGCAAGCGTCGCCGTCGGACGTCTGCGCGGCTCAGGCTTTTTCCGCTACAGTTTGCAGTAAGGTGTTACCGGTGCGATGACGCCGAAATCCCTTGACGATCTCATAGCCGATGCCGTCGGCTATTTCTCGACCATTCCAATCCGGAGTAGATGCTCGTGTCTCAGTCCTCGCCTGCAAATGCCTTTGCCGATGCCAGCACTTCGGCACAGCAGCGCGCCCTGCTCGAGCGCCGCGCCAGGCTGCTTGGGCCGACCTATCGCGCCTTCTACCGCAACCCGATCCATCTGGTGCGCGGCAGCGGCGTCTGGCTCTACGATGCCCAGGGCCGGAAATTCCTCGACGCCTACAACAATGTCGCCTCAATCGGCCACTGCCATCCGCGCGTCGTAGAGGCGCTGTCGGGGCAGGCCGCCACGCTGAACACCCATACACGCTATCTCAGCGAGATCATCCTCGACTACGCGGAGAAACTTCTCGGCACGTGTCCGCCCCATCTCGGCCACGCCATGTTCACCTGTACCGGCAGCGAGGCCAATGACCTCGCCATTCGCATCGCCCAGCATTCCAGCGGTGGCACCGGGGTGATCATCACCGACTTCGCCTATCACGGCGCCACGATCGCGACGGCGCAATTGTCGCCGGCCGCGGTTGGGACGAAAGCCGTGCCCGCACATCACCGCACTGTCGCAGCGCCGGACACGTTCCGCGACCGTGGCCGCGCCGGGCGCGATTTTGCCAAGAATGTCGCCGCCGCCATTGAAGACATGCGGGCGGGCAATATCCGTCCGGCGGCTCTGCTTCTCGACTCGGCCTTTTCCAGCGACGGCATTTTCTTTCCCGATGCGGCGGTGATGCGCGAGGCGGCGGATCACGTCAGAAGAGCCGGCGGCATCGTCATTGCCGATGAGGTCCAGTCCGGCTTTGGCCGGCTCGGCCAGGGCATGTGGGGTTTCGCCAACTATGGCATCGAGCCTGACATCATCACGATGGGCAAGCCGATCGGCGATGGGCATCCGATGGGCGCGGTGATCGTGCGGCCGCAGCTTGTCGCCTCCTTCGGCTCGAACACCGGCTATTTCAACACGTTTGGCGGCAATCCGGTTGCGGCCGCCGTCGGCATCGCCGTTCTCGAGGTGATCGAGGGCGAGGGGCTGATCGAGAATGCGCGCATGGTTGGCGCCTATACGGCTGACCTGCTGCGCACGCTGAAGACCCGGCACGGCATGGTTGCCGATGTCAGGCACAACGGCCTTTATTTCGGCGTCGAGTTGATGGCGGAGGGCGACGAGGCACTGGCCGCCACCAAGACATCGGCGGTTGTCGAAGCCATGCGCGAAGACGGTGTGCTGATCTCCTCCTGCGGTCCACGCCGCAATGTGCTGAAGATCAGGCCGCCTCTGCCTTTTGCCAGGGACAATGCCGAGCAACTGGCCGAGACGCTCGATCGCGCGCTGTCGAACTGGTGATCGAACGCCATCGAGGCGGGCGACGCCAGGGCCTATCTCACGCTAAACGAGGCCTTCCACTTCGCCATTTACCAGCATGCCGGCGCGCCGGCATGCTCAGCGTGATTCCCTGCACGACCAGTCGTGATTGACCTATCTCGTCTCGTCCAACTGGTCGCGCAGCATGCTCCAGCCGAGCAGCATATTGGGCGCATGCCGAAGCAAGCCATGGAACGGGATCGGTGCCGGCAGCGCGAACGGTAGCGGCAGATCACGGGCATCGGTTCCAGCAGCCCAGTCCGCCAGCACCTTGCCCATTGCCGTCGTCATGGCAATGCCGCGCCCGTTGCAGGCGCGACCGGCGACGAGCCCCGGCCCAAGGTCCAGGAGGTGCGGCAGGAAATCCGGCTCGACCGCGGCCATTCCCGACCAGCCATAGGCAAGCGGCGGCAGGTCAGGCAGATCGAGATGCCGGCCAAGCCGTCGCCAGATCGCCTGCGGTACGCGTGTCTCGGCGCCGGCGCCAAGGATATGCATGCCGCCGCTGATCAGCCGGTTCTCGGCGTCGAAGCGGAAGGTGAAGAGATTGCGCCTGGTGTCGCCGACGCCTTGCCCGCCGGGCAAGAGACGCGCGCGGATTTCGCGCGGCAGTGGCGCGGTGGCGATCTGGAAAACCCTCAGCGGAAAATAGGTTCGTTGCAGCAACGGATTGAGCGACCTGCCATAGGCGTTGGTGGCGATCAGCACCTTGCCGGCGCGTACCGAGCCCGATGGCGTTTTCAACGCCCAGCCATCCGCCGTGCGATCGACCGAGGTGACGCGCGTCTGTTCGAAGATACGCGCGCCGGCCTTCTCGGCCGCATCGGCCAGCCCACGCGCGTATTCGACCGGATTGAGCACGCCGCCCGAACGGTCCATCCAGCCGCCGACATAGCCCTTGGCACCGGTCAGTGCTTCGACCTCCTGCCGGTTCAAGGTGACGGCCGGCCGGCCGCGCTGCGCCCATTGCCCGGCGCGGGATTTGACCTTCTCGAACGCGGCGGGCGAATGCGCCGGCTGGATCCAGCCGCTCTGCACGGCATCGCAATCGATGCCGTGCCGGCGGATCAGACCGAAGACCAGATCGGCGCTGCCGGCAGCGAAATCGATCAGCCTTTCGCCACGCTCGGGTCCGAGATGGGCCAGTATGTTGACCGGGTCCATCTTGGCGAAGTTCGGCACGATGAAGCCGGCATTCCTGCCGGTCGCGCCCCAGGCGATGATCTCGGCTTCGAGAACGGCAACGGAGAGACCTTTGCCGGTGGCGTGCAGCGCTGTCGATAGGCCGGAAAAGCCGCCGCCGACAATGGCGAGATCGACATCAAGCCCGCCTTGCAACGCCGGCCGGTCACGGCGGTTGCGGCTGATGGCATGCCAGAGCGAAGCGCCATGCGCCTCCTGCCTGACCACGGCATTCATGACTGGGAATTGCTCTTGGCCGCAGCGATCTTCGCCCGCTTGCCAAACCATGGCCGCCGCGGCCTGTCGCCGAACAAGCCGTTCGGTCGGATCAGCAGGATGACGCAGAGCATGACGCCGATGGCGGCGATCTGCAGGGCGGCAGCGCGGGCCTGTTGTTCCGGCGGAAACAGCACGCTGGTCAACGTGCCCGATCCGGCCCAAATCGCCCAGACCAGGATGCTGCCGATGACGGCGCCGAGATTGCTGCCCGAGCCGCCGACGATCAGCATCACCCAGACCTGGAAGGTCAGGATCGGCAGGTAATTGTCCGGCGCGATGAAGCCGGTGAAATGCGCCTGCAGCGCGCCGGCCAGCGCCATGATTGCGCCACCGACAGCAAAGGCCTGGACGCGATAGAAACGCGCGCTCTTGCCCAGAGAGATCGCCGCCCGCTCATCCTCGCGCAGCGCCTTCAGCACCCGCCCCCAAGGGCTGCGCGACAGGTGCTCCAAGGCGAGATAGGCAACCAGCGTCACCACCGAGACGACGGCAAGGTTGGACAGGTTGAACAGCAGCGGTGTCTCGGCGAGGCTGCCGAAGGGGCGCGGGATGAAGCCGATGCCGAACGGGCCGCCGGTCAGCCTCTGCGCGTTGAGCGCGACCAGTTGCACGACGACGGCGACACCGAAGGTGGTGATTGCCAGATAGTCGGATCTGAGCCGCAGTGTCGCCATGCCGGTCAGTGCTGCGGCGATGCCGCCGACGACCATGGCGCCGAGCCAGCCGATAAGGATCGGCAGGCCGAAGCCGCCGAGCCGCGCGGCATCGTCAGGGGTGGTCAGCAGCGCCGAGGTGTAGGCGCCGATGGCGACGAAGCCGGCGAGGCCGACATTGAACAGGCCGGTCAGTCCCCATTGCAGATTGAGCCCCAGCGTGACCAGCGAAAAGATCAGCGCGGTGGTCAGGAAGAAGGCGCCGTAGCCGAGCAGATCCATCAGCGTTCCCTCACACCAAACAGGCCGATCGGCCGCACGAACAGCACCGCCATCAGGATGATGAAGGAGACGGCGGCGCGCCATTCGGCACCGATCAGCTGCACCGCGCCGGCCTCGGCGAGCCCGATGATCAGGCCACCGAGCACGGCGCCGGGAATGCTGCCGATGCCGCCGAGAATGGCGGCGGCAAACATCGGCAGCAGCATGTCGAAGCCCATGAACGGGCGGATCTGCACCAGAATGCCGATCATCACGCCGGCGACGCAGGCCAGCGCCCCACCAATGACCCAGGTGACGCGCACCACACTGGCGACGTCGATGCCGACGATGCGGGCCAGTGCCGCGTTCTGACTCAGGGCCTGCATCGAGCGGCCGGTTTGCGTGCGCGTCATCAACAGATGCACACCGAGCACCAGCACAGCGGTCAGCAGCAACAAGGCGATCTGGTCGGGCGTGATGCGGATGCCGAAGCCGACCGGCATAGCGATCTGGATCGCCCGGCTGAAATAGGTCGGCCGCGAGGTGAAGGTGAATTCGAGCAGGCTCCTCAGCGCCATCGAGGCACCGAAGCTCGCCATAACCACGATGATCGCCTGGCCCTGCGAGCGCAGCCGCGCGAACAGCACCTTGTCGAGCAGCAATGCCAGCAACGCGGTGAATGCCATGCCGACGATCAGTGCGACAATCAGCGGCCAGCCGAAGGACAACGGCGCGATCGGCGCAACCTTGCCGAAAGTCGCGCCGATGGCGCTGACGACGGCCAGCGTCGCATAGGTGCCCCAGGCCATGAAGTCGCCATGGGCGAAGTTGGAGAAGCGCAGGATCGAATAGGTGAGCGTCACGCCGATGGCGCCGAGGCCGATCATCGAGCCGGTCAAAAGTCCGTCGACGATAAATTGCAGGCTCATGCCGCGTCTCCCTTCCCAGCGCGCGACGTTTCTGCCGCCTTGAGGGGGCGCTGCCCAAGATAGAGTTCGGCAACCACCGGGTCGTTCCACAGTTCTGAAGCGACGCCCTCGTGCCGGTCCTTGCCTTCGACCAGCACATAGGCGCGGTCGCCGATGGCGAGCGCTGCCTTGGCGTTCTGTTCGACCAGCAGGATGGTGACGCCGGACTTGCGGATGCCGGCCAGCATCTCGAACACCATCGACACGAATTTCGGCGACAGGCCGGCCGACGGCTCGTCCAGCACCAGCACCTTGGGATGGACGATCAGCGCCCGCGCGACGGCGAGCATCTGCCGCTGGCCGCCCGACAGGTTGCCGGCGGCGGTGCGGCGCTGGCGGACGAGGTCGGGGAAGGCGGCGTACATCTCCTCGATGCGGGCAGGGATTTCGCGCCGCTCGAGGATGCCGCAGGCAACCTTGAGATTGTCTTCGACCGACATCAGCGGGAAGATGTTTTCGGTCTGCGGCACGAAGGCAAGACCGAGACGCACCATGGTGTGGGCCGGTGCGGCAGTGATGTCCTTGCCGTCCAGAAACACCTTGCCGCCGGTGATCGGGACGAGGCCGGCGATCGCCTTGATGAAGCTCGACTTGCCGGCGCCATTAGGGCCGAGCACGACGACGATCTCGCCCTTGCCGACGGTGATCGAGGCGCCGCGCACGATCGGTACGCCCGGCTCGTAGCCGGCCTCGAGATTACGGACATCGAGAACGGTCTCGCTCATGCTGTGCCTCCGAGATAGGCCTCGATGACGCGCGGGTCGCGGGCGACCTGTTCCGCCGTGCCTTCGCTGAGCAACTGGCCGCTGGCCATGACGAGGACGCGATGGCAGAGCCGCGTCACCATGTCGATGTTGTGCTCGATCAGCAGGAAGGTGATGCCGCGCGCGTTGATGTCGCGGATGCGGTCGATGATGACTTCGAGCAGCGTCGCGTTGACGCCGGCTGCCGGCTCGTCGAGCAGGATGATCGCCGGATCGGCCATCATGACGCGGGCGAGTTCGAGCAGCTTGCGCTGGCCGCCGGAAAGCACGCGCGCCGGCTCATGCGCAAGGTGAGTGAGGGTGACGAGCTCCAGCAAATCGAGCGCCTTGGTCCTGGCGGCTCTCTCCTGCGCCGCTACCCGCCATGGCGTGACGAAGTTGGCGAGCAGTCTTTCGCCGGCCTGACCCTGCGCCGCCAGCATGATGTTTTCGATCAGCGTCAGATTGGGCAGCGGGCGTGGGATCTGGAAGGTGCGGCCGAGGCCACGGCCGATGCGCAGATGCGCGGCTTCACCCGAAACGCGCGAGCCGTTGAGAAGGATCTCGCCGCTGGTCGGCAGGATGCTGCCGGCGAGCAGATCGAACATCGTCGTCTTGCCGGCGCCATTCGGCCCGATCAGGCCGAGGATTTCTCCCGCCCTGACATCAAACGAGACATCGTTGACTGCGACGAGGCCGCCGAACCGCCTGACGACGTTCCTTGCCGTCAGAACCGCCGCACGGGTCTCCTGCCCCTGCTGTTCCGCTGCCTCGCTCATCAAACCCTCTGGCCGAAGACGATCGTCGACGTCTCCTGATTTTTGATTTGTGATCACACTTGCTTTGATCACGCTATTCGGCTTTAATTTCCTCTGCAAGCCGAAAACCGCCAAGAACGGAAATCCATGCAAAAGGCTGCCATCGAAAAGAACAATGAGGCGATCGCGGCGCAGCTTGCGCCGGTCGGCCGCGAAACCGTGCAGGATCGCGTCTATTCGGAATTGCGGCGCGCCCTGATCGGCGGCCTGTTCGAGCCGAGCCAGGTGCTGACCATCCGTGGGCTCGCCGATGCGCTGGTCACGTCGACCATGCCGGTGCGCGAGGCGCTCGGCCGGCTGATCACGGAAAAGGCGCTGGAGGCGCTGCCTAACCGTTCGGTGCGGGTGCCGCCGATCACGCTGGAGCGCCTCGACGATCTCTTGCGTGCCCGCATCCTGATCGAAGGCGAGGCCATCGCGCTGGCCGCCGCACGCATGGGGCCGCGCCAGATCGCCACCATCGAAACCATTCTCGGCGAATGGGACGAGATGCGGGCGCTGAAGCACAAGAAGGATGTCGATCGCGAAGTGACGCTCAACCAGAGCTTTCACTTCGAGATCTACCACTCCTGCGGCTCGGCCGTGCTGATCCCGATGATAGAGAGCCTGTGGCTGCAATCGGGCCCCTGCATCCGTGTCGCCATCTATGCCTTCTCGGAAGCCGGCGAGGTCGACACCGCCCAGTATCACCGGCGCATCGTCACCGCGCTGGCCACGCAGGATGCGCAGGCAGCGCGGGAATCGCTGGTTGCCGACATCAGCCGCCCCTTCACCTTCCTGCGCAACAAGCTGCAATCCGCCGCCGCGAAAGACCAGACATGACCGCCATCAGGATCACCGAGCCGCGCTCAAAGCTATCCGTGACGGCGCTGTTGCTGCCCGAGAAGGCGCCGGAGAACGCGGCCTTCCTCTCGGCATATCTTAGGGTGCCACGCGTCGTCCCGGGCATCCATGCGATGTGGACGGGGCCGGAAATCTCCTGTCCGGTTCCCGCTGCCGATCTCGAGGGGCAGGCCTATGCCAGGCCCTTGCCGGCCGAGAACGCGACGCTGACACCGCAGCCGGGCGACATCGTACTGTCCTATGTGCCGCCGCGCATGTGGGGTGGCAATCCCAATGCGATCTTCGACATCGGTCTCTATTACGGGCAGGGCGCGCGGCTCTTGTTCCCGATCGGCTGGCTCGCTGGCAGTGTGGTGGCGCAAGTGCGCGCCGAAGAGCGCGACCGGTTCGCCGCCGCTTGCGGCGTGATCCGCCGCAATGGCGCCTGCGACGTCACCTTCAGCCTGGTGGAGGCCTGAAATGGCCGACGACAGTTTCGAGCTCTTCGATCTTCGCGTCGAGGCGGTCATCCCGGAGGGCAAGCCGATCTATTGCGGCGCCAAGGCCGGCGACTATTTCGAGCTGAAAGGCGAGATGCTGTCGATGCCGGCCGGTCAGGGTTTTTCGATCTATTCGATATCGGCCGTGTTGCCCCTGCTGGCCGCCAAGCAGCGCCCCACCCACCCGAATGACTGGATGACCTCGGACGCCGAGATCGCTTGTCCCGATCCCCATTGCGGCAGCCGGCTGAGGATCGTCAGAGGGGCCAAGCGGCTGTTCAGCCATGCCGAGACCACGGCCGTGCCGCTGCCGAAGGAGAACGACGACAAATGAGTGCCAAGACCTTCGAACTCGGCCCCGGCTACACGATCTCGCGCGTCATTCGCGGCGGCTGGCAACTGGCCGGCGGGCATGGCGCCATCGACCGCCAGCAGGCGGTGGCCGACCTGATCGCCACCTTCGATGCCGGCATCTGGACCTATGATTGCGCCGACATCTACACCGGCGTCGAGGAGCTGATCGGTGCCGCGCGTCTGCGGCTGGCCAGCGAGCGCGGCCTCGACGTTGCCGCCAGGATGAAAGTGCACACCAAGCTGGTGCCCGACCTCGAACGGCTGGCAGGCATCAGCCGCGACTACATCAGGGGCATCGTCGACCAGTCGCTGCGCCGGCTGAAGACCGAGCGGCTCGATCTCGTACAGTTCCACTGGTGGGACTATGCGCAGCCTCGCTATGTCGAGGCGATGGGCTGGCTGAACGAGCTTCGGCTTGAGGGCAAGGTGCGCAATCTCGGCACCACCAATTTCGACACGCCGCGGCTGGCCGAAATCCTCGCTGCCGGCATCCCGCTGGTCAGCCAGCAACTGCAATATTCGGTGCTCGACCAGCGGCCGGGCAACAGCCTTGCCGCACTTGCCGCGAAAAAACGGCGTCAGCTTCCTTTGCTACGGATCCGTCGCCGGCGGCTTCCTCAGCGACAGATGGCTTGGTGTGGCCGAGCCAGCCACGCCGCTCGAAAACCGCTCGCTGGTCAAATACAAGCTGATCATCGATGACTTTGGCGGCTGGGACCTGTTCCAGCAACTGCTCCAGGCCCTGAAGGCCGTCGGCGACCGCCACGGCGTCGACATCGCCACCATCGCCAGTGCCTGGGTGCTCGAACAGCCGCAAGTGGCGGCCGTCATCGTCGGCGCCCGCAACCAGGCGCATGCCATTGCCAACGCCGGCATCATGGAGGTTGCGCTCGATGCCGAGGACCGGGCGCGGATCGCCACCGTCATCGCGCAGGGCACCAGTCTCGAAGGGGATGTCTACACGCTGGAGCGCGACCGCCACGGCCGCCACGGCTCGATCATGCATTACAATCTGAACGCGGGGAAACAATGAGCGGCGAGCCCTCTCTCTTTTCACGCGCCAGCGCCGAAGTCGTCGACCTGCATCGCTTCTTCGTCGACTGGTTCGTCGCCGCGCGGGCCAACACAGTGGACTTCAATCGCTTCGAGCGTGTCATGGGCGAAGGCTTCGCCATGGTCGCGCCGGACGGCCAGACCCTCGATCGCGACGCAGTCGTCGATCATGTCCGCACCAGCCGCGCCACTTGCGACGACGGCTTCACCATCTCGATCGAGGACATCCAGCCCGGCTGGCAGAACGCCGACACGATCGTCATCCTCTACATCGAGGCGCAGCTGCGCGGCGGCAAACACAGCCGCCGCCAATCCAGTGCCGTTTTCACCACCAGTTCATCGGCGCCCAACGGCGTCCTATGGCGACATCTGCATGAAACCTGGCTGCAGGTGCCGGAAGGCTGAACAGGCCAGAGCATCGGACCAAAAAGTGCGAAGCGGTTTTTGGGCAAATCCGATGCTTGAACAAAGACACAAGTAATCCAGTTCGTGTAGCTCAAAGGGGAACAACAATGAGAAAGACGATACTCCAACTCACCACCGCGCTCGCTCTCGTGACGATGGCAGGTGCCGCGCAAGCCGCCGATTGCAAGATCACCGTCGGCCTCGTCATGGAACTGACCGGACCGGCGGGCGAATATGGCCAGGCCGGCGCCAAGTCGGTCGAGATGGCCTTCCGCGACATCAACGCCGCTGGCGGCGTGCGCGGCTGCGATCTCGCGACCGACACGCGCGATAGCCAGAGCCAGGGCAACATCGCGGTCGACGCCGCGACCCAGCTCGTGCAGGTCAAGAAGGTGCCGGTCATCATCGGCGGCATCATCTCGTCGGTGTCGATCCCGATCCTGACCTCGGTCACGGCACCGGCAAAGATCGTCCAGGTGTCGCCGGCTTCGTCCTCGCCGACGCTGACGGCGCTCGGCCGCGACGGCAAGACCAATGGCATCTTCTTCCGCACCATCACCTCGGATGCGCTGCAGGGCGTCGCCGCCGCCAAATACGCCGTCGACAAGGGCTTCAAGAAGCTGTCGATCATCCATGTCAACAACGACTTCGGCGTCAACATGGTGGCCGAGTTCTCGCGCGCCTACAAAGCGCTCGGCGGCACCATCGTCTCCGACACGCCCTACAACGAAAAGCAGTCGAGCTACGCTTCGGAAGTGACGGCGGCGATGGCCGGCGAACCGGACGGGCTCTACCTCGTCAGCACCCCCGTCGACGGCGCAACGGTTGCCCGCACCTGGATTTCGCAAGGCGGCGTGCAGAAATTCCTGCTCAATGACGGCATGAACAGCCCGGACTTCATCGAGTCTGTCGGCGCCGATTATCTGAAGGAAGCCTATGGCACGTCGTCGGGCACCAGCCCGACCGCCTCGACGGAGTATTTTACCAAGAACTACAAGGAATTCTCCGGCATCGAGCCATCCAATCCGGCGGCCGACCGTTCCTATGATGCCGGCGCCATCGTCGGGCTGGCCATCGCCATTGCCGGCTCCGAGGATCCGGCCAAGATCAAGGATGCGATGTACAAGGCGGTCGACCCAGCCGGTGCGCCGATCTTTGCCGGCAAGGACGAGTTCGCCAAGGCACTCGGCCTGATCAAGGACGGCAAGCCGATCCGCTACGAAGGGGTCATCGGCCCGGTCGCCTTCGACAAATATGGCGACGTTACCGGCCCGTTCCGGTTGTGGAAAATCGTCGACGGCAAGGTGACGACCGACGGTGAAATGACCACCGACGACGTCAACGCGCTGCAGGCCAAACTTCAGTAAGACGGCCCTGTTGTCCGGCGTCGATCCATCGTGATCGACGCCGGGCGGCGGCCTGTCCCACATTGTCCAAGGAGGATCATGCGGACGATATCGCCTGCACGGAGGATTTGACCGGCAGGCGATCGTGACTAGGATTGGCCGATGTCGCCTGAAACCCAAAAGCTTCTATCTGCTCTCGACGGTCGGCTGGGCGCGGGCAGTGTGCTCGCCGGCTCCGACGTTGACCAGCGTTATCGCGACGATCCCGACGGCAAGCTTGGCGCTCTCCCGGAAGCGGTGCTGCGCCCGCGCGACACCGATGGTGTCGCGGCAGCACTCGCCGCATGCAACCGCCTCGGTCAGCCGATTGTCGTGCAGGGTGGGCGTACCGGGCTGACGGGTGCCGCGCGTGTGCAGCCGGGCGAGGTCGTGCTGTCGCTAGAGCGCATGACCGGCCTTGCCGTTCCGGATCGCCAGGCTGCCAGCATCGTCGCCGAAGCGGGCACAACGCTGCAGGCGGTGCAGGAAGCAGCCGACGGCGCTGGGCTGATGTTCGGCGTCGATATCGGCGCGCGTGGTTCGGCCACGATTGGCGGCAATGTCGCCACCAATGCCGGCGGCATCCGCGTGCTGCGCTATGGCATGTACCGGGCGCAGGTGCTGGGGCTGGAAGCCGTGCTTGCCGATGGCAGCGTGCTGACATCGCTGAAAGGTCTGCCCAAGGACAATTCCGGCTACGACCTCAGCCAGCTCTTCATCGGCTCGGAAGGGACGCTCGGCGTCGTCACACGTGCCGCGCTCCGGCTGCATCCGAAGCCGGTTTCCGAGGTGAACGCCTTCTGCGCGCTGTCTTCGCTTGACGCGGCGATCGCCCTGCTTGGGCTGCTCCGGCAAAAGCTCGGCCCACTCTTGTCAGCCTATGAGGTCAACTTCGCGCCGCTCTATGACGCCATGGTCGCCAGCATGGACATGCCGGCGCCGCTGCCGGCGGGTTCATCCGTCTACGTGCTGGCCGAGATCCAGGGCAGCGAACCCGAACGCGACGGCGAGCGCTTCGCCGAGGTCTTGATGCAGGCGGTCGAGGATGGCGTGGTCGACGACGTCGTCGTCTCGCAGTCACCGCGCGAGGTCCGGGCGCTGTGGGCCGTGCGCGAGGACGCCAATCGCGTCCTGTTTTCGATCAAGGGTCTGGTCGGGGTGGACATCAGCATCCCGCTGATGCGGATGGGAGCTTTCCTGCGGGACGCGGATGCTGCCATCCATGCCATGGATCCCGGCGCCGACATCTATGTCTTCGGTCATCTCGGCGACGGCAACCTGCACTACCAGGTTCGCACGGTCGATCCGGCGGCGGCATACGACATCGTCTATCGCGGAGTGGCGGCAGCCGGCGGCGGCGTTTCGGCCGAACATGGCATCGGCCTCGACAAGAAGAAGTGGCTGCATCTGGTCCGCAGCGATGCCGAGATCGCTGCGATGCGACGGCTGAAGGCAGCCCTTGACCCCAGAAACATCCTCAATCCGGGACGGGTCTTCGACCTTGGCCCATCGGTTCAGAACGGATAGTGCTGGCCTGGATCCTCGATCGTCACCCAGCGTAAATCGGTGAACTCAGCGATCGATGCCTTTCCGCCGAAGCGGCCATAGCCCGAGCCCTTGACGCCGCCGAACGGCATCTGCGCCTCGTCGCCGACGGTCGGGCCATTGATGTGGCAGATGCCGGCTTCGATGCGCGCGGCCACCGCCATCGCACGCTTGATGTCGCGGCTGAACACGGCTGACGACAGGCCGTATTCGGTGTCGTTGGCGACACGCACGGCCTCATCCTCACCCTTCACCCGGATCACCGGCTTGACCGGCCCGAAGGATTCTTCGGCATAGACGCGCATGGCCGGTGTGACATGGTCGCGCAACGTTGCTTCCACCACGGTACCGCTGCGCTTGCCACCGGCCACCAGCCTGGCGCCCTTGGCGACGGCATCAGTTATGAGTTCCTCCATCTTGTCGGCCGCCTGGCTGGTGATCAGCGAGCCCAGCACGACATGGCCGCGCGGGTCGCCGGCCGGCAGCTGCGACGCGCGGGCCGCCAGCTTGGAAACGAATTCATCGGCGACCTTCTCGTCGACGATCAGCCGTTCGGTCGACATGCAGATCTGACCCTGATGCATGAAGGCGCCGAAGGTGGCGGCGTTGACCGCCGCATCGATGTCGGCGTCGTCCAGCACCAGCAGCGGTGCCTTGCCGCCGAGTTCGAGCAGCGCCGGCTTCAGGTGCCGGCCGGCGAGTTCGGCGATGATTCTGCCGACCTTGGTCGAGCCGGTGAAGTTGACGCGCTTGACCGAGGGATGCGCGACCAGTGCCTCGACAATGCCGGCAGCGTCCTTCGGATCGTTGGTGACGACATTGATGACGCCCTTCGGCAGGCCGGCCTCGACCAGCACCTGGCCGATCAGCCGGTGCGTGCCGGGGCACATTTCGGATGCCTTCAGCACCACCGTGTTGCCACAAGCGATCGGCATCGCGATGGCGCGTGTGCCGAGAATGACCGGCGCGTTCCACGGCGCGATGCCGAGGCACACACCGGCCGGCTGGCGGATCGCCATGGCCAGCGTACCTGGCTTGTCGGAGGGGATGATCTCGCCCGAAATCTGTGTCGTCATCGCCGCCGCTTCGCGCAGCATGTTGGCCGCCAGCATGACGTTGAAGCCGGCCCAGGGTCCCGTTGCGCCGGTTTCTTCCATCATCAGCCTGGTGAACTCGCCGACCTTCGATGCCATGACGTCAGCCGCCTTGCTCAGCAAGGCGCGGCGCTCACCCGGCCCGGTCTTCGACCACGCCGGAAAGGCGGCTGCGGCGGCTTCGACCGCGGCATTGGCATCGGCAACGCTGGCCGCTGCCGCGCGCGTGGCCAGCCTGCCGGTGAACGGATCCATGCGCTCGTAGGACGCTGCGCCTGAGGCAGCCCGTTCGTCGCCGTCGATCAGAAGTCCGATATCCATGACTGTCTCCATCGCTCCCCGTGGAGCGTATTATTTTTGGGTTAGAATTCGAACATTTCGGCGTTGATCGATGCTTCGAGGCCACCATCGACCGGCACGTTGGCGCCGTTGATCCAGCGGGCGCCGTCCGAACACAGGAACAGCACCACCGGCGCGATATCGCCCGCGGTGCCGGCGCGTCCGACCCTGGCAATGTCGCTGTCGACACGGGCGTCGCCGAGCACGGTGCGGAACTGTTTCAGGATCGGCGTTTCGACCGGGCCGGGGCTCACCGCGTTAACACGGATGCCGCGGCGCTTGAACAGGTCCTGATGCGCCGCGCGGAAAGTCCACAAGAGCAGCAGTTCCTTGGAGACGGGATAGCCTTCCTCGTTCCTGACCGCGTGGTCGCAGACCACCTCGGCGACATCCGGAAAACCTTCGATGCCGACCATCGAGGCGGCGCGGTTGAGATTGGCGCGCCAGCCATAGCCGGCGATCGAGGCGACGTTGACGATGGCGCCGCCTTCGCGAAGTCTCGGCGCGAGACCTTCCGAAAGCGCCCGCAGCCCGAAGAAGTTGACGGCCAGCGTCGATGCCGCGCCGGTGCTGCCGGACAGGCCGGCGACATTGCAGAGCGCGTCGATGCGTTGCGGCAGGCGCGCGATGAGATCATCGACGCCGGCCTTGGTGGAGATGTCGGCCTTGACGAAACTGCCAACCGCCGCAGCCGGCTCACGCACATCGACGCCGATCACATCGGCACCGAGCTGGCCGGCGAGTTCCGCCGTGCGCGCGCCGATGCCGGAGGCGACACCGGTGATAAGGATGGTCTTGCCGAAGAGCATGGTCACGCCTTTTCCTGATGCATCGTGGTTTGTTGTGGCGAAGGCGTCGCCTCGCCATCGGCGGTGTCCGCGGCGAGCCTGACGCGATAACCGACCGGCAGCAGGCGCAGGCCAAAACGCTCCTCGATCGTCCCCCACAGGCCGCGCGGCAGGAAGAGCGAGAACAGCACGGCCGTGGCGCCGAGGCCGACCAGATACCAGACGCCGGTGCCGCCGAACCAGGTTTCGATGAGGAAGAACACCAGCGCGCCCAATATGGCGCCCTCGAAGGTGCCGATGCCGCCGACCAGCACCATGAAGATCATGTAGGCGGTCCATTGCACGTTGAAGTAGGTTTTCGGCTGGAAGGTGATCGAGGTCGCCAGCCATAGCGCGCCGGCAATGCCGATGCCGAAGGCGGCAAGCACGAACAGCAGCCGCTTGGTGCCGGTGACGCGCACGCCGACCGAGGCTGCGGCATCCTCATTGTCCCGGATCGCGCGAATCGCGGCGCCCGTGCTGCCGCGCAGCAGGCCAAACAGGATGGCGAGCAGCGCGGTCATCGAGGCCAGTGCCAGCCAGTAGATCGTCGCCCGCCTAGTGCCGGAATCATAGACATTGAGCGAGATCAGCGACGTGCCGGTTTCGCCCTGCACCAGCCGGTCGAGATTGACCAAGAGATGCGTCAACGCTGCGATCACCCACATGCCGATGGCGAACTCGCCGTTCCTGAGCCGCAGCATGAACAGCGACAGCGGGATAGACACCACGCCGACGACTATTCCCGAAGCGAACAACGCCAGGAACGGGTTGAGGCCGGCATCGGCCAGCCGGATGGCAAAATAGGCGCCGAGCCCGAAGAACACCTGCTGCCCGACCGAGACCAGGCCGCCGAAGCCGGCCAGCGCATTCCACATCGCCGCCAGGATCACATAGATGAACAGCGCCGTCATCCGGTCGACCGCGCCGGCCGACAGGACCTGCGGTGCGATCGCGAGCAGCGCGATGATGACGGCGACGGCAATGGCGGCGATCCGCGACGTCGCTGTACCGCGCTCGATGACAGACATGGGGGCGGATGCGCTCATGACGTCTCCCTGGACGGCAGGCGCAACAGGCCGCGCAGGCCGAGGCCGGACGCGGACAGCCGCACGAACAGCACGACGAGGAAGACAGCGTGGCCGCCGATCAGAAACCCTTGCGGATGCACTTGCGCGCCGAGCGTCTGCGCAAGTGCCAGCACGATGCCGCCGATCAGCGTTCCCCACAGCGAACCGGCGCCGCCGATCACCGCCGCCTCGAAGGCGAACAGCAATTGCGGCGCGCCGGCATAGGGATCGAAGGTGGCGCGCATGCCCAGGAACGCGCCGGCAAGACCAACCGTGACCATGGCGATGGCGGCGGCAATGGCATTGGCGCGGCGTGCGTCGACACCGACCAGGCCGGCGGTGTCGGGGTCTTCCGACGTGGCGCGGATCGAGCGGCCAAGCCTGGTGCGGGTGAGGAACAGCTGCAGCCCGCCAAGCAGGATCACGGCGGTGACGAACATGATCACCGCGAGCTTACCGACATAGATGCTGCCCGGCCATTCCCAGGAGTCATAGGACAAGCTGCCGATGTAGGGCGCCAGCGAACGGGTGTCGGCGCCGAACTGCTCGAACAGCAGATTGTCGATGACGATGGCGAGGCCGAACGTCGTCAGGATCGGCAGCAGGGCTCCGCCGCGCGCGCTGCGGTCGAGCAGGAAGCGCTGCAGCGCCCAGCCGATCGCTGCCATCAAGGGCAGCACGATGATCAGACCGACAAAGGGCGAGATGTGGAACCGCGAGGCCAGCCACCACAGCGCATAGGCAGAGAACACCGCAAGGCTGCCATGGGCGAGGTTGATGATGCGCATCACCGAAAACATGAACGACAGGCCGCATGCGATCAGCGCGTAGTAGCCGCCGAGAAGGATGCCCTGGATGATCTGGTTGCTCATGCGGGAACGCTCCCGGTGCTTTTCCGGTGCAGGCCGAAATAGGCTTTCGTCACCTCGTCGCGCGAAACCTCCTTGCTCGGCCCTTCGAGCGCGACACGCCCTTCGAGCATGCAGATGACCCTGTCAGATACCGCGAGCGCCCTGTTGAGGTCCTGCTCGACCAGGATGATCGTCGTGCCCGAAGCGATCAACCCTTGCAGCGCCGCGTAGACACGATCGACGATCAGCGGTGACAGGCCGAGCGAAACCTCGTCGAGCAGCAGCACGTCCGGACTGCTCATCAAAGCGCGGCCGATCGCCGTCGCCTGCTGCTCGCCTCCCGAAAGGTGGCCCGTCCTGGCATGGCGGCGCGGCTTCAAATTGGGGAACATCTCCAGCACCTTGTCGACGCTCCTGTCGCCCGACCGGCCGGCAGTCTTGCCGAGCAGAAGGTTCTCCTCGACCGTCATCTGCACGAACAGTTTTCGCCCTTCCGGCACCAGCGCGATGCCCATGCCGACGCGCCTGTGCGACGGCACGTTGGTGAGATCGGCGCCGTCCAGCAGCACGCGGCCGGCAGCCGGTTGATGCGCACCGGCGATCGCCCGGAGCAGCGTCGTCTTGCCGGCGCCGTTTGCGCCGACCAGCGCCAGCGTCTCGCCGCGTTCGATGGTGAAGCTGACGCCACGCACCGCCTGCAGCAGGCCATGCCGGACAACCAGGTTCTCGACCGAAAGCAGGCTCATTTCGGGCCTCCGCCGAGATAGGCGCGAACGACCTCGGGGTCGGCCATCACCGTTTGCGGCTCGCCGTCGGCGATGATCTTGCCGGCGTCCATGCAGATCAGCCGCTCGGCCACCTGCAGCAGGATATGCACGATGTGCTCGATCCAGACGATGCCGATCTTGCGCCGGCGCAATTCCTTGATCGTGTCGACCAGTTCGCCGGCTTCGCCATCGGTCAATCCGCCGCCGATCTCGTCCAGCAACAACAGCGTCGGTCTTGCGGCGAGCGCCCGCGCCAGTTCCAGCCGTTTGCGGTCCAGCAGCCCGAGCGTTTCGGCGCGCCGGTTGGCAACGCCCAGCATGCCGCACAGTTTCAGCGAGCCGAGTGCTTCCTCATAGGCCTCGTCGCGGCCGAGGCCGGCGCCATGCGAGGCGGCGACGAAGACATTCTCGAAGGTGGTCATGCCGCTGAACGGTTTGGGCACCTGGTGCGTGCGCACCAGGCCGAGCCGGCAGCGTTGCGTCGCCGACAGCGGCGTCACATCGCCGCCCTTGAAGCTGACCGTGCCTGAGCTCGGTGGAAAAGCCCCGGCCAGCACGCTGAGCAGCGTCGTCTTGCCGGCACCGTTCGGGCCGACGATGCCGACCGCCTCGTCAGCCGCCATGGTGAAATCGACGGCATCCAGCACAACGAGCGCGCCGAAGCGCTTGTGGATACCGGCGGCTGCGAGGATCGCCTGTTGTTGCGGTTGGGTCACCAGGCGATCCTCGTCAGCGGTCCATCAGCCGTTGTAAGGCAGAAGCTTGGCTTCGACGGGTACTTTCGGGTCCGTGGCGTTTTCGGTCACCACATAGTCGAGCGGGAACTTGCTGCCTTCCTTGGCGGCCACCCACTGGGTGCCGATGATCGGGCCGGGCGAGACGTTGGCCACCGGGCCGCTGGTGAAGTCGACCTTGCCGATCATCGTCTCGGTCTTGAGCGTGCTCAGCGCCTTGGCCACTGCCGCCTTGTCCTTGGTGTCGCTGCTTGCCTTCAGCGCCTCGAAGCCAGCGTCGAGCAACGACATCGAGGCGCCGAGCTGCTGCGTCCACTGCTTGCCGCTCGCCGCCTCATAGCCGTCGGCCAGTTCGGCGCCCGAAACGCCAGTCAGCGGCGACTTGTACGGGAAGGCCTTGTGCCAATAGGCGGCGCTCGAAATCTTCATGCCGAGATCGCCGAGCGCCTCGATGTCGGACGGGAACAGCCCGGTCTTGGCGACCTGGCAGATCTTGATCTGCTTGATCAGGCCTTGCTGTGCCGCCTGGCGCCAGAACGCGGCGAAATCCGGCGGGATCGGGAAGGAATTGAAGATCTCGACGCCTTCCTGCTTGAACAGCGCGATCTGCGAGGAATAGTCGGTGGTTCCGGTTTCATAGGCGCCGGGATCGACGATGGTGAAGCCTTGCTTGGCCAGCAGCGGCGCCAAATGGGCGCGGATGGCGTTGCCGTCGGCGTCGTTCGGATACATGACGCCGACCTTCTTGTTGGTCTCGATCAGGTTCCATTGCGAGATGTAGGTCTTGAAGAACTCGCCGACGCCGAAGCCAAAATGATAGGTCCATTTGAACGGCGAGGGCGCGCCGGGCTTGGCGCCACGGCCGAAATACCAGGCTTCCCAGGGCATCACTGTCGATAGGCACGGCACGCCGGCGGCTTCGCAGGCGTCGGCCACTGGATTGATCACCTCGGGCGTCGACACCGCCAGCATCAGGTCGATGGCCTGGTTGTTGATCAGATCCTTGGCCAACTGACCGGCGCGTGACGGATCGGATTGCGTGTCCTGGTCGAGGATTTCGACGCTGTATTTCTTGCCGCCGATGTCGAGGCCGCCGGCCAGCGCCTTGCGGGCCAGATCGAGCACATAGCCGTCGGTCTGGCCGAAACCGGCAAGCGGACCGGTGCGCGGGCTGACGAAGCCGACCTTGAGCGTGTCGCCGGCTTGCGCAAAGGCGCTGCGGCCGCCAAGCGTGAGCGCCGCGCCGCCGGCGATCGACGTGGCGATGAACTGGCGTCGCGACATACCTGGAATGGTGGATCTGCTGGCGTGGGTCATCTGTTCCTCCCTCTGTGGTGGCGCATTGCGGCAACCACCGGTTCGTTCAACGCTTGAGACGGTGATCCACCGCCACCTTTCCCAGCCAAACATCGATGGCCGCATGGCTGTTCGCCCTGATCTGGCAAGGCTGCAGCGCGGTGTGGCCGATGGCGACGAATGGCACGATTTTTGATCCTCCATCGTCACAGTGCACTACGGGTTTGGTTCGGTAAAATGATATTTTGCGGTGTTTCATTAACCCCGGGGTTAGGAAACCGCGCAGCCGAAACGACGTCCGGTTGGAAGTTCCGCGTCGTCAGCTGCCTTGCGTTGCCGCCTCGCGGATGGTCTGCAGCAGGATGGAGAAGGCCGGCGAGGGTGCTGTGTCCGTGCGCATCGTCAGGCCGACCGGCCCCTTGGTCTCCTCGGTGTTGACCGGCAAGGCGACGAAGGCGCCACTGCCGAGTTCGTTGGCGACGACGCCGGCCGAAATGATCCAGACGGCGTTGCTCTGCCGCAGGAAGGCGCGGCCGAAGGAATCCGAGACGGTTTCGATCTCGGTTGCCGGTGCCGTCATGCCGTTGGTGATGAACAGCCGGTCGACGAAGGGGCGGATGACCGATTCCCGTGTCGGCATCAGCATCGGGAATTCGTCGAGCCGTGCGAACACATCCTGATCCGGATCAAGCAGCGGATGTCCCGACCGCACCACGAACAGCACCTGTTCGGAATAGAGGTGCTCGAAGAAGAAACCGGTCATGTTCTCCGGCGCCGCCAGGCGTCCGACAACGAGATCGAGCGCGCCGGTGCGCAATTGTTCGAGCAGCACCGCGTTCTCGCCGGTGACGATCTTGATCGCCGCACCGGTGCCCTCCCTGAGAAACAGGGTCATGGCAAGTGGCATCACCCGCGCCGAGACCGTCGGCAGCGCGCCGATGCGGATCGGATGACGGTTGATCGCCCCGTTCTGCCGGACGGAATCGACGCCTTGCTTGAGCGCCGTGATCGCCGTGCCGGCATGGCGAAGGAAGATCTCGCCGATGCGCGTCAGCCTGATGCCGCGGCCGTCGCGTTCGACCACCGCCACGCCGAGCGCCTCTTCCAGTTCGCGCAATGTCTTGGTCACCGCCGGCGGGCTGACATGCAGAAGATCGGCAGCTCTCGCCACGCTTCCCTGCCGTGCGACTTCCAGGAATGCCTGCAGGTGACGGAAGCGGATGCGGCCTTCGGACATGGATTTGATAACCCCTGAGTTAATGAAGTGGCGCAAAATATCATTTTACCGAACCAAATGCCTTGTGCAATGTGGAGATGGAGGACCGAAATCGTGCCATTCGTCACCATTGGCGGCATCACGCTGCACCACCGTCGCATCGAGGCGAACGGCAGGGCACGCCCGGTCGTGTTCATCAATTCGCTCGGCACCGACTTCCGGATCTGGGACCATGTCCTGTCGATCCTGGACGGGGAAATGCCCTTGCTGGTCTATGACAAGCGCGGCCACGGGCTCTCCGATATCGGCGACATCAGGTCGATCGACGATCATGTCGACGATCTCTGCGCGCTCATCGATCATTTTGGGCTGGGCAAGGTCGTGCTGTGCGGCCTGTCGGTCGGCGGCATGATCGCGCAAGGATTTTATATCAGGCGCCCTGAAATGGTCGAGGGCCTGATCCTGTGCGACACAGCCCACAAGATCGGCACGACGGACAGCTGGAATACGCGCATCGCGACAGTCGAAAGCAAGGGCATCCAGGCCATTGCCGATGGCGTGCTCAAAGTGTGGTTCACCCCCGCCTTCCATTCGGCGCGTTTGGCCGAGTTGGACGGCTATTGGAACATGATGACCCGGCAAGCGCTTGCCGGTTACATCGGGACTTGCGCGGCAGTGCGCGACGCGGATTTCACCGACGCCGCACGCCGCATCGCGGTGCCGACGCTTTGCATTGCCGGCGACCAGGACGGCTCGACGCCTCCCGACCTTGTCCGCTCGCTGGCCGCTCTCATTCCCGGCGCGCGCTTCGAGATCATCCGCGACGCCGGACACATTCCTTGTGTCGAACAGCCCGAGGCGCTGGTCGCCCTGATCCGCAATTTTGTCGCATCGCTTGCCCCTGGAGCAGAAACCCATGGATGAAGTCCCCGGCAACGCCGCCAGATATCTCACGGGCCTCGCGGTGCGGCGGTCCGTGCTCGGCGACCAGCATGTCGACCGGGCCGAGATTGCCGCCACCGATTTCGACCAGCCTTTCCAGGAACTGATCACCGAGGCAGCCTGGGGAACGGTGTGGGCACGACCGGGCTTCACCAAGCGCGAGCGCTCGATCGTCACGCTGGCGCTGCTGGCCGCACTCGGCCATGATGAGGAGGTCGCCATGCATGTGCGCGCCACCGTCAACACCGGTGCTTCGCGCGACGATATCTGCGAAGCGTTCCTGCATGTCGCCATCTATGCCGGCGTGCCGGCCGCCAACCGTGCCTTCAAGATCGCCAAGGACGTGTTTTCGGAAATGGACGGAGCCAGGAATGCCCGCTGAGTCCGGCTCGAACCGGAGGCCCGAGACCGGCGCCTTCTTCCAGCGCGACCGGACCTGGCATCCGCCGGCGCTGACGCCGAACTACAAGACCTCCGTGCTGCGCTCGCCGCAGAAGGCGCCGCTCGCCTTCGACAACACGCTGTCGGAAATATCCGGTCCGGTCTTCGGTCACGCCATGCTCGGCGAACTCGACGCCGACCTGATCCACAATTTCGCCAGACCTGGCGAGAGTGCCATCGGCGAGCGCATCATCGTCTATGGGCGGGTGGTTGACGAACGCGGCGTTGGCGTGCCCGGCGCGCTGCTCGAATTCTGGCAGGCCAATGCCGGCGGCCGCTATCGCCACAAGAAGGACGGCTATCTGGCGCCGCTCGACCCGAACTTTGGCGGCTGCGGCCGCGCCATCACTGGTGAGGATGGTGGCTATGCCTTTCGCACCGTCAAGCCCGGTCCTTATCCCTGGCCGAACGGTCCGAACGACTGGCGGCCCTCGCACATCCATTTTTCGGTCTTCGGCCATGGCTTTGCCCAGCGGCTGATCACGCAGATGTATTTCGAGGGCGACCCGCTGATCTGGCACTGCCCCATTGCGCGCGGCATCCCTGACAAGGCAGCCATCGAAACGCTGATCGCCACGCTCGACATGCAGGCGACGATCCCTTTCGACGCGCGCGCCTACAAGTTCGACATCGTGCTGCGAGGGCGCCGCTCGTCGCTGTTCGAAAACAGGCTGGAGGGCAATTGATGGCCCAGTCGCACGACAGGCTCAGGGAAAGCCCCTCGCAGACCGCCGGACCCTACGTCCATATCGGGCTGACGCCCAATTTCTGCGGCATCGGCGGCGTCTATCCGACCGACCTCGGTGCGGCCATGGTCAACGACAAGACCAGGGGCGAGCGCATCGGCCTGCGCATCCGGGTGCTCGACGGCACCGGTACGCCGCTGAAGGACGCGCTGATCGAGATCTGGCAGGCGGATGCGGACGGGCTTTACAATTCGCCGGCGGAATTGCGCGGCGCTGCCGATCCGAACTTTTTCGGCTGGGGCCGCTGCCCGACCGACATGGACACCGGCCTGTGCACCTTCGAGACGATCAAGCCGGGCCGCGTGCCATCCAGGGATGGCCGCCTGATGGCGCCGCACATCACGCTCTGGATCGTCGCCCGCGGCATCAATCTCGGTCTGCACACGAGGCTCTATTTTTCCGACGAGGAAAAGGCCAATG
Organism: Mesorhizobium newzealandense; assembly: GCF_042682145.1. Classification (NCBI taxonomy): domain Bacteria; kingdom Pseudomonadati; phylum Pseudomonadota; class Alphaproteobacteria; order Hyphomicrobiales; family Phyllobacteriaceae; genus Mesorhizobium; species Mesorhizobium newzealandense. Next base: position 67,354 of record NZ_JBHUGZ010000001.1, on the reverse strand, counting down.
CCGAGGATCCGATCCTGGCGCGCATCGAGCACCGCATTCGCGTGCCGACGCTGATCGCCGAGCGCACCGGCGATATTTATGTCTTCGACGTCCATCTCCAGGGGGAGAAGGAAACGGTCTTCTTCGACAGCTGATGCTCTGGAGACCCGCGACATGACTGTATCGCCCTTCGACCATCCATTGCTCTCCGCGTTTCTCGGCGACGAGGAAGCGAGCCGGCATTTTTCCGTCGAGGCGGAAATCGAAGCGATGCTGGCCTTCGAGCGTGCGCTGGCCGAAGTAGAGGCGGAAAACGGGATCATCACCAAAGATGCGGCGGCGGCGATCGTGGCGGGGCTTGGCACGTTCCGGCCCGACACCGCTTTGCTGCGGGCCGGTGTCGCCAGGGACGGCGTCATGGTGGCGGAACTGGTGCGCCAGATTAGGGCGGCTGTCGGCGAACCGCATGGTGCCTCCGTCCATTTCGGCGCGACCAGTCAGGATGTCATCGACACTGGCCTGATGCTCCGGCTGAAATCCGTCGTCGAGCATCTCGGCCTGTTGTTGACCGAGACCATCATGCGCCTCGCCTCGCTCGAAGAGCGCTTCGGGGACAGGGCGCTGACCGGGATGACGCGCATGCAGAAGGCGATTCCGATCAAAGTGGCGGATCGTGTCATGGCGTGGCGGGCGCCGCTGCAGCGACACCAGGAGAGGCTGTCGGAACAGTCGAGGCGCCTGCTGGTGGTGCAGTTCGGCGGTGCCGCCGGCACGCTGGAAAAGTTGGATAACAAGGGGCCGGCGGTACGCGCCGCACTTGCGGCAAAGCTCGGCCTTGCCGATGCGCCGCAATGGCAGAGCCAGCGCGACGCGCTCGCCGATTTTGCCGGCTGGCTGTCGCTGGTTTCTGGCAGCCTCGGCAAGTTCGGCCAAGACATTACGCTGATGGCGCAAGGCGCAACCGACATCGCGCTTTCGGGCGGTGGCGGCTCGTCGGCCATGCCGCACAAGCAGAACCCGGTGAAGGCCGAGGCCCTGGCGGCGCTTGCCCGCTTCAACGCCGCGCAGCTTTCCGGCATGCATCAGGCGCTGGTGCATGAGCAGGAGCGGTCGGGCGCGGCCTGGACGCTGGAATGGCTGCTGCTGCCGCAGATGGTGGTGGCGACAGCCGCATCGCTGCGCCTTGCCGCCGAACTGGCCGGACAGATCGAAAGTCTCGGGCATTGATGCGCACACAGGTTCTCATTGTCGGGTCCGGACCGTCCGGCCTGCTGCTCGGCCAGCTTCTCAGCACGATCGGCGTCGAGACGGTCATTCTGGAGCGCTCGAGCCGCGACCACGTGCTTGGCCGCGTGCGCGCCGGCGTGCTTGAACAAGGCACCGTCGAACTGCTGGAGGAAGCGGGCGCCGCGGCACGGCTGCACGCCGAGGGGCTGCCGCATTCCGGCATCTCGCTCGCCTTCGACGGACGCCTGCACCGCATCGACCTCGAGGCGCTGACGGGAAGGCATGTCACCGTCTATGGCCAGACCGAAGTGACGCATGATTTGATGGACAAGCGCGATGCGGCAGGACTGACCACGATCTACGAGGCGGCGAACGTTACGCTGCACGATTTCGACGGCGAGGCGCCTTTTGCCACCTATGACAAGGACGGCGTCACGCATCGCATCGACTGCGACTTCATCGCCGGCTGCGATGGCTACCACGGTGTCAGCCGCAGATCCGTGCCGGAGCGCGCGCTGAAAACCTTCGAGCGCCACTATCCGTTCGGGTGGCTCGGCGTGCTGGCCGAAGTGCCGCCGGCCGATCACGAACTGGTCTACGCCAATCACGAGCGGGGTTTTGCGCTGTGCTCGATGCGTTCGACGCACCGCAGCCGCTACTATGTGCAGTGCCCAGAGGGCGACCGTGTCGAGGCGTGGTCCGACGACCGCTTCTGGGACGAATTGCGCCGCCGCCTGCCGGAGCAGACGGCAGCAGGCGTCGTCACCGGTCCATCGTTCGAGAAGTCGATTGCGCCGCTGCGCTCCTTCGTTGCCGAGCCGCTGCGTTTCGGCCGGCTGTTTCTGGTCGGGGACGCCGCCCATATCGTGCCACCGACCGGCGCCAAGGGCCTCAATCTCGCCGCCAGCGATGTGCGTTATCTCTTCGCCGGTTTGCGCGATTTCTACGTTGAGAAATCGCATGCCGGCATCGACGCCTATTCGGGCAAGGCGCTGGCACGGGTCTGGAAGGCGGTGCGCTTTTCCTGGTGGATGACGACGATGCTGCATCGCTTTCCCGACACCGGCGATTTCGGTCAGCGCATCCAGGAGGCCGAGCTCGACTACCTCGTACACTCGCGAGCCGCGTCGACCGCGCTCGCCGAGAACTATGTCGGCCTGCCTTACTAGTTTTTCGTATAGTCAGGCCCAAACCGTGTCGGCAGGCCGTCGGCGAGTTTCAACCAAGGGAGCTTCTCCTCAAAAGCGACATGCAGCGTGGGTGCAAATTTTTCCGGCTCCTCCATCGCTGCGGCAAAAAAATGCATGACACCGGACATGTTCTTTGAGCGGAAGGACAGCGGCGAGCCACATTTATCGCAAAATGTTCTTTCCACACCGGGAGAAGAGTTGAATACCTTCGGTGACTCGCCCAGCCATCGCCATTGGCTGTCAAAGACGCCAATGTAGGTGGTCATCGGCGCAGAACATTGCCGCCGACAACTTTCACAATGACAGCTCACGCATGCTTGTGCCGGGCCATCGACTTCAAAAGCAATAGCGCCACATAAGCAACGACCACGCATGCAAATTCTCCTTGAGTCAACTGACCTGACCAATACTTTGTACCGGGCGTAGTGAGAGAGTCGCCATGAGATGCGCCGAACTGGCGCTCAATTGCGACATTCGGCGCTAGCGATTGTTCTCGCGTGCGCGAGGAGTTGTTTCCAAGCTGCATTTACTACCGCCTTGGTGGCAATATCGAAATGTTCGTAGAGTTTCTCCGCCGGGGCGCTGGCGCCAAGGCCCGTCATACCGATGAAAGCGCCAGCGGCGCCTTCTTGTCGAGCATGGCCTTGGCGGCCATCAGATTGTCGCTTCGCTTTTATGAGTCCGCAGCCTAACACTACTTTGGCAGTTTAGGTTTGAGGGCGTGTGCGAGCAGCTTCTGACAGTGAGGACATCTGCGGGGTGGCGACCGCGTGAAGAGGTCGAGAATGGCTTGTCTAACAGCTGGCATGCTCGGTTGTGGCGGTGGTCCGCCGACTCTTTTTTTTCCGTCCCGCTGCTTTGAGGCGGCGGGCTTGGAGAAAGGCGTAGGCGATCATGGTCATCAAGGCGTGTCGATGTAATCCAGTCCATGATCGACCTTCGAAGTGGTCGAGGCCGAGTTCCTCCTTCAATTGCTGATGTGCCTGCTCACAGACCCACCTGGCCTTGATCGTGGCGGCGAGCATCTTGAGGCTCGCATCGGCCGGTAGGTTCGACACATAGTATTTTTGCTCACCAGTCGAGCGGCGTTCGCCGACGAGCCAGACCTCGTCGCCTGGCATGCATTGCATGCGATTGTCGAGCATCCGGTGCTTATGACCATCCGCAACGCGGACACGGCGAGCCGCAAACAAACATGTCAGCCGACCTTTAGTGCCGCGCCGCCAGCTTATCTTGTGCCATCTCTCACCAGACAGCATCACCTCGGCAGAGACCGGCGGCTGGTCCGGGATGTGATATTGGCGGCGCCTGCCGGTGGTCGCGACCGGGAAGATCAGATCAACATCGGCCGGATAGACGTTTTGGCGCCGCGATAGTCCTACCGCCCACAGCAGACCGCGCTCACTCAAAGCCTGACGAAAAGAGCTGCTCGACCCGTAGCCCGCGTCGGCAAGCACACAGCCGAAACGCGCGCCGGAGGCGATGACACGATCGATCTCTTCGATGGCGATCTCCGGCTTTGTCAGAGCGACCTGTCGATCCTTCGGGACGCGCGCCCGCATCATCCGCTCGGGATCATTCGTCCAGGTGTCGGGCAGGAAGAGCCGAAGGCCCACCATCACCGGCACTTCGCGCGAGGCCAGGGTCACCGACACCAGTGACTGGCAATTGGACGTCTTGCCAAGCGACGAAGCGTATTGAGGCGCGACACCAACCGAATGTTGTCCCTTCTTCGGTAACGCTGTGTCGTCGATGACGAGAAAACCCGCCTCATCGCCGACCAGGCGATCTGCCTCCTTCAGCAGGGCGGCCTCGAGCGGAGCGCTGTCCCAAACCCCTGCCGCGACGAAATGATGAAGCTGATCGTAGCCGACATCGCCAGTGCGCGCGGCCATCGGTTGTACGCTCTTACGGTCGCCCGGCCCGATCAGACCAGCAATGTACAGCGGACACATCCGGCGCCGAGCTGGATGCGAAAGACCTGCCAAAAACGGTTGAAGCCAGTGCTCGAGATCGGCTTGCCAGTCCACATCCATTGATCGGCCCTCCACAAGCCGACCTCCCATGAATCACGCAAACTCTCTCTTGGGAATTCCAAAAACGCGCCCGCTGCTAAAAATCTGCCAAAGTAGTGCTAATGCATGTCGCCCAAAAGTGGTCCCGGTTTTGGACAACGACATGCATGAAAACAAAGCCTTGAAGCGCGGCGCGCTTTAAGGGCCGCACCGCCGGCGATCATTGTCCCGCGTCTTGCTGTCTGGCGAAGTCCGACAGCATTGGGCGCTGCCCTGCAAGGACCTTGACGGCGGCCTCGGGCAAGGTGAACCAGCCCGCCCTGTCGACCTCCGGGAACTTCTTCATGGATCCCGACCTTGGCGGCCATTCCATGGTGAAAGTGTTGCTCTTGATGGCGGCCACATCGATGTCGATACGCGCCTCGACAGACCAGGTCATAACGATCTTTCCGCCCGGTTGCCTGTAGTCGCCGAGCCGCGCGAAGGGACCATCGACCTTGATGCCGAGCTCTTCCTCGGTCTCGCGTTGCGCTGCCGTCAACGCGTCCTCGTTCTCACCGACGAGACCCTTCGGTATCGACCACGCGCCGTCGTCCTTCTTCGCCCAGAACGGTCCGCCTGGATGAACCAGCAGCACCCGAAGACTGCCCTCGGCTTGACGGTAGATCAGCAACCCCGCACTGCGTTTTGCCATTTTTTAATGTCCGTTTGTGAATCTGGTTGCGAAGGCGGCGGTCTATCGATTCTCCATGGATCATGGCTGCCGACCTTGCGCCAGATGATTGCGACGCTATGTCAGGTGCGGCTGCATTGCTCCTCGTCAGCGAGTCCGGCAATCTGACACCATCGCTTGTTTGGCGGCTCGAAGGCTAGATAGGGCGTGACGATGCAACTTGGTCTCATCGGCTACTACAGCGACTTCGTGGTGTATCCGCTGGTGATCGCCGTGCTGGCAGTGGCCGGGCTGATCGAGGCCGGCGAAGACAACGCGCCGGGCTGGATAGTCACTGTCGTCGCCTGTCTCGTCCTCTGGACGCTGACCGAATACGTCCTGCACCGGTTCGTGCTTCACCACATTCCCTACATCAAGGACCTGCACGATCGTCACCATATCGAGGAGCGCAGTTCGGTGGGCACGCCGACCTGGCTCAGCCTCGGGGTGCATGCGCTGGTCGCGTTTTTCCCGGTATGGATGGTTTCAGGTTTCGCAGCCGCAAGCGCGGTCAGTTGCGGGCTGATGCTGGGGTACCTCTGGTACATCAGCATCCACCACATGATCCATCACTGGCATCCCACCCATCCGAGCTATCTCTACACCCTCAAGCGCCGCCACGCGCTGCATCATCATGCCGACGAAACGATCAATTTCGGCGTGACGTCGGCGTTCTGGGATCGCGTTTTCGGCACGGCTCGGCTCTGAAACCAGGGCGCTTGCTCAGTCCTGACCGCTCAACGCCTTTTTCCGCGACCGCTGGGTGATTTGGCTCCGCGAGGGCCGCTCTGAACGGGCGTGTTGTTCTGGTTTTCGTCGGACAGTTTTCGCCAGCGGGCAAGACGTTCCGGATCGAGCGTACCAGCCTTCAAGGCAGCCTGCACCGCACAGCCCGGCTCATGCACGTGCGTGCAGTCACGGAACTTGCAGAGCGGCGCGAGCTCGGTGATTTCGGCAAACAGCGTGTCGATGCCGTAGGCGACGTCGCTGACCTGCAGCGTTCGCATTCCCGGCGTGTCGATCACCCAGCCGCCACCGGCGATGGCGTGCAACGATCGCGACGTGGTGGTGTGGCGTCCCTTGGCGTCGTGTTCGCGGATGTCTCCGGTCTGCTGCGGCAAGTGCTGTGCCGATCCGGCCAGCGTGTTGACCAGCGTCGATTTGCCGACGCCGGAAGAGCCGACCAGCGCGACCGTCTGGCCCGCGCCGCACCAGGCAGCCAAGGCGGTTGCGGCATCTGATGTGCGGGGGTTCAGCGTCACCACCGCCAATCCACGCTGCAGCGCCGCAGCCTGCCTCTCATACGTCTCGGCGTCAGCGACGGTATCGGCCTTGGTCAGCAGGATCACCGGCGTCGTCCCAGCCTCGTTGGCCAGCGCCAGATAGCGCTCGAGCCGGGCGGGATTGAAGTCGGCATTGCATGAGGTGACGATGAACAGCGTGTCGACATTGGCCGCGGCAAGCTGCGGCACCCTGCCACCCTGGGTGCGGCGTTCCAGCACCGTCTTGCGGGTCAGGCGGCGCTGCACAAGGCTGTCATGCGCATCGACGAGCACCCAGTCGCCGACGGCATAGTCGCCGGTGTTCGCCTGCGCCGGCAGCGTCAGGTCGATTGGCCCTGCCTGAGACAGGCCGGTCAGGCGGTCGCGATGGACCGTGGCGATCCGTGTCGGGACGAGATTGGCTTCGCCGGGCTCGAGCTGGCCGCCGAAAAAATCCGTCCAGCCCAGACTGGCAAGAGATGGCGTGGAGCGCTCCGTCACGGCTTTGACCAAGGGTACGGCGTCGCAGACATCGGACAGTATCCCTGGCGGGTGGGGCGCGAACGGGGCGGGGGCGATTGCCCAGCCGTGTATGGGCGGCATGGCGGCATTTGGCAAGGCGGGCCTTGCCGAACGCGCCTCGACGTCCTGGGCGAGTTCACTGCCCAAGTGCGCGTCCACGGCACGTCACCACTTAGGAAAATCGACCTTCGCTATCTTATTTCTAACATGGCACTTAGCCGGGTCTGATGCGTCATAAATCTCGCGGGCTTGCTGAAATAGCCGTTCAGCCTCCTCGTGAATCCCGAGTTTCGCCTCTATACCGGCAAGGGCGCGTGTGATTTTTGCCGTTTCGGGAGAGACTTGACCGTATGTCAAAATCGACAGTGCAAGCGCTTCCTTCGCGCGCGGCTTCCAAAAAGCTTCGCCTCCTCCGTCCATCAGGGAGTGAGCCATACCGGACGTCAAGGTCCGAATTCTCTTTTGTGCTTCGTCCCGATCCATACTCGACCTTCCCCTGGGCAGTATGAAGGGTGAACATTCGCTGGTCGTCAATCCCGCCGGATAAGCTCACGCCGCATGTCATCAGGTCTTTCGGCGCGCTTCGGCGTCGACCATGTGGGATGGCTTTGCCATGGCCTCGCCCGGCGGCCGGGTATTTTCTCGAAGCCTACGTCGCCAGTTTTTAGGGCGTCAATAAATAATTTGACGCTCGTAAGGTTTTTGCGTTGTATTGGAAACTGTGAAAATTGACTGAATAAGTTCGGCCAAGCATTGCCGCTTCCGGACAACGGCCGCATGACTGGTGACGGCCGATCGTTTCGGTCGGCGATCGCGGCAAGAGGATCGGGAAGTCGATGGCGGAGAAGACGCACCGCACGATGGATGACTTCGCCCGGGCATGTGGCGTGTCCCGGCCGACGCTGTCGAAGTATTTTGACGATCCGGCGAGCGTGAAGCCGGGGACACGCGCCCGCATCGAAGCGGCGTTGCGTTCCTCGGACTATCAGCCGAACCTTTTCGCCCGCAATCTCAACCGCAAACGCACGCGCAACATCGGCATCGTCGTGCCGACGATCACCGATCCGTTCTATGCCGAGATGGTCAGCCGCATTGAATTTCGCTGCCGCGACGAGGGCTATTGGCCGATCGTCATTTCCTCGCATGGCTCGCAGAAGCTGGAGGCAGAGTCGGTCAGGACGCTGCTGTCACTGAAGGTCGCCGGCGCGATCATCGCTCCGTTGGGCCTGGCCTCCGATCGGAGTGTTTTCGACAAACTCGGACAGGACATTCCGATCGTCTATTTCGACACCTATATCGAGGACGACACGCCTTTCGTCGGCAACGACAACCATCAGAGCACGTCGACCATGGTCGACTATCTCAACCGGTCCGGAGAACCGCCTGTCTATGTCGACATTCCGCATGTCAACCACAACTCGGGTGAGCGGCTGCAAAGCTACATCGCGACGATGCAAGCCGCCGGTTTGGAACCCGTCGTCATCGACGCGGCGCGTGACTATACCTGGGACTTCGAGCGCATCGGCCATGAATGGATGGAAAGGACGCTCGATGTTGGCGGTCTGCCCGGCCGCACGATTCTGTGTGCCAATGATCGTCTTGCCTTTGGCGTGATGGCGGCCGCGTTCTCGCGCGGACTGAAGATCGGCCGCAGACCCGACAGCGATCTGCGTGTTGCCGCGCATGACGATCATCCTTTGAGCCGCTACACCTGTCCGGCACTGACCACCATGGCGCAGGATTTCGCCGCCATGGCCGGCCGCAGCGTCGAGATCCTGCTCGCCTTGCTGGACGAGGCCGACCCGCCAAAGCAGGACCTGGCGCGCACGGTCAAGCTCGGTGCGACCCTGGTGATGCGTCAGTCGGCCTGAGCGTACAGCGTCAGCGACCTTTCTCGAATTGGCGCCAGGCGGCCACCGCCTCGGCAACCGCTTGCCGCGCGGCGCGGATATGGCGTCCCATCGAGACGAAGCCATGGATCTGGCCCGGCCATCGCCGCAGGATCAGCGGGACGCCTGCGGCTTGCAGCCGCGCTGCATAGGCTGCGCCTTCGTCGGCAAGGATGTCGCAGCCGGCAAGTGCTACGAAAGCCGGCGCGACGCCGGCGAGATCGGGCGCCAGCAAAGGCGAGACGCGCCAGTCGACGATGTCGTCAGGCGTTCGCACATAGTGGTCGCGGAACCAGGCCATGGTGGTTGCCGTAAGCCCGAAGCCGTCGCCGAAACGCCGGTAGCTGTCGGCCATCTGCTGCGCATCGGTGTTGGGATAGATCAGGATCTGCGCGGCAAGCGATGGCGCCAGCCCGTCGCGGGCAAGCAGCGCCAGAACGGCGGCGAGATTGCCGCCGGCGCTGTCGCCGGCGACGCCGAGGCGGGACGGGTCGATGCCGAGATCGGCGGCGTTCTCCGCCATGAAGCGCAGTGCCGCCAGACAATCCTCCAGCCCGGCAGGAAATTTGTGTTCCGGTGCCAGGCGATAGTCGGGACAGACAATGATGGCGTCACCGAGATTGGCCAGCCAGCGGCAGATCTCGTCATGAGAATCGAGATTGCCCACGACCCAGCCGCCGCCATGCAGATAGAGCAGCGCCGGCGCCCCGCTTTGCGGCGCACTGACGCCGCGATGGACGCGGATCGTCACGGACCCGTTCGGCCCGTCGATCTGCTGTTCCGAGGTCGCAGCAACGGGGTCGTACTCGCCTTGTTGCGTCGGGAACGAAGCGTTGTAGGCGGCGCGCGCCGCCGCCACGCTGCCGGTCTCGAACGGCTCGCCGCCTGCCGTACGGCCGATTTCGAGGACGCGCAGCGCATCCTGGTCAAGCGTCATCGTCATATCCTCAGGCCAGCAGGTCGCCCGCCTCTTCCTCTGTCAGCAGGGCAGGTTGAGTGACATCCCCCGCGACCGCGACCGAGCCCCGGCTCTCCCCGGAACGCAGGACAGCCTCCATGATCTCCAGTACGTGCAGCGCGAGGGTTCCGGAGGCGCGTGGCGCGTTGCCGGTTTGAAGCGAGCGCACCAGATCGGCGACGCCGAGCATGCGGTAATTGGCGCGATCGGGCGCCGCATAAGGCCAGTTGCGAGCGCCATAGAGGTCGCCCTCGCTGGTGAAATCCTTCCAGTCGGCGCCGCGTTCGGACAGCGATACGGTGCCGCCGAACGTATCGGGATCGGGCAGGCGCAGCGAGCCTTCCGTGCCGTGCAGCTCGATCGGGTGGTTGGAGTGGCGGAAGACATCCCACGAGGCGCCGAAGGTGACCGTCGCGCCAGAACGAAATTCAAGCAGCGACAGCACGTTGGTCGGAGTGCCGACCTTGAATGTGGTGTTCTTGAACGGCCCGTCGGCGGTGATCAGCCGTTCCTCCTGGCCCCGCGTCGCCATCGCCACGACGCGCTCGACCGGGCCGAGCAGGTTGACCAGCATGGTCAGATAGTAGGGGCCCATGTCGAACACCGGGCCGCCGCCCGGCTGGTAGTAGAATTGCGGATTGGGGTGCCAGTGCTCCATGCCGCGGCCCATCATGAAGGCGGTGCCGGTGACTGGACGGCCGATGGCGCCGGCATCCATCAGCCGGCGCGCCCGGCGACCGGCGGCACCCAGGAAAGTGTCGGGCGCCGAGCCGAGCAGCAGGCCGCGCGACTTCGCCTCGCTGACCAGAAGCTGCCCGTCGGCAGCCGAGGTGGCGAGCGGCTTTTCGGTGAAGACGTGCTTGCCGGCCGAAAGCGCCGACATGGTGACGTCGAAATGCACGGCGGGGATGGTGAGGTTGAGAACGATGCCGATTTCGGGATCGGCAAGCAGGGCATCGACGCCCATGGCCCTGATGCCGTATTCGCGCGCTCGCAGGGCGGCCGCGTCGGCCGAGATGTCGGCGCAGGCCTTCAGCTCGACTCCTGCAAAAAGTGCTGCGTTGCGCATGTAGGTCATGGCGATGTTGCCGCAGCCTATGACCCCAACACCAAGCTTTTCCATTATTCCTCCAGTCGGCCGCCGTCCGTCATTCCATGCCGGATCGGCGATTCTTCGTCCACGTGGCGATACTTCGCACACGTCATGAGCACATTGATGCACCATTATGCAGTTTAATTCTTGACGCGCGACAATTTTTTATAAATCATGTGCGAAGTTGGACGGGCGGGAATGGCTGCCGTCAACTCTGGGAGGACTACAAATGAACGAGTCAAGGAAGGGGCCGCGCAGCGGCTCCAAGTCGATTGGGCATGTCACCATTGCCGATCGCCGGCAATTTCTCATCGGTTCTGCCGGCCTTCTCGGCGCGGCGGCGTTCGGAGCAGGAACCTCGCTCGGCATTGGCCGGGCTCGTGCACAGAGCCGGGCCGAAATCTCGTTTGCCAGCGCCGCCTTCTTCGGCAAGGAGACCTTCGGCGACCTGATCAAGGCTTTCAACGAATCGCAGGACCGCATCCTGGTCAAGAACATCGAACTGCCGCCGCCGAGCTCCTCGACCGAGGTCTATCAGGGGCTGGTCCAGCAGCTCGCCCGCCGCACCGGCACGCCTGACGTCTTCAGCCAGGACGTGATCTGGATCGCCGGCTTTGCCGCCGCCGGATGGGCGCTGCCTCTCGACGAGTATTTCCCGGCCGACAAGCGCAGCGCATACTTCACCGGAACCCTCAATGCTTGTACCTATGGCGGCAAGCTTACCGCCCTTCCCTGGTTCATGGATTCGGGCATGTTCTACTACCGCAAGGATGTGCTGGAAAAGCATGGCGGCAAGGTTCCGGAGACCTGGGCCGACATGGCAACCATTGCCGCCGCCGCGCAGAAGGCCGGCGATATCGATTTCGGCTATCTCTGGCAGGGCAAGCAGGCCGAGGTTCTGGTCTGCGACGCGGTCGAGATCATCACCTCCAACAACGGCGCCATCCTGGCGCCCGACGGCAAGTCGTCGCTGATCAATCAGAAGGGCGCGGTGGAGGCGATCCAGTTCCTGCACGACACCATCGCCACCAACAAGATCAGCCCGCAGGACGTATTGTCTTGGGACGAGGAACCGTCGCGTCAGCCCTTCACCTCGGGCAAGGGCATGTTCATGCGCAACTGGTCCTATGTCTATCCGATCGCCCAGGACGCCAAGGCTTCCCAGGTGGTCGACAAGGTCGGTGTCGCGCCGCTGCCGTCGTTCCCCGGCGGCAAGAGTTCGGCCTGCCTCGGCGGCTACCAGCTCGGCGTCAATGCCAACTCGAAGCAGCGCGAAGCCGCGATCGAACTCTTGACCTGGCTGTCGTCGACCGAGACCCAGCACCGCATCGCACTGAACTTCGGCCTCGCACCAACGCGGCCGGCGCTGTTCCAGGACGCACAGATCAAGAAGGAACAGCCGTTCATGGCCAGCCTCGAGAAAGTCTTCACCGGCGCCACGGCGCGGCCGATCACGCCCGAATACGCGAAAGTGACGCTGGCCTTGCAGTCCGGCATCTCCAAGGCGCTGGTCTCGGGCAATATCCAGGCCGAGATGGACGCGACGGCGGCGCAAATCAACAAGATCGTAGGCTGAACCAATGTCCGCGGCGGCCACCATTCCTGGCATCGGCCGGCCGCGGCGCTCTGGCAAGGCGCTTCCGGGCGCCTTGTGGGCCTTGCTGCTGCTGACGCCGGCCTTCGTGTCGCTGGCGTCGGTTTCCTTCTACCCGATCGTCAACGGGCTCTACCTCTCGCTCACCAACACCTCGTTGATCACGCAGGAGCAGGATTTCACCGGCTTCTCCAACTACGTGGAGCTGTGGGGCGACCCGCAGTTCTGGAATGCCTGGTGGCACACGATGTGGTTCACCGCCGCCTCGACGGTGCTGGAGACGATGATCGGGCTCGGCATGGCGCTCATCCTGTGCGAAGCCTTCAAGGGGCGGGGGCTCGTCCGCGCGGCCATGCTGGTGCCGTGGGCGATGCCCACCGTCGTCACCTCCAAGATGTTCGGCTGGCTGTTCGACGGCCAGAACGGCATCGTCAACTACATCCTCCTGCATGCCGGGCTGATCGACCAGAACATCAACTGGTACGGCTCTCCCGACACGGCGATGATCACCATCATCATCGCCGATGTCTGGAAGACGACGCCGTTCATGGCGCTGCTGCTTCTGACCGGGTTGCAGACCGTGCCCAATTCACTGATCGAGGCGGCGCGCATGGACGGCGCCAAGGGTTGGATCACCTTCTGGTATATCCGCCTGCCGCTCCTGATGCCGACCTTGCTGATCGCCGGCCTGTTCCGCGCGCTCGATGCCTTCCGCGTCTTCGATCTCGTCTATGTGCTGACCGGCGGCGGCCCGGCCGACTCAACCGAAACGCTGTCGACGCTGTCCTACAAGGTCCTCTTCTCGACGCTGCAGTTCGGCTACGGCTCGGCCGTCTCGACGGCGATGTTTGTCACCGAGGGCATCATCGCGCTGGTGTTCTGCCTGTATCTCATCCGCCAGATCAGGAGGGCGCAATGAACGACACGCGCTCGCCGCTGCAGACAGTCATCATCTATCTCGGCGCCTTGCTGATCCTCGTCTGGTCGGGCGGTCCTTTCATCTGGCAGTTCTCGACCTCGTTCCAGCTCGACAAGGCATTGACGTCAGGCTCGCCGTCGCTGATCCCGCATCCCTTCACGCTGGAGCACTACTACAACGCCTTCATCGAGAAACAGCTTCACCGCTATGTCTGGAACTCGCTGGTGGTCTCGCTGGCGACGACCTTCCTGTGCCTGTTCGTCGGCTCGCTGGCCGCCTTCGCGCTGTCGCGGCTCAACATCAAGGGCCGCTTCGGCATTCTCATGGTCATCCTTTCTGTATCGATGTTCCCGCAGATCGCACTCGTCGGACCGCTCTATCTGGTCGCCACCAATCTCGGCCTGCTCGACACCTACACGGCGCTGATCATCACCTACCTGGCGCTCGGCCTGCCGCTGGTGACCTGGGTGCTGTTCGGTTATTTCGAGACGCTGCCGCGCGAGATCGACGAGGCGGCGCGCATGGACGGCGTCAGCGTGCCCGGCCTGCTCTGGCGCATCATCCTGCCGATGTCGCTGCCGAGCCTCGTGACCACCGGCCTGCTTGCCTTCATCACCGCGTGGAACGAATTCCTGTTCGCGCTCGCCTTCACCTCCAACATCGACCGGCAGACGATCCCGGTCGGCATCGCCAACTTCACCAACCTCTATTACGTCCCCTGGGGTGATATCGCCGCGGCCTCCGCCGTGGTGACCGTGCCCTTGATCCTTCTGGTGCTGTTCTTCCAGCGCCACATCATCGAAGGCCTGACCCAGGGTGGCGTCAAGGAATGAACGACATGACGAAGACGAAGCTCAAGGTCGGCTGCCAGACCTTCACCTGGGAAATGCTGGGCAAGGCCTGGACCGGCGGCCCCGATGACCTGTTGAAGGCGATAGAGGATGGCGGCTACGCCGGCATCGAAATCACCGACACCATGATCGGCCACTATGCCGACAAGCCCGCCGAATTCGCTGCCGCGCTCGGCGCCCGGGACCTCGCCCTCGTCTCCTTCGCCTTTGGCTCGAAGAGCGGTTTCACGCTGAAGGAGGCGCTGGAAAGTGACCTCGAAGCCGCCCGGCGCTGGACAGGCTTTGCGGCGAACTTTCCCGGCGCGCTGGTATCCATCGGTTCGGCGACGGTCGTCTCAGATGGTCCGCGTGAGGATAAATTCGCCATCGCTGCCGAATTCTACAACCGCGCCGCCGAGATCGGCCGCAAGGCCGGTGTCGACGTCGCCGTGCATCCGAGTTCGCACCACAACACGCTGCTGTTCGACCGCGCCGACTATGACACGATCTTTGCCTTGCTCGACCCCGACCTTGTCGGCTGGGTGCCGGATACCGGCCACATCCTGCGCGGTCACAAGGACATTTCAGACACGCTGCGCACCCACCGCGACCGCATCCGCTACATTCACCTCAAAGATGTCGACGCCAAGGGCACATGGGCGATGCTCGGCGCGGGCGTCTGCGATACCCCGGCGGTCATCGAGATCGCCGGCACAGCGCCGCACTTTACCGGCTGGCTGGTGCTCGAAGAGGAGTCCGACACGGCCGCCGCCGATCCCGCCGGCGCGGTCAAGACCAACCGCCAGACAATGCGCTCTTACGGCGCCTGAAGAACGAGACAATGATCAAGAAACAGGACAGACGCCTCAGGGTCGGCGTGCTCGGCTGCGGCCCCATCGCGCAGTTCGCGCATCTGCAATCCTGCGTGAAGGCCGGCAATGCCGACCTCTACGCCATCTGCGACGCGGCACCCGACCTGCTCGCCCGCATGGGTGCCACCTACGAGCCGCGGAAGATGTACGCCGACTATGACGCTATGCTCGCCGATCCCGAATTGGAGGCGGTGATCGTTGCCACGTCGGACGCCTATCACGTGCCGATGTCGATCAGGGCGCTCGATGCCGGCAAGCATGTCTTGTGCGAAAAGCCGATCGGCACCTCGGTCGAGGAAGGCGAGGCGCTCGCCGCGGCGGTCAGGCGCTCGGGCAAGTTGCTGCAGGTCGGCCATATGAAGCGCTTCGACCCGGCGCTGGAGGCGGCGCGCGACTTCGTCCGCGACGAGATCGGCGACGTGCTGGCGCTGAAGGCGTGGTACTGCGATTCCACCCATCGCTACACCAACACCGATGCCGTCCAGCCGCTGCCCGTCACCAGCAAACTGGCGAGGAAACCGAGCGGCAATCCGAAGGCTGATCTCAGGCAGTATTTCATGCTGGCCCATGGCTCGCATCTCGTCGACACGGCGCGCTTCCTGTGCGGCGATATCGTCGCCGTGCGCGCCCGCCTCAACGAGCGTTTCGGCGCCTATTGCTGGTTCGTCGAGACCGAGTTCGCCAGCGGCGCGCTCGGCCATCTCGATCTCACCGTCGCCGTACGGATGGACTGGCACGAAGGCTTCCAGCTCTACGGCGAGTACGGCTCTGTCGTCGCCAAGACTTTCAACCCCTGGTACTTCCGCGCCAGCGAAGTCGAGATCTTTCACGAGAAGACCGCGACCGCCCACAAGCCTCTCGGCGCCGATGGCCACTTCTTCCGCCGCCAGCTCGAAGGTCTTGCCGAAACGGTGCTGGACGGCGCGCCGATGCGCGGCGCCAATGTCGAGGACGGCATTGCGTCGATCCGCGCCATGGTCGCCATTGCCCGCTCGGTGGAGATCGGCGAGCGGGTGGAACTCGCCTCGGTTTCGGGGGCGGTCTGATGCGTCTCGGCATTTTCGCCAAGACATTTGCGGGCAGCGAGCCGGCCGCCGTGCTGGCGGCCGTGCGGCAGGCAGGCTATGACGCAACGCAGTTCAATCTTGCCTGCGCCGGCCTGCCGTCGATGCCGGATGCGGTTCCGGCCGAGACCGTCGCGGCGATCCGCGCCGCCGCGCAATCGGCCGGTGTTTCGCTCGCCGCACTTTCGGGCACCTACAACATGGCGCATCCCGACAAGGCCGTCCGCGACGACGGGCTCAGGCGCCTCGCCGTCGTCATCGAGGCGGCTGCTGTCCTGGATATTCCCCTGGTCACGCTCTGCACCGGCTCGCGCAACGCCGCCGATCAATGGGCGTACCATCCGGAAAATGCTACTCCGGCGGCTTGGTCCGACATGGCCACCGAGATGGAGAAGGCGCTGGCGCTGGCCGAAGCCGCCGGTGTCGATCTCGGCATCGAGCCCGAGCAAGCCAACATCGTCACCTCGGCGAAGGATGCGACGCGGCTGATCGCCGATATGGGGTCGAGGCGTCTGAAGATCGTGCTTGATCCGGCAAATCTGTTCGAACACGCGACGCCTGACGAAGCGCGCGCCATCGTCGCCGCCGCGATCGACGAGGCGGCCGGCCATGTCACCATGGCGCATGCCAAGGACCGCCATGGTGACGGCCGCTTTGCCACCGCCGGGCAAGGCATCGTCGACTTCCCGGATTTCGTCGGGCGGCTGAAGGCGGCCGGCTTCGACGGGCCGCTCGTCACCCACGGGCTGTCCGCCGACGAAGCCCCCGGCGTTGCCGCCTTCCTGCGCAGGCTCGTCTGATGCGCGCCGTGCCGACGATTATGCTTCGCGGCGATGCAGCGCTCCGTGTCTTCGATACGGGGCAGGGCAGGCTTCCCGTCGTTTTCCAGCATGGTCTCGGCGGCGATGCCACCCAGGTGGCGCAGAACTTTCCCGACAGCCCGTCCTATCGCCGGCTGACCGTCGAGTGTCGCGCACAAGGTGGCTCCGGCGCCGGCCGTGGGCGGCCCTTTTCGATCGCCATGTTTGCCGACGACGTGCTTGCCGCCGCCGACGCGGCCGGGCTCGACCGTTTCGTCGCCGGCGGCATCTCTATGGGGGCGGCAATTGCCTTGCAGCTTGCTGCCCGGCACCCGGGTCGTGTCACCGGTCTCGTGCTTGTCCGCCCAGCCTGGGCGTTCGATGCGGCGCCGCAAAACGTGCGCCCTTACGCGGAAGCCGCGGAACTCATCTGCGACCGTCCGCTGGATGAGGCGCGCAGCGTCTTTGCAACCTCCGCGACAGCGGCCCGCTTTCGCAGGGAAGCGCCGGACAATCTTGCTTCCCTGCTCGGCTTCTTCGAGCGCGAAAACGCGGCTGTCTTCGCCGAGGTGATGCAGGCGATCGCCAACGATGGGCCCGGCGTCACGCGGGCTGCGGCCGCCGGCCTCGCGGTCCCGACGCTCGTCATCGGCAGCGGCGTCGATCTCGTCCATCCGCTGGCGACCGCCCAGGAGCTTGCCGAAAACATCCCCGATGCGGTCTTCAGCGAGGTGACGCCGAAGGCCACCGACAAGGATCGCCATTTCGCCGAGGTCCGCGCGGTTATCGCGGGCTTCCTCGATGCAAATTTCAACAACCAGGACCGATCATGATCTCGAAACCTCTCTCAGGCCCGGCGGCCATCGCCGCACTGCCGCGCGATCGCATGATCGCTGAATTCTCGCTGTGGTCTGCCGACCTCGTCAATTTCGAGGGCGACCTGAAGCGCATCGAGCCCTATGTCGATCTTCACCACATCGATGTGGCGGACGGTCATTTCGCGCCGTCCTTCTTGTTCTTTCCCGATCTCGTAGCCCGCATTGCCAGGCGGACCGCCAAACCCATCCATGTCCATCTGATGGTCGATGCGGAGATAGTCGAGGCGCAGACGCGCCAGTTTATCGAGGCCGGCGCCGACATGATCAGCGTCCATGCCGAGAACCGCGAGGCGGGATTGCGCGCCGTCCGGTTGGCGCGGGAACTCGGCGCTGAAGCGGGCGTCGCGCTCAGGCTGGAGACGCCGGTCGAGACGGTGAGGCCTTTCGTCTCCGAGGTCGCTTTTGTCACGCTTCTTGGAACGGCAATCGGCGTCAAGGGCCAGAGCCTGTCGGACAAGGCTTGTGACAGGCTGGGCGCTGCCCGCGCCATCCTGAGAGAGGCCGGCCGCGAGGCGGCCGTTGTTCTTGCCGCCGATGGCGGTATCCGCCACGAGACCGTGCCGTTGCTGCGTGCAGCCGGCGCCGAGACCGTGGTTCTCGGTTCGCTCGCCTTTGGCGACAAGGATCTGGCCGGCCGCATAGGCTGGCTGCATGGCCTGAAGGTCGCGGCATGAGCAAAGAAGCCGCCCTCGCGATCGATCTTGGCGGCACCGAGCTTCGTGCCGCCCTGGTCGACCGTGACGGCAAGATCCTGGCGTTCGCCGCGGTGCCGACGCAGGCGCAGGCTGGCCCCGATGTGGTGATCGGCCAGATCGAGGCGCTGGCCGCGACCGTCCATGCCGAGGCACCGGCGCTCTCAATCCTCGGCGTCGGCGTCGGCGCACCGGGACCGCTCGATCCGCTGGCCGGCATCGCCGTCGGACCGCCGACACTCGCCGGCTGGCTCGACGTGCCGCTTGCCGATATCCTCGAACGGCGGCTCGGCCTGCCGGTGCGGCTGGAGAATGACGCCAATGCCGCGGCACTCGGCGAATGGCGCTTCGGCGCCGGTCATGGCGCCCGCTCGCTGGTCTTCGTCACGGTTTCCACCGGCATCGGCGGCGGTGTCGTTGTCGACGGACGCATCCTGCATGGCCGCCGCGGCCTCGCTGCCGAGATCGGCCATATGACCATCACCAATGAAGGCGAGCGTTGCGTGTGCGGCGTCGTCGGCTGCTTCGAGGCCATCGCCTCGGGCACGGCACTTGGCCGCCGCGCCAACGCCGCGACAGCTCCATCGGATGGCTCGACGCTGCGGGGCCTCTCGGGCAACGGTGACGTGACAGGCCGTCACGTGGTCGAAGCGGCGCGGCTGCAGGATGACCTTGCCTTGGCCCTGCTTGACGAGGAAGCACGCTGGCTGGGCATCGGCTTCACCAATCTGCTGCATCTCTATTCGCCCGACGTCCTGGTCGTTGGCGGCGGCATTGCCAACGGCCTCGACCTCATGGCGCCTGCCATCGAGGCGACCATCAGGCAACGAGCCATGCGAGCCTATCGCGACGTGCCGGTCGTTCAGGCCCAGCTCGGCCGCCACGCCGGGCTGGTCGGCGCGGCCAGCCTTGTCCTGTTCGATGATGGCGGCACGTTGGCGGCACGCATGCCGGTTGGCCCAAGCACATTTCCGGACACGAGGAGGGACTTCAATGGCTGAGCTCAAGCTGCGCGGCGTGCGCAAGTCCTATGGCAATGCCGAGGTGATCAAGGGCGTCGACCTCGATGTCGGCGACCGCGAGTTCGTCGTCTTCGTCGGCCCGTCGGGCTGCGGAAAGTCGACGCTGCTGCGCATGATTGCCGGCCTCGAGAAGATCACCTCCGGCGAACTGATGCTTGACGGCGCGCGCATCAACGAGGTCGATCCCTCCGAACGCGGCCTCGCCATGGTGTTCCAGTCCTATGCGCTCTATCCGCACATGACGGTCGCCGAGAATATGGGCTTCGCGCTGAAGATCGCCGGCCTGCCGGTGACCGAACGCGACGCCAAGGTCAAGGCGGCGGCCGACGTGCTGCAGCTGTCGCATCTGCTCGAGCGGCGGCCGAAGGAGCTGTCCGGCGGCCAGCGCCAGCGCGTCGCCATCGGCCGCGCGATCGTGCGCCAGCCGAAGGTCTTCCTGTTCGACGAACCCCTGTCGAATCTCGACGCCGCGCTGCGCGTCAACATGCGGCTGGAGCTGATGCAGCTGCACGAACGGCTCGCCGCCACCATCGTCTATGTCACCCACGACCAGACCGAGGCCATGACCATGGCCGACAAGATCGTCGTCCTCAATGGTGGCACGATCGAGCAGGTCGGGACACCGCTCGACCTCTATGCCAGGCCGGCCAATGTCTTCGTCGCCGGCTTTATCGGTTCGCCGAAGATGAACATGCTGCCGGTACGGGTTCTCTCAACCAACAGGGATGGCGTTGCCGTCGCACTGCCGGGCGGATCCAAGCTCGTCGTTCCGGTCGAGGCGCGTGCGCTTGCGCCGAACAGCGAGCTGCTGCTCGGCATCCGGCCGGAACATATCCGCATCGCAGATGCGGGCCAGTTCAAGGGCGAGGCAGTGCTGGCCGAACGGCTCGGCGGCCTGACCATCCTGCATGCCGACATCGGCGAGAAGACGAGGCTGGTCGTGCAGACCGAGGGCATCGACACGACACCGCTGCACAGCCCCATCGCCATGCAGGCCGACCCCTCCCGCTGTCATCTCTTCGCGGCCGACGGCAAGGCGCTGGCGCCACTGGGCAAAACCGGTACCGCCTGACATCGTCGTGACCTGAACGGCAACGGCCGGAGGCTGTGACCTCCGGCCGTTGATTTTGGTATTGCGCGCGCGGATTACTCGGCGGGAACGACATCAGCCGGCAGGCTGTCGTCGGCCGTGCCCGCCAGTGCCCTGGCCAGCTTGGCTTCGTCGAGTTCGCCTTCCCAGCGTGCCACCACCAGCGTGGCGACGGCGTTGCCGACGAAGTTGGTCAGCGCCCGGCATTCCGACATGAAGCGGTCGACGCCGAGGATCAGCGCCATGCCGGCGACCGGCACTGCCGGAACGACCGACAGCGTCGCGGCAAGGGTGATGAATCCGGCCCCGGTGATGCCGGCCGCACCCTTGGAGGAAAGCATGGCAACCAGCAGCAGCAGGATCTGGTCGCCGATCGACAGATGGGTGTTCGTCGCCTGCGCGATGAACAGCGCCGCCAGCGTCATGTAGATGTTGGTGCCGTCGAGGTTGAAGGAATAGCCGGTCGGGATGACCAGGCCGACCACCGAGCGCTTGGCGCCGGCCTTCTCCATCTTTTCCATCAGCGAGGGCAGGGCGGCTTCCGACGAGGAGGTTCCTAGCACCAGCAGCAGCTCTTCCTTGATGTAGCGGATCAGCGACAGGATGGAGAAACCATTGTAGCGGCAGACCGCGCCCAGCACGACGAACACGAACAGCAGCGACGTCACGTAGAAGGTGCCGACCAGCATGGCGAGGTTGATGACCGCGCCGATGCCGTATTTGCCGATGGTGAATGCCATGGCGCCGAAGGCACCGATCGGAGCTGCCTTCATCAGCACGCTGACCAGCTTGAAGATCGGCGTCGTCAGCGCCTGCAGGAAATTGAGGACGGGCGTGCCCTTGTCGCCGACCAGCGCCAGCGAAATGCCGAACAGCACCGAGAAGAACAGCACCTGCAGGATGTCGCCGTCGGCGAAGGCGCCGACGATCGTCGACGGGATGATGTTCATCAGGAACCCGGTGACCGACTGATCATGCGCCTTGGCGGTGTAGGTGTTGACGGTCGAGGCGTCGAGCGTTGCCGGGTCGATGTTGAAGCCGGCACCCGGCTGCACGACATTGGCCACGACAAGGCCGATGATCAGAGCCAGCGTCGAGAAGGTGAGGAAGTAGAGCATCGCCTTGCCAGCGACCCGGCCGACCTTCTGCAGGTCGCTCATGCCGGCGATGCCGGTCGCCACGGTCAGGAAGATGACCGGGGCGATGATCATCTTGACCAGCTTGATGAAGGCGTCGCCGAGCGGCTTCATGCTCTCGCCGACCGACGGATAGAAGTGACCGAGCAGGATGCCGACGGTGATCGCGACGAGCACCTGCACGTAGAGTTGGGCATAGAAAGGCTTGCGCTGCGCGGCAAGCGCGCCTGATTGGTCTGCGATGTGCATCGAACTCTCCCTGCCGGACGGGGCGGAAATGCACCGCCCTGCGTGACTTCTCCCATCGCGGCGCTCCGGTCGCACGCCGCTGCAAGGACTTTTGCAAGCGCTGTGCCAGATCGGTGAAAGGCCGGAATCCCGGGATTTCGGCGGTTGTCCGTGCTTTTCGGTAAATGCCTGTGCGGATTTCCGCACAGGCGACGTTTGCCTGGGCGGAATTTCGCATTACACTGGCCGCAAGGCCGCGGAGAAAAGGGGCCGCGAGGAAAAAGGGAGAGGGCAGACGTCGCAAGCAGGCACCGATAGCGGATCCACAGGGTTTGCCGGCCGTGAGTTGCTGCGCGAGGCGGTGGCCCGGCTGCGCGATGGCCGCTGGCTTGTCGTGCTTGTCGCCCTGGCGATTCTGGCAGGGGCGATCGCCATTGCCGGGCGCATCGCATCCGGCCAGGCGGCCGACAATCTGCGCGACACAGCACTTGCCGCCTTGCCGCTGGCGGCGGGAACCCTGACCGGCGAAATCGAAAAGCAGCGCCTGGTTCCATTGGTGCTGGCACGCGACGATGCTGTGCGTGGCGCGCTGCGCCGGGCCGGAAAGATGGAAGAATCCGCCCTCAACGACAAGCTCAAGGCGATTGCCGGCGATGCGTCGGCGTCCGCTATCTATGTCATCGACACAGCCGGCATTGCGATCGCCGCCAGCAACGCCGGCGAGCCGACGAGCTTTGTCGGCATCGACTATAATTTCCGTCACTATTTCAAGGAGGCAATGGCCGACGGCGCCGCCAGCCAGTATGGCCTCGGCACGATCAGCGGCCGGCCGGGTCTTTACCTCGCCAGCCGCGTCGACGATGGCGCCAAGCCGCTTGGCGTTGCGGTGCTGAAGGTCGAACTCGATCGCGTCGAGGCCAATTGGCGCTCCAGCGGCTTTCTTGTTTTCGTCACCGACGAACGCGGCGTGGTGCTGGCCACCAGTCAGCCCGAATGGCGGTTTCGTGCCCTGGCGCCCCTCTCGGCGCAGGACGCCGCAATTGCCCACGAACAGCTTCAGCTGGCCGATGCCGGCTTCGCACCGCTGCCGCTGCGGCGTGGCGCTGGCGACGGCCTGGCGACGATCGACAGTTCTGGAAAGCCGCGCCAGTTCGTCGAAGTGGTGCAGGACCTGCCCGGCGCGGTGCCCGGCTGGCGTCTGTGGCTGCTGACGCCAGCCGACGCCGCTCTCTCCTCCGCCGCCAACACGGCGCGCCTGACCACGCTGCTCGGGCTGCTGCTTATGGGCCTGCTTGCCTTCGTGCTCACCCGGCGCAGGCGCGCCCGCCGGATGAGGCAGGAGGCGCTGGCGCGCATGAATGCCGAACTGGAGAGCCGGGTGAGCACGCGAACGGCCGAGCTGACACGTTCCAACACGGCACTCGCCGGGGAAATCGCCGAGCGCGAAAATGCCGAAGCCAAGGTCCGCCGGCTGCGTGACGATCTCGCCCAGGCCAACCGGCTTTCCATCCTCGGCCAGATCGCCGCCGGCGTGGCGCATGAGATCAACCAGCCGGTCGCCGCCATCCGGACCTATGCCGAGAATGCGGGCCGCTTTCTCGACACTGGCAAGACCGAGCCGGCCACCGGCAATCTGACATCGATCATTTCAATGACCGAACGCATCGGCGCGATCACCAGCACCCTGCGCACCTTCGCCCGTCGGCCGGGCGTCGCCGCCTCGCCGCTGCCGGTGCGCGAGGCGATCGACGGCGCGCTGTCGCTTTTGTCCGGCCGCATCCGCGATTCCGGCGTGACCATCGTCAAGCCGCGCGGCACCGCGTCGCCTGTGGTCATGGCCAGCCGCATCCGGCTCGAGCAGATCCTGGTCAACCTGTTGCAGAACGCGCTGGACGCGATGAAGGACCAGTCCGATCCCCGCATCGAGATCGATATCGCCGAGCGCGACGACAGGGTGCTGATTTCGGTGCGGGACAACGGCCCCGGCCTCGGTCCGGAGGCGGCCGGCAATCTGTTCATGCCGTTCCAGACCACCAAGGAGAAGGGGCTTGGCCTCGGGCTGGTGATCTCGCAGGAGATCGCCCAGGAATTGGGCGGCACGTTGCGTCTCGATCCCGGCAGCACCAGCGGCGCATCCTTCACCATCGACTTGAGGCGAATCGAATGACAGAGGCATCAGGGCTGGTGGCGCTCGTCGACGACGATGCGGACCTGCTGCACGCCACCACCCAACTGCTCGAGCTTGCCTGTTTCACGGTGGTTGCGCTCGATGCCGCCGAGGCAGCGCTTGCCGTCGTCGACAGGAATTTCGAGGGCGTGGTCGTCAGCGACATCCGCATGCCGGGCATGAACGGGCTGCAGCTGTTCGATCGCATTAGGGCGATCGACCCCGACATACCGGTGATCCTGGTCACCGGGCATGGCGACGTCGATCTCGCGGTGGCAGCGCTCAAGGATGGCGTCTATGATTTCATCCCGAAACCTTATGCCGGCGAGCGCCTCGTCGAGGCGTTGAGACGGGCTTCGGAGAAGCGGCGGCTGGTGATGGAGAACCGGCGGCTGCGCGAGGCGGCGGCGCAGGCCGCCGACGGCCTGCCGCTGATCGGCGAGGCGCCCGCGATCAGACGGCTGCGTGAGACCTTGCGCCAGATCGCCGACATGGATGTCGATGTGCTGGTGGAAGGGGAGACGGGGACCGGCAAGGAAGTGGTGGCGGACCTCCTGCACAAATGGGGCCGGCGCCGCGCGAAGCCCCTTGTGGCGCTGAATTGCGGCGCCCTGCCGGAGACCGTCATAGAAAGCGAGCTGTTTGGCCACGAGGCCGGCGCGTTCACCGGCGCGCAGCGGCGACGGATCGGCCGCATCGAGCATTCCAGCGGCGGCACGCTGTTTCTCGACGAGATCGAATCCATGCCGCCGGCCCTCCAGGTCAAGCTGCTGCGCGTGCTCGAAACGCGCAGCGTTACCCCGCTTGGCTCGAACGAGACCCGACGTGTTGACCTGAGAGTCGTCGCGGCGACCAAGGTCGATCTCGGCCGGCAGGATCAGCGCGGCGATTTTCGCGAGGATCTCTATTTTCGCCTCAACGTGGTGACGCTGCGCATCCCGCCGCTGCGCGAACGGCGCGGCGACATCCCGATGCTGTTCGGCCATTTCCTCGGCAAGGCCTCGGAGCGGTTCGGCCGGCCAGTCGCAAAGGTGAACGCGGCGGTCAGCGACCATCTCCAGTCGCATGCCTGGCCAGGCAATGTGCGCGAGCTCGCCCATTTTGCCGATCGCGTCGCGCTTGGCCTTGGTCCGGATGACGACACGAGGGCGGTTCCCGCGAAATCGCAGGAGCTTGAGGCCACACTGCCCGAACGAGTTGGGCACTATGAGGCGCAACTCATCCGCGATGCATTGCGCGATCACGGTGGTGATGTGCGTAGTGCCATCGACGCGCTCGGCGTGCCGCGCAAGACCTTCTACGACAAGCTCAAGCGCTACGGCATTGCCGCATCCGAATTTCGCAATGGCGGCGATCCGGATCCGCACCCTGTTCGGGACCAGATATAGATGCGCGGGGCAACGCCCTTTCGTAACGCGTCGTTCGTATCCAGCTGCACATCTCGGAAAAGCCATGAACACGACACTTGAAACGACGGCAAATCCCTTGCCGGAAGAGCTCACTTTTCTCGCCGAGCGCTTGACGGCATTCAACGATAGCGACGTCGGCGCTTCCGAAAGGAAGGCCCTGGCGGTGTTCGTGCGCGACGAGGATGGCGCGGTGGTCGCCGGCATCTCCGGCTACACCGCCTGGGGCTGGCTTTACGTGCAATGGCTGTGGGTCGATGAAAGGCTGCGCGGCCAGCACATGGCCGGCAGCATGCTGGACGCGGCCGAACAGGAAGCCGTGGCGCGCGGCTGCCGGAATGCCTGGATCGACACCTTCAATCCCAACGCCGCCAAGGTCTATCAGCGCCAGGGCTATCAGCCCTTCGGCACGCTTGCCGATTTCCCTGTCGGCCGCAGCCGCATCTTCCTGCGGAAGACGCTGTCGCCGGCTTGATCAGCCCGCCAGGCGTCCGCCACGCATCGGCTGCGGTGCGCCGGTCGTGCTCGGGAAGCTGATCGGCAGGCCCCTCAGCACGCGAACCGCGAGGAAGGCAAAACACTCCGCCTCCACCGCGTCGCCGCTCCAGCCGAGGCTTTCGGCCTGCACCACTTCGACACCGGCGCGGCTGGCGAGCATCGCCATCATCGTCGGGTTGTGGCGGCCGCCACCGCTGACCACCAGTTTTTTCGGCCGGCTTGGCAAGAGGTCGAGCGCCTTGCCGACAGCGGCGGCGGTGAAGGCAGTGAGCAGGGCCGCACCATCCTCGGCATTCAGGCCGTCCGCCATCGCGGCGCCGAAGTCGAAGCGGTCCAGCGATTTCGGATAGGGCTTGGTCAGATAGGGGTGCTGCAACAGCTTGGCGAGCCGTTCCTCGTCGACCATTCCCGCGCGGCCAAGCACACCATCGCGGTCCATTTCGCCGAGCCCCTTCGACTTGATGAAGTCGTTCAGCGGGGCGTTCGCCGGTCCGGTGTCGAAGGCAACGACATTGTCGGCGCCGTCCCACCAGGTGACGTTGGCGACGCCGCCGAGATTGAGCACGGCCACCTCGCCGCTGGCACCGGCGCTGCGCATCAGCGCGGTGTGATAGGCAGCGGCCAATGGCGCACCTTGCCCGCCGGCACGCATGTCGGCCGAGCGGAAATCGTAGGCGACCTTGGTGCCGAGGATGGCGTGCATGAGTTCGCCATCGCCGAGCTGCCGGGTCTGGCCGAGCCGTCCCACCTGTGGTGCGCGGTGCAGCACGGTCTGGCCATGAAAACCGACGACGCCGATGTCGGCCATCGTCATGCCATAGCCTTCGACGAGTTCCTTGACCGCCGCGGACTGGGCACGCGTCAGGGCGTCTTCCGCCTTGCGGAAGATCGCCGGCTCCGGTCCGGTGAAATTCCAGGCTCTTGCCGCGGTCAGCGTCTCTTCCAGCAGGGAACGGATCGATTGCGGGTAGGGCATCAGCCTATAGGTGCCGAAATCGTCGATGCGCTCGCCATCGGTCTTGATCAGCGCGACGTCGATGTTGCCGTCAAGCACGGTGCCGGTCATCAGGCCGACGGCCCAGATTGGTTCCATGGTCACTTTCCTAATAATCCCCGTTAACAAAGTCGCCGACCGCCTGCCGAAGCGCGGCGATGCCGCTGTCGAAATGACGTGTCGGATGGATCCGGTTGGTGAGCAAGGTCCAGGCCTTGCCTCTGTCGAAGTCGATCCACAGTCCCGTGCCGGTAAAGCCGGTGTGGCCGATGGTTCCCGGACTGCACAACATCCCGCCGGACCAGCCCTCATAGGGGCGCTCCCAGCCATGGGTGCGGGTGGCGGACAAGGGCGTTCGCATCAGCGCGATCGAACGCTCGGAAGCGCCAGTGCCATCCAATAGCCCCTGCGCGAAATCGAGGACGGAAGCGGCCGTTCCGAACAGGCCGGCGTGCCCCGCGCCTTGCAATGCCGAGCAATTGGCGTCGTGCACCTCGCCGGACAGCACCCGATGGCGCCAGGTGCAATCCTCTGTCGCGGCGGCGGCGTCCGGTTCGGCGGAGAATGCGAAGCCGGGACCGGGATATATGTCCCGGACCATCTTTCCCGACAGCCGCTCAAGCGCAAAGCCGAGCAGGATGAAGTTGATGTCGGAATAGACCGGGTCGCGGGCGCGCCATTCGCGCTGCAGGATGAAGGCACGCAGCAGTTCGGGGTCGCGCCCATAGGTGTAGATCGGCTCGACGGCGGGAAACGGTGTCTGGTGGCCGAGACACTGGCGGAAAGTTGCCTTCCGTTCCCAGGCCTCTGCATCATACTGGCGTAGGTCCGGCAGGGCGGAGGTCAGCGGCGCGTCGAGATCGATGGTGCCGGCTTCCGCCAGCGCCAGGATGCGCGGCGTGGTGAAGATGACCTTGGTCAAGGACGCCAGGTCGAACCAGGTTTGCTCCTCCATGGGTCTTGGATTTGGCACCAACTGCGCGGAGCCGATCGCCCTGACGGTGCGTGCGCCATTTCTGTCGACAATGCCGAGCACACCGCCAGGAATGCGCCTGGCGGCCACGGCGGCTGCCAGTGGTGCGAACGCGCGATCGAAGAGCTGGGCGAGGGCGCTCAATGCCGGCCTCCATCTGAAAAGTAGCACTGCGTCCCACCACCCATCACGCCTCCGCCCTCGCTCGATGATCAGGCCCAAACTGCTGCCACCTCGCTGGCGCCGGCTCAAACCCCTGCGGGCGCACCAGCGAGGGAACCTGGCGCGTGTCGAGTTCGAAATGTTCATGCCGGCGGTCGATGGTCGGAACGGCGGCGATGAGCTTCTTCGTATAGGAATGCTTCGGCTTCGACAGCACCGAGGTCGCGTCGCCGATCTCGACGATCTGGCCGGCATAGATGACGGCGATCCGGTGGGCGATCCGCTCGACGACAGCCATGTCGTGCGAGATGAACAGATAAGCCAGCCCAAACTCGCGCTGCAGGTCGACCAGCAACTCCAGCACCTTGGCCTGCACCGAGACATCGAGCGCGGACACCGCTTCGTCGAGAACCACGACGGAAGGGTTGAGCATCAGCGCGCGGGCGATGCACAGCCTTTGCCGCTGGCCGCCGGAGAATTCGTGCGGATAGCGCTCCAGACTGTTTTTTGGCAGGCCGACGCGTTCCAGCAGGCTCGCCATCCTGGCCCGCGTTTCAGACTTCACCCGGCCACCGGTGGCGATCACCGGCTCGGCCAGAATGCTCTCGATGGTCAGCCTTGGATTGAGCGAGGCATAGGGGTTCTGGAACACCATCTGCACAGGCAGGGCGCTCTGCTCGGCCGAAGCCTTTCGGACTCCGACCGTGAAGCTGCCGCGTGTCGAACGCACCAGCCCCAGGACGGCGCGCGCGGTGGTCGATTTGCCCGAGCCGCTCTCGCCGACGATGGCCAGTGTTTCACCTGGCATCAGGTCGAAATCGATGCCATCGACGGCATGCACCGCGCCGCTGGCGCGGCTGAAGAAACTGCTCTTGAGAGGAAATCGTACAACCAGGTTATCGACCTTCAGGGCCGGTTCCGTGCTTGCATCCTTGTCGCGCTGCCCGTCCACGCGCGTCGCGCTGCCGTTGGCGAAATGCGGCACGGCATGCAGCAGGTGCTGCGTATAGGGATGCTGTGGAGTGTCGAGGATCTGGTTCAGCTCGCCTTGCTCCACGGCCTGGCCGTTCTGCATCACCATCACCTTGTCGGCGATACCGGCAACCAGGCCGATGTCGTGGGTGATGAAGATCATCGACATGCCGGTTTCCCGCTTCAGCTCGGCCAGCAGCGCCATGATCTGCGCCTGCACCGTCACGTCGAGCGCCGTCGTCGGCTCGTCGGCGATGAGCAGGCGCGGATTGCAGGCCAGCGCAATGGCGATCATCACCCGCTGCAGCATGCCGCCTGACAGCTGGTTGGGCGTGTATTTCAGCCGCCGCGCGGCATCGGGAATGCGCACGCGGTCGAGCGCATCCCTGGCCGCTGCGGTGGCTTGTCTTCCGGTCAGCCCGCGGTGCAGGCGAAACGATTCCTCGATCTGCCTGCCGATGCTCAGCACCGGATTGAGCGAAGTCATCGGCTCCTGGAAGATCATGCCGATCTCGGCGCCGCGAATGCCGGTCAGCTGCGGCTCGGTCGCGGTCATCAGGTCGAAGACGCTGCCATCGGCGCGCTTCAGCTTCATGGCGCCACCGGTGATGCGGCCACCGCCAAAATCGATGAGGCGGTTGATCGACAGTGCGGTGACGGATTTGCCCGAGCCGCTCTCGCCGACGATGGCCAGCGTCTCGCCATCGGCGAGGTCGAAGCTGACGCCGCGCACCACCTCATTGGCTTGCGGATTGCGGCCGAAGCCGACGCGCAGATCCGTGACGGACAGCAGCGGGGTCATGCCGGCGCCCTCCGCATCCTCGGATCGAGGATATCGCGCAAGGCGTCGCCAAGCAGATTGAAGCCGAGGATGCTGATCATGATCGCCAGACCCGGAAAGATCATCAGCCAGGGCGCCGTCTCCATCAGATTGCGGCTGTCGCTCAGCATCAGGCCGAGCGAGGCGGCGGGCGGCTGTGTGCCGAGCCCCAGGAAACTCAGGCCCGCTTCCGTCAGCAGCGCCCAGGCCAGCGCCAGCGTCACCTGGACGGTCAACGGCGCCACCAGGTTGAGCAGCAGATGGCGTGTGACAATGTAGCTTGAGCTGCTGCCGAAGGTGCGCGCGGCGTCGACGAATTCGCGCGCCTTGAGCGACAAGGCAGGGCCGCGCACCACGCGGGTGAAAATCGGCGTGTAGACGATGCCGATGGCGACGACACTCGTCCATGTGCCCGGCCCGGCAACGGTGACGATGAGCAGCGCCAGAAGGATAGCCGGGAAGGCCAGCAGCACGTCCATGACCCGCATCACAACGCCGTCCCAGCGGCGTCCGAGCCAGGCGGCGGCCAGCCCCAGCACTGTGCCGGCAAGCGTCGCGAAGGCCACCGAGAAGAAGGCAACGGTGAAGGATTGGCCGACGCCCGCCATCAGCCGGCTGGCCACGTCGCGGCCGAACAGGTCGGTGCCCATCCAGTAAGCGCCGTTGGGCGCATGCAGCCGGTCGACCCGGTATTGCGTGATGGGATTGTGCGGCGTCAGCCCCAGCATACCGAGGATGGCGATCAACAGATAGACGCCGACGATGATGCCGCCGATGCGGCCGCTGCCATGGCCGAAGATGGCGCGCAGGATGCGCATCATGGCTCTCCCAGCCGAATGCGCGGATCGAGCGCGACATAGGCGAGGTCGACCAGGAGATTGACGATCATGAAGTTGAAGGCGATGAACAGCACGCTGCCTTGCACCAGCGCGTAATCGCGTTGCAGGATCGCGTCCAGCACCATGCGTCCAAGCCCCGGCAGGGCATAGATCTGCTCGACGATGACGGCGCCGCCCAGCAGGTAGCCGAACTCAATGCCGCTGAGCGTCACGACCGGGATCAGCGCATTGGGCAGGGCGTGCCGCCAGATGACGCTGCGTGCCGAGGCGCCCTTGCTGCGCGCGGTGCGGACATAGTCGTCGCTCAACACGTCGAGCATCGCCGAGCGCGATATGCGGGTGACCGACGCGGCGAAGGCGAAGCCGAGTGTGATGGCGGGCAGGATCAGCTGGCTGAGATTGCGCAGGGGATCGTGCCAGATCGGCGCGAATTCGCCCATCGCCGGCAGCACGCCGAAGCCAGCCGACAGCGTGTAGATGATCAGCAGGCCAAGCACGAAGCTCGGCGTCGACTGGCCGATCATGGCGGCGATGCGCACGCCGAGATCCGACAATTTCTCATTGTGCGTGGCGGCAAAGATCCCCGCCGGCATGCCCACGGCAAGCGCGATGATCATCGACAGGATTGCCAGTTCGAGCGTCAGCGGGAAGCGCTCGAGGATGACGTCGAGCACCGGCCGGCCATAGGTGACCGAGATGCCGAGATTGCCGTGCAGGATGCCGCCTATCCAGCGCCAGTACTGGACGAACCAGGGCTGGTCGATGCCGAAATAGGCGGCGAGCGAGTCGCGTTGCGCCGGCGTCAGCAGGCCGGCTTCGGTCCCCAGCATCGCCGTGATCGAATCGCCTGGCACCATCCGGATCGCAACGAAGACCAGGATGGACACGCCAAGCAGGACGAGAGGAAACGTCGCCAGTCGTCGCATCAGATAATTCACGCGAAGAGTACCTCTCGTCCAATGCCGGCGGCTACTGCTGGATGGTAACCTTGCTCAGGCTGAACAGAGTGCCCGTCGGGGTCGGCACGAACCCCGCAATGTTCTTCTGCTGGGCCGTATAGCTGTACGAGGTGTAGAGCCAGATCCATGGCGACATCTCGGCGAGGTGCTTCTCGAACTCGGCGAAGATCACCTTGCGTTTCGCCGGATCGGTCTCGGCGCGGCCCTTCTGCATCAGGCTGTCGAGCGTGTCGTCGATGTAGTTCGCCACCTTCTGCAAATTGCCTGATTTGGTCCAGTAGCGGTTGTACATGGTGTAGGGGTCGGCGCGGCCGCCGTTGAGCGCGATGGCCATGTCGAAGTCGCCCTTCAGCCAGGCGTCGACATAGACGTTGAGCTCCATCATCTTGATGTCGAGCTTGACGCCGATTTCGGCCAGCTGCGACTGGATGACCTGGGCTTCCGCCGCCGCCGTCGGCGGCTCGCCGGTGGCACCGATCACCGTCGCCGAAAAGCCATCGGCATAGCCGGCCTCGGACATCAGCTTCTTGGCCTTCTCGACGTCGCGCTTGTAGCAGAACAGCTGGCTGGGATCGGTCGCCAGGGCTGGGATGGTCAGCGGCCCGGTGACCTTGCCTTCGCCGAGCGAAGCGGTGTCCAGCACCTCCTGCCGGTCGATGGCGCAGGAGATGGCCTGGCGCACCTTGAGCTCGGTCATCGGCTTGCGCGACGGATTGAGCTGCAGCACGTGATAGGACAGAACCGGCACCCGGTTCAGTTGCAGGCTGGCTTCCTTCGGCACCAGCGTGGCGACGAGCGGGTCGTTGAGCAACGCGAAATCGATCTGCTTGGTGCGCATGGCGGCCAGGATCGCGGCTTCGTCGGGAAGCACGCTGATCTCGATGCCGTCGACGCCGGTCGCGCCGCCGGCCCAGTCCTTGTTGGCGCTCAGCACCTCCTTGGCATTGGGGTCCCATTTGTCGAGCTTGAAGGGTCCTGAGCCGAGCGCCTTGGTGCCGATCGAGCCGGCCTTGATTTCGCTTGCCGGAACGATGGCCGCGTTGACATCGCTCATCGCCGTCAGGATCGGCGCGTCCGGCTGCGAGAGATGAAACACGACGGTCGCCGCATCGGGCGTGTCGATGCTGGCGATCGACAGGAAGTTGGCGCGGGCGGCCGCACCGGTCTTCTCGTCGAGGATGCGCTCGAACGATGCCTTGACGTCGGCCGGGGTCACAGCCGTGCCGTCCTGGAATTTCGCCTTGGGATCGAGCTTGAAGGTCAGCTCCTTGCCGTCCTTGGAGAATTCCCAGGAGGTGGCGATGGCTGGGATGATCTGCAGGCTGGCGTCGACCCGCACCAGCGGCTCATAGATCAGCTCGAGCAGCCGCAGCGACGAAAAGGCCGTCTGCTTGTGCGGGTCGAGCCCGGTAGCATCCTGCGACCAGGCCATATGCAGCGTCGCTGCATTCGCCTGCGTTGAAACCGCGGCCACGCCGAGCATCGCGGCCAGCGTGATGCCTGACAGCAGCTTTCTTGTGAGGTGAACCATTCTCGTCTCCCATTCTGATTGAACTTGATGCCTTGCAGTTTCTGCGGACCGCTTCCAAGACACACATGGTTTGGAGTATCAGCCCAGTCTATGCGGCTTCACGCCGTCTTGTCTCAAGCGGCTTCACGCCGTTGTGTCGCTGATCGCCTTTCGCAGGAATCCTCCGGCCTTGCCGAGAGCCGCACGCGCCTCCTCGACGCCCATGCCGGTGATCGTCACCAGGATCGCCAGCTTCACATCATTGCCGGTCTGGCCGAGAACGTGTTTTGCCTGCTGCGCCGTGCAGCCGGTCGTCTGCATGACGATCCGGATCGCCCTGGCGACCAGCTTCTTGTTGGACGGGTTAAGATCGACCATCAGGTTCTGGTAGCTCTTGCCGATGCGGATCATGCTGGCGGTGGTCAGCATGTTGAGCACCAGCTTCTGCGCGGTTCCCGACTTCAGCCGGGTCGAGCCGGTGAGCACTTCCGGACCGACAACCGGCGAGATGGCGATGTCGGCCATGCCGGCAATGGTCGATGCCGGATTGCAGGACAGCGCGACCGTCGTTGCGCCCACCTGCCTGGCATAGTTCAGTCCGCCGATGACATAGGGCGTGCGCCCACTGACCGCTATGCCGACCACCACGTCGTCTGCTGTGAGCCCGATCTCCTGCAATGCCTTGGCACCCATTTTGGGATCGTCCTCGGCGCCTTCTGTCGACCGCACCAGGGCGTCAGGACCGCCGGCGATCAGGCCGACGACCATGCCTTCGGGCACGCCGAACGTCGGCGGACACTCCGAAGCGTCGAGAACCCCGAGCCGGCCGCTGGTGCCGGCGCCCATATAGATCAGCCGCGCACCCTTCTGGAAGGCAAGCACGGTGCGGTCCACCGCGGCGGCGATTTCCGGCACGACCTTCTCGACAGCCGCCGGGACGGCCCTGTCTTCATCGTTGATCTTGCGCAGGACGTCGATGGTCGGCAGCAGGTCGATGTCCATCGTCCTCGGGTTGCGGCCCTCGGAAACCAGCCGGTCCAGCTCGGACATCAACCCTTGTTCGGTCATCTCTTACTTTCAAATCGTGCCGCACGGCCGGCGTCGAGCGTAGCTCCTTGACCGGCACCAGCGCACACGGACCATGGGTCCGTTGTCGCTACCTGTTTTCCTTCGTTAACTTTTTAGAATTGAATATTCGCACCGTCAACAGGAATGTGGAATATATTATTCCTATCCGGACAGAGCGCTATCGCCCGCCGCAGGACCGTTTGGCGAGGATGATCGCGCCCGAGACGGCATCGCCGTCAGCCGGCTTCAGGCGGCGCCTCACATCGGGGGCGAGCCATGGTTCGAGCGGGCTGGACAGGCCGCCCAGCAAGGTCACGCGCGGCGCGCCTTGTTCGAACAGCACCCGCACCAGCGTGTCGATCTGCTCGGCCGCACTTTGCACGATGCGCCGCCCGACCGGGTCGCCCTGGTCGGCATGGCGCATCACCATCGGCGCCAGGACCGCGTAGTCCGTGGCGCTGGCGCGGTCCATCCAGGCGACCGCTTCCATCGGGTCGCCCTCGAAGCGCTGCATCACCTCCGCCAGCAGCGCCGTCCGCTCATGCCGGCCATCATGGGCGCGCAACGCCAGCTGCACCGCTTTCAGTCCAAGATCGGCGCCGCTGCCTTCGTCGGAGATCGGAAACCCGTAACCGCCGACACGCAGGTCGCGGCCGTCGACAAAGCCGAGGCCGATCGAGCCCGTGCCGGCAATGACGATGGCGCCGTCCTGGCCGGAATGGGCGCCGAGGCAGGCACCGACGCCGTCGCTGACGAAATCGATGCTGGCAAATGGATGCGCGATCTCCCGCAACGCCTCCAGCGCGCCCTTGCGGCCGATGCCGGCAAGGCCGATACCGGCGCTGATCCGGGCGGTCTTGGCTGGTCCGAACCCTGCCTCTTCGATCGCCGCGTCGAAAGCTTTCGCAATCGAGGCCCAGGCAGCGTCGATGCCGAGCCGGGTTGTTGCCGGGCCCGACAGGCCCTGTCCCAGCACGTTTCCCTGGGCATCCTCGATGCGAGCCCTGCAGCCGGTGCCGCCGCCGTCGACACCGAGAAAATAATGATCCGCGTCGCTCATGCGCTCAGCCGCTCGATGTCGGCGCCGCACAGGCGGAGCTTGCGGTCCAACTGCTCATAGCCGCGGTCGAGGTGATAGACGCGGTTGATGGTCGTCTCGCCCTCGCACACCAGCGCCGCCAGCACCAGCGACACCGAAGCACGCAGGTCGGTGGCCATCACCGGCGCGCCATGTAGCCTTTCGCCACCACGCACCAGCGCCGTGGTGCCCTGCAGCTTGATGTTGGCGCCGAGCCGCATCAGTTCGGGAACATGCATGAAGCGGTTCTCGAAGATCGTTTCGCGCAACAGCGACGCGCCCGCGGCACAACACATCAGCGCCATGAACTGCGCCTGGAGATCGGTCGGAAACCCCGGATAGGGTTCCGTCGTGAGGTCGACCGCCTTGAGCGGCCGGTCGCGCGACACGATGAGCCCGCGGTCGCCCGGCCAGACGCTGACGCCGGTGGCCTCCAGCAGTTGCACCACCGAGGCCATATGCTCGAGCCGGGCATGCGTCAGTTCGAGCTGTCCGCCGGTAATCGCCGCGGCGATGGCATAGGTGCCGGCCTCGATCCGGTCCGGGATGATGTCGTGCCGGGCAGCGTGCCAGGTCGTGTTGCCGGCGATCAGGATGCGGTGCGTGCCGGCGCCCTCGATGCGCGCGCCCATGGCGTTCAGGCAAGCGGCGAGGTCCGCCACTTCGGGTTCGCGCGCCGCGTTGAGGATCTCGGTTTCGCCCTTGGCCGTGGTCGCCGCCATCATCGCGGTCTCCGTTGCCCCGACCGATGGTGAGCTCAAGACGATGCGCGTGCCGGTCAGCCCGTGCGGCACTGATGCGACGATCGAGCCGTTTTCGATGGCGATCCGGGCGCCCAGTGCGGCGAGCGCCGCGACATGCATGTCGACCGGCCGCGCGCCGATCGCGCAGCCGCCCGGCAGCGAAACCCGCGCATGGCCGAAGCGGGCCAGCAGTGGCGCCAGGACGAGCACCGTCGCCCGCATCTTTCGCACCGTATCGTAGGACGTCTCCTTGGAGACGGCGGCACTGGTGTCGATCGTCGCGGCATGGGCCGACCGCGTCACTTCGGCGCCGTGCAGCCGCACTACGCCGAGCATGTTCTCGACGTCGGTCACATCAGGCAGGTTGGTCAGTTCGAGCGGGTAGGGGCTGAGCAGGGCCGCCGCGATCTGCGGCAGGGCAGCGTTCTTGGCGCCGGATATGGTGACCGCGCCTTCCAGTCTTTGTCCGCCGACGATCCGCAGTCTGTCCATGGGCTGAAACCTTGTGCCAGGAGCCGGGCCGCCGTCACGCTCCGGAGTGCTGCTCCGAATCCTGGATTGGCTTGGGTCCAGGTCGAGAATTAATTGTGCGTTCTTGGCTGTCAATCGGAATTGGAATATTTTATTCCTATCTTGGCGCGCCGTCAGCCGGGGTTGGCTGTGCGCCTTGCCGGCCTGAAACGCGTAAGGGAATCCCGTGTCCGTTCTGAACAGGATCAATGCGAAGCTCGACGGCATGGCTCCTGGCGATCGTGAGATCGGCCAGTACATCGTCGACAATCCCGACCAGATGCTGCGCCTGTCGACTGCCGCACTTGCGGCCGAGATCGGACGCAGCCAGTCGAGCGTCGTCAAGTTCAGCCAGAAGCTCGGCTATGCCAGCTACCAGGAACTCAAGCTCGCCGTCAGCGAGGCCAAGGCGCAGGAATGGCAGGTGCCGGCCGGCGTGATCCACGGTTCGATCGAGGTCGGCGACAGCTACCAGGTTATTCTGAAAAAGCTGGTCGGCAGCAAGCTTCTGTCGATACAGCGGACCGTCGCCGCCAACACCGAGCGGATCATTTCCAGGGCGCTGGAACTATTGGATGGCGCGCGCCGCATCCATCTGGTCGGTGTCGGCGCCTCCTCGCTGGTGGCGCGCGATTTCTCCTACAAGCTGATGAAGCTCGGCCGCAATGTGCTGCATGACAGCGACAGCCACATCCAGATGGCCAATGTCTCGACGCTCGGGCCTGGCGATGTGCTGTTTGCACTCTCCTATTCCGGCGCCAGCATCGAAACCTTGCGCATCGCCGAGCTTGCCCGCAAGCGCGGCACGACGGTGATCGCCGTCACCGGCCTGCACGACAATCCGCTGAGCCGGGTTGCCGACATCTGCCTCTACACCATCGCCGACGAGGAGCGTGCGCGCTCCTCATCCATCACCGCACGCGACGCGCAGCTGACGCTGACCGACCTTTTGTTCATCCTGCTGGTGCAAAAGCAGCCCGACGCCAACGAACATATCCACAACAGCGAGCTAGCGGTCTCGGTGCTGAAGGCCGATCGGTCTTCGTAGTTTCCTCAGGACGGAGGGCAGTCCCGCCGTCATCTGGAATGGAGCCTGCCTCTCCCACGATCTGCCAGAGGCTTGCACGTGCGGTTTTTGGTATCCACATCCTCCTGACACCAAAATCGCAGCAAAGGCTTTTCTTGCCTCTTGTCGCCGAAAGCGCGACGTTGCGAAACACCGGAGGAAAAAATCATGACATCCGATGTGGCCGTCATTGCAGGTGCGGGCGCTGGCCTGAGCGCCTCGCTTGCGCGTCTTCTCACGAGAGAGGGCTTCCGTGTGGTTCTGGCGGCCCGCAACGTCGAGAAGCTGCGCGCCCTGGTCGACGAGACCGGCGCACTGGCCGTCGAGACGGACGTCGCCGATCCAGCCTCCGTTGCAAATTTGTTCGACGCCGCCGACAAGGCCGGTCCGCTGCGCTTGCGGTGTTCAACGCCAGCGGGCGCACGCGCGGCCCGATCGCCGATCTCGATCCCGATGCGGTCAGGCAGGCGCTGCTGGTCGGCGCTTATGGCGGCTTCCTGGTCGGCCAGCAGGCGGCGCGGCGGCTGCTGGCGCGGGGCTCGGGATCGATCCTGTTCACCGGTGCCACCGCCAGCCTCAAGGGGTTTTCCGGCTCGGCCGGCTTTGCCATGCCGAAATTCGGCCTGCGCGGACTGGCGCAATCCATGGCCCGCGAGCTTGCGCCCAAAAACATCCATGTCGCGCATTTCATGATTGACGGTCAGATCGCGCCGCCCGGACAGGCAACCGATCCCGACAGGCCGGACCACCGCCTGTCGCCAGACGCGATCGCCGAGGCCTATCTCGCGGTCCATCGTCAGCACCGGAGCGCTTGGAGCTTCGAAGTCGAGCTCAGGCCGTGGGTCGAGGCGTTCTGACAATCTAACTGATGCGGCCATAGTTCATGCCGCCGACAATCTGGTCGACCACGATGCCCTTATAGGGCAATCGGACCTAAACGCTTTCGAGGTAGGTCTCGATCTCGAAATCGCTGACATTGAGCGCGAACGTGTTCAGTTCCTGGCGTTTGCAGGCGATGAAAGAGTCGCGCAGGATTGCCGGAAAGATCTCGGCCACGTGTGTCCCGCTCTCGAAACTGGCGATCGCGGAGGCCCAGTCCGGCGGCAGCTTGGCCGGCACAAGCCCTTGCCAGTCGCTGCCGGTCGGGTCGCCGGGCGATAACTGTCTTTCAATGCCGATTAGTGCTGCGCCCAATATGGCGGCAAGCACCAGATAGGGATTGGCATCCGCTCCCGAAACGCGATGCTCGATGCGACGCGCGCCGGTCGGGCCACCGGGAATGCGGATCGCGACCATGCGGTTCTCGTAACCCCAGGCCACGGCGGTCGGAGCGTAGGACCTCGGACGCAGCCTGCGGTATGAATTGAAGTGCGGTGCGAACACCAGCGTGCTCTCGGCCATCGCCGCGAGAAGGCCGCCGACCGCATGGCGCATGATTTCCGAGCCCTGATCCGTGCCGTCGTCGAACACGTTGCGCCCCTCGGCGTCGACCAGGCTGAAGTGGACGTGAAAGCCGTTGCCGGCGCGGTCGCCATAGGGCTTGGCCATGAAACAGGCGGCAAAGCCGTGCTTGCGGGCGATGCCTTTCACCGTGCGCTTGAACAACACGGCATCGTCGGCCGCCCGCAGAGCGTCGGCGACGTGGTTCAGATTGATCTCGAACTGGCCGACGCCGTTTTCGGCAATGGCCGTGTCGACGGGAATGCCTTGCGTTCTGCAGGCTTCGTAAACGTCGTGGATGAAGGATTCGAAGTCGTCGATCTCATCGATCGAGAGCGCGGCGTCGGAATCGAGGCGGCGCCCGGTTACCGGTGACACCGGCCCGACCGGCCGCTGCGACTGCGGATCGACCAGATAGAATTCGAGTTCCGTCGCCGCGACCGGGGTCAATCCCAGGGCCTTGTAGCGATCGAGAATGCGGGCCAGCGCCCGCCGTGGATCGCCAAGATAGGGCGCGCCGGTTTCGTCGGCGAGCCAGAGCGGGACAAGCGCGGTGGGATGCGCCGTCCAGGCCACCGGGAGAATGCCGCGCCCCGTCCATTGGCACAATCCGTCGGCGTCGCCGGTCGAGAAAACCAGCGTGTTGCCTTCGATGTCTTCGCCCCAGATGTCGAGGCCGATCAGGGAATAAGGCATGCGCAGCTTGCCTTCCAGCGCCTTGCGTGCCTGCTCGACCGGGATGCGCTTGCCGCGCATGACGCCGTTGAGGTCGCACACCGCCGCCCTCAGGCTCTGGATGTCGTTTCTGGTTTCAAGCCAGTTCAAAACGTCCGCAATTGCATCGCTCAATTTCTAACCTCTGGTTTTTGAAGGTGCCGCAACCTGACCGGCTACGCTGTCCCTGGTAAAAATGGCTTGTGAGTTCTTGAAAACCAAAATCCGACCGCCGCCGGAGGTTTTCTTATCTTTTCAAGTCACTAGTCGGGATGTCGGGAGGCATTTCAAAACCAATTACGCGATCTGCGATCGCAACATAGAGGCATGAGTTGGGAAAGCCAAGTGGCATTCGAGTGGTGCGTGTTACCAGGTGCAACCCGGCCACTTGATAAGCACGCTGTGCCCGTAGGCAGCCTCCTTATCGTCAAATGACTTGACGACCGACCATACCGGATTGCCGTTGTCGTCGGTTTCGTTG
Source organism: Mesorhizobium newzealandense (assembly GCF_042682145.1). Lineage (NCBI taxonomy): Bacteria > Pseudomonadati > Pseudomonadota > Alphaproteobacteria > Hyphomicrobiales > Phyllobacteriaceae > Mesorhizobium > Mesorhizobium newzealandense. Next base: position 26,982 of record NZ_JBHUGZ010000001.1, on the reverse strand, counting down.
TTCACCATGACCGCAACGATATGGTCCGGATACGCGGCGCTCTCGACTGCCGTCAGCCTGTCGCGAACGCGCGCCTTTTCCTCGTCGGTCAGATGTCGTTTCATGGAAGAAACCTCCACCACTTTCCGCCGAGCATACAGGAGTTCGGCCCGCCATGCGACAGCAGGCAAGCTTCGACGACATACCTGCTATACGGCTGGATGCCTCTCGGTCGAAAGTGATCAAAGCGGGCAATTTTGTGCTAGTCTCGCGAGCGGTTGAACGGATGGTGGGTGGTGGCAATGCTTGAAGCGGACAAGATGTTCACCGGCTCGATTCCGGAAAACTACGACCGCTATATGGTGCCGTTGATTTTCGAGCCGTTCGCCGCGGATCTTGCGCGAAGGGCAGCGTCCTTGTCGCCGAGTGCCGTTTTGGAAATCGCCGCTGGCACCGGGGTGGTCACCCGCGCATTGGCGCCAAGACTGTCCCCCGGCGCAAGCTATGTCGTAACCGACCTCAACCAGCCGATGCTCGACTACGCCGCGTCGCGACAAGCTCCCGACAGTCGCATCACATGGCGCCAGGCGGACGCCCTGGCACTGCCATTTGAAGATGCGGTCTTCGATCTCGTTTGTTGTCAGTTCGGCGCGATGTTCTTTCCCGACCGCCCCTCAGGCTACCGCGAAGCAAAGCGGGTCTTGAAGCCCGGAGGCCATTTTTTGTTCAACGTCTGGGATCGCATCGAGGAGAATATATTCGCCAACGATGTGACGAATGCTCTCGCGGAGATTTTCCCGAACGATCCGCCGCGCTTTCTGGCCCGCACGCCACACGGCTACCACGATACGGCGCTGATCCGCAGCGAGCTGGAGGTCGCGGGCTTCTCCCATGTGATGATCGAAACGAGAGCCGAACAAAGCCGCGCATCCTCGCCGCGCGTTCCGGCCGTTGCCTATTGCCAGGGAACTGTTCTTCGCAGCGAAATCGAGGCCAGGGACGCGGGAGGACTGGAAGCCGCGACCGACTACGCAGCAGCCGCCATTGCGGACAGACATGGCCGCGGCGAGGTTGCCGCCAAAATTCAGGCCCACGTCATCATGGCTGTGGTCTAGAGCAATTCCAGGAAAAGTGTGAAACAGTTTTCCCGGGAAAAGCGCGTAGCGCTTTTCCCTAGGGAATTGCGTTAAAACAAAGAGATAGGGCGATCCGGCGGTTCCGTGAAACGGTGGATCGCCCTAGTTTCTGGCTTTCGGAAACCGGGCCTGCCGAAGGATATGTGTGGCGCCTTCGTCGATGTCCCGAACGATGGCCGCGCGCGCACGCTCGCCATCCTGGGCCTCGATCGCCGCGACGACTTCCTCGTGGTAGTCGATGTCGAGAATGGAGGCGAGATCGTCCTCGAATCCCATGGCCAGGTTCCTCAGAAACGGGCCGACCTGCATCCAGACGGTCTCGATCAGGAAGATCATCTGCTCATTGCCGCAATGGCGGTAGATCGAGAATTTGAAGTCGTGGTTCTTGCGCAGATAGTCGTCGATATCGCCCTTGCGGGCCGCCAACGTCAGGTCGGTGCAGTGGCGTCGGATCGTCCGCAAATTGTTGCCGTTGATGAGCTTTGTCGCAAATTCAGTCGCGGAGCCTTCAAGGATCGTCCGCACGGCGGTCAATTGTGAAAACCGTTCAGCCGAGATGACAGGCACTTCGACGCTGCCGTTCGGCATCGGGCTCAGTGCCCGCAGCGCCTGCAGCCGCATGAAAGCGCTGCGCACCGGCATGTCGCTTGTGCCGAGTTCCTTGGCGAGCTTGCGCGAGGTCAGCTTCTGGCCAGGCACGAACTGGCCGGACATCAAGGCCCTGACAAGCTCCAGATAGACTTTCTCATGCAAGGGGACGGTGTCGACGGCGGTCAACCCGAATTGTGTTCTGTCGGCCATGGCAGGGGCGCTACTTCATTCGTTCTGAAATCTACCCTGACGACATTCGCCGCAGACGATCGGGTTGGCCGAACGCGGCAGGAACGCCGAAGTCAGCGATTTATCAAGCACATGATAGCCGCTGCGATCATTGCGCGGCAAGCCGTGTTGGCAAAGCCGGCCCCCAGCGGCCCGGCGCCCGGCGTCTGTACCACGGTGTGCAAAACCGTCATCACAAATCTTGACCGTTCCCGCACTTGCACCTCTGGCCGCTCTCTGGCTTTTTGGGGTACCCATCCGAACGGACTGATTCGCGTCATGCCGCTCGATTGCAATGACCCAAAGGCAGTCTGCGGGTGGGTCGTGAAGTGCGCGCGATTGGCGAAGGAGAAACAGGCATGGCCGAGTTCAAGAAGCCCGAAATCTCCGAGATGAGACCCAAGATCACCGTCATCGGCGTCGGCGGCGGCGGCGGCAATGCCGTCAACAACATGATCACGGAGCAGCTTCAGGGAACCGAGTTCATCGCCGCCAACACCGACGCGCAAGCGCTGACCATGTCGAAGGCAACGCGGCTGATCCAGCTTGGCGCGCATGTCACCGAAGGATTGGGCGCCGGATCGCTTCCCGAGATCGGCCGCGCCGCGGCCGAGGAATCGCTCGACGAGATCATGGACCATCTGGCTGGCACGCATATGTGTTTCGTCACCGCTGGAATGGGCGGCGGCACCGGAACCGGCGCTGCTCCGATCATTGCCCAGGCTGCGCGCAAGGCCGGTATCCTGACCGTGGGCGTCGTCACCAAGCCTTTCGCCTTCGAGGGCAGGCGCCGCATGCAGATGGCCGAAGAGGGCATCGAGCGGCTGCGCGAGAGCGCCGACACGGTGATCGTCATCCCGAACCAGAACCTGTTCCGGATCGCCGACGCCAAGACCACCTTCGCCGATGCGTTCGTCATTGCCGACCGCGTGCTCTATTCCGGCGTCAGCTGCATCACCGACCTGATCGTCAAGGAAGGCCTGATCAATCTCGACTTCGCCGATGTCAAATCGGTGATGCGCGACATGGGCCACGCCATGATGGGAACCGGCGAGGCCTCCGGCGACGGCCGGGCGATGAAAGCGGCGGAAGCCGCGATCGCCAACCCGTTGCTCGACGAAGTGTCGATGAAGGGCGCCAAGGGCGTCCTAGTCTCGATCTCGGGCGGCAGGGACATGACCTTGTTCGAGGTCGACGAGGCCGCCACCCGCATCCGCGAAGAGGTCTACGAGGACGCCGACATCATCGTCGGCGCCATCTTCGACAAGAGCATGGAAGGCCGCTTCAGGGTCTCGGTGGTGGCGACGGGGCTCGACCGTTCGTATGGGGCCGAGGATGCCGATGCCGGCATCGCCCGCGACCACGTCGGCCAGCCGCCAGCGCGGACGCTTCAGTAGGGCGTATCCCGCGTATATCCTCGCCTAGGCACGCCTTTCTGAGGGAGATCACCGAACAGCAGGACACATTGCCCGCAGATCAGCCTGGCGACGCAAATTAACGCGGCCAGCTGTATCGATCTCTGGGGCACTGCTGCTACAAGAATCCTTCACAGACGGCCATCTATACTGGCAACCGGCATTCGTTCGAGCGACGAGAGGCGCGGCTTGGAATTTGACTTGAAAACCATCGAGGCGCTCGCGCCCGACCAGGCGTCGTTGAGCGCCGCTTCCAAGTTGACCAAGCAATCGAACTGGCCACGGCTCGAAAAGAGTGAACAGCTCGCTCTCATCTGGGGGGAATGCCAGGGTTCCGGCTCCAATCCCTACCGTGTGGTCGTCGACACCGGCGACCATGGCTACAAATGCACCTGCCCGTCGCGGAAATTTCCCTGCAAGCACACTTTGGCGCTGATGTGGATCGCCGCCACCGCGCCAGCCGGTTTTGCCGCTGCCGGCTCGACGCCGGAATGGGTGAACGATTGGCTGGGCCGCCGTAGGAAGACGGCGTCGCAGCCTGTGGAACCGACGCCCGGTGCGGGAGGCAAGAGCATTGGCGAAGCCGCGCGCGACGAAAGCGCAGATATCGAGGACGCCGCAGCGGTCGAGCGCCGCGAGGCGGCGCAGCGCAGGCGGGCGGGAGAGACGCGATCCTCCGTGTCGGCGGCGCTGGATGAGTTGGATCAATGGATCGCCGACCAGCTGCGGCTTGGGCTTGCCGGTTTTGTCGACAACAGCAGCGACCGTTGCCGCCGGATCGCTGCGCGGCTGGTCGACATGAAGGCGACGGCACTTGCCGGCCGCATCGACGAGATACCGTCACGGTTGATGGCGTTGCGCAGCGAGGAACGGCCGGACGCAGCGATCCGCGAACTCGGCAAGCTTGTGCTGCTGGCCAAGGCCTGGCGATCGGCACCCGATGACCCGGAACTGAAGCGGCTCGTATCGACCTCCGAGAGCCGCGAACAGGTGCTGGCCAATCCCGATGCGACACAGGTCGAAAGCGTCTGGGAGGTGCTCGGCGAGAAGATCGAATCCCGCCGCGACGGTCTTGTCAGCCATTCGACCTGGCTGCTCGACCTGAACAGCGCGACCTCGCAATTTGCGCTCCTGCTCGATTATTTTCCGGCGTCGGCCGGTCGCCGGTCGAACGCGTTCACGCCAGGCGACCGCTTCGATGCCCGGCTGATCTTCTATCCCGCGCGCCAGCCGCTGCGGGCTCTGGTGGCGGACCGCAGGGGCGACGTCCCGTCCGGTGAGTGGCCCGATTTCAGCGTTGGCGCATCGGATCCGCTCGCGGCCCATATTGCGCGCCAGGACGCCGCGCCTTGGGTGACCGATTGCCCTGTCATGCTGCCGTCCGGAGCGATCCTGCTGGATGATCGGGGCGCCGCTTGGTGGCAGGCCGCCGGCGATCCGCACGGCATCGCCTTGCCGATCGCCGACACCGTCAATCCAACGCTGCTTGGGCTGGACCTCAAGGCAACGGCCGCACTTTGGAACGGCAGCCGGCTTGACCTGCTGGCGGCGCAAAGTGGGTTCGGAAGGCTTGATCTGTCATGAATGAGATCGAGCAGACCGGCCTGGCGACCATGCGCGATTGCTGGATCACCGGCGGGACCACATTCGACCTGGCTCCGGCCGCGTGGAAGGAGATCGCCGGCAGTGCAAACCCCGACGAACGCGAACGCCGCCTGCTGGCAATCGCCGCGCAAGCCCTCGACATCGCCTTGCGGCCGGCCGCGCCGAAGACGCTGAAGGGGCGCCCGCCGCTGCCCGAACTTGCCTTGCCGATGCTGCCGGAGCGGCTGCGGCCGCTTTTGCGAGCCGCGCTGAAGCATGCCAGCGACACACGAGGCAAGACGCGTGTGGTGACTCTCGTCGCCAGCCGAGGCTTCGTGCTGCATCCGATGGATTGGATGCCTGCCGCATCGTATCAGGAAAGTCCGGACGTCTATGCGCCCTGGATCGACTGGCAGTCAGGCGTGGACGGCGAAAAACATACAAGCCAGGAACAACTGGCGGCGGAAAATTGGGACGACTTCTATCCCGCTGCGCGCCGTACCGCGCTGGCCGACATGCGTCGCACCGCACCGGCTTCGGCCCGGATGCTGATCGAGACCAAGGGGTCTGGCGAGCCGGCGGAGGTCAGGCTCGCGCTCATCGAACTGATGCGCTTCGGCCTCGGCGCCGATGACGTGCCGTTCCTGCAGAGCCTCTCCGCCGATCGTTCCGGCAAGGTGCGCGAATTGGCCGGCCGGCTGCTGGCAAGGCTGGGAGAGCACGGCCATCCCCGTGATGGCGGGCCGGAAGATCCGACAGCCGAACTCGCCGCCTTCATCGCAGAAGGCAAATCCGGCTTCATCCGCCGCCGCACCACCTACGCGCCGGCAAAACTCAAGTCACCTGCGCAAGAGGCACGCCGCGGCGATTTGTTTGCCACCTGTTATCTGGGCGATCTTGCCGCCCGCTTCGGCAAGACAGAGTCCGATTTCGTCGGGGCATGGCAGTTCGGCGTCGACGACAATGCCGATCTCTTTCTCGTTCGAATGGTCTCGGTGTCCGGCGGCGATGCGGCGGTGGCGTATTTGGCTGATGCACTTGTCGCCGAAGGCGGCAAGCCGGCGCTTTTGGTCCTCCAACTGATGCCGCGCCTGGACAGCCAGCGGAAGCGTGTCTTGGTCAGGTTGATCCTGAAAGGCCCGCAACCGCTTGGCGCGCTCAATCAGGCCGAAGGCCTCGAAGCAAGTTGGCTGGAATGGGCAGACCTGACACAGGCCTTGCCGGCGTTGCGTTCCGCCATTGCGGGAAGCGACGAGCTCGCGCGGCGAAGCAGCGAGCAAATACTGGAAACGATAGGCTTTCTTGCCACAGCGGCGACGGCGGAAAAATTGATCGGGGACGTTGTCGCGGCCGGCATGCCTCCGGCTGCGCCTTCGCTCGGTCTTCTGCGTCTCAACGCATCACTGGCCGGGCCTGGAACCGACATATGATCAATCCGGAGAAAAGCAAATGAACGCAGCCATCCGTCTCCCGGTCGAGCAGGCCTACGCCACCGAGTTGCAGGCGCTCGCACGCAACGACGACCGGCAAAGGCCTGCCGGGTGGAGCCTGTCGCCAAAGTCGGTTCTCACCTATCTGCTCGGCGGAAAGGCTGACGACGGGACGCTGATAACGCCGAAATATGTCGGGCGGCGTCGGCTGATGGAGACCGCCGTGGCGACACTCGCCACCGACCGCGCATTGTTGCTGTTGGGTGTTCCGGGCACGGCGAAATCCTGGGTGTCGGAGCATCTCGCCGCCGCCATCATGGGCGACTCGACATTGATCGTGCAGTGCACGGCCGGCACCGATGAGAACCAGATCCGCTATGGCTGGAACTACGCGCAGCTTCTGGCCAAGGGGCCGAGCCAGGAGGCGCTGGTGCCGACACCGCTCTACCGTGCCATGCAGGACGGCAAACTGTGCCGCCTCGAAGAACTGACGCGCATGGGCTCTGACGTGCAGGACACGCTGATCACCGTGCTTTCCGAAAAGATGATGCCGATCCCGGAACTCAACACATCGATCTACGCGCAGCGCGGTTTCAACATCATCGCCACCGCCAACAACCGCGACAAGGGCGTCAACGAACTGTCATCGGCGTTGAAGCGCCGCTTCAACGTCGTCGTGTTGCCATTGCCCGAGGACATGGCCGAGGAAGTCGCGATCGTCTCCAAGCGGGTCGGCGAAATGGCCGGCGGTCTCGACCTGCCGGTGCCGAAGAATGTCGGCGAGGAGATCGCCCGCGTGCTGACCATCTTCCGCGAATTGCGCTCCGGTGCGACATCAGACGGCAAGGTCACGCTGAAGACGCCGTCCGGTTCGCTGTCCACGGCCGAAGCAATCGCCACCATGGTTGGTGGCCTCAGCCAGGCGGCCTGGTTCGACAGCGGTAAGCTCGGCGCCGAAGGTCTGGCGGCCAGCCTTGTCGGCGCGATCATAAAGGATCCGGTGCAGGACAAACTGGTGCTGGAAGAGTACCTGGAAACGGTCCTCAAAAAGCGGCCGGACTATGCCGGCTATTACGCGGCCTTGAACGCGGCCATCTGACGCCATGGCGCTGAACGACGTTTCCTATTTCGGCATACGCCATCACGGGCCCGGCTCCGCCGACAGCCTGGTGCAGGCGTTGCAGGAGTTGAAACCGGTCGCCGTTCTGATCGAAGGGCCGGCTGACGCCTCCGCGCTGCTGCCACTGCTTGCCCGACCTGAAATGCAGCCGCCGGTGGCGCTGCTCTGCTATCCGGAAGACGATCCGGCCTCGACGAGCTTCTGGCCCTTCGCCGAGTTCTCGCCGGAATACCAGGCGGCCCTGTGGGCTGTCGGCAACAACGCGGCTTTGCGGTTCATCGACCTGCCGTCATCGGCCCGGGCTGCGCCTGTTGACGACGCGGAAAATGCCGATGCCGGCGAAGAAGAACCCAGCGCCGGCAACGAGACGGCGCCGCATTTGCGCGACCCGATCGGGACGCTGGCGCAGGCCGCCGGCTATGAGGATGGTGAGAGCTGGTGGTCTGACATCATCGAGCAGAATCCGCAGCCGGGCCCGATCTTCGCCGCGATATCCGATGCAATGACGACGCTGCGCGACGGCGAGGGTCCGCTTGCCGCCTTCGAGGCCAGGCGTGAAGCGCATATGCGGCTTGAAATCACCGCCGCGCGCAAGGAATTCGAGGGGCCGGTCGCTGTCGTTTGCGGTGCCTGGCATGTGCCTGCGTTGCAAGCGACGCGACCGCAGAAGGAGGACCAGGCGCTTCTCAAGGGGCTCGCCCGGCGCAAAAGCATGATGACTTGGGCGCCATGGACGGGGCCGCGTCTGGCGCTGGGCTTCGGCTATGGCGCCGGCGTCGTCGCGCCCGGCTGGTGCAAGCATCTGTGGCGCACACGCGGCCGGCACGACGCGGCGACCCTGTGGCTGGCGATGATCGCGGCGGTGCTGAGAGCGAAAGGGCATATGGTCTCGACCGCCTCGCTGATCGAAGCCGAACGGCTGGCGCGCACGCTGGCCGCAATCCGTGAGCGGCCAAAGCCTGGTTTCGAGGAATTGCGCGACGCCGCGATCGCCGCCCTGTTCAACGGCGAAGCGCTGCTGTGGGCGCTGGTCGAAGCCGAATTGCTGCTGGGTGCAGATGTCGGTGAAATTCCACCCGACACGCCACTGGCGCCGCTGATCGAGGACCTCCAGCGCAACCAGAAGACGGCGCGGCTGAAGCCCGAGGCGCTGGAGCGCGAACTGTCGGTCGACTTGCGCAGCGAAAGCGGGCTGTTTCGTTCGACATTGCTGCACCGGCTGAACGTGCTTGGCGTGCACTGGGGCAAATTGACCGACAGCGGCCGCAGCCGCGGCACGTTTCGCGAGCGGTGGATGCTGTCGTGGGAGCCGGAATATGCCGTTCGCCTGGTCGAGAACCTGGTCTATGGGCCGACCATCGAAAAGGCCGCCAACGGCCGGCTGATCCAGATGATCGGCGCGGCGACGTCTCTCGATGCGATGGCCGCACTGGTTCAGGGCGCCATCACGGCAAACCTGTCGGAAGCGTCGGCGGCCGGCCTCGTGGCCTTGGAGGAACGGGCGGCGCGCAGCAGCGAATGCCTGGAAATCCTGGCATCGGTGCCGCCGCTCGCCGACATCATCCGCTATGGCGAGGCGCGCAAGACGCAAACGGTTCGCCTGTCCGGTCTGCTAGAACGGCTGATCATCGAAGGCGGGATCGCACTTGCCTATGCCGCCCGCGACCTCGATGCCCAGGCGTCCACGACGCTGGTTGGCGCCATGCGCAAGGCCGACGAGGCGATCAGCCTGGTCGAGCCCGGACAGGACGTGCTGGACGCCTGGCGCAATGGACTGGCTGCGGTGCTGGATGGATCGCGATCGACGGCGCTGGTGGCGGGCTGTGCCGCGCATCTGCTCTACGAAGCCGGCCATCTGTCGGCCGACGCCGCGACGGGCCTGATCGCGCGGCGCCTGTCGCCGGGAACGCCGGTCGCCGAGGCGGCAGGGTTCTTCGAGGGTTTCTTCAGCACTGCCGGCCAACGGCTGATCTATGATGAAGGCCTGCGCGGAGCGGTCGATGCCTGGCTCAAATCCCTCGACGAAGACGCCTTCATTGCGCATCTGCCGCTGCTGCGCCGGGTCTTTTCGCATCTGGACGCGATGGAGCGGCGGCGGTTGATCGAAGCGGTGCTCGGCCGCGCCAGGCGCTTACCTGCGGGCCTTACACCGACGCCGGACGGTGGTGAGGCGTGGCGCCGTCACCTGGAACGGCTTGGACCCTTGCTGATGGGCGAGAATGGCGATGGATGACGAGGGCGAGATAGGCGAAGCGTCGACCGATGACGGACGCGAGCGCCGCTGGCGACTGGCGATCGGCGCCGATGACGAGAAATCGCCTTCTCTTTCCGACACTGACAAGCGGCTTTCGGCAGCGCTCGATGCACTCTACGGCGATGGTACTGGCGATGCGGCCGCTGATCCGCGCAAGCGACGCGGCGGGCTCGGCCGCTCGGCGCCGCGGGTTGCGCAGTGGATGGGCGATATCAGGTCGTTCTTTCCCGCGCAGGTCGTGCAGATCGTGCAGAAGGATGCCTTCGAGCGCCTCAACCTGAAGCAGATGCTGATGGAGCCGGAGTTCCTCAAGGCGATAGAGGCGGACGTCAATCTCGTTGCCGACCTGATTTCGCTGCGCTCGGTCATGCCGGCCAAGACCAAGGACATCGCGCGTACGATCATCGCCGATATCGTCGCCAAACTGATGCAGCGGCTGGAGCAGAAGACGGCCGAGGCGATCCGGGGCGCGGTCGACCGGTCGCAGCGCACCAATCGGCCACGCCAGCGCGACATCGACTGGCCGCGCACCATCTCGGCCAACCTTCGCCACTACCAGCCCGAGCACAAGACCATCGTGCCGGAGAAGCTGGTCGGCTTCTTGCGCAAGCAGCGCCGACTGGTCGATCTGGACGAGGTCGTGCTGTGCGTCGACCAGTCAGGATCGATGGCAAGCTCGGTGATCTACGCCTCGATATTCGCCGCGGTGATGGCCTCGTTACCCGTCGTGCGGACCAAGCTCGTCTGCTTCGATACGGCCATCGTCGACCTGACCGATGAGCTCAGCGATCCCGTCGAAGTCCTGTTCGGCGTGCAGCTTGGCGGCGGCACCGACATCAACCAGGCCGTCGCCTATTGCGCGGAGCGCATCGAACGGCCGACCAAGTCGCACATGGTGCTGATCACCGACCTCTATGAAGGCGGCAACGGTCAGGAATTGCTGCGGCGGCTTGCCGCGCTGGTTCGTTCCGGCGTCAATGTCGTGGTGCTTCTGGCGCTGACCGACCAGGGCAGGCCCGGTTACGACCCAAAGATGGCGGGTTCTGTGGCCGCGCTCGGCATTCCGGTCTTTGCCTGCACGCCGGATCTGTTTCCAGACATGATGGCGGCGGCATTGCGGCGGGAGGATATTGGCGCATGGGCGGCCGGCGCCGACATCAAGCTGGTCCGCGCCGAGACCGAGACGCCGGAGTGAAACAGCCGGCACCAGAGTTGCCAGGATGATCCCGGCAACTCTGGGAGATGTCAGCCGAACTTCGGATCGAGACTGCCCGATTTGTAGCGCTTGGCCATTTCGGCGACCGGTAGCGGCTTGATCTTCTGCGCGTTGCCGGCGGTGCCGAACTGTTCGAAGCGCTCCTTGCAGAGCTTCCTCATCGCCGCCATCGCCGGCGTCAGGTATTTGCGCGGGTCGAACTCGCTCGGGTTCTCGGTCAGCACCTTGCGGATCGCGCCGGTCAGCGCCATGCGGTTGTCGGTATCGATGTTGATCTTGCGCACGCCATGCTTGATGCCGCGCTGGATCTCCTCGACCGGCACGCCCCAGGTCGGCTTCATCTGGCCGCCATATTTGTTGATGATCTCCTGCAGATCCTCCGGCACCGAGGACGAGCCGTGCATGACCAGATGCATGTTCGGCAACCGGCGGTGGATCTCCTCGATGACGTTCATGGCCAGCACCGCGCCGTCCGGCTTGCGCGAGAATTTGTAGGCGCCGTGGCTGGTACCCATGGCAACCGCCAGCGCGTCGACATGGGTGTCCTTGACGAACTCCACCGCCTGCACCGGGTCGGTCAGAAGCTGGTCGTGGCTGATCGCGCCTTCGACGCCGTGGCCGTCTTCCTGCTCGCCGCCACCGCTTTCCAGCGAGCCGAGCACGCCGATCTCGCCTTCGACGGAAACGCCGCCCCAATGCGCCATGTCGACGACGCGGCGGGTGATGCCGGAATTGTAGGCGTAGTCGGCCGGCGTCTTGCCATCTTCCTTCAGCGATCCGTCCATCATCACGGAGGTGAAGCCGTACTGGATCGCGGTGACGCAGGTGGCTTCGTTGTTGCCATGGTCGAGATGCATGCAGACCGGAATATCGGGGTGGATTTCGACCAGCGCGTCGATCAGCTTGGCCAGCACCACGTCATTGGCATAGGCGCGGGCACCACGGCTCGCTTGCAGGATGACCGGTGACTTGGTCTCCTCGGCGGCCTCCATGATGGCGAGGCCCTGTTCCATATTGTTCATGTTGAAAGCGGGCACGCCGTAGCCGTATTCGGCGGCGTGGTCGAGCAATTGTCTCAGTGTTATGCGAGCCACCCAATAGTCTCCCGTATCTGGTTTCAAGCGCAACGTCGCGGCCGACCGGTCGCCGGTCGGCCCTTGATGCTTCTGGCCGGATTTCAGGCCAACCGCAACCTTCAGAGGCCTTATCGACCGCAATTCTTGTTGCAGGGCTGAAATCCGGCTTCTTTTGGTGATCTCAAGCCGCGATCAACTCGCGCGCGGTCAGGATCTGCACGCAGGCATTGGCCGCTTCCTTGCCCTTGACGGTGAAGTGCTCGAAGAAGAAGCGGTGATGTTCGGCGCTGTCATGGTAGTTGTGCGGGGTGAGCACCGCCGACAGCACCGGCACGCCGGTCGACAATTGCACGTTCATCATGCCGTCGATGACGGCACTCGCGACGAATTCATGCCGGTAGATGCCGCCATTGACGACGAAGGCTGTGCCCAGGATCGCGGCATAGCGGCCGGTCCCGGCCAGGGTCTTGGCGTGCAGCGGAATTTCGTAGGCGCCGGGCACGTCGAAGACATCGACGGCGAAGCGCTCGCCTCCGAGCAAGGCCAGTTCCGCCTCGAAGGCCTGCACGCACTGGTCGACAATGTCGGCATGCCAGCGCGCGCGAATGACGGCGATGCGGGTCTTTTCATAGTCTTTATGGGAATGCTGATTCATGGGTCCATCCTTCCGTTTCGAACCAGAATCAGGACGCACGATACAAAATCCGGCCCGCCAAGGCGGTCCGTCTTCCGTTCGCTCTCTTCCATCCGGACTGTAACCGTCGGCTCCGGAATCACACCGGATCTGCTGACCCTTCCGATTGTGTCGGAAAGCGCTCGCGGGCTTGGGCCGAAACCCTTACCGCCGGTGGGGACTTTCACCCCGCCCTGAGAACATTAACGCCGTTTGTATGGAAGGGCAGGGCGCCGCTGTCAATCGCGCGAAAGACCGATGGCCACTACAGTCTGTCAATTAGTCGTGCGCCACGCCGCCGCAGCAGCGGCCACCAGCATGAGCAAGGCCGCAACCGCTGCGCAGGTGGCGAAACCGAAGGTCGAATAGAGCGGCCCGAAGCCGGTGGTGCCGACAAAGACCGCCAGATAGGTCACCGCACTGTTCAGCCCCATGATCGTGCCGCGCCGCGACGGATCGAGCGCCGACAGGCGCATCACCAGGACGTTCAGGCCGAAGTGGTTGGCCAATCCCCAGACCGCCACCATGGTGATGGTCAGGCCGAAGCTGCCGCTGGCCGCGGCAATCGCGACGTAGACGGTGGCGACAAGAAGATAGGCAAACGGCATGACGCGACGCGCGCCCAGGCGATCGATGACGCCGTCGAGGAGGGCAGCCGTGCCGAAGCCGATGCCATAGGCAAGTGCTGCCCAGCCGTTGTCGCTCACCGGTCTCCCCAATCCGCTGTGCAGGTGATCGCCGAGATAGCCATAGACGCCGTAGAAGGCGGTCATGAAAGCGGCGCAGGCGATCAGAAGCGGTGCGATGCCTGGAATGCCGAGCGCCTCCAGCGGCGTCGGTGCCGGGCCGCTCTTCCTGGCGTCGCTCAGCGAGGTCATTGTGAGGCCGGCCAAGGCAAACATTGCGAGCAGTGCGACCGCTGCGAAAACGGCACGCCAATGCACGAGATCGGCAAGCACGGCCGACAGCGAAACACCGGCGACCATGCTCAAGGTCCAGCCGGTCAGCACGACACCGATGGTGCCGCTTTCGCGACCCGGCGGCGCGATGGCCGCCGCACTGGCATAGATTGCCGGCATGGCGATACCGGCGGCGATGCCGGCAACAGACTGGGCCACGACCAGCGCCGCGACCGTCGGTGCCGCGGCACTGGCGACGAGTGCAATCGCCAGCAACAGCAATGCGCCCTGCAGCATCCGGCGGGCGCCAACCCGGTCGATATAGCGCGCCAGGAACAGGGCGCTTGCGGAGGTGCCGAGGCCGAACGCGGCCGCCGCAATCATCACGACCGGCACGCTTGTCGCAAACGACGAGGCCACGGCCGGTGCGATCGGGCCCAGCACAAGCGAATTCGAGCCGATCACGGCGATGCAGCCGGTCAGGAGATAGGCAAGGGCCGGGATCGGCGCCCGGGCGCTTGTGGCCAATGATGCAACTTGATCAGCGTTCGACATAAGACCATAGTGACCGCATTAAATTCTGTAGCAACCGGGAATTTCAACATGGATGAAGAAACAGATGGCATTCTGCAGAACAGGTCTGCGGCCCGTGACCTCGACGCAATCGACCGAAAGATATTAGGTGTCCTCGTCGACGACGCGACGGTCAGCTATGCGGAACTCGGTGATCGCGTGGGGCTTTCACCGCCGGCCGCGCATGAACGGGTCAAGCGCCTGCGGCGCAGCGGCGCCATCCGCAACACAGCCGCCATCATCGATCCCAAATCGGTGAAAAAGCCGTTGCTCGCCTTTGTCCATATCGACACCAGAGGCTGGGGAAAGACCCCGGAACTGATGGCGGTTTCGCAGTATCCGGAAGTCGAGGAAATCCACACCGTCGCCGGTGACACATGCATGCTACTGAAGGTCCGCACCGAAGACACGAGAGCGCTTGAGGGACTTCTGGCACGCCTCTACGAGACGCCGGGTGTCACCTCGACGCGCAGCTATGTGGTGCTGTCGACCTATCTCGAGCGGCCGGTGCAGCCCGGCGTCACCGCGACATGGCCGACGCCCAAACATATGGTCGAGCCTCTGTACTAGAAGACCGAGCCGGCAAAGTGCTGGACGGTGCTACGCTCGCTCGGGAAACATCGCCTTCAGGCCTTCGCGGGATGCCTTGGCGACACCGCGTTCGGTGATCAGGCCGGTGACCAGCCGCGCCGGCGTCACGTCGAAGGCCGGGTTCGCCGCGGGCGTCGTCTCGGGTGATATCCGCACCTGGGCGATCTCGCCGGCAGCGGTCTTGCCCCAGACCAGCGACACCTCGTCGGCGGAACGCTGCTCGATCGGGATTTCGGCCAGCCCGTCATGCACCGTCCAGTCGATGGTCGGCGACGGCAAGGCGACATAGAACGGCACGTCATTGTCGGCGGCGGCAAGTGCCTTGAGATAGGTGCCGATCTTGTTGCAGACATCGCCATCGGCGGTGGTGCGGTCGGTGCCGACGATGACCATGTCGATCTCGCCGCGCTGCATCAAATGGCCGCCGGCATTGTCGACGATCAGCGTGTGCGGCACGCCGTGGCCGGCCATCTCCCAGGCGGTCAACTGGGCGCCTTGGTTGCGCGGCCGCGTCTCGTCGACATAGACGTGGACAGGAATGCCAGCCTCTGTGGCCAGATAGATCGGCGCGGTGGCGGTGCCGTAATCGACGGTCGCCAGCCAGCCGGCATTGCAATGGGTCAGGATGTTGACGGGTTCGCCCGGCGGCTTGCGCGCCGCGATCGCCTTGATGATGGCGAGGCCGTTCTCGCCGATGGCGCGGTTGAGGCCGACATCCTCGTCGGCGATTTCGCCAGCGCGTTGGTAGGCGGCTTCGGCGCGTTGTTCTGTTGGCAGCGGCTTGAGGAAGCGCCGCATTTCATCGAGCGCCCAGCGCAGATTGATCGCTGTCGGTCGCGTCTCGTGCAAGGTTTCCCAGACGGCGTCGAGTGCTGCATCCGACGGATCGTCGGCCATCTGCATGGCGACACCATAAGCGGCGGTGACGCCGATCAGCGGCGCACCGCGCACCCACATGTCGCGGATCGCGGTGGCGATGCCGGCCACGCTGCCGATCCTTTCGACGCGGAAATCATGCGGCAGCCAGCGCTGGTCGATGATCTCCACCGAACGCCCGTCGTCGCTCAGCCAGATGGTGCGATAGTGGCGGTCGCCGACGTTCAAATGCTGCTCTCCTGTTCGATCAGCGCGGCCAGAGTGTTGACCTCGTCGATGCTGTGGATCTGGCGCCGGTTGACGGCGAGGTGACGGCCGAATTTCAGCGCCTTCGCCTCACAACTGGCGCGCAGATCCTCGTCGGCAATGGTCTCGAAATCGGCATTGTGGGCGAGGCCGAGGATGCGCCGGTGGACCTCGATGCCGGCAAATCCCAGGAGATCGGTCCAGATCTGGTGCAGCACATGGTCGAGCGCCTGTTCGGCGCCGAGCCTGTCGCCCTGATCCTCGAACAGGCTTTTCTGGTAGAGCATGCCGGTGCGCTCGGTGCGCCACAGATGCGAGAACTCGGCGCGGAACACAGCCCAAGTCTCGACGGTCACCTCAAGCAGATAGGCGCGCATGGCGTCGCGCTTCCTATTCTGCTCATGTCCACGCTGCGAGAAGAAGGACATCCAGAAATTGGCGAGCAGCATACCGACATCGAACGCCATCGGACCGTAGAAGGCGAACTCCGGATCGATCATCCGGGTTTCCGAGTCGGTGACCATGATCGAGCCGGAATGCAGGTCGCCATGCAGCAGCGTTTCGGCATTGGCGGCGAAGATATGCTTCAGCCGCTGCGCCTCGACCTTGAGGTCGCGGTCGGCGCGCAGTTCGGCGACGAGACCGTCGAGCTGCGGGCTCGTATGCCGGTTCATCCTGGCGTCGAAATAGGGATCGGAGAACACCAGGTTCTCGGTGATGTCGCAGAGTTCGACATTGTCGGCAAACAGCGCCAGATCGGCCTTGCGGTCCTTGGCTGCCATATGCAGATCGGAGCCGCGAAACAGGGTGCGCGCCATGAACAGGCCGATATCCCTGGCGATATCAGGCAATTGCCGGCCCTCGATCAATGCCCGTCGCAGGATGATGTGCGGCGACAGATACTCCATGATGATCAGCGCCTGGCTTTCATCGAAATGATAGATCGCCGGCACCGAACCTGGCGCGCGCGCCTCCTGCCGCGTCAGCGCGTGGTATTCGAAGAAGGAGCGCTTGAGCGGCAGCGGCCAGCTGTCGCCGACCAGGCGGACATAGGGCAGGGCCTGCTTGACCACCGCTGCACCGCTGGCGCCCTCGACGATGAAGACGAGATTGAGATTGCCGTCGCCGACCTCGCGGACCTTCCAGGCGTTCGTGTCCTTGCCGATCTTGGCGCGCAACGCCTCGTTGTCGCCAAGGCGGGTCGGCAGCGTCTCGACCGACAGTGCTTCGAACTGCAATTTCCCAGTCATCGTCATCCTCCCGCATATGCGCTCCGAACATAACGGAGGCATAGCGGCCGGGCCAAGCTAGGAAGCGATCTGGCAATTGTCAATCGTGTTGACAATTGCCGATGTAGCCCATAGCGTCATGTCAGGGAGGAACGCATGGTCGGCAATGCCGTGTTCCGCGCAGAGGGGCTGAGGAAATCCTTTGGCCAGAACGAGGTGCTTGGCGGCGTCTCGCTGGAGCTGCACGCCGGTGAAGTGACCGTGCTCATGGGCGCCAACGGTGCCGGCAAATCCACCCTCGTCAAGATCATCAGCGGCGTCTATGAGCGCGGCGACGGCACCATGGGCCTCGCTGGACACGCCTTCGCGCCGAACACGCCGGCGGAGGCGATCCGCGCCGGCGTCGTCACCGTTCACCAGAACATCAATGACGGCGTCGTCGCCGATCTCGATGTCGCCACCAATTTGACCCTCGACCGCTTGAGTGGCAGCGGCGCCCCGTTCCTGTTCAATCCGGCGCGCGTGCGTCGCGAGGCCAAGGCCGTTGCCGACCGCATGGGGCTGGCCATCGACCTCAAGGCGCGCATCAGCGATCTTTCGCTGGCCGATCGCCAGATGGTGGCGATCGCCCGCGCTTTGGCGCATCAGCCGAAAGTGCTGATCCTCGACGAGCCGACCTCCTCTCTGTCCAGCGCCGAGGCCGACCGGCTGTTTGCGCTGATCGACAGGCTGCGCGAGCAGGGCGTCGCGATCCTCTACATCTCGCACCGCATGTCTGACATCAGGCGGCTTGCCGACCGCATCGTCTCGATGCGCGACGGCATCATCTCAGGCGTCTTCGACAAGAAACCGCTCGATTATGAAGGCGCGGTCAACGCCATGCTCGGCCGCAAGATCCAGCTCGACCAGATCGTCGTCAGGGATTCGGCCAAGATCGTCCTCAAGATCGATGGTTTGCGCATAGCGCAAGGCGCCAGGCCGATCTCGCTGACGCTCGGCGACGGCGAGGTCGTCGCCATCACCGGCCTCGTCGGCGTCGGCAAGACGGCGCTGGCCGAGACGCTGTTTGGCGTGCGCAAGCCGCTTTCCGGCACCATGGTGCTGAACGGCAAGCCCTATGCACCGGAATCGGCGGGCGAGGCGATCGCCGCCGGCGTGTTCCTCGTCGCCAAGGACCGCGGCGAAAACGGTATCGTCGCCGGCTTCAACATCCAGGAAAATATCAGCCTGCCGTTTCACAAGCGCATGTCGCGTTTCGCCGTTCTCAGGCGCCGTCTGGAACGCATCACCGCGCGCCGGCAGATCGAGGAACTTGGCATTGTCTGCCGCTCCGAGAAGGACGAGATGTCGGCGCTGTCCGGCGGCAACCAGCAGAAGGTGATGGTCGCCCGCTGGATGGCGCAGAATGCAGGGCTGTTCATTCTGGATGAGCCGTTTCAGGGCGTCGACATTTCCGCGAGGCGCGACATTGCCGCCAAGCTGAGGGCGAGTGCAAACGGCCGCGCCACGCTGCTGTTCGTCACTGAACTCGACGAGGCACTGGAGACCGCCGATCGCATCCTGGTGATGTCGGAGCAGACCATCGTCGGCGAACATCGCAACGCCGATGTCGATCTCGATCGCCTGCTGGCCGAGGTCGCCGGCGGACCGCTGCACAGCGCCGCCTGAGCGCGGCGGCAAGGAATTGGAATGGAGAGAGCATGAGTTCGAGTTGGGTAAAAATCGCAGCGGCGTTGGGGAGCGCTGAATGACGCTGCGCGACCATGCCATCCGCTACGGCTTCATCGTGCTCTTGTTCGGGCTCGTCGCCTATTTCGCGATCGCCGCCGACGGTTTCGTTTCGCCGCAAAGTGCCGTCTTCATCTTCCAGTCAGTCGCCATCACCGGCGTGCTGGCGCTCGGCGTCACCGCCACGCTCGTCGTCGGCGGCTTCGATCTGTCGATCGGCTCGGTCGCCACCTCAGCCATGATGGCGGCGGCCTATGTCATGGTAGTGCTGGAGCAGAACGCTCTCGTCGCGGTCGTCGCCTGCCTGCTGATCGGCGCCATCGTCGGCCTGATCAATGGCTGGCTGATCGTCTATATGCGGGTGCCCGATCTCCTGGCGACGCTCGGGATGATGTTCCTGCTGGTCGGCCTGCAGCGCATCCCGACCGAGGGCCGTTCGATCGCCACCGGCATGACCATGCCGGACGGTTCGGTCGCCAATGGCAAATTCTCTGACGCTTTCCTGGCGCTCGGCCGCCACCGCTTCGATTTCTTCATCCCGAACCTCATTCCGGTGTCGGTGGTGGTGCTGCTCGTGCTCGCCGTGCTGATCTGGTTCTTCCTCGAATACACGCGTTTCGGGCGCATGATGTATGCGGTAGGAAGCAACGAGCGTGCCGCCGAACTCGCCGGCGCGCCTGTCAAGGCATACAAAATCTGGGCCTACGTTATTTCAGGAGTTTTTGCCTCGATCGGCGGCATTTTGCTCGCCGCCCGACTTGGACGCGGCGACATCGCCTCGGGTAATAATCTGCTGCTCGACGCTGTCGCCGCGGCGCTCATCGGTTACGCGGTGCTTGGCGCCGCCAAGCCGAACGCCTTCGGCACCGCCGTCGGTGCGCTGTTCGTCGGCATCTTGCTGCAAGGCCTGACGATGATGAACGCGCCTTACTACACGCAGGATTTCGTCAAGGGCGTGGTTCTGGTCGTCGCCCTTGTCTTCACCTTTGCGCTTTCGGGCAGGGGCAGGAGATAGCTTTCGACCGGATAGGATTTTGGGTTCAACAAGAGTGGAGGAAACGAAGTGAACATCACAAGAAGACTTCTGGGGAAGGTCGCGCTCGGGCTGGCCGGCGCAACCATGCTGATGCAGTTCCCGGCGCTGGCCGCGGACAAGCCGGCGCCTTTCGACAAGCCCGGCGTCAAGATCGCGCTGGTGCGCTATCTCTCGACCGGCGACTTCTTCCAGGCCTATCTCAGCGGCGTCGAGGCACAGGCCAAGGCGCTGGGCGTCGACCTGCGCGTGCTCGACAGCCGCCAGGACGCCGCGCTTCAGTCTGACATGGTCGATCAGGCCATCGCGCTTGGCGTACAGGGCATCATCATCCAGCACGGTCTGACGGAATCGATGAAGGACGCCGCGCAGCGCGCGGTCGACGCCGGCATCAAGGTGGTGGCTTTCGACGTCAATGTCGAAAACCCCAAGATCCCCCAGATCGAGCAATCCGACCGCGACCTGGCCCGTCTCGCGCTCGAACAGGCGGTCAAGGACAATGGCGAGAGCTGGAAGGCCGGCTATGTCTATGTCGCCGGCATCGCGCCGCTCGACCGCCGCAACGAGACCTGGGTCGACGTCAAGAAGAAGTATGCCGGCATCAGCGAAGTCGCGATGTTCGGCACGCTCGACAATCCGATCGCCAATTCCGTCGCCAACCAGGCGCGTTCGGTGCTGTCGGCCCATCCCGACATCAAGGTGATGTTCGCCCCCTATGACGAATTCGCCAAGGGTGTGAAGATCGCCGTCGACGAGGCGGGCTTGAACAAGGGCATCAAGATCTACTCGGCCGATATCTCGACGTCCGACATAGCCGCGATGCGCGAGCCCGACAGCGCCTGGGCGGCAACCGCCGCGACCAACCCGGCCGTCGTCGGCCAGGTTTCGGTGCGTGCGCTGGCACAGCTGCTCGCCGGTGAAGACCCCGGCCACAATGTCGTCGTGCCGCCGACGCTGATCACCCAGAAGGACCTCATCGACAAGGACATCAAGAACATGGAAGACCTGTCGGCCAAGTTGCCGCAGTTCGCCCATGCCGATGTCGCGATGCCGGCCTGGATGCCGAACCCGAACGCCAAGTAAGGTTCGTCACGACACAAACAAAAAGGGGCGGCCCGTGAGCCGCCCTTTTTTGGTCGGCCGGTCCGCCTACCGCAACGCGGCCGCGATGTTGCCGCCGTCGACCGTCGTCACATCGGCGGTGGTCCGGTCGGCCAGCGCGTGGTGCAGGAACGCCTGCGCCACGTCCTGCGCCGTCACTTCCTGGCCGAGCAGATTGCCGGACATGTATTCCTTCTCCGACACGCCGCGCGCGCCGGAGCGGCTGGCGATCATGGCGTCGGTCAAAAGACCCGAGCGGATGCGGTCGGCGTTGACGGCGTTCGAGCGGATGCCGTGCGCGCCATAGTCGAGCGCGTATTGCCTGGACAGGAACAGCGTCGCTGCCTTCGGCACGCCATAGGCGCCGAACTTCGGCCCCGGATTGACCGCCTGCTTGGAGGTGTTGAACAAAAGCACGCCGCCGGTGCCCTGTTCGAGCATGATGCGCACGGCATTCTGCGCCACCGACTGGTGGGCGAAGAAATTGAGCTCGAAACTCCTGCGCAAAAGCGCATCGTCGAGTTCGCCGATCCGGCCTTCCCAGGCAGCGCCCGCATTGGAGACCAGCATGTCGACGCCGCCGAACACGGCAACCGCCCTGTCGAAGGCGGCACGCACCTGCGTCGGATCGGTGATGTCGGCGGCAACACCGATCGAGTTGTTGCCGGCCTTCTTGGCGGCGTCGGCGGCCTTTTCGGCATCGAGATCGACAACGACGGCATGGGCGCCATTGTCGGCGAAGAGCCTGGCAGTCGCGGCACCAATCGCGCCGGCGCCGCCGGTGATCAGCACCACCTGGCCGGTCAGCGGCTTCGGCTTGTTGGAGGCGAGCTTGGCCTGTTCCAGCGACCAGTATTCGAGCGGAAACAGGTCGGCCTTGGCGAGCGGATGGAAACGGCCGACCGCCTCCGCGCCGCGCACCGCCTCGATCCACATCTCGCCGACGTCGGAGGCGATCTTCGCATCCTTCAGCGTGCGGCCATGGCCGAACATGCCGAGACCCGGCACCAGCGTCAGCCGCGGCATCTGGTCGAGCATGGTGCGCTTGACGTCGTCGAGGGCATCGTTGGTTTCGAAATAGGCGCGGTAATCCTTGGCGAAGGCCTCGACGTG
The DNA here is from genome assembly GCF_042682145.1 of Mesorhizobium newzealandense. NCBI lineage: Bacteria > Pseudomonadati > Pseudomonadota > Alphaproteobacteria > Hyphomicrobiales > Phyllobacteriaceae > Mesorhizobium > Mesorhizobium newzealandense. The sequence continues at coordinate 4,891 of NZ_JBHUGZ010000001.1, read as the reverse complement.
ATCCTTGATCACGGCCTTGTAGTCGCCGACCTTGTCGGCATCGGGCGCCGGCAGCGCCATCGGTCCGGTCTTGATGCGGATCGACAGATCGGGCGTCGAAACGCCGCGTCCGGCCAAGTCGGCGATCTCAGCCGAATTGATGAAATCAACGATCGCGTCCGAGGTGCGGAAGTCGCTGATCATGCGGTCGAAGCGGCCTTCGCCGCGAGCCACAGCGACGGCGCCGCGCAGTGTCGGCGCGATGGTGGCCGGCGTCGCGAGCTTTGCCGGCAATGCTGCCTTCGCCGCTCGCGGCTTGGCGTTTTTGGCGACGTAGTCCTCGGCGACGTTCACATAGTGGATCATCCGGTCGTAGGCCTGCCTGGCATCGTCGCCGAAGGTGAAGATGCCATGCTTGTCGAGGATCAGGCCCTCGACGGTCGGATCGGCGTCGAAGATGTCGGCCGCCGCCTTGGCGAGGTCGAAGCCGGGCATGATGTAGGGCACATAGCCCATCTTCGCGCCGAACACCGTCGCCACCAGCGGCTTGCTGTCTTCCTGGTCGACGATGGCGAGAATGGCGGTCGAGTGGGTGTGGTCGACAAATTTGTGCGGCAGGAAGGCGTGCAGCAGCGTCTCGACCGACGGGTTGGGCGACGAGGGGTCGATGAGGTTGACGCGTTGCAGGGCAACCATGTCCTCGTCGGCCAATTTGTTCAGCGAGCGCGCCTTGAGCAGCGGCTTGAGCTTGACCGCCGGCAGGCCCTGCGGCTCGATGACGCCCATGTCCCAGCCGCTGCCCTTGACGCACAGCACGTCCCACTGGTCGCCGACAAGATCGGTGGCCGTCGTCTTGCAGGAGGTGTTGCCGCCGCCATGCAGGACCAGCCGCGGCTCGCCGCCCAGCAGCCGCGTCGTGTAGACGCGCAGCGCCAGGTCGCGCTCGACACCCTTCCTTGCATAGTCGGCAACGAGTTTCTCGGCTGCCTCGTCATTCCACAGGTTCTTCATGTTCGCTTCGTCCGATTGCTGTCATTGATGGTGAAACAGGTATGCCGCGACGCTTTGATGACAATGCGCCGGCGGCGGAGATGGTGGTTTCCTAGGAGGCCTTTTCTGTCGTGGCAGCCGCATGGTCCAGCAGCCGCTGCGCCATGCGCGCGCCGACCACCAGATGCGTGCAAAGTCCGCCAGCGATCGCCGCGAGAAGCGGTTCGAACTTGCTGTCCTCCTGCACGACCATCAGGCGCCTGGCGATGGCACGCAGCGAGGCAAGATCAGCCGAGATCACCCGGCGGTTATAGCTGCAGTCGAGCACCTTGCCCTGGGCGTCGATGATCTGCCCGGCAATGACGCCGGCAGCGCCTTGGCTGCGCAGCTCCGCCATTTCGCCTGATGTCAGCGCGCCGCATTTGACCAGATGGCTGTCGGCGTCGACCGCGCCGACCGAGTACAGCGCCAGATCGCATTCGCCGACGCCGGACAATTGCTCGCGGATCACCGGTTCGGCGCGCAGCGCGCGCGCCAGCTCTTCCGTCGACAGCACCAGCGGCGCGTAGAAGTTGAGGCCCTTGGCGTTGAGCCGCCGCGCGATTTCCATGGTGCACTGGTCGGGCCGGTAGGAATAGGGCGCGCCGAGATTGCCGCACAGCTGCACCACGGTGACATCCTGCAGGTCGGCGTAGGACATGATGTCGGCGATCGTGTAGACGGTGCGGCCCCAGGCGACGCCGATGCGGTCGCCCTTCTTGACCAGCTCGAGAAAGACGCTTGCCGCCAGCACGGCGATTTCCGTCGACGGATCGGCGATATGGTCGTTTTCCGGCGCGATCCAGACGGCGTCGAGGCTCAGCGCATCCTCGAGCTTGCGCGCCAGCACATCGTCGGTGAAAAGCTGGGTCGAGGTCGAGATGTTGACGATGCCGGTCTCGCGCGCCTTGCGCAGATACATGGCGACCGAGGCGCGGGAAATGTTAAGCTGGCTCGCCACCTGGTCCTGCCGCAGGCCATGGGCGTAGTAGAGCCAGGCGGCCTTGTGGATGAGCTGTTCTGCCGGTCGGATCGCCATGCCGTCTCCTCGGCTGACATTATTCACGGCCTTCGACAAAAGTCAAACAAGGCCAAGGTATACGATGCCCTTTCGCCCGCTGAATCTAGATCATCATTGTGCCAAATGCGCTCGATCGTGGCATCGTTGGTGGTGACGCGGCCCGAGCCTGTTATTAGAAGGTCTCAAGGAAGACACTACAGCGCCGCGCGTCCTCACGGACGCGCAAAGGACGCTGTAGCACTTTGGTCTGCGCATGATCCTTTCCGAAAATCGATTCCGATTTTCGGGGTCATGCGCTAGGGAGGACGGGATGGGCAATCCTTACGAACAGGATCTCGACAAGAACGCGGCCAACCACCAGCCGCTGACGCCGCTCACCTATCTGGAGCGCGCGGCAAAGACCTATCCCGACCATGTCGCCATCATCCATGGCCACCAGCGCATAGACTATCGCACGTTCTGGCGCCGGTCGCTGATGCTTGCCTCGGCGTTACGCAAACGCGGCATCGGCAAGGGCGATACGGTCACCGTCATGCTGTCCAACACGCCGCCGATGCTGGAGGCGCATTTCGGCGTGCCGATGACCAAGGCGGTGCTGCATTCGCTCAACACCCGCCTCGATGCCGCGGTCATCGCCTTTCAGCTCGACCATGCCGAGACCAGGATACTGATCGTCGACCGCGAGTTCTCCAGCGTCGTCAAGCAGGCCCTGGAACTGGCCAAGGTCAAGCCTCTGGTCATCGACTATGACGATCCCGACTACGCTGCCGACGCACCTTACCCCAAGGGCGAGCGCATAGGCGCGCTCGACTATGAGGACTTCGTCGCTGGCGGCGACGAGGATTTCGCCTGGTCGATGCCCGACGATGAGTGGGACGCGATCTCGCTCAACTACACCTCCGGCACGACAGGCAATCCGAAGGGCGTCGTCTACCACCATCGCGGTGCTGCGCTGATGGCCTACACCAACACCATCCATGCCGGCATGGCCAAGCATGCCGTCTATCTGTGGACGCTGCCGATGTTCCACTGCAATGGCTGGTGCTTTCCATGGACGCTCGCCGTCCAGGCTGGCACCCATGTCTGCCTGCGCTGGGTGCGGCCGAAGCCGATCTACGATGCGATTGCCGATCACGGCGTCACCCATCTGTGCGGCGCGCCGGTCGTCATGTCGGTGCTGATCAATGCGAAGGACGAGGACAAGCGCGAATTCCCGCAGACCGTCACCTTCAACACGGCCGCTGCTCCGCCGCCGGAGGCCGTGCTGTCGGGCATGGCCGATGCCGGCTTTGCCGTCACCCATCTCTACGGCCTGACCGAGACCTATGGTCCGGCGGTCGTCAACGAATGGCATGGCGCCTGGGACGATCTTGAAAAGGCCGAGCGCAGCGCCAAAAAGGCACGGCAGGGCGTGCGCTATGCAGCGCTCGAGGGCTTGACCGTCATGGACCCCGAGACGATGCGGACGACCCCGGCGGATGGCGAGACCATCGGCGAGGTCATGTTCCGCGGCAACATCGTCATGAAGGGCTATCTGAAGAACCGCAAGGCCAGCGACGAGGCCTGTTGCGGTCGTCGCTGGCTACCGCTGTACGCACCACCATCATCCACTCGACGATGACGGCTCGCGAGGTCTGTCCCACACCCCGCGCCATGGGGCGACAATCTACCTTCGATGTGGCGCGGCGCACGCGGCAGGTGTGCGGCTGGCCGTCGTCAGAGCAGATCGTGCCGCGGCGGGCTAATTGGCATGCTGCGCGCGGTCCGTCGATGCGTCGATCGGCGCGTGTTTTCCGGTTTTGCCCTGCGTGAACGCTCGGGTAGCAGCGAGTGGGGCTCATCGGGGCGGCACGGCTGCTGAGCCGGCGCTGCGCCCTTGACCCGGCCGGAATCCGGTGCGGCGGCTTCCGGCGCGCGGGCGCTCCGAAGCGTGCAAGGCGCGGCCGCGGGCACGGACGCGAAGCTCTCGGCAAAGTCCCGGCGCGGGCTGGCCAGCAAGCCGCGCAGCGCGCCCGCCCAACTTGAAATCAGGGTGCAGGCGAAATCCAGGCGAAAAAATCCGCCCGCTGCGCAAATACCGGACGCGTGAAACCGCGGCGAGACCAGCGGAGGCGCGAGGCATAGAGGGTAGTTTGACAAGGCGCCGCCGCCAGGCCTGTGTCCGCCATCGCATGACAAAGCCGGACGGCGGCGCTCGCCGCCAGCATGCCGCCAACCGGAGCGCGAACGGGTGTGCGCGAGTTACTGGCCTGCCCGAAGCGAGACACCACGCATGGCGATGATTCCCTGAGCAATGCGGTGCGCAGCCGACTTCCGCACGACCACGTCGCGCCGGCGTCATCGCGAGGTGCGCGTGCCGACAGCCCGACAGTATCTGAAGATCGTCGCTTCGGTGCTGCCCAAGGATTTGCATGTTTCGATCAACCAACTGGACGGGTCTGCAGCGATATGACGAGATCCGGCAGCCAGGCATCACCGCACGCCTCGACAGCACGTCCTCAGCCGTTCAACTGAAGACCTCGGACGCTCCGATTCCCACGACGGCCACTATCCTCCTTGGCCGCCGCCCCTCTGCTGGCGGCCCAGCTGGAACGACGTTTCCCGCGCCACTGCTTTCACGCGCCCACCCTCCCCAATCCTCTGCCTCCTCGCCGCCTACCGGCCCTATGCAGGCACGCGGAATTCCACGCGCGCTGGCGCGCAAAACCGTGCGAACGGCTGTCATGTGCCGGCAACCAGCTCGGCAAGACCCGGGCCGGCGGTGCGCGTGTAATGGGCAATGCATCTACACCGGCCGACTATCCCTCCTGGTGAGCAAGGCAAGTGTTCTTTCGACACGCGGCGGCTGTGGGCCGCAGGTGA